>NZ_JAGIPX010000008.1 GCF_017814945.1 Paraburkholderia sp. LEh10
CGGCGGTCCGAAAACCGCCGCGCGCTCGCCATCGAGCACCCACACTTATCGGCTGTTGATTTTTAAAGAACATTCGCTAAAAGGCGCTGTTTTGCGCTGCTTTTTTGCGTCTCCGTCGTTTGGAGAGGCCGAATTATGCGGGGGCCCATGGGGGCTGTCAAGCACTTATTTCGCGACCCACGAAATTTCTTGCGAGGCCCCTTTTTTGGACACGTGACGCATGCCTTGCGTTTGTCACCACCTGCTTATCCGTTCCGTCAAAGTTCGAGCTGGACTCGCATTCGCGATGTGGACTCGATGTCGCGAGCAAAAGAGCCATAGATACAAAAGTACTAGCGGCTACGCTGGCCAACGTACGCACCCCGATATACGATCCATCAAGATCCAACGAAACCCGTCGGCTTGGGTTGCTCTTCGCGACACTCGCGTTCTTCGATATGACATAGAGCCGCGCTTCCATGAGATTTAGCTTCGACGTGCCGTTTGTGTAGTTCAGCGTCCTCGGGTTACCCGTCATGTGTGCAGACCTTGTGTACCTCTCGAGTGGTTCAATGCGTTTGTCGTATTCACAGCAACGAGATCGATGTCACCTGCAAGAAGTTCGCAGACTGCTTCGCGAACTACATCGACCGGATTGCGTCGACCCGTTGCCAACGCAGCTCATCTGACTCTGCAGGCACGATGAATCTCCAACGCGGTCGCCCCACGCGCCAAGCACATTGAGACGAATAAGGCGCTTCCATCGTCGACAGTTGTCGGTGGTCAATCATTTGCGTAATGACGAGACCTGCGAGCACGGCTGCGCAATCGCTCTCACCCCACGTGCCGAAGTTGCTTCGAATAAGTTACAACGACTCCGCTGCCGGGCACCTTCGGAACCACGCCGAAAAAGTTGCAGGCCCATCGCACATGTAACCCCTTGCGGCAATGGGCCACGACCGCCGCCAGGTTGCCTGAAATGGTGAAATAACCGGCGAACAACGAGTTGCAGATCGAGGTCGTTTCGGCTGCACTGCGGCACGGCGAAACTGCCACTGCGATCGCGCAAGCGCATGAGAGGTACGGCCGTAATTGCCTTGCAAGAAAATAGGAAATGGCGATTAAAAGATGTCCGAAAAGGCCTGGTAAAAATGTCCCTAAGCATTGGCGCATGTTGCGCGGATCATCCGAACGCTCGCATCGCACGCAGAAAGAAAATCTACATGCAAGGCCGTACGCCGCGGAGGAGTGAATCGGTCGAAGTTACCCATCCAGGCCACAGCTTTTAATAGGGTGCAATTATTGGCGAAAAAATACTAAGCAATTTTTTTCCATTTACTTCTACTTTTTAAGCATCCAACCCATCCGCGCCCATTTCCCTTCTTCCGAATTTTCGAATCGCAAGTATTGAATCGAATTGCGCCCCGTTTTACGTCGACAAGACAACCGAAGGGGCCGCCCTCAACGCCCCGAAACCGCCCGCTATCGGCACATTTCCATTTCGCACAAAACAACAGTTTCCAATTCGCATTCGGACTTTTATTTGACCTTCTACGCAAGCTGACCCATATTGCTTGATAACCATTGCGATGAAGGCCAATTCGCGCCGTAACGGGGCCATGTCCTTCGCACGATGGTTGCCAATGAGAAGAACATGCGATGCCGTCCGGGTGGCGGCATGGGAGTCCGTCCATGGACACGATTCGCAAGAGTCCCGCGCCGCAGCACAAGCAACGCGACGGGACCCCGGAGACAAACGCTGACGTGCAGCAAGGCCACCCTGCACGGCCACTCGATCTACTGTTTCAACTCGACTCTTGTGCGGGTGAGGTCATCGAGAGGGCATCGGAAAACGATGCGCGCGTTCTGCACACGGCACGTTCTCCGCTTTTCAGACGTATCACGCCGAAGCCGCGCCGTCTCGCTGCGCCCGCCTCCGTCGGCACGCCGGACTGGAGCCTGAGTATCGGTGCGGCTGTCGTGCTGCTCGGCCTGGCAATCGGCGTTGGGACCTACATCACGCTCACGCAACGCGACGCGATGCAAAACCGTTTGCGCCGCGTGGCGAGCCAGAATGAACTGCGCGCCATGCCGCGCCGTGAACACGCAACCATTGCGGAACGCGCGCAAGAACTCGCGCGAACCTTACGCAACCAGATCGAAGCACTGCACAGTCGCGATCCGACCGACGCCGCGGTCGTGGCGGGAGCAGCCTCAAATCCGAGCGCAAGCGCACATAGCAGCTCGCTTGCGAGCAGCGTGCCGACCCTGCCGTCCGTACCAACACCACGATTTGCATCTTCCGATGGGACGCCCGGCAAACCGTCGTCGGCAAAGCAACCCCCGCCTCCCTTGCCACAGCCTGCGCCGCGCACGCGCCAGCTGGCCAGCGCTCCGCCCGCACGCGCCAATAACAGCACGACGACGGCGCTACAGGTGCATCGAGTCAGCGCAAAGCCTGCGAGTCAGGTTTGCGGGCCACGCTCGCCTTGCATACAGGCAAATGCGCAAACTACACACAAGCTGATGAGGTCGTCCACCACGACTGCGCAGCGCAAACCCCACGCCACTGCGGTCGCTTCACGAAAGGCCGCTGCCGGGACGTCCGTCGAACCCGTGCAACGCCCGCTGCCCGTCACCATGCAGGCTTATTCGCCGCGCGATATTCCAGCGCCGCCACCCGTCGTCGACGATGTGCAGATTTACCGCCAGCACTAAGATCTTCCCAGGTACCCGCGTTACTTCACGAGCACAGGAACAGCTGGCGGAAACTCAGTAAGCGATGTCGCAACTTCCCGAGCCGACCTTCATAACATGACGGGATAGGTCGCGCCGCATAAGCATAAAAGAGCGCGCCACGCCCCCGTGCGAGCGCGCCCACGCGGGTGTAGGGACAAACACGTATGCTTCGGCCACATTCAATATCGCTGGCTCGTTCGAACGGGTGTTCATCTCGAACGCTCACACGTCGGAGCAGGGCTTCCATTGCGTTGGCGCTTGCGCTCTTTCGCGTGGGATGCGGATACGCTCGTCCAACAACACGGGCGCCAATCGTTCAGGCGCGCATGGCAACGCGGGATCAGGCTCTGGTTCGATCACGGGTAGCGGCACTGGCTCGGGCTCCCGTTCAGGTTCCAGCCCGGGATCTGGTTCCGGCTCGCCAACAACACGACGGGCAATACTCCTTCGACGCCCACCACGGCCACATTCGCGACGGATGTGCTGATGCAGCACAACGATCTCGCGCGCACGAGGCAAATGCTTGCCGAAACGATACTCACGCCCTTGAACGTCAACTCCACATCGTTCGGCAAAGTCGCGTTTCTTGCGCCGACGCCAAGGTCGACGCTCAACCGCTATCGGTCTCACGCCTGCGAATCAACGGTACCACTCATAACGTGACCTATGTCGCGACCGGGCACAACAGCGTCTATGCGTACGATGCGGACAATGACGCGCAACTGTGGACGGTGTCTCTGTCGGGCACGAACGAAACACCGAGCGACAATCGCGGCTGCGGCGACATCACGCCGGAAATCGGCATCACGTCGACGCCCGTCATCGACCGCAATCGAGGACCGAACGGCGTGCTGTACGCCGTTGCGATGACGAAAGGTCGTGCAGCTCGCCAACACCGACAACGATTTCGGCTCAGGCGGCGCGATGCTGCTGCCGGATCAGAAGATGGCCGATGGCAACGTCAAGCATCTCGCCGTCGCCGCGGGCAAGGACAACAAGATCTACAACAAGATCTATGTCGTCGATCGCGACGCGATGGGCAAGTTCAACCCCACCTCGAACACTATCTGGCAGGTGCTGACGGGCGCACTGGCGGGCGGCATCTGGGGCTCGCCCGCGTACTTCAACGGCACGCTTTACTACGGCGGGTTGAACGACCACATCAAGGCGCTGCCCGTCACCAAGGCGTTGCTCGCGACGACAGCGGCTTCCAGAAGCCCGACGGCGCTTGCCTATCCGGGCGCCGTCCCGGCGATCCCGGCGAATGGGACATCGAACGCGATACTGTGGCCCGCCGAAAACGGCGCGACGGGGGCATTGCACGCGTATGACGCCACCAATCTGGGACGCGAGTTCTACAATAGCAATCAGGCGGGCGCGCGCGACCAGTGGGGCGCGGGCAACAAGTTCATCGCGCCGATGATTCACGCGGCAAGACCTACGTCGGCGCGAACAACGGCGTTGCGGTTCTCGGATGCGGCAATGATCATGGTGTGACATATACCGCATTGCAGCACGGAATTTGGCGACGAATGCCGTACTTCTGGCGTGTTAGGCCGCTGCGACGCGATATGCTGGAATGGCAAACCTTTCAGCCAGCCACGGGCAGACTGGCCGCCCCTGCGATGGCGCACGGAAGGCTTCATGCGTACCTCGCGACGCGAATGCGCACCGACAAGATCAAAACTTCGCCAGGGGAGTCCGCTCGCTTATGAGACGCTTTGCCCACGCCGCAATTGCGCTTTTCGTCATCAGTAGCGCATCCTTCGCGCAGCAGCCGCCGACCTGGCCCGGACGCAGTCAAAGCCCGGGACAGCAAGCCGTCGATACGGCCGCCTGCTACGCCGACGCAAACAGGTTGACGCGCGTGAACATGGCGCGCGAGTCGCAACGTCCGCCGCCGCCCAGCCAGGCCGCGACCATGGCGCCGCGGCCCATCGTTGCGCCGGCGCCTGTCAACCCGCCATTGCCTGCTGCGATCTCGGGCGCATCCGGCGCGACGGCGGCTTCCGCGCCGTCGGCCGCGTCCGGGCCTGCCGTCGCAGGCGCTGCAAGCGGCGCGAGCGGCGCGGCGGCGACGCTCGGGGCAGCATCGGGGGCGCCCGCCGCATCGGGTGCGATCACGGCCTCGGCAGCCAGCGCGCCGATGCCGGCGTCCGGTTCGCTCGCCGAGATGCCGCCCCCGCCTCCGCCCGAGCCGCCCATGGTCCGTTACTGGCGCGCGTACGCGAAGTGCATGCAGCAGCGCGGCTATTTCACGCGCTGAACGCGACACCCCATTCATTCGACGAAAGACGAACCGGCACGCGTGCGTGCCGGCCACGCATTTACACCTGCACGGCAACGGCTCAGTGCATTATTGAGTGCCGCGCGCCAGATCAAACCGTCCGCATTCGCCTAGACTAATAGGCACCCGACAACACCCCGACAACCCGCGAATTCAACGGACGGAATCATGAAAGGAATCTTGATCGAGAAGCAGGACAACGGCAGCCGCGCGTCCGTCACGACCATCGATGAAGCCAATCTGCCCGAGGGCGACGTAACGGTGCGCATCGAATGGTCGACGCTGAACTACAAGGATGCACTGGCGATTACGGGCCGCTCGCCCGTCGTGCGCAGCTTTCCGATGGTGCCCGGCATCGATTTCGCGGGTGTCGTCGAGTCGAGCGGACAGCCGGAATGGAAAGCCGGCGACGAGGTGATCCTGAATGGCTATGGCGTCGGCGAAAAGCATTGGGGCGGCCTCGCGCAACGCGCGCGCGTGAGTGGCGACTGGCTCGTCCGCACGCCCGCGCCGCTGACCTCGCGCGATGCGATGGCAGTCGGCACGGCCGGCTACACCGCGATGCTGTGCGTGCTCGCGCTCGAACGTCACGGCGTGACGCCCGAGCAGGGCAAGGTGCTCGTGACGGGCGCGGCGGGCGGAGTCGGCAGTGTCGCGATCATGTTGCTCGCGAAGCGCGGCTATCACGTGATCGCCTCAACTGGACGCCCGGCTGAATCGGCTTATCTGCACGAGCTTGGCGCCGAAGAGATCATCGATCGCGCGGAACTGTCGTCACCCGGCAAGCCGCTCGCCAAGGAACGCTGGGTCGCCGCGATTGATGCCGTCGGCAGCCATACGCTCGCCAACGCATGCGCAGGCACGGCATACGGCGGCATCGTCGCGGCTTGCGGGCTCGCGCAGGGGATGGACTTCCCGGCCACCGTCGCGCCGTTCATTTTGCGCAGCGTGACGCTTGCGGGCATCGACAGCGTGATGGCGCCGCGCGCCCGCCGCGTCGAAGCATGGCAACGCATTGCGCAGGACCTGAGCACCGAAAGGCTTGCATCGATGGTCACCGCGATCGGACTCGACAAGGCGCTCGCCGCGGCCCCCGATGTGCTCGATGGAAAAGTGCGGGGACGCCTCGTGGTCGACGTCAATGGCTGATCAACGGCTGATCAATGGCTGATTGCCGCCGCATCCTCGCATTATCGATTTGACTTATGCGTTCGCCTATTTTTAATCGATTTGCCTGATCCCAGTGCGAACCTTAAGCTGGTTGCGACTCCGCCCATCAAGCAACAACTGGATCGCACCATGCAAGCCCATTCGTTCAAGGTTCGCGTCGATGCCGTGCGCGACGAAGCGCACGGCGTCCGTTCATTCGTCATCTCGCGGCTCGACGGCTTGCCGTTCGAGTCCTACGAACCCGGCGCGCACATCGACGTCACGAGCCCCTCGGGCGTGACACGTCAATATTCGCTGTGCGGCGACCCCGACTGCCGCGACGCGCATCTGTTCGCCGTCAAGAAGGAAACGCGATCGCGCGGCGGTTCGCGTTCGCTGCATGACGATGTTCAGATCGGCACCGAGTTGTCAGTCGGTGCGCCGCGCAACCTGTTCCGTCTCGCCGAAGGCGCACGTGGGCATCTGCTGATTGGCGCGGGCATCGGCATTACGCCGCTGCTTTCGATGGCTTACCGGCTCATCAGGACGAACACGCCGTTCGAACTGCACTATTTCGCGCGAAGCGCGGAGCACGCGGCGTTTCTTCCGCTGCTCACGCGCGCGCCGTTCGATCGATATGTCACGCTGCACTTCGGCATCGAGCCCGATGCGCTCGACGCCGTGCTCGATGCCTGTCTCGCCGATGCGCGGCAAGGCACGCACGCCTACACGTGCGGGCCGGTGGCATTCATGGACCGCGTCGTCGCAGCGGGCGAAGCGCGCCTGCCCGCCGACGCCATTCATCTCGAACGTTTCGCTGCGCAGCCGCTCGCGCCCGCCAGCGACGCGACACTCGACAGCTTCGATGTGCAACTCGCCAGCACGGGACAAACGGTGCGCGTGGACGGCAAGACCTCGATCGTCGAAGCGCTCGCGACGATCGGCATCGAAGTGGATACGTCATGCGGCGAAGGCGTCTGCGGCACCTGCATGGTGGACGTGGTGAGCGGCGAGCCCGAGCATCGCGACCATTGCCTGAGCAAGGCGGAACGCGCGAGCAACAGCGTGATCTGCTGCTGCGTGTCGCGTTCCCGCTCGCCCGTGCTCGTGCTCGACCTCTGACGCTACTTCTGGTCGAAGCGCCCCACCATCTCCGCCATCAGCCCGCGCATCCACGCGATGCCTTCGTCTTCGTGAAAGTGCTCGTGCCAGTGCATCGTCACGGTGGCCTGCGGTATCGCGACAGGCAATGTATAAATGCGAAACGCGTCGTTGCGGTTGAGGATGCCCGCGAGCCTTTGCGGCAAAGTCGCGAACAGATCGGTGACGGCCAGCACGCCCGGCAGCGCGACGAAATGCGGCAACTGAAGCGCGATGTTGCGGCCGACGCCTTGCGCGCGCAACGCGTCGTCGAGGGCGTGATGACTGTGCTCGACGGAGCGCAC
Organism: Paraburkholderia sp. LEh10; assembly: GCF_017814945.1. Taxonomy (GTDB): domain Bacteria; phylum Pseudomonadota; class Gammaproteobacteria; order Burkholderiales; family Burkholderiaceae; genus Paraburkholderia. The sequence continues at coordinate 7,600 of NZ_JAGIPX010000008.1, forward strand.
CTGCACATGCGACGCCTGCAGAAAATGCTCGAGGCTCAACGCGGCGCCAGCGGGCAAGCCGCGGCGCTTGCGCGTCATGCACACATACGTCTCTTCGAATAGCAACTGATGGCGCGTGCTTGCCATCAGCGTCGGCAGATTCCCGATTGCGAAATCCAGCCTGCTCGAACGCAGCGCGTCTTCGATCTCTTCCACAGGCAGCGGCTCGACCGACAGCTTTACGCGCGGCGCGCGCTCGTGCAGCGCCTCGCAGATCGCAGGCAGATACGCCATTTCTCCCGCATCGGATAGCGACAGCCGGAACGTGCGCGTGCTCGTCGCGGGATCGAAGCTCTCCGCGTAGCGCAGCGCCTCACGCACGGTATCGAGCGCGCGGCCCACGATGCTCGCGAGCTCCAGCGCGATCGGCGTCGGCTGCATGCCCGAGCGCGTGCGGATGAACAACGGGTCGTCGAACAGCGTGCGCAAACGGGCCAGCGAATAGCTGATGGCAGGCTGCGAGAGCGCGAGCCGCTCGCCTGCTTTGGTGAGGCTGCGCTCTTCGACGATCGCCTGAAATACACGCAGCAGATTGAGATCGACGTGATCGAGAGACGACATGATGTGATTTCCGACTATTTGCCGGACTTATTGGCTGGCTCATTTTTAATCGATTTGACGCATGATCGTCGCAAAGGGAGACTGGTGTCAACGCGAAAGAACCACGACAGATGCGCGCTTTCGCCTGTTTTCCTTTTCGACAATCACGTCCCGACACATCACACCGATGAGCGACACTACCTGGCAGACCATCGATACGCGTGCGCTGCGCGACCGCGCTCAGAGCGATCGCATTGCGCCCTCGCTGTACTACGACCCGAACCTGTTCGAAGCCGAGCTCGAGAAGATTTTCAACAAGACCTGGATCTGGGTCGCACACGAAAGCGAACTGCCGAATCCCGGCGACTTCCGCACGACCACGATCGGCCGGCAGCCCGTCATCGTCGTGCGCGACAAGACGGGCACGGTGAACGTATTGCACAATCGCTGCCGCCATCGCGGTGCGACCGTGTGCGAAGAGCACAAGGGCAATGCGAAGGGCTTTACGTGCCCGTATCACAGCTGGTCATATGCGCTCGACGGCACGCTGCGCGCACTGCCCTATGGCGACGGCTACGAAGGCGTCTGCGAGAAAGGCGATCTTCCCCTCGTCAAGTTGCGGGTCGGCATCTATCAAGGGCTGATCTTCGCGAGCTTCAACGACGACATCGAACCGCTCGAAGATTTTCTCGGTGGCGCCAAGCCCTGGATTGATCTGTTCATGAAGCAAGGCGCCGGCTATCCGATCAAGGCGAACGGCGAGCACAAGTTCAAGTTCAAGGGCAACTGGAAAATCCAGCTCGAAAACACGACCGATCTGTATCACTTCCCCGTCGTGCACAAATCGTGGATGAAGTCGATCGACGACGAAACGGCGGCTGCCATCACGAGCTTCATGACGAGCGAAGACGCGTTCTGCCGTTCGCTCGGCAACGGTCATAGCCTCGCCGTGCTCGTGCCCGAACTCGTCGATCTCGACAAGGACGACGGCGCGCCGCTGCCCGAGCGCTTCAGCGAGCTTGCCGCGAAACTGGGCGAACGTCATTCGCCGCAAGAAGTGCGGCGCATCGTGCGCTCGCTGATGGGCGTCGGCTTCAATCTGAATCTGTTTCCGAACCTCGCGCTGTCGATGGCGTTTTTCCGTGTGCTGCGTCCCATCTCCGTGGACGAAACGGAGATCCGTCACGTCGCGCTTGCGATGGACGGCGGCCCCGACGACGCAAATCGCGTTCGCCTGCGCATTCATGAACACTTCCAGGGCCCGTTCGGGTTCGGCAGCCCCGACGATGCCGAAGCATGGGAGCGTGTGCAGCGCGGCTCGCATGCGGGTCCCGATGTCCCCATTCTCGTGAACCGTGGACTGAACCGCGAAACGACCGCCGCGAACGGCGAAAAGACCGCGCACGCAACCGACGAAACGGGCATGCGCGAAGCGTACCGCCAATGGCGCGCAATGATGGAGGCATGATGGACGACCGCAACGCACTCTTCTCGCAACAGACCTTCGCGCGTTCAATCGAATTCATCTGGCGCGAAGCCGAGCTGCTGGATCGCCGCGACTATCGCGCGTGGCTCGACCTGTGGGACACGACAGGCTTCTACGTCGTCCCCATCGATGCGCAGACGACCGACTACGCCGCGACGCTGAACTACGCGTACGACGACCACGACATGCGCGAAAAGCGCGTGCAGCGCATGACGTCGGGCTATTCGGCATCGGCGTCGGACGCTGCGCGCACGGTGCGCACGGTGTCGCGCTTCACGCCGACGAGCGAGGCCGCCGATATCGTCGAAGTGAAATCGGCGCAGGTGATCGTCGCGCACAAGCGCGGCGTATCGACGATTTTCGCCGCCGATCTCACGCACAAAATCAGTTTCGCGACGGGCGAGCCGCGTCTCGCGGAAAAGGTGATTCGCCTGATCGATTCGACGGACGCGTTGAGCGCAATCGGCTTTCTGCTTTGAGCTCGCTTTGAGCGTGGCTTCGAGCACTCGGCTAAGCGCGCGCCCCCGTGGCGCGCGCAAGCGGCAACGCGAAGCGGCAGTCGAGTCCTCCGCTTTGCGCCGCCTGTGCCCAGATCCGTCCGCCGTGCCGCGTGACGATGTTCTTGCACAGCGAAAGGCCGATGCCGTTACCGCCCGCTTTCGACGACGAGAAGCCGTCGAACAGACGTTCATGTGCATCGGCGGGCACGCCGGGGCCGTTGTCCGTCACGCGCAGTTCCGCCTGTCCCTCCGCCATCGCCGTCGCGAGCGTCACGACGCCGTGCGCGGCCTTTGCGCCCGTCAACGCGTCGAGCGCGTTGAAGGCGAGATTCAGCACGACCTGACCGATCAGCACGCGCTCACAGAACACGGGCAAAGGCACGCTCGCCTGTTCGATGCGCACGCGCACGCCTTCTTCTTTCGCGCGCAACGCGATGAAGTAAGCGACATCCGTCAAGATGTCGCGCAGATCGGCATGCGTCTCCGTCGGGTCGCGCCTGACGATGTACTCGCGCACGCTCTTGATGATGAGCGCCGCATGCTCGGCCTGCCGGTCCGCGCTGCGCAGCCCCCAGATAGCGGACTCGATCCCGCCCGGCTGATTGAGCCGCTGGATCGCGCCTTCGATGAAATTACGCACGGCGGCGAGCGGCTGACTCAGCTCATGTGCGATCGCCGTCGCCATTTCACCCATTGCGTTGTAGCGCCCCGCGTATTCGAGCATGCGAGCTTCCGTGCGCCGCGCCTCCTCCATCGCGACCTCCTCGCTGATGTCGCGGAAGTGAATCAACAAGCCGTTCAGTTCGTTTTCAATCGCGACGCGGCGGCATGTGACGCGCAACCAGCAAGTCGTCCCATCGCGTCGTGTGATGCGATAGCGCTGCGCGTGCATCGGCTGCTCGCCCGCGGCCTGACGCAATTGCGCGACGAGCCTGTCACGATCGGCGCGCGTGCAGTAGTCGAGCACGCCACCAGGCGGCTCACCCGGCGCAACACCCAGCACGCGGCGCCCCGATTCGCTGATGAATTCGAGCTTGCCGCGCGGCGTGAGAACCGCGACGCCTTCGCCGAGATCCTGCATGAACTCGCGCAGACGCGTTTCGTAGCGACGCAGTTTCTGCCGCATCGCTTCTTGCGCGCTGATGTCGCGGAACTGCACCATCACGACGGCCCGCTCGCGCAGCGGCACATACGTCGCAATTGCCTCCGACAGCATGTCCACGCCCGAGCGCGAGCGATAACACCACTCGTACACCTGCGGCCCCTCCGTGATCGCGCGGTCCATCGCGGCCACGCCGATCTCGCGCCGGTACTTCGGCTCGGGACGCGTCATGTCGGGCGCCTTGAGTGGCAGCAGTTCTTCGAGCGAAAAGCCCAATGCGACGCACGCGGCGCGGTTGGCCCATACGATTGCCTTCGTGTGCGCGTCGTGCAGCAGCACGCACTGCGTCAATGCGTCGAGCAGACGCTGAAAATCTTCTTCGGCTGGAAAAGTCATGAGACACGCGCAACAGAGCATGAATGCAGGCCTAACCATAACACTCGCGCCGTGCATCGAAGCGCTAAAGAATTCTTTAGGCAGGCAGGCGTCGATACCAGGCGATGCGCACGGGTGCCCCAATTGTTGAAGGCTTTTTGCGTTTTTAGACTGGCCTGAACGTCAATCGCGTCTAACGCATCCAGGAGACTTCGACATGTCAGCCGCCGCAACTGCCCTCGCCTCGTATGACGATCACGCCGCGCGACCGCTCGAAAGCGGGCCCGCCGATGCATTGCCGCTCGACGACGTGATCGCTGAAATCTTCGCGCGCCGCGAGGAATTCGAGCGCGTTTCGCATGTGCCGCGCGACGTGATCGCGAAACTCAAACGCGCCGGCATCTATCGTGCGGGCACGCCCCGGCGTTTCGGCGGCGATGCGCGTGCGCCGGGCGAGTTTCTCGCGATGATCGAACGCATCGCCGTCGCGGACGGTTCGGCCGCGTGGGTCGCGAGCTTCGGCTCCGCGAACGTGTATCTCGCCGCGCTGCCGCTCGCCACGCAGGAAATCATCTATGCGGCGGGCCCGGACCAGGTCTTCGCGGGCGGCCTCTTTCCCGTGCAGGCCGCGCAGCCCTCGCCCGGCGGATGGCGCGTCGATGGCACGTGGAAGTTCGCGAGCGGCTGCAAGGGCGCGGACTGGCTGGGCGTCGGGATAGGAACGGGGGGCAACGACGGCGCCGCCCCCGGCAAGCCGCGCACGGCCGTGTTCCGGCCGGAACAGGTCGAGATCGTCGAGAACTGGGACGTGGTCGGCATGCAGGGCACGGGCAGCCACGATCTGCGCGTCACCGGCCAGTTCGTCGCCGACGAGTGGACCTTCGTGCGCGGTGGCACGCCGAGCGTCGATGAGCCGCTGTACCGCTATCCGACCATCGCCTACGCAGCGCAGGTGCTCGCCGTCGTGAACCTCGGGCTCGCACGCGCGGCGCTCGACGTCGCGAACCAGATGGCAGGTGGCCGCAAGACGACGACGGGCGCGCCGCAACTCGCGCAGCGCGCGTATTACCGCATCGAGCTCGCGAAAGCCGAGGCGCAGTTGCGCTCGGCGCGCGCGTTCTTTTATGAATCGACCGACGGCGTGTGGCAGTCGATCCTCGCCGGCAACGACGTGACGCCGGACCAGGTCAGCCTGTTGCGCCTCGCCGCGACGCAGATCGCGCGCGAAGGCGCGGACGTCGTCGGGCGCGCTTATCGGCTGGGCGGGACGATGGCGATCTATCGCACGCACCCGCTGCAGCGTCTGATGCGCGATGCAATGGTCGTCACGCAGCACGCGTTTCTCGGCGAAGGCAACTACGACGGCGCGGGTGCTGTCTTCGTCGGCGTGCCGCCGATTCCGGGTTATCTGTAACCGCTTTGGATACTCATCGTTTCATGCCTGTTTTCAAGGGAGTTTCGCTTCATGACTGACAATCGTTCGCTGCCGTTGCGTGTTCTGTTCTGCTGCGGCGTCACGCAGAATTTCTTCGACTTGCCGCGCGAGCAGATCGGCGAAGTATGGCAGGCCTACGGCAAGATGCTGTCCGCCATCGAAGCAATGGACAACGTGCGCGTGCTCGGCATCATGGACGACGACCGCCTCGTCGTCGGACAGTCCGACGGCGCGCCGTGGACTTTCTACATCATGGCCGACGTCGCCGACTTCGACACGGCCGTCGCTGTCTGCAATCTGTATCGCACCACGCCCGTCGGCGACTACAACCTATGGCGCTACGGCAAGATCGAGGCACGCGTGGGGCGTGCGCTGACGGTGCCGCCGGCAACGGCTCATAGCGCGGCGCACAGCGGGGCCTGAGCGATGAGCGACACCCCGGTATCCGCCGCCACGCTCGACGCGCTGCACGCGCGCATCGCGGCGCTCGAAGCCGAACGCGCGGTGCGCGAAACGATCGCGCGCTACATGGCGCTGTGCGATGTGCCTTCGGGCGCGCTCGACGGTGAATCGCTCGCCGCGCTGTTCACGCAAGATGCCGTGTGGGAAGGCATCGGTCCACAATACACGCAGAAGTTCGGCCGCCTGCAAGGCAGTGCCGACATTCTCGCGATGCTGCAGCGCTATCTGCCGCCTGCGCCGCATTTCGCGACCAACGTGCATTTCCTGACCTCGGAGACAATCGATGTCGACGGCACACGCGCGAAAGGCCGCTGGATCATGCTGCAGGCATCGGGCTATGTCGATACGCGCGCCGAACTGATCGCGGCGCGCCTCGAAGTGGACTTCACGCCCGCGCCCGATGGCCGCACGTGGCAGATCCAGCACTTTCGCACCGAGCGTCTTTTCGATGCGCCCTGGCACGTCAACAGCCGCAAGGACACGACATCATGACGGCATTCATCAGCGCGTTCACGTTGAGCGCGGACCCTTGCGCGCAGGGCCCGGCCATCGCGATCAAGGATTCGATCGACATCGCGGGCTATCCGACGACGGGAGCGAGCCGCGCGCTCGCCGGCGAGCCGCCCGCCGCCGCGCATGCCGAGGTCGTGCAGCGTCTGCTCGATGCGGGCTGGCGCATCGCGGGCAAGACGAACATGCATGAGCTCGCGTTCGGCATGACGGGCATCAACGACTACACGGGCACGCCCGTGAATCCGCAAGACGCGGCGCGCATTCCGGGCGGATCGTCGAGCGGATCGGCGGCGGCCGTCGGACTGCGGCTCGTCGACGCCGCGCTCGGCACCGACACGGGCGGCTCGATTCGCGGACCTGCCGCGTGTTGCGGCGTGATCGGACTCAAGCCGACGTTCGGGCGCGTATCGCGGCGCGGTGTCGTGCCGCGCCATTCGACGCTCGATTGCGTCGGTCCGTTTGCACGCGAGATGGTCACGCTCGTCGACGCGATGGCGGCCATCGCGCCCGCGTTCGACATGGGTGCGGCAAGACGCGACAGCGCCGCGCCGAACGTCGCGATCGTTTCCGTCGACGCGGACGCATCGATCCGTGAGGGCGTCGAACGCGCGGTCCGGCGCGCAGAATGCGCGTCGCGCATCATCGAGCTCGCCTGGCTGAAAGACGCGTTCGATGCGGGCCTGGCCGTCATCAACGTGGAAACGTCGCGCGCATTCGGCCACCTCGTCGAAACGGGCAAGCTCGGCGCCGACCTCGACGCGCGTCTGCGCGCGGCGGCCCAGACGACCGACGCGCAACTCGACGCGGCCGAGCGTGTGCGGCGCAACTTCACCGAGGCCGTCGATCGCGCGCTGGAGCATGCTGACGTGCTCGTGCTGCCCACCTTGCCCGCCCTGCCGATCACCGTCGAAGCGGCGCGCAACGGCACGTCGGTGATCGCGATGTCGTCGCTGATTCGCCCGTTCAACCTGAGCGGCCATCCCGCGTTGAGCCTCCCGTTGCCGATCGCGGGCTCATCGTTGAAAGCGGGTCTTCAAATCGTCGGGCGCAAGGGCGCGGACGAACAGGTGTGCGCCGTCGCCGCGCGTTTCGAAACGGCGCTTGCGGCGTCGTAAGAGAACAGCCGTCAACCGCCTGCGTTCATGTGGACGCACGCATCGAAGGAACATCATTCATGTCGAACAGAGTCGTCATCGTGACGGGCGCGGCGCGCGGTTTGGGCGCCGTCGTCGCCCGGCATTTCCACTGCAATGGCTATAAGGTCGCGCTCGCCGATATCGCGATCGATGCCGCACACACGCTCGCTGCCGAACTGAGCGCGGATCAGGAAACGGCGTGTGCGATTGAACTCGACGTCACGAGGAAAGCGGACTTCGAAGCGGCACGCGACGCGTTGATCGGGCGTTGGGGTCACGTCGATGTGCTCGTGAACAACGCGGGCGCATCGAAAGTCGTGCCCGTCATGGAGATCACCGCCGAGCAGTTCGATCAGGTCATCGACATCAATCTGCGCAGCGTGCTGTTCGGCTGCCAGGTGTTCGGCCAGTACTTCGCGGATCGCGGAGCGGGACGGATCGTCAATATCGCTTCGCTGGCGGGTCAGAACGGCGGCTCGGCGACAGGCGCGCACTACGCCGCGGCCAAAGGCGGCGCGATCACGCTGACCAAGGTGTTCGCGCGCGATCTCGCCGCGCGCGGCGTGACCGTCAACGCGATATCGCCTGGCCCGCTCGATCTGCCCATCGTTCACGAAAGCGTGCCCGCCGACAAGCTCGACACGGTCATCGCAAGCATTCCCGTTGGCCGTCTAGGCTCGGCGGACTACGTGGCTCAGATGGCATTGCTGCTTGCATCGGGCGATGCGTATTTCGCCAACGGTGCGTGCTGGGACGTAAACGGCGGTTTGTACATGCGCTAGCGCGCAACCCTTTGAACGGCACGGTGCCGCGCCGCGCTAAGGCCGTGCCCTCGTTGCTTTCAACGCTCGTGGTGCACGTCCTCGCCCGGACTCCACACGGCCATCACATCGCGCACGAGCGTCGCGATCGACGATGCGCCGAGCTTGTCCTTGATGCTCGCGCGATGCACGTCGACCGTCTTCACGCTGATCGACAGATCCGATGCGATGCGCTTGCTGCCCTTGCCATCCAGCACGCCGCGCAGCACTTCTTTTTCGCGTGCCGTCAGCGATTCGATCCGCTGACGCAGCTCGCGATGCTTCTGATCCGATGCATGCCGCTGCGCGGCGAGTTTCATCGCGCGCTGGATGCGCTCGAGCATCTGTTGCGAGTTGTAGGGCTTCTCGACGAAGTCGATTGCGCCGTTCTGCAATGCGCGCACCGACATCGGTATATCGCCTTGGCCGCTGACGAAAATGATCGGCAATGTCGCGCCGCGCCGGTTCAGTTCCCCTTGCACGTCGAAGCCGCTCGTCTCGGGCATTCGCACATCAAGCACCAGGCAGGCCGGCACGTTGGCATCGAAGGCTTGCAGAAACTGCGCCGCGTTCGCGAACCCTTCCGACTTCACACCAACCGATTCCAACAGCCACGCGAGCGATGTGCGCATGCCGTTGTCGTCGTCGACGATATACACGATGGGGGCGGTCGAGCCCGTCGATGGCGCCTTGCTGGCTGCTGTCATGTCTGCTACCTGTCGCAACGCGTGCCGTATGGTCCGGCCGTCTCTTCGCGTTGCCCGTTTCATTTTGAGAAGACCCATCATAACCAGCACAAATTCCCGTGAAAAGCCTTAAATGCAGGCTTTTTCCGCTTCGACACGCGTGGGAATGCGATGCGCAGTTGCCTGTCGAACGCAACCTGGTAAAACCTTTAGGCGGCTCGGGAGCGCCGCCAACCTGTGTGCGGCTCACGCGGATTACATTGACCTCGCGTCTGCCGTACGCTTGCTGCATGGGAAACGTCGCGCGCGCAACCGTCGCGGGCGAACGATCGAACAGCAGCGAACCAACTGCAGGAAGCCACTCGTATGTCCGACACTCACCGCCCCAGCCTCACCGCACCCGATGACGCGCGCAAGCAGTTCCGCCAGGCCATGGCGCATCTCGGCGCGGCCGTCAACATCATCACGACGTGCGGGCCATCCGGACGCTGCGGCATCACGGCGAGCGCCGTATGCTCCGTGACGGACGCACCGCCGACGCTGCTCGTCTGCCTGAACCGTTCGAGTGCGATGCACGCCGTGTTCGAACGCAATCGCGACGTCTGCATCAACGTGCTGCCGGGGCATCACGAATTGCTGGCGCGCCACTTCGCGGGGCTCACGCAGCTATCGATGGAAGCGCGCTTCAGCTTGCCCGTCTGGGACGAAGGGATGCATCGCGTGCCCGTGCTGCGCGATGCGCTGGCAAGTCTGCAAGGGCGCATCGTCGAACTGAAGGAAGTGGGCTCGCATTCTGTGATGTTCGTCGAAGCGCAACAGATCCGCGTGCGCGCCGATGGCGACAGTCTCATTTATTTCGACCGCAACTTCCATCGGGTGCCGAGGCTCTGCGCGGCCTGATGGCGGCTCGATCGCGCTCACGCTTCGCGAGCGTTCACGCTGTTACCCGGCGTTACTTTTCTCGCAACGCCGTAGCACCTGTGTCGAAAGCGCGCCCCTAGACTGAAGCCGTCTTCAGTGACGCGCAAACACGCGCAGGGAGCAAAAAATGAAGAAGATGATGCTGGGTGCAGCCATCGGCTTGACAATGCTGGCCGCTTCGGCGGCGGCGTCAGCGCACGTCGATGTCGCTGTCGGCCTCGGCGTGCCGGGTGTGATCGTGGCGCCTGTGCAGCCCGTGTACGCTGCGCCCGCCCCCGTCGTGGTCGGTTATGGCGACGACTGGCGCGCGGACGAGGACTGGCGCGCGCGCCGCGCATGGCGGGAGCGTGAGTGGCGCGAGCGCGAATGGCGCCGCCACGAGGCCTGGCGTGAGCACGAATGGCGTGAACGCGACCGCGCACGCTGGGGTTATTGATCGAGGCCTGACGTGTCCCCTGTCGCCTCGCCGCAGCCGGAAGCTGGCCGGCTGTCGCGAGGCGATATCCTTTCAGTCCTGTCTACTTCCTTGCGCTTCGCCATCCGGTATCGATGCGCGTCACACGCCGGGCTTCCACGGCCACGAAGGATAGACTCCCGCATTGCTCTCGACGCTTTCACGCTGCGTTTCGCCACGCTCTTCAGCGCGCTCGACATCGGATCTATCAGCGGCATCAGCCATATCGGCCGCACGCGCTTGCGTGTCCTCGGATGCCTCGGCGATTCGCGATGCTTCCACGGCTTCTACAGCAGGCAGCCCGTCGCCGAACCATGCCACTTCGGGCTTCATCGCGTCGACATAGGCGTGCCATCCCGCGAGGTGGTCAGCGAACAGGTTGTCGCGCACGGCGAGTGCGAGGCGCGTGTAATCGACCTGTTCTTCGAGCAGTTGCGCGGGCCATCCCGCGAACGATGCGCTCGCGCGCCTTGCAAAGTCCTCTGCACTCGTTTCGGGCGGTACGGCTGCGAGCCATGCGTGAGCGGCAAGCCCGGCATGTGCGTTCAGCAGATCCTGCAATGTGTATCGGCGCGCGTCGCCAGCAAGCGCGATCTCGATTGCGTGTAGCGCGTCGCCGAGATGCAGCAGCAAAGCGCGTCGTTCAAAAGCGTCTTTCATTGAAGCATGTCCATGCGTGAGTCCATCGCGCCATTTTAAAGAACGCGGGACGTGAGGCCAGCGTGGCGTACGGGCGGTGCGTTATGAACGCACGCCGAAAAAGCCGTGCCACAGCGAATCGAAAAGACCGGCACCACGCGGCTCCTGTGAGGGCTTGTCGTGTTTCGATGCAGCGCTCTGAGGCTGCGGCGGCGCTTCGTTTTCGGCGGGCTTCGACGGCGCTGCGGTGGATTGCGCGGCCTTGTCCGCGTCCACGCCATCGACCGCTTCAGCTTGCTGCGCGGCGCGGCGCGACTGCTGCAACGCCCACACGCCGTCGGCGATGCGCTGTGCAGTGCCGGCGTCGCAGTCGCGTCCGAGCAGCACACCGAACAGCACGTCACGATTGTGGCCCTCGTCGGCAAAGCGCATCGCGACGCCGACCATCTTCGCATATTGCGCCTGCGCGGCGGCCTGCGCCTTGCGCGCACGCGCCGCTTCCACCTCCTGCTGGCGCTTTTGCAGCGCCTGCCAGCGCCGCATCTCCTGTTCGTAGACGTTGTCGTAGATCTTGCGCTGATCCTCGTCGGAGAGAATCGCGTATGCGTCCTTGATCTCCTGGAACGCCGCACGCGCAGCGTCTTCCTGTCCGGCGTTGCGATCCGGGTGCCACTTCATCGCGGCCTTCCGGTACGCGCGTTTGATCTCTTCGGTGGTGGCGTCTTGAGACACGCCGAGCTTCGCGTAAAGCGTTGTCATGTCGCGTTCGGTTCACGGTTGGCGGGTAACGGTCGCATTCATCGTAGCATGCCGCCCTCGCTGATCCGAAGCGGCCTTGTCCGACGAAAGGCAATCACCATGTCGTCGATGCAGGCACCGTTTTTGCAAAACGCTACGCGATGCGCATGCGACCGACCCGCGCAGCAAGCGAGCGCCCCATGACACGACAGACCGAATCTCAGGAAGGGCACCCCGATCACGGCATGACCGGGCGTGCGGAGCCCCCAGATCGAACCCAGGTCCGCCCGGAAAAAGCCGGCGCGCAATCGCCGCATCTCGACGAGGGCGAGAAGGATCAGGCCGCGCAACATACCGCGCCCCACGCGTTGATGTTGCATGAGATCGTGCGCGAAGAAGGCGAAGCCGCGCTCGAGCGCACTGTGGTCGCGCTGATGTGGTCCTCTGTCGCGGCGGGCCTGTCGATGGGATTCTCGTTTCTGACGTCAGCCGTCCTCGATGCCGGTCTGCCCGATACGTCGTGGCGGCATCTCGTGTCGAGCTTCGGGTATTCGACGGGCTTCGTGCTCGTCATCCTGGGGCGTCAGCAGCTCTTTAGCGAAAGCACGTTGACGGTCGTGCTGCCCGTGCTCACGCGGCGCGAGATGAGCTGCTTCCTCAAGGCGCTGCGCCTGTGGATCGTCGTACTGTTTTTCAATCTGTGCAGCTCGTGGATTTTCGCCATGATGCTGCGCGTGCCCGGCGTGCTCGGAGCCGACATCGTCGATGCCCTCGGCGAAACCGCGCGCGCGGCCGTCGGTCCCGCCGACACCTTCCCGACATTCATGCGCGCTGTGTTCGGCGGATGGCTCATCGCACTGATGGTGTGGCTGCTGCCGAGCGCGCAATCCGCGCGTCTTCTGACCGTGCTGCTGATCACGTGGGTGGTCGGCGTCGCGAAGCTATCGCACATCATCGCCGGATCGACGGAAGTTGCGTATGCCGTGCTGGCGGGTGACGCGTCGATTGCCGATTACTTCAGCCGCTTTTTGCTGCCGACGCTCGCGGGCAATGTGGTCGGCGGCATGTCGCTCGTCGCGTTGCTCAATCATGCGGCGATCGCACCGGAAATCGGCGAGCGGCGCTGAATGCGCGCCGTTCATGCCGCGAGGTCGCGGGCGCATGCGCACGAATGACGAATGCGCATGTGAAATGTGCGCCGCCACACATAGCGCCACAACGCGCGCGGACCCCGGTCACGCCAGGGACATACATGTGACGCAACATCGGACCCCGGAAATAAAAAGCAAGAAAGCTTGCGTTCGGGTTGCTTGCGCGCAGTCGCCGTTTGCGCCCGGCGCCGCCCTCATTGCATCGCTCCTTTCAAGGACACTTCCGTGCTGCGCCCGCTATCGCCCGTCGGCAACGACGAAATCAGCATGAACAAGTCGGGCCGTGTCGCGAACAAGGGCATGGAGGGTCTTGCGATCACACCGGATGGCACCACGCTTTACGGCGCGATGCAAAGCCCGCTGATCCAGGACGGCGGCACGCACGGCCAGTTCACGCGTATCGTGAAGATCGACATCCGCACGGGACGCACGACGCAATACGCGTATCCCCTCACGAACATCGGCACGACGGACAAGCCGAAGTACCCGACGATCAGCGACGTGCTCGCCATCAACGATCACGAGCTGCTGGTGGACGAGCGCGACGGCAAGGGCCTCGGCGACAATTCGACGGCTTCGTTCAAGCAGATCTCGCGCATCGATCTGACGGGCGCGCAGGACGTGAGCCAGGCAAGCGGCGACACGGGCCTCAAGCCGTATGCGGTAAAAAAGACGCTGTTCCTCGACGTGGTCGCCGTGCTGCAGGCGCACGGCTACACCGCGAACGACATTCCCGCGAAAATCGAAGGCATCGCATTCGGCCCGGACGTGACGGTGCGCGGCGTGCAGAAGCGCACGCTCTTCGTCGCGAACGACAACGACTTCCCCGCGACGGTGACCGACTCGAATCACCCGTCTGGCATCGCGAATCCGAACCAGTTTTTCGTCCTCGCCATCGACCTGGCCGATCTGCCGGACTATGTCGCGCAGCGTTTGCAGCGCATGTCGAAGACCGGCCGCGAGCACGATGACGTGTGCGGCCGGGACGACGACGATCAAGACCGTGACCACGATCATGACCACGACGGCCATGGTCACTGAAACGACCCGCTGAGTTCCTGCGTCCCCTGACGGACGTTGAGATGGGCCGGCCGCGGCAATCCGCGGACGGCTCTCTTTTTTGGCGGGTTGCCGTTTCGCATCGGCGCGCGTCCTGCACACGCTGGCTCGCGCGTATAGAATCGACTCATGAAAGAGTCCGCGTCCCCCGCTTCGCCGCCGCTTGCCGATATCGAGCCCGAATTGCCGCTGCATGCGCCGGGCGCCGCATCGGTGGCGCTGGCTGCGTCGATCGCGCTGATCGCCTGGCTCGCGTTCGCCGCGCAGACGGACATCACGATGCACCGCATGCTGACGCGCGGCTTTGGTGTATTCGACGGCATCGAGCGGCTCACCAGCTACCTGACCAATCTGACCATCTTCACCTGTGCGCTGTGCTTCAGCTGTGTGGCGTTCTTCTCGCCGCGCAGCCGCATGCCCGTCGTGCGCTTCTTCCGGCACCCTGCCGTCGTGACGGCCGTGACCGTCTATATCGTGTTCGTCGGCTTCGCGTACAACCTGCTGCTGCGCCAGCTGTGGACGCCGTCCGGCTGGCGCATGCTGCTCAACGAAAGCCTGCACACGATCGTCCCTGTGCTCATCGCGCTGTACTGGCTGCTGTTCGTGCCGCGCCTGCATCTGACGCTGCGCCATCTGCTTTTGTGGCTCGTCTATCCGCTCGGCTATCTCGCGCTGACGATGGTGCGCGGCGCGTTCTCCGACTTCTATCCTTATCCGTTCATCGACGCGGGTGAGCTTGGCTATGAGCGCGCGCTGATCAACGCGAGCCTGCTCGTATTCGCTTTTCTGCTGCTGATGGCCCTGTTCGTCGCGATCAATCACGGGCGCCCCATGCCGTCGATCTCATCCGCGTCCGTGCCCGGCCTGCGGGAGACTCATCATGACAACGACCCGGCGTGAATTCATCGTAGTGGGCATCGGTTCCGCAGTGGGCCTGTGCGCCGCGCTGACAGCAAGCCGCGACGCCCGCGCGGACGACAGACTCAGCGAATCCGATCCCGCGGCAACGGCGGTCGGTTACGTGAGCGTCGCCGCGAAAGTCGACAAGTCACGCTTCCCGGATTACAAGACAGGGCAGACCTGCAACAACTGTTCGCTGTTTCAGGGCAGCCCGACGGATGCATGGGGCGGCTGCTCGCTGTTCGGCGCGAAACAGGTGGCGGGCGGCGGCTGGTGTAGTTCATACACGAACATGTAGTTGCTCGCGGAGACGCTTGCGGCAGATGGCACATGCATTGCGGATTTCGTCAGTGTGTTGAACTGCACTCACGGGACCCACGCGATGAATCAAACTGCGTTTCACACCCCGCTGCCCTGGCGACTACGCGAGCATCTGCACACGCCGATGCCGCCCGAGGTCGATCCCGACCCGGCGCCGCCGCCCGACGACGACCCCGACCCGGGCACCGACTCTCCGCCCATACCGGAACGCGAACCGGATCGCGGACCGCCTTTTCAGGAGCCGCCTGCAGGTGATCCGCCCGCGCGCGAACCGCCGATGCACATGACGCGCGCCGCGCCGCAGGAGCGGCACGTATCCGGCGTCGCACGTCAAAGCTGAGGATCGAGCAGCGCGACCACCCGGTCGACGAGTTTCTCGGCCCATGACCGGCTGTTCCAGTCAGCGAGCGTCACGCGCTTCGACTTCGCGAGATCGTCCGCGAAAATCTGCATCTGACGGCGCGCGAAGGCAGCGTCGTAGATGTTGAGGTTCGCTTCGTCGTTCAGCTTGAACGAGCGCGAATCGAAATTCGTCGAGCCGACCGACACGAGGCATTCGTCGACGACGAGGAGCTTGACGTGGAACATCGTCGGCTGATACTCGAACATCTGCACGCCAGCTTCGAGCAACGGTCCCCAGCATGCGCGCGAGGCCTCGCGCACGGTATGCGCATCGATGCGCTTGCCGGGCGTCAGGATCTGCACCGCGACGCCGCGCTTTGCCGCTTCGACGATCGCGTTGATCGTCAGCCGGTCGGGAACGAAATAGGCGCTCGCGAGATGGATCGAGCGGGCCGCTGCCGTGATCGCCATCAGATACATCAACTGCATGTCGTCGCTACCGCCCGAAGGTGAACTGCTGAACATGTGCGCGAGCCCCTCGCCGTCGTCGCTCGGCGACGGAAAGTAATCGGGCCCGTGCAATACATTGCCTGTGGTCTTCATCCAGTTGTCCATGAAGACGGCCTGCATGTGTCCGACTACGGGGCCCGTGACGCGGAAATGCGTGTCGCGCCAGTGCATGTCGTCTTGTGCATGTCCCGTCCATTCCTGCGCAATGCCGACACCGCCTGTAAAGCCGATGCGTCCATCGATCACGAGCAGTTTGCGGTGCGTGCGATCGTTCATGCGGCCAAGTCCCGTCCAGTGCGGCTTGTGATACTGGATCACCTGCGCACCTGCATCCTTGAGCATGCGCAGATAGCGCGGGTCCATCTTCTGCGAGCCGACCCAGTCGAGCAGCACATGCACTGCGACGCCCGCGCGCGCCTTCTTCGACAGCGCCGCCGCGATCTGCTCGCCGATCGCGCCGGACCAGTAGATGAACGTTTCGAACGTGATGGTTTTCTGCGCGCCGTCGATCGCTTCGAGCATCGACGGAAAGATCTCGTCGCCGTTGACGAGCACCTCGAAGCGGTTGCCGGACACGACGGGCGGCCCGAGCAGCAGGCCCATCGAGCGGATGAACTGGGGATCGTGGCTGCCGTACAGACGCTCGATCTTGTGCTCGATCTTCTTTTCGCCCGTCGACAGATTGGCGATCACGAGCACGACGACGAGCGTGACGACGACTGTGAGCAGTATCGTCAGCATGCGCCGCGTTCAGCCATGTGCTTTTGCAAGAGTCGGGGAAGCGCCCCCGAAGAGGATTGCGCGCGCCTTGCTGCATCAGCGCGTCGGCGCGCGAAGCTGTGCACTACCAGTCCGGGTTGTTCACTTCCTGACGATAGCCGTACAGGTTGTTCACGAGCCGATGCGGGCGCCCGCCTTCCTGCATCACTTCGCGCCAGCCGCACAGTGTCGCGAGCGAATCGGTGTGGAGCACCGCGTAGCACTTGCCCGCCTCGCCGCCGGCGACCTTGGCCGTAACCAGCTCGATCGCCTTGTCGTCGACGGCGAGGAGCATGCGCATATCAGCTTGCAGGATCTGCATTTCATACTTGGTGACGGGTGTCATGGCGCGGCTCCTCATGCACAGGAATGGTTCCAGGCCGTTAGGGCCCGCCGTTCACAACCGACGACGGGCAGGACGGTTTTCGAAGGAACGCGGGCTTCGTGTCATCGCGACGAACGAGGCCAGCCGCTAGTTGCAAGCAAGTAGCGTTCCGAATGCGTGTTCAAGACGGGGCGCGGCTTACCCGCGATGGCCGGCCGGTGCATTGAAAAAAGCACCGACGGAAGGAGTGAAAATTACGCGACGCTGCTCGCCGGCCTGCGTCGTGAGACGCGCCAGCGTGTTGCGCGAATCGGTGTCGAGGAGTCAGTCGACGGGCAACTGATCGCAGGCGTTCGTCGCCGTCGACGCGCAGATGAACGAATAGTCGCCGCTCCAGCGGACGGCGGCGGCGGTGGCATGAACGGCTTCCTGGAAACCCGGCGACGTTTCCCAGGCGATATAGCCGGAGCACAGCACGGCGGACATCACAACCAGCGTAAAGGCAATTTTTTCAAAGATCTGAAAATGGGGCGGCATGGCAGTCTCTTCCTATGAGTTCGCATTCTATCTCAAACCTAGGGTTTTCACCTAGGTCACGATTGCGACTGTGCAAAGTGCCATGCCAATGAGACGCGCCAAGGCGGGATCACCGGACGCGAAAGACGTGTCGCCGTTGTGAATGTGCGCGCGAGACTGACGCAGGGAGCGCGTCTATCGTGCATGCGCGCCTGGCGCGTATCGAACCGGAACAAAGATGCATCGAAATCCGATGCATAGACATGCATGCATTGTCATGCACACCGCAACATGAACTGGCGACGCGAGAATGCACACGTCACGCGTATGGCGTCTTCGGCTCGTGCATGCGGTGTCTCCCGCGTGCGCCCACGGGCGTCGTGCTGCAACCCGCTTCGTCGAGCACCGCTCGGGCGCGCAGACGCAAATCTTCAGCGGCGAGTTGCCCATCCGCCCCGCTCATCCAGACGGCGATCCGCAATTGCGCGCTGCCGCCCTGCGGACAATCCGACGCCGTCACGACGGGCGCGACCGTCGCGCCGCCGAGTACGCGCGGATCGGTTGGACGTAACACCGCACACCAGGTACGCCCGGTACACAGCGGCCACTCGACGGACGCGGCAAGCGCGGCCGACATGCACTACACTGGCGGCCCGAACAGAGCCGCGACAGAACAGCGGTTGCGCTGTAAGTTCCTGGTCCACGCGGGTGCAAATTGCGGCGCCCGAGCGTGCCGGCGCGCAGCGGAAAAACAACCCATCCACGCATCAACGCCCCGTTATATGGGACGCAATCCATTCATCGATGAACACTCCGCCAGCCGATACGCGCGCGAATGTCCGCTCCGATTGCCCCGAGGCCGCCGACACGTTCGATGCGCTGATCGACGATGCCGGCCGTGAGCCCGACATCAGCCTGCCGCGACAAATGCCGTTCCAGCGTTTCTGGTGCACGCGCGTGTTGTCATCGCTGTCGTTCCAGATGCTTGCTGTCGCGATGGGCTGGCACATCTACGCGCTGACGCATAGCGCATTCGCGCTTGGCCTCGTCGGCCTTGCGCAGTTCATGCCGATGTTCGTGCTGACGCTCGTCGTCGGCCAGGTCGCCGACCGCTACGACCGGCGCCGCATCGCGGCCATCTGCCAGGCGCTCGAATGCGTGGCGGCCGCGCTGTTCGCGTGGGGCACGCTCGGCGGATGGATCAGCGCGCCCGCGATCTACGTGCTTGCAGCGTGCGTGGGCGCGGCGCGTGCGTTTGAGTCGCCCGCCGTTTCGTCGCTGTTGCCGGGCGTCGTGCCGCGCACGCAGTTGTCGCAGGCGACCGCGTGGGCCACGTCCGCCAACCAGGCCGCGCAGATCGGCGGACCGGCCCTGGGCGGCCTGCTCTACGGAATCTGCCCCGCCGCCGCATATCTCGCGTGCGCGCTGTCGTTCGCGCTCGCATCCGCTGCCGTCAGCACGATCCCGTTACGCACGAAGCCCGTGCCGCGCGCGCCCGTCACGCTCGAATCCGTGTTCTCCGGGGTGCGCTTCATCCGCAGCCAGCCGGTGATACTCGGCGCGCTGTCGCTAGATCTGTTCGCCGTGCTGTTCGGCGGCGCGACGGCCCTCCTGCCGATTTTCGCGCGCGACGTGCTACACACCGGCCCGGTCGGTCTTGGCCTGCTGCGCTCGGCATCGGCCGTCGGCGCGCTCGGCGGCACGATCTGGCTTGCGCATTTCCCGCTGCGCAAGCGGCCCGGCGCGGCGATGTTCGGCGGCGTGATCGCGTTCGGCGTGGCGACGCTCGTGTTCGGCGTGTCGCATCACTTCGTCGTGTCGCTGCTGGCTTTGACGGCGCTCGGCGCATCCGACGTGATCAGCGTGGTCGTGCGGCTGTCGCTCGTGCAATTGCGCACGCCCGACGACATGCTCGGGCGCGTGAGCGCCGTCAACTCGTTGTTCATCGGCACGTCAAACCAGCTCGGCGAGTTCGAGTCGGGCGTGACGGCGGGCTGGTGGGGCGCGCAACCTGCCGTGCTCGTCGGTGGTTGCGCGACCATCGCGATCGCGCTGCTGTGGATGAAGCTCTTTCCGGAGTTGCGGCGAACGCGCACGCTCGAACGCGAAGAGCATCAAAGCGCCGCGAACGCATAGAGCGTGTGTCGCTCACGTTCGGCACGCGACGCGAACGGAAGTATCACGACGCGCGCGCACCCAGACAGATCGAGCCTGTACCGATGCGCCCAAGGTCCGGGCGCGATCATTGCGCACCCGCCGGGAGATCGGCCGTGAGCGAAATCCGCACGGCCATCCTGCCAGCCGATGAGGAGCCGCCATGCATTCCACACGACACGCCCAGTTCGTTCGCTCCGTCCGCCAGATCGGCGCGCTCGCAGCCCTCGCGGCCGGCGCGCTGATGCCGTTGCATGCGAGCGCCGACGATGCCGCGAATCCGTGCGCCGCGCTCAAGCGCATTGTCGCGGCCGCGCCGGCGGGCTTCGCGCAACTCACGCCCGACGACGGCAAAGGGGTCGCGCAGCCCTACGGCAACGACGCGCAATGCGGCGCACAAAGCGGCAGCTACGAATGCCTGTGGACGCCGACGGGCGGCGCGGGATCGAGGACGGCGGCGTTGCAGGCCGTCGCTGCCGACATCGCCTCATGCCTGCCCGACGCGACCCATGACGTGAATTCGCCTGCCCGTCAGCACTTTTACATCGGTCCGCGCGAGGCGCGCACGCAGATCACCGCGATGCCAGCCGGTGCGAGCAAGGTGAAACTGGTCGTATCGGGCAAATAGCGCAGTGCGGCAGCCTCACACGTACAACCGCCCATTATTCGAGCCGATACCAGACGCGTATGCCCGAATACCAGTGACTGACGCTCGTATCGTCGCCGGAGCCGAACGTCGACAGACTTTCGACGTTGATCACATCGACGTTGTGCTCCGCGATCCACGCATTCGCGCGATCGACGAGCGCGGCTGCGTTCTCGTACACGTGTCCCCGGATCATGTGGCGTTGCAAGACCTGCCGTTCGAAATCCTGAAACGCGATTCTGCTCATGAGTTGTCTCCCGCCGTCAGGCCTTCTTGTATGCGTGTTCTGATCGTGTAGCGCCCTGCCGTCGAGTCTATCAATGCGGGAACGGGAGCGGCAATTGCTCGATGAACGGCATGCATCGTTCTGAGGGAGCGTTCCATGAGCACAGACAAGCAGCAGCGCGCATCAGCATCGCCCGATCCCGGCGGCGATATCGAGCATCCAAAGCCCCCCGTCCACAGCGATAACGAAAAGAGCGACATGCCCGAGCGTAACGACGATAGCCGCAAGCAGGCGCCGTCGGACCGGCCCGGAAAAAAACCGGGCGAAGGCGAGCCGTCCGTCGGCTAACGCAAATCGCGCAACTAGCGTGCAACACGCGTCAAAGGGAGCAAAAAATACGGCGGCCTGCACGAGATGCAGGGCCGCCGCATTTTTGATTGTGACTCGCGCATTCTCCTGCCGCGCGGGTGCATTTTTTGGTGAATTATTTCTGGTTACTTTTATGTTTCCTTCATCTACCTTGCTGCAAGCAGCGAAAGATTTCGTCATATGAAGGCTTCGCTGCATTCCCATCATGCAGCGAGGCGGTAAACAATGACGACAACCTGCAAGGTTTCCATTTGCGTCCCCACGTGCAACAGGCCCGAACTGATCGTCGAATGCCTGGACGCGTGCCTGGCCCAGACCCATACGAACATCGAGATCCTGATCGGCGACGATTCCGCCGATGACCGCACGCGACGGCTGATCGAGCAGCGCTATGCGTACGACGCGCGCATCCGTTACGTGAAGAACGAGCCGCCGCTCGGCCAGGCGCGCAACGTCGCGAGTCTGTTCGCGCGCGCGAGCGGCGACAAGATCGCCCTGATCCACGACGACGACTACTTCGCGAAGGACGGCATCCAAAGCCTGCTCGAACTCTGGCAGCGGCATCCGCAACTCGAGGTCGCGTTCGGGGATCAGTATGAAACCGATGCGCAGGGCAATGCCGATCCCCTCAAAAGCGCGGCGCTGAACGCCGCCTTCCATCGCACGGAACGCGCGCAAGGCATGCAGAAGCAGCCGGGGCGAACGGGTCTCGTGCAGATGTTCCCGAACAACGGCTGGCTTGCGGACGCCCGGCTCGTCAAGCGCGTCGGCTATCGCGACGACGTCGGCATGTGCTGCGACTACGTGTTCGGCTCGCAGCTATGCCTTGCGGCATCCCAGGTCTACTACCTGCATCGGTACGTGTCGTACTACCGCAAGACCGACGTGTCGATCTCGCGAAACACGCGCGGCTTGACATCGGCAGCCTCGCTGACGGCCTTCTGGTTCGTCACGCGACTCAGGCTCGATCCGTCGCTCGAACCCGCGCGCAGGCTTGCGTTGCGCAGGCTCGCGCCGATCGTCGTGTCGCTATACGCGAAGAACGATGCGCCGCTTGCCGCGCTGCGCGTCGCGTTCGAACATCCCTATGCGTATGCGTACGGGCTCGATGCGAGGTTCTACTATCACCTGTCGCTGATCGTGCGCGCTCTCATTCCGACGAAGCCGCGTGGGCTGCCGCCTTCGGCGCCGCGGTTTCGTTGAAACGCGTGGCCGTCGCATGACATCGCTTTAAAAAAGCGCGACATAAAAAAAGCGGCTCCGCGATCCGCACGAGCCGCTTTTACGTGCAGCGCGTCAAATGACGCGCAACGCATCATGGTTCGTTGCGCAGGTATCCGACTTTCGACGGATCGCGCATGCGGAACGATACGAGTCCCGCGATCGCGCACAACGCCGTCACGTACCAGTAGAACATCGACTCGCTGCCCGCCTGCTTGAGCCACAGCGCGACGTATTCCGCCGAGCCGCCGAAGATCGCATTCGCAACGGCATACGACAGGCCGACACCCAGCGCGCGCACTTCGGGCGGGAACATCTCGGCCTTGATGAGGCCGCTGATCGACGTATAGAAGCTGACGATGGCAAGCGCGATCACAACCAGCACGAACGCCATCACGGGGCTCGTCACGTCTTTCAACGCGTGCAGCAGCGGCACCGTGCCGATCGTCGCAAAGAAGCCGAACAGCAGCATCGACTGACGGCGGCCGATACGGTCGGACAGCGCGCCGAACAGCGGCTGGATGATCATGTACACGAAAAGGGCAGCCGTCATCACGTTGCTCGCCGTCTTCGCGTGCATCCCCGCCGTGTTGACCAGGTACTTCTGCATGTACGTCGTGAACGTGTAGAAAATCAGCGAGCCGCCTGCCGTGAAGCCGAGCACCGTGAAAAACGCGCCCTTGTGCTGCCACATGCCGCGCAGCGTGCCCGCTTCCTTGCGCTGGCGCGTCTCGGCTGTCGTCGTTTCGTCGAGCGAGCGGCGCAGGTACAGCGCGACGAGCGCCGAGAGCGCGCCGACTACGAACGGAATCCGCCAGCCCCAAGCCTTCAGTTCTTCCGTCGTCAGCAGTTGTTGCAGGATCACGAGCACGAGCAGCGCGAACAGTTGTCCGCCGATCAGCGTCACGTACTGGAACGACGCGAAGAAGCCGCGCCGGCCCTGCAACGCGACTTCGCTCATGTAGGTCGCGCTCGTGCCGTACTCGCCGCCCACCGACAAGCCCTGGAACAGACGCGCGAGCAGCAGCAGCAAAGGCGCGAGCGCTCCGATCTGTGCATAGGTCGGCACCACGGCGATCACCAGCGAGCCGCCGCACATCATGAACACCGACACCATCATCGCGAAACGGCGGCCGCGCTTGTCGGCGAGACGCCCGAAGAACCAGCCGCCAATCGGGCGCATCAGGAAGCCCGCCGCGAACACGCCCGCCGTATTTAGCAGTTGCGCCGTCGTATCCCCTTTCGGAAAAAACGCCGGCGCGAAGTACAGCGCGCAGAAGGAGTAGACATAGAAGTCGAACCACTCGACGAGATTGCCCGACGAAGCGCCGACGATCGCGAAGATGCGCCGCCGGGTGTCGGAGGGAGTGAAGACGGTTGTATCGGTCATGCTGGTGTCGGTCCCTTCTGAAGGTTTAGCGGTCGTGACGCCGCCTTGTCTTGCGCTCCAACCTGGTTTGCAGCCAGGTTTCGGTCTCGTTGCAACCGGGTTGCAGCACGCGTGCGAGATTGTAGAGTTGTGTAAGCTTTGACGCGGTCGGTATCTTAACGGATATCGCTGGATATCGGCATGCGAATGTACTCCTGAAGGGTTTCGCCAGTCTTTCGGCACACTGCATGCGTGCGGCCGCTGGCCCCAAATGAAAAAGCCAGCCCGAAGGCTGGCTCTTGCGCTGAAAAACTTGCCGGAAGGATAGGTCGTCGTCAGACGCGCACGGCAGGTGCCGTATAACGGCACTCATAGCGCTTCCTGACGGTGCCGTTTTCGTCGACACTTTCGAGGTACACGTCGAACTGCCACAAGCGCGCCATGTGCTTGAGCACCTCGTCGCTGTCGTTCGACAGATGCCGGTTGTCGCTCATGAAATGGCGCAGCGTGAGACTGCGGTCGCCGCGCGTGTTCACGGACCACACCTGGATGTTCGGCTCGCGATGATGCATGTCGTACTGCCGCGACAACGCCTGACGCACGTACTGGTAACCGCTGTCGTCATGGATCGCGGAGACTTCGAGCGCATCGCGCATGTCGTCGTCGAGCACCGAGAAGAGCCGCATTTCGCGGATCAGATGCGGCGACAGATATTGCGCGACGAAGCTCTCGTCCTTGAAGTTGCGCATCGCGTAGTGCAACGCCTGCAGCCACGGACTGCCCGCGAGTTCCGGGAACCACTTGCGGTCCTCCTCCGTCGGGTTTTCGCAGATGCGGCGAATGTCGCTCATCATCGAAAAACCGAGCGCGTACGGATTGATGCCGCTGTAATACGGCTTTGTCACGGGCGGCTGGTAGACGACGTTGCTATGCGAATGGAGGAACTCCATCATGAAGCCGTCTTCGAGCTTGCCCTCGTTGTACATCGTATTGAGCAGCGTGTAATGCCAGAACGTGGCCCAGCCTTCGTTCATCACCTGTGTCTGGCGCTGCGGATAGAAGTATTGCCCGATCTTGCGCACGATGCGAATGACTTCGCGCTCCCACGGTTCGAGCAGCGGTGCGTTCTTCTCCGCGAAGTACAGCAAATTCTCTTGCGGCTCCGGCGGATAGCGCCCTTCCACTTCTTCGGGCATCGGCGTATGACGCGTCGGCAGCGTGCGCCACAGTTCGTTCACCTGCGACTGCAGATATGCTTCACGCTCACGGCGGGCTTCGAGTTCCTTTTGCAGCGACAGCTTTTGCGGACGCTTGTAGCGGTCCACGCCGTAGTTCATCAGCGCATGGCACGAGTCGAGCAGTTCTTCGACGCGATCCAGCCCATAACGCTCTTCGCACTCCGCGATGTAATTCTTCGCGTAAACGAGGTAATCGATGATCGCGTGCGCATCCGTCCACAAGCGGAACAGGTAGTTGCCCTTGAAGAACGAGTTGTGCCCGTAGGCCGCGTGCGCGATGACGAGCGCCTGCATCGTCATCGTGTTCTCTTCCATCAGATACGCGATGCAGGGGTTCGAGTTGATGACGATTTCATACGCGAGGCCCATCTGCCCGCGTCTGTAGCTCTTTTCGGTCGCGAGAAAGTGCTTGCCGAACGACCAGTGACGGTAGTTGACCGGCATGCCGACGGACGCGTACGCGTCCATCATCTGTTCAGCGCTGATGAGTTCGAGCTGGATCGGATAGACATCGAGTTCATATTGCTCTGCAACATGAGCAATGTGCGTGTCGTACTCTTCGATCAGCTCGAAGGTCCAGTCGGATGGACACGGCAACGGCCTTCTATCGGCAACGTTCATACGGACTTCCCTTTGCCCTTCGGTGGGTCCCCGTGCTGCAGCTGCGTCAGGCGCTACGCCTGCTCCGGCATCGGGCGCATGCACGTCCCGCGCATGCGCCGGGTTCGCCTCGGCATGCCCGGCCTCACTTCGCTTCGGCACGCCTTTACGACGCTCGGGCTGATACCCGCGCGCTTCGTTGTGCAGGTGGCGAGTCGTCATGCCGCTTCCACCTGCTTCTCAAACAGCTCTCGGAACACTGGATAGATATCCGCAGCCGTCTCGACCTTCTTCATCGCCAGATGCGGCATCGTTTGCGCGAGTTGCGCATATTCGAGCCACAGGTTCTGTTCCTCAGGCGTCACCTGAATGTACGCAAAATACCGCACCTTATCGAGAATGTCATCTGAGAGGATCTTGCGGCACTTCGGCGAGTCGTCGGTCCAGTTGTCACCGTCCGATGCCTGCGCACCGTAAATGTTCCATTCAGTCGGCGAATAGCGTTCGTCGAGGATCTTCTGCATCAGTTCGAGCGCGCTCGATACGACCGTGCCACCGCTTTCCGTCGAATGAAAGAACGTGTCCTCATCCACTTCTTCGGCGCGCGTGTGGTGACGGATGAACACCACTTCGATCTTCTCGTAGTTCCGCTTGAGGAACAGATACAGCAGGATGAAGAAGCGCTTGGCAAGATCCTTGCGCTGCTCGTCCATCGAGCCCGACACATCCATCAGACAAAACATCACGGCCTGGCTCGACGGTTGCGGCTGCTTCACGCGGTTCACGTAACGCAGGTCGAACGGATCGATGAACGGAATGCGCCAGATGCGGCCCCGCAGATGATGGATGTCCTCTTCGAGCAGCTTGATCTCTTCGCGACGGTCGGCCGGGTCCGCCTGCATCTCTTCGAGCTGCTTTTCGAGTTCGTGCAGTTCGTTGACGAGCGGCGCGCCGAGCGCAATGCGCCGGCCCAATGCGCTGCGCAGCGAACGCACGACGTCGATGTTGTTCGGCGTGCCCTCCGCCGCCCAGCCCGCGCGGATGCTCTTCCACGTAGGCACGGCAAGCAGATGGGTCTTGACGAGGCGCGGCAGTTCGAGGTCGTCGAAGAAATACTGCATGAACTCGTCGCGGCTCAGCTCGAAAACGAAATCGTCCTGACCTTCGCCCTCGTTGCTGGCGCTGCCGCCTCCGCCGCTGCCGCCGCCACCTTGCGGGCGCGGAATCTTGTCGCCGCGTATGTAGTCGGCGTTACCCGGGTGCACCATTTCGCGCTTGCCGCCCGGGCCGTGCCGGAACGAAGGCTCCGCAATGTCCTTGCGCGGAATCGTGATGCTCTGGGTGTTCTGGATATCCTTGATGCTCCGGTCGCGCACCGCTTCCGACACCGCGCGCCGAATATAGCCCTTCACGCGACGCAGAAAGCGTTCGCGGTTTGCAATGCTCTTGTTCTTGCCTGCCAGCCTGCGGTCGATGATTTGATGAAGCACATCCGGTCTCCCGCTCCGATTTGGAATACGCGGGGCGCAAGTTGCGCATGCAATGTTATGTCCATGCGGCTTGCGCCTCGCAGCAGGCCCGCGCGAACCGGGTGAAGCGAACCCGTTTGCGCGGGCGTTGCGCTACGCCTTTCATGACGACTTGCGCACACGCAGATACCAGTCGCACAAGAGCCGCACCTGCTTCGGCGTATAGCCCTTGGTAACCATGCGGTTGACGAAGTCTTCGTGCTTGCGCTGTTCCTCCGCCGACCCTTTCGCATTGAACGAAATAACGGGCAGAAGTTCTTCCGTATTCGAGAACATTTTCTTTTCGATCACGACGCGCAGCTTTTCATAGCTGATCCACGCGGGGTTCTTGCCCCCGTTCGCGGCGCGCGCGCGCAACACGAAATTCACGATCTCGTTGCGGAAGTCCTTCGGGTTGCTGATGCCGGCAGGCTTCTCGATCTTCTCCAGCTCGGCGTTCAGGGCCGCACGGTCGAAGCTCTCGCCCGTGTCGTGGTCGCGGAACTCCTGGTCCTGAATCCAGAAGTCGGCGTACGTCACATAGCGATCGAAAATGTTCTGCCCATACTCGGAATACGACTCCAGATACGCGGTCTGAATCTCCTTGCCGATGAACTCCGCATAACGGGACGCGAGCACGTCCTTGATGAACGACAGATACTTCTGCTCGGTTTCCGGCGGGAACTGCTCGCGCTCGATCTGCTGTTCGAGCACATACATCAGGTGCACCGGGTTCGCGGCGACTTCCGTCGTGTCGAAGTTGAACACGCGCGACAGGATCTTGAACGCGAAGCGCGTCGAGACGCCCGTCATCCCTTCGTCGACGCCGGCGAAATCGCGATACTCCTGATACGACTTCGCCTTTGGATCGGTGTCTTTCAGGTTCTCGCCGTCATACACCTGCATCTTCGAGAAGAGGCTCGAATTCTCGGGTTCCTGCAGGCGCGTGAGCACCGACATCTGCGCCATCATCTTCAGCGTGCCGGGCGCGCAGACGGCGTTGGACAGCGACGAATTGCGCAGCAGCTTCTCGTAGATCTTCATCTCTTCCGAGTAGCGCAGGCAGTACGGCACCTTCACGACGAAGATACGGTCGAGCAGTGCCTCGTTGTTGCGGTTGTTGCGGAACGCCTTCCATTCGGACTCGTTCGAGTGCGCGAGGATGATGCCGTCGAACGGAATCGCGCCGAAGCCTTCCGTACCCTTGAAGTTGCCTTCCTGGGTCGCCGTGAGCAGCGGGTGCAGCACCTTGATCGGCGCCTTGAACATTTCGACGAACTCGAGCAGGCCCTGGTTCGCGAGGCACAGGCCGCCGGAATAGCTATAAGCATCCGCGTCGTCCTGCGCATACTGTTCCAGTTTGCGGATATCGACCTTGCCGACGAGCGACGAAATATCCTGATTGTTTTCGTCACCAGGCTCCGTCTTCGCGATGCCGATCTGCCGCAGGATGGACGGATAGCGGCGCACCACGCGGAACTTGCGGATATCGCCGTTGTATTCGTGCAGGCGCTTGACCGCCCACGGGCTCAGAATGCTTTTCAGGTAGCGGCGCGGTATGCCGTATTGCTCTTCGAGGATGGGACCGTCTTCGTCGTAATCGAACAGGCCCAGCGGCGATTCGTTGACGGGCGAACCCTTGATCGAATAAAACGGCACGCGTTCCATCAGCTGCTTGAGCCGCTCGGCGATCGACGACTTGCCGCCGCCCACCGGGCCCAACAGATAGAGAATCTGCTTCTTTTCTTCGAGCCCTTGGGCAGCGTGCCTGAAGTAGGCGACCACCTGCTCGATCACGTCTTCCATTCCGTAGAACTCACGGAACGCGGGGTATACCTTGATCACCTTGTTCGCGAAGATACGCGACAGGCGCGGATCGTTGCGAGTGTCGATCTGTTCCGGTTCCCCGATTGCCGTCAACATGCGTTCGCCGGCCGTGGCGTACGCGGCGGGATTGTCTTTGCAGAGCGCGAGATACTCCTCGAGTGAGAATTCCTCCTCTCGTGTTTTCTCGAAGCGGGTCGCGAAACTGCTGTAGATATCCATGCTACCTCCTCGCCGAAGTCTGGGACGATGTCGTGCGCGGCGCGCTATCAGGAAACGACATCGCTCGAATTCATCCTAAACCCTTTTAAATTTTTTTTCACGAACTACGTTGTGAAAATCGCGCCACAGCTAGCTCCCGCCAACCCTCGCTTGATGACGCAAATTCGGTCACCTACAATCATTTGCCCACACCGTGCTAGAAGCATGCCGAACTGCTGCATCGCATCTTGCGTTCCTTCCCCACGCCGCACGCTTCATCCCATACGCGTGACCCCATACGCGGGACATCACGCAGCCCATGCATTTTTTGCGCACAGTCGCAAAGGACCCGTGCAGCACGCTGTCTGCCTGCACACATCATTTCCGCACATTACTTCGTCTTGCGCGCGTCTGCAGTGCATGTGACATCGGCTTCGACGCTGCGTGCGCACGACAACGTTTTCGCTGCCAGCCCTTTCTGCCATAACGCACGTATCCGTGCTTGCGACGACAGGTCCGCCACTGTGTTACATGTTTTCGCATGTGCGCTTGCGCGCATTTCCTGCTGTTCGTCAGCATGCGTGTCAATTCGTTCAACGGGCGCGCAATCGCATGTACAGACCCGCTTTCGGCGCATGCGCGCTACGTGGCGGCTGCGCGATATCCGTGATGCGGACAAGGCGGGCATGCACGTGCCCTATGTCTATATGACGACGTGCGAGGCTTGCGTCTGAATAAGGAGATGTAGCCGGGTGATTGCCCTCGCCGCCGTTACGGAGGGTGGGCGCTATCGCGGACGGATAGGGGGCACGAATGCGCGCATGCAGCGGCAAGGAGCCGCCGCTGCCGCGCATGGTTCGATGATGCTGGATGATGCCAGCTGGCTTACTGGTTTACGTCAATTCGACTTCGACTTCGCCCAGACCGTCGATATGGCCGTACACACGCCCCGGCCCCTCGACGCGATGCGCGCCGACATAGGAGCCCGTGGTGATGGTCCAGTCGGAGTCGATCGTGATACCCATGGCCGCGCAATGGTTGACGAACCACACGAGCAGTTCGCGCGGATCGCCGGCGGGATTGCCTGGCGACTCCGGCACGAGCGATTTGCCGTCGAAAGCCAGTTCGAGTTCGGGGGCAACGAAATCGAACGAACGCGCGAGCGGCGCATAGGGCAGCGCATGCCCCGTCACGAGCGCGCCATTGTTCTGCGCGTCGGCGAGTTGCGCGAGGGGCGCGACGTTCGGCCATTCGGCAAAGCGGCTGTCGACGATCTCGATGGCGGGCAGCACTGAACCGACGCGCGAGAGCACTTCGTCGCGCGCATAGGCTTGCCCTTGCGGCTCGATGGGTTCGGCGAAACGGAACGCGACTTCGAGCTCCAGCAGCACGCGGAAAAACGAACCGTGTTCGAGCCGCGCCGGCGACGCAACCGTCAATGCAGCGGGAATCGGCGCGCCGGATACCAGGCCGCCAGGAGCTTTGGCACCGATTTTCCATCCGCCCGTGCCGCCGCCGAGCCCTGCAATGACCGCCTGCTGGATCGCATAGGCCGTGGCGGCGTCGGGGGGAAGCGAATCGAGCGGCAGCGAGCCGATGGCGCGGTGCTGGCGGCGCGCCTGCACGAGGTGTTGCGCGAGGTCGTGATCCGTCATGTCGTTACTCTTCATGGCTGTCGTGGCTGTTGGTCTGGCGCGGGGCGGATGCAACCAGGTGGCGTCGCGGCTGCGGCAGGCGAAGGCTGCGCAACATGCATGCGCGCGACCCTCCCTTCATACGGATCAAGCGTGCGCTGATGCGGTATGGGTGTTGCAGCACGCTTGCAACCGCGTTCGTCAATGTACCGGAACAATGGCGCGCTGGGTCGCCTCACCCCGCGGAAAATAAAAAGACGACTGCGCCTCGCGGCCAGCCGTCTTCATCTCGATTTAGCTGAATGTCTCAGCGCGCGCCGACACTGCGCCGTGTTGCCGTCGCGTCGCTCACCGACGCGCAGCGCAAGCCCGCTTTTGGTGCGTCAGAACGTCTCCCAATCGGCATCCGACGGCGCGGCTGCTTTCTGCGGCGCGGCCGGGCGCGCGGGCGCCTGAGTAACGGCGGGAGCGGCGGGCGCGGCGGGCGCCGGCGCGGACACGGACGGCGCGGCTGCGGGGGGCGCGACCTTGCGCGGGGCCGCCTTCGCTGGCGCTACATGGCTCATCGCGCGCGCGGCCGGCATCGCGGCAGCGGAAGCACCACCCGAGTCGTCGAGCTGGAACACGGACACGGTCGTGCGCAGCCTGGCCGCCTGCTCCTCGAGCGACGACGCGGCCGCCGCGGCTTCCTCGACGAGCGCCGCGTTCTGCTGCGTGACCTCGTCCATCTGCGTGACGGCGCGCGCGACCTGGTCGATGCCGCTGCTCTGCTCTTCCGAAGCCGCCGCGATTTCGCCCATGATGTCCGTCACGCGCTGCACTGCACCGATGATTTCGCTCATCGTGCGGCCCGCTTCGTCGACGAGGGCCGACCCCGTCTGCACGCGCTCGACAGACGTGTCGATCAGTTCCTTGATTTCCTTCGCCGCCGCCGACGAACGCTGCGCGAGACTGCGCACTTCGCCCGCGACGACCGCGAAGCCGCGGCCTTCCTCGCCCGCGCGCGCCGCTTCGACGGCCGCGTTCAGCGCAAGGATGTTGGTCTGGAACGCAATGCCTTCGATGATCGCGATGATGTCCGCGATCCTCGCCGAACTCTGGTTGATATCGCCCATCGTGCCGACCACCTGGCCGACCACGGCACTGCCCTTGCTGGCGATTTCCGACGCATTCGCCGCTAGCGCGCTCGCCTGGCGGGCGTTGTCGGCGTTCTGCTTTACGGTGCCCGTGAGCTGATCCATGCTCGATGCCGTTTCCTGCAGCGCGGACGCCTGCTGTTCCGTGCGCGACGACAGATCGATATTGCCCGCCGCGATCTGGCGCGTGGCCGTCGCGATCGACTCGCTGCCTGCGCGCACCGCGCGCACGGTGTCGGTCAGGCTGCGCTGCATCCTGCCGATGCCGTCGATCAGTTGACCCATTTCGTCGCGCGAGGCCGCGACGACCGGCCGGCGCAGATCGCCCGCGGAAATCGCGTCGAAGTGGCCGAGCGCGTCCGCGAGCGGCCGGGCAATCGCCTTGCGCAGCGTGAAGTACGAGAACAGCGCGGCGAGCACGCCCGCGACCAGGGCGACGAACGTGATCACGCGGAACGTCGAATAGCTCGATTGCGCATTGTCGAAGCCCGTCTTCGCGGCGTCGAACTGGTATTTGCGCAGCGTGTCGTCGGCTGTCGACAGTTCGTTGTAGGCCGCCTGCAGACGCTTTGTGCCGTCGACGATGTTCGGTTGATCGTTTGCGCTAACGGTTGCGTAAAACGCCTCCATTGCCTGATGCAGGGTTTCGCGCTTGGCCGACACGTCCTGTGCGAGACGGTCCTCGTCGCTTTCGCGCGGCAACGCGAGATAGCGCTTCCACCATTCGTCCGAGATCGCGCGCATCGAACGGGCGCGCTCCAGCGTGGCGGGCACTTCGGGCGTGCCGATCTGGAATGCGGCGCGATCCAGCGCGAGGCGCTCGCGGGCAGCGTACATCTCAGCATTGCCGATATCGACGGCGCCCGGCATCTGGTTGGTGTACATGTCCTGCACGGAATCGTTCGAGCGGCCCAGGCCAAATAGCCCGAGCAGTCCGATCGCGATCAGCAGCGCGGCC
This sequence comes from Paraburkholderia sp. LEh10, assembly GCF_017814945.1. Taxonomy (GTDB): domain Bacteria; phylum Pseudomonadota; class Gammaproteobacteria; order Burkholderiales; family Burkholderiaceae; genus Paraburkholderia. The sequence goes on from NZ_JAGIPX010000008.1 coordinate 40,393, forward strand.
AGAAAAGCCATCGTCAGGCCGATTCGAGCCTTGATGGTGATCCCCTTGTTCATGCTTCTTCCTGTGACGTGTCGATGAATGGCGCGTCGTCGTCGCAACGCGCTTCGTGTGCGGCGGCTCGCGTGGCGCCTGATCTTCGTCATGACGCTCCGGCCGCAGCTTGGCCAGCGCTTTGGTCAGCGCTTTGGCCTGTTTACGGCAGTCGGGCGGAAGAACTTGAAGCTTCTATAAAGACTGAGGAAAGAAGCGAAAGAGATGGGTAAGTATTACAAACAGCAAACGGCTTGCGAACAACATGTCCCGGCGGCGGCACGCGGGCCGTCGTGCGGCCGCGTGCCGTCCGTCGAGGCTGGTTCACGGCGTGTCGACCTGCGCGCGGGTCGGGATGGACGGCTGTGCGCCCGCGCACGTCACCGAAATCGACGCGGCGCGCTGTGCGAAGCGGATCGCTTCCGTGACGTTCGCGCCCCGCGCGAGTTGCGCCGCAAAGCCACCGATGAAGGTATCGCCCGCCGCTGTCGTATCGACGGCTTTCACGCGCGGGGCATCGAAATGCAGTGGATCGTCGTCGCCGAGCGCGGCGACGACGCCCTGCGCGCCGATCGTCACGATCACGTTGCGCGCGCCCGCCCGGCGCAGTGCGCTGGCCGCGGCCAGCGCCTGTTCGGGCGACGACACGGGCAGCCCCGTGAGCATCGCCGCTTCGAGTTCGTTCGGGATCAGGTAGTCGATCAGCGCGAGCCAGCCATCGGGCAGCGGGCCGGTCGCGGGCGCCGGGTTCAGGATGACCGTCTTGCCGAGCCGGTGTGCGGCGGCGAGCGCGGCATGCACGGCGGCGGGCGGCGTCTCGAGCTGGCAGATCACGACTTGCGCGCCCGCCAGCGCCGCTTCGTGGCGCGCGAGCGTTTCGGGCGTCACTTCGCCGTTGCTGCCCGCAATGATGACGATCGAGTTCTGGCTGCCATCATCGACGATGATGAGCGCGACGCCCGTCGGCGCCGTCGCGCTGGTTTCGAGCGCCGTGCAGTCGATGCCTTCCGCTTCGAGGCCCGCGCGCAACTGCGCGCCGTTCGCGTCGGCGCCGACGCAGCCGAGCATCGCGACCTGCGCGCCGAGGCGCGCGGCGGCGACGGCCTGATTGCCGCCCTTGCCGCCCGCGACCTGCGCGAACGCATGGCCCGCGAGCGTCTCGCCCGGCTGCGGCATGCGCGGTGCGCGCGCGACGAGATCCATGTTCAGGCTGCCGACCACGGTTACGTGTCCGCGCGCTTCGTTGGTTGCCACTGCTGACTCCTTCCCGTTCCATACAACCTTGCCGCTCCGAGGCGGCGCTTGAGCGCATCGCCCTCGTCCCAGGCAAGATAATCGCCCTTCACGTTCTGATGACCTGCCCGTGCTTCGCCTCCCGCACGCGTGAATCACGCCGCCTGGACGTTGCGGCGCGCGCCCGCGAACGCAGCCGTCGATTCGCGCAAGATCAGGCGCGGCGCGATCACGCGGCGCCGGAACACGGCGTCCGTCGATGTGCCGTTGATCCGCTCGATCAGCGTCTGCGCCGCCATCTCGCCGAGCGCGCGCACCGACTGGCCAACCGTCGAGAGCGCCGGATAGGTGAAGCGCCCAAGCTCGATATCATCGAAGCCGATGATCGAGCAGTCCTGCGGCACCCGTATGCCGCGCTCGGCCGCCGCGCGCAGCGCGCCGATGCCCATCATGTCGTTGCCCGCGAAGATCGCCGTCGGCTGCACCGTGTCGAACAGCTCGGCCGCCGCGCGATATCCGCCGCTGCCCGAGAAGTCGCTTTCGACGATGCCGTTCGGCGCGATCTCGATGCCGCGCTCGGCCATCGCGCGGATGAAGCCGTGCACGCGCATCGCGCTGACGGCCGTTTCGATCGGGCCCGTGATGCAGCCGATTTTCGAGTGCCCGAGTTGCAGCAGATGGCGCGTGGCCAGATACGCGCCCTTCTCGTGGTCGATCTGCACGAGATCGGCGGACACGCCTTCGATGTTGCGATCGACGATCACGAGCGGCTCGCGCGAATCGGCGAGTGTCTGCGCGAGCGTTGCGTCATCGCCCGCCGACGCGACGATCAGCCCGTCGATGCGCTTTTCCTGCAGCACGCGCAGGTAGTTGCGCTGCTTCGCCGGGTCGTCGTCCGAGTTGCAGAAGAACACGCAGTAGCCATTGCGCGCGCAACCGTCCTCGATGCCGCGCGCCAACTCCGCGAAGTACGGATTCGTGCTGTTCGGCACGACCAGTCCGATCGTCGCCGTCGAACGCGCCTTCAGCGACCGCGCGACGGCCGACGGCACATAGTTGAGCTGGCGGATCGCCAGTTCGACCTTCGAGCGCACGTCCGCCGACACCGGCCGCGTGTTGTTCACGACATGCGACACCGTCGTGAACGACACACCGGCTACGGCCGCCACATCCTTGATCGTCGCCATAAGCTGATACCCCCTGCCTGTTTTTTTACTGCTGGCCAATGCAGCTCATGCTGCATCCGCGGTTCTCTCGTTAGTTCTTCCCGGGCCGCCGCCGTCCCGCGCCACGGCGGCCAGCCCATCGCTCAACTGCGCTTACGCCTGCTGCGGTACGTATCCAACACGACGGCGACCACGATCACGGCGCCCGTGATGATGCGCTTGGTCGGCTCGTTCGCGCCGATCTGCGCGAGGCCCGCCGCGAGCACCGAAATGATCAACACGCCGAAGAACGTGCTGATGACGGAGCCGCGCCCGCCCATCAGGCTCGTGCCGCCGATCACCACGGCCGCGATCACCTGCAGCTCCAGACCGACGCCCGCATTCGGATCGGCCGCTTCCAGACGCGAGATCTGAAAGAGGGCCGCAAGCCCCGACAGCGCGCCCATCAGCGCGAACACGATCACCTTGTACGGCTTCGGGTTCACGCCCGCGAGCCGCACCGCTTCCTCGTTCGTGCCGATGCCGACCAGATAGCGGCCGAACACCGTGCGCGTGAGCACCAGTTGCGCGACGATCATCACGGCCACCGCGATCAGGAACGCCGGCGAGATGCCGACGGCGATCGGGTTGGACAGGAAGTCGAACGCGTCGCCGATATAGGCGGTGCGGGAGTTCGTCATCTGGTACGCGAGGCCGCGCGCCGCTTCCAGCACGCCGAGCGATACGATGAACGACGGAATCCTCCAGCCCACCGTCACCGCGCCCGTAATGGTGCCCGTCAGCGCCGCCCCGGCAAGACCCAGCGCGGCGGCCGCTATCGGCCCGAGCTGCCACTTCAGCGCCGCGACGCTCACGATCGACGCGCCGAGCGCCAGCACCGAGCCGACCGACAGGTCGATGCCCGCGATGATCAGCACGAATGTCATCCCCACCGACATCACGACGAGATCGGGAATCTGGTTCGCGATCGTGATGAACGTGTCGTACGTCAGGAAGTGCGAGCTCAGCACCGAAAACAGCGCGATCATCGCGACCAGCGCGCCCGCGAGGCCGAGGTAGTTCGAAAAGCCCAGACGCGTGCCCGTCGGCTTGCCGCTCGCAAGCGGCGCCGACGGATCGGCTGACGGACCGGCTGGCTGAGCGGCTGACTGAGCCGCCGCCGCACTGCTGCCCGCGGCCGTCGAGTCCTTGTCCGTGACTGTGCGGTTGACCCGTTGGTTGCTCATGACCGAGTGTCTCCTTGATGCCCGTCGTGCGTCTCATGCGTGTGCAGCAGCGCCTCGCGATTGCGATAGCCGGCAAATGCCGCCGCGAGCAACGCGTCCTGCGTCCACTCGTTGCGCCTGAACACGCCCGTCATGCGTCCCGCCGACATCACGCCGATCCGGTCGCAGATCAGCATCAGCTCGCGCAGGTCGCTCGACACGACCACGAGCGCGCGCCCTTCGCGGGCCAGCGCGCCCATCAATCCGTAAATATCGAACTTCGCGCCGACATCGATGCCGCGCGTCGGTTCGTCGAACAGCAAAACCTTGCAGTCGCGCGCGAGCCACCGGCCGATCACGACCTTTTGCTGGTTGCCGCCCGACAGCTCGCCGACCGGCTGCGCGGGGCCCGACGTGCGGATGCGCATCGCGTCGATCTGGCGCCTCGCCAGCGCGTTCTCGCGCTTCGCATCGACGATGCCGTGCCGCGCCACGCTGCCGATGTTGCCGAGCGACACGTTCGCGGCAATCGGCTGCGGCAGCAACAGGCCTTCGCCCTTGCGGTCTTCCGTGATCAGCGCGATGCCGTGCTTCACGGCGTCAGCGGGCGCGGCGATCTGCACCGGCGTCGGCGTTGCGCCTGGCGTCGCCGCCAGCGACACCGTGCCGCCATCCTTCTGGTCCGCGCCGTAGATGAGCCGCATCAGCTCCGTGCGGCCCGCGCCGATCAGCCCGCTCACGCCGAATATCTCGCCCGCCTTCACCTCGAACGACACGTCGCGCACGACGGGTGCGCGGCTCATCCCGTCGACCTTCAACAGCGTCGCGCCGATGTTGCGCACGCCCAGCTCGATCCGCTCGCCGATCTCGCGCCCCACCATCAGCGTGACGATCTGGTCGCTCGTCAGGTTCGCCATCGCATCGACGTGCACCAGCTTGCCGTCGCGCAGCACGGCCACGCGCTCGGCCACCCGCGCCAGTTCTTCGAGCCGGTGCGAGATGTACACGAGCGCAACGCCGCGCGCCTTCAGCCCGTCGATCTGCTCGAACAGCAGTTCGACTTCGCGCGCGGTCAGCATCGCGGTCGGCTCGTCGAGAATCAGCACGCGGCAATCGCCGATCAGATTGCGCGCGATCTCGACCATCTGCTGATGACCGATCCCCAGCTCGCCGACCAGCGTGTCCGGGTCGATCGCTTCCAGGCCGACCTGCGCCATCGCCTCGCGGGCGTCTTCACGCAGCTTCCTGCCGTCGATCCAGCCGAAGCTCAGCTTGCCCTTGCGCGGCAGGCGGTTCAAAAACAGGTTCTCCGCGACCGATAGCGTCGGCAGCAGGTTCAGCTCCTGCATCACCATGCGAACGCCGAGCGCCTCGGCTTGCGTGCGGCTCGCGGGCGCGTACGGTCTGCCTCCGAGCTGCATCGAGCCCGTCGTCGGATCCACCAGCCCGCCGATGATCTTCGACAGGGTGCTCTTGCCCGCGCCGTTCTCGCCCGTCAGCGCGAGCGCCTCCCCGGCGTGCAACGCCAGCGAGACGCCGGCCAGCACAGGCTCGGCGTAGGTCTTGCCGATGCCCGTCACGGACAGTACGGCAGGCACTGCGTCTTGGTCTGCTACTCGGTCGGTCGATGCCATCGTGATCCAGATCTCGTCGCCGCCGCGCGGCGCCCGCGCGGACCGGCCCTGCAGGCCGCCCGTCGCGAAGCGCCGCCGGAGGGCCGCGCCGTCATGTGGGCCGCGCACGCAAAGTCGTGCGCATCCCGAAACAAGACCGTTCGGGCGGCGCGCTGTCCGCCATTGCGCGCCATTGCGCGCGGCTTGCCGGCCGTCATGACGCTTACCTCTGACATAACGGCGGCGCGGCAAAATACTTGAGCGCGCATTTGACACTTGCGCACGGGCGTGACGCGATGCCAGCGGCGCCGCGCGATGCCCGTGCGAGCCGCTTACTTCGTGACCAGATCGACAGGCGTTTCGACGACGCCTGACAGGTCCGACTGCTTCTTGTGCTCGGAGATCGCCTTGAGGGCCACGTCGATGCCGAACACGGCCTGCTTCGCCGCGTATTGATCGGCCGTCGCGAGCACGCGTCCGTCCTTGAGCATCGGCTTGATCGCGTTGATGTTGTCGTAGCCGACCACGTAGACCTTGCCTTGCTTGCCCGCCGCGCGCACGGCCGAGACCGCGCCGATCGCCATGTTGTCGTTGCCGCACAGCAGCGCCTTGACGTTCGGATACGCGTTGAGCATCGAAGAAGCGATCGCGTTTCCCTTGTCGATTTCCCATTCGCCCGACTGCACCGAGTCGACCTTCGCGCCGACCTTCTGCATCGCCGCCTTGAAGCCGGCCGTGCGCTGCTGCGCATTGGTCGTCGTCGATACGCCTTCGATGATGCCGACCTCGTCGCCCGCCTTCAGCTTCTTCGCCAGATAATCGCCGACCTTCTCGGCGCCCTTCGCATTGTCCGGGCCGACGAACGGCACATTGAGGTCCTTCGACTTCAGCACGTCGGTGTCGAGCCGGTTGTCGATGTTGACGACGATGATGCCGGCATCCACCGCCTTCTTGACCACGGGCACGAGCGCCTTCGAATCGGCCGGCGCGAGCACGATCGCATCGACCTTCGAGACGATCATCTGTTCGACGATGCGGATCTGGTTCGCCGTATCCGTTTCGTCCTTGATGCCGTTCGTGATCAGGTCGAAGGTGTTCGCGTTGTGCTTCTGATAGTCCTTCGCGCCCGTTTCCATCGTGAGGAAGAATTCGTTGGCGAGGGACTTCATCACCAGCGCGACTTTGGGTTTTTTCGCGGCTTGGGCCCAGGCCGATGAAACAGGCATTGCGGCGGCTGCGGTGAGCACGACAGCGGCGGTCAAAACGCGGCGGCGAATGCGTTGGTTCATGCAGTATCTCCAGTTGTTGGACTCGGCGCGAGCCCGTTTTTGATTGTGCGCAAACGTTTGCGAGCGCTATTCTCGACGGCGCCTGGTCGCGGTGTCAACGACAGGCGGTGCTGCGCTGCACCGCGCGCCGGCGTCTGCGACGCATGGCGGGACGCAGGCGTTGCCGCGCTTGCGCAGTTCTTCGAATGTCGTCGTGGCAAGGATCGCTCGCTTGGTTCTGCCTTTTGTTCTACCTGATGATCTGGCCTGGGTGACGAAGAGGCTCCGTTGCCAGCGGCACGGTCCCCGCTGCCCCCAAGCAAGCTCATTGCTGCCTGCCCGGCGATGCGATGCGCGGGCAGTTTCTGACGGCGGCTTTCCATCCTCCCGCGAGCCGCAAGTTCTGTGGCAAGCCGGACGCATATGCTGAGCCTTTCTTGCGCACGCCGCAAGGGAAAAGCGCAAGCCGTCGCCATCTGCGCAACAGAGGCGATGTGCGTATCATCAACGGGATGGGTCGGTCGTTGCGTGGCTGGTCGCGCCGGCGGCAACACCCACCGACATCCCACGCGGAGTTCGCCATGTTCGGCATCAGCCAGTTCCCGCTATTTCTCGCCGCCGTGACGGTCCTCAATCTGACGCCCGGGCCCGACATCGCGTATGTCGCGGGCCAGAGCATCGCGCAAGGCAGGCGCTCGGGCCTGCTCTCGGCCGTGGGCGTCGCGTTCGGCGGCTGCATGCATACCGTCGCGTGCGCGCTAGGCATGACGGCCGTACTGGCTGCGTCGCCCGGCGCGTTCAACGCCATCAAATGGATCGGCGCCGCGTATCTGATGTATCTCGGCCTGAGGATGCTGTGGCCGTCGGCGGCCGCCGTCGCTAAAGGCGAGACGCCGCCCGCGGCGCCGCACCTGTCACGCGGCACGCTGCTATTTCGCGGTTTCGTGACCAACGCATCGAACCCGAAGGTGCTGCTGTTCTATATTGCGTTCTTTCCGCAGTTCGTCGCCGCCGACAGTCCCCATAAGACCTGGGCCTTCCTCGTGCTGGGCGCTGTGTTCGTGACGCTCGGGCTCATCAACGACTGCGTGATCGCGTGGCTCGCCGCGACGGCTGCGCGCGCCGTGCGCGCGCAGCCTCGCGTGCGGCGGTGGATCGACCGTGTGGTGGGCGCCGGGTTCATCGGATTGGGCGTGCGGCTCGCGTTGACGAAACGCTGACGAGACGCCGCGGACCTCCGCTGGTTCCGGCGGCACGGCCTATAGCCAGTTGGCCTTCTTGAAACGCCAGTACAACGCAATATCGACAATCACCATTGCCAGGATGCAGACGGGATAGCCGTACTGGAAATGCAACTCGGGGATGTGCTCGAAGTTCATCCCGTAGATGCCGGCGATCATGGTCGGCACGGCGAATAGCGCCGCGAACGAGCCGAGACGCTTGGTCACTTCGTTCTCGGCGAGCGAGATCATGCCGAGATTGACCTGAATGGCCGTGACGATGATTTCGCGGCGTCCTTCGATGGTCCGCACGATGCGGTCGAGGTGATCGTAGACATCGCGGAAATAGGCCTGCATGCCGACACAGATGGCTGGAATGCGCCCGCCCGTCAGCTTGCCTATGCCTTCGAGCAGCGGCGCGATGTGATGCTGAAGCATGACGAGGCGGCGCTTCAGTGAATACAGGTCTTCGATGATCGCGCGTGACGCCGCGAGGTCATGCTTGTCGAAGATGCGGTCCTCGATTTCCTCGATTTCGGTGCCCATGGCTTCCAGCAGCGGGAAGTAGCGATCGACGACATTGTCGGCGAGTGCATACAGCACGAACGCCGCGCCCTCCTTGAGCAACTGCGGCTCGCGCTCGCAGCGCGCGCGGACCTCCTGAAAGCCGTGCCGCGTGCCGCGCCGCACGGACAGCACATAATTCGCGCCGACGAACACGTCCACTTCGCCGATCACGAACTCACCGTCGTCGTCGGTTTCGATGGTGTGCATGACGGCGAACAGCGAGTCGCCGTATTCCTCGATCTTCGGACGCTGATGGCCATGACGCACGTCTTCGACAGCCAGTTCGTGAAGCCCGAACTCGTGCTTCATCACTTCCAGTTCGCCGGGGCCGGGGTCCTTTAGCGCGACCCACACGAAGCACTCGCGCTTCGCGACATAAACGCTGATGTCATCGATTTCGATGTCGGCCAGCTTGCGGCCATCCTGATACGCGGCGCAGTTGATCAGCATGATTTGAATACCTTGAATACGAATCGGCTTTGCGGATTACAAATTGTTAGTCACGAGGCAAAGCTCTGATGCGCGCGGCGCGCAGTGTCGATTCACGATCTTACGTTGAGTCGGCTCGCCGCGCTGCGTCGAATTGTCAATCACGCACGGTGCGACCATCGGCTTCAGTTGGCGACGCGGTGCAGCATGATGCGGTGATCGTCGTTGAACGAGACACTTGCGCGATTCGAGTAGCGCGTGTCCGCCGTCACGATGAAGCTGATTTCGACGACGGGATCGAACTGCGTCGACATGCCGATGCGATGCGTGCCGGGCGTGAGCCAGAAGACGATGAGCGGCGGCAATGGCAGCATCAGCGGTAGCATCGACGGCAGGGTCCGTTGCCGGCGCGAGCCGCTGCGCGCGTCTGATGATTCGTCTCCCCGGTTGTTTTGTCGTCGAGTCAGGACATTCCAATCAAATAGACCCGTTCCTCGCTTTCGTCAGTTGGATCATGCGGACGCTCGAAGTCGGCGTCTTCGCCGACGTCCGGCATGCTCATCAGCAACGGCGCGAAGCCGAGCCTCTACGGCTGAAACAGCGCCTGCGCGAGGATATGTCCTGATGTTGCGCTTCGACGCTGCGCCCGTGAGCCGCGGCCTGCTCACGAGAGACATTGCACCAACGCATCGTCCGAGACCTCGGACCAAAAGATTGGCCACTTCGCCTCCTGGTACGCGTGTGGTATCAATGATATCAACGGCAAGCCCACCGTCGATCCGGCCGAACCGCGCAGGCGTTGCGGCAAGTCTCGCGGCAGGCATCGTGGCAAGTCTCGCGGCAGGTCTTGCGACCGTTCATGACCGGCTCGCCCAGACGCCGCGCGATGAGCGGCTGCACACACGGACAGACTGCGCGACACTGACGGCAGGGCTCGCCTGCCAGGCAACGGCCTTTCTGACATCGCGACAACGGGGGATTCAACGACGTGACGCATCTGGTTTTTATCTGTGGCCACGCGGGCACGGGCAAGACGACGCTCGCCAAACGCCTGATCGGCCCTTTGATGAAGGCGACGGGCGACGCCTTCTGCCTGCTCGACAAGGACACGCTCTACGGCGTCTATAGCGCGGCCGCGATCGGCGCGCTGACAGGCGATCCGAACGATCGCGATAGCCCGCTCTTTCTCCAGCATTTTCGCGACCCGGAGTATCGCGGCCTGTTCGATACGGCCGCCGAGAATCTGCAGCTCGGTATCGGCGTGATCGCGGTCGGCCCGCTATCGCGTGAAGTGCGCGAACACAAGCTGTTCGATCAGAAATGGCTGGGCGTGCCGAAGGACGTGACGATCAGCGTCGTGTGGGTATCGGCCGACGAAGAGACGGCGCGCGAGCGGATCGCCGCACGCGGCAATCCGAACGACGCCTACAAGCTCGCGCACTGGGACGAGTACCGGCAGCGGCGCTTCGTGCCGACGGGCAGCGAGTGCGACGGGCTGCTGATGTTCGACAACACCGCGCCCAGGCCCGCCGATTACGACGCGCTGCTCGCGCGGATCGTGCAGGCGCCGCAGCCGTCGGGCGTGATGCTGCCGCCGCTGCCCGTGTGAGCCGTCCGCGCGGCGGGTGGCCAGAATGACAAAACGGGCGTTCGGCCCAAAGGTCGAACGCCCGTTTTGCGACTGTCTGATACTGCTCGATATTGGCTTTCTGCGAAGCCTCACCCGTTCATGCCGGCCCTCGGCGCGGGCGCTGCCGGCCGCGCAATCAGACGGTGGCCATCGCGTCCAGCACGCGGCCTTCGTACAGTTGTCCAAAGCGGTTGGCAAGGAACTCGCGCAGCGACACCTGCTCCTGACGCACGAAGCCGCTTTGCGGCAGCTTCTTTTCGCGGAACAGATCGAGCACCGCGCACATCGCGCCCGCCGTCGTGATCTGGATCGCGCTCATCGGCACGCCGCAGACGGTCTTCGCGAAGATCTTGCGCGTGAACACTTCCTGCACCAGTTGGCCGTCGCGCACGCCCGTCACGGTGATGAAAACCAGCACGACATCCTGGGCCGTCGACGGCACGGAACGCCGCATGATCGACTTCAGCGTGTCGCGGTCGCTCGAAAGACGCAGGTCTTCGAGCAGGAACTGCATCAGATCGCGATGGCCCGGATAGCGCACCGACTTGTAGTCGAGCGTCTCGACGCGGCCCGACAGCGTCTCGCAAAGCGTGCCCAGACCACCCGACGTGTTGAACGCCTCGTATTCGATGCCGTCCAGCGAAAAGTGCTCGAGGCCTTCGAGCGGCTGCACCCACTGCGTGCGGCTGTCACGGATCGCTTCGCACGGCTGGCAGTATTCGTTGATGAGGCCGTCGACGCTCCACGTCAGGTTGTACTTCAGCGCATTGGTCGGAAACTCGGGCAGCGCGCCCACGCGCATCTTCACATCGCGGATCTCGGTGAAGCGGTTCGCCAGTTCATGCGCGGCAATGCCGATGAAGCCCGGCGCGAGACCGCACTGCGGCATGAACGCGTGATCCGCGCCGTCGGCGATCGCGCGAATTGCGTGGGTGGCGCGCACGTCTTCCGTCAGGTCGAAATAGTGGACGCCCGCGCCCTTCGCCGCCGATGCGACGCTGACAGCGAGGTAATAAGGCAGCGCATTGACGAGGGCATCGAAGCCCTGAATTTCGGCGCGCAGCGCGGCGGGATCGGCGGAATCGACGCGGCGGGTCGGAATGCCTTGGGCGGCCAGCTTGTCGAGCGCATGCTGATCGCGGTCCATCGCGACCACTTCGTAATCACCCGTCTCACGCAGCATGTGAGCAATGGTGTGACCGATCAGACCTGCGCCAACGATGGCAACTTTCATGCGCTTCTCCTTTGTTTTCTCTGGTTGATGTCGGTGCGCCGCAGCGAACCTATGCAAAGAAGTTTAGGGAGAACCTGAGTCGGTTTATAGGCGCAAAGTGCTGCGCAATGACCATCAATTTCGACGTTTTGACGAAGCGTTCCGTCGAATCGTCGATAACGCGTAAAAACCATGTAGATGGCGGGATGTCTGCGGGCATGATGCGCCCGCGCCGCCGCGCCGCAAGCTCACCCGCCGATCGTGCCGCGATCGATCTTGCGCGACAGGATGATCGACGTCGTCGTGCGCTCGACGCCCGCCAGTCCGCCGATCTGGTCGAGCAGATCGTTCAGGCGCTCCGGCGAATCGGCGCGCAGCCACGCGACGTAGTCGAACTCGCCGCTCACGGCGCAGAGCAACTGCACTTCGGGCATCCGGTTGAGCTTCTTCTGCACGTCCTGTCCGTACTTCGGCGCGATGATGATGCCGACGAACGCATAGATGCTCGCGTCGAGCACGTCCTGGCCGAGCCGCACGCTGTAGCCGGCGATCACATTGGCCTTTTCCAGCCGCGCGATCCGCGCGATCACGGTGGTGCGCGCGACACCCAGTTGGCGCGCGAGATTCGCGACGCTTTCGCGCGCATTGGCCTGCAGCAGCGCAACGAGGTTGCGGTCGAGTTCGTCGAGTTGATCGAGGCGCGGTGGTCTCATCGATTCCAGTTCAATGTTGGAGTACAAGCTTGAAGTGCAAGGCCGCCGCACGGCGGGCCGATCACGCGGATTATGCACCTCGCGCGATGCATGCGCGCTGCACATATCGCATTTCGGTTCGGTGCAGGTGTCATGCGCCGAAGCGCTCGATCACGAAATCGATGAACGTGGTGAGCTTCGGCGTCGGCTGACGGTCACGCGGATAGATCAGATGCACGGGCGCGCCGTCGGGCAGCCACTCGTCCAGCACGGGCACGAGTTCGCCGCGTTCGATCTCACGCGCGAGCAGCGCTTCCGGCTGCAGCACGAGGCCAAAGCCGCGCAGCGCGGCGACCTTCAGCGCCTGGCCGTTGTTCGCGCGAAAGCGTCCGGGGCGCAACTGGCAGTCGGTTTGCGCGTCGCCTTCAAGACGCCACAGCCCTTCGCGGCCCCAGTGCAGGAAGCCGAGGCATTCGTGATGAACGAGATCGGCGGGCGTCGTCGGCGTGCCCACGCGTTCCAGATACGCGGGCGACGCGCACGCGCGCATCCGGTACGGCTTCAACGGCCTTGCGACGAGACTCGAATCGGGCAGTCGTCCGATGCGAACGGCCGCGTCGAAGCCTTCCTCGACGAGATCGATGATGCGGTTCGACAGATCGAGTTCGAGACTGACCTCGGGGCACGCGCCGAGATAGTCGGTCATCGCCGGCGCGAACACTTCCACGCCGTACGTGAGCGGCACCGTCACCTTCAGCGTGCCGCGCGGCGCGGACGTCATCGCCTCGGCGAGCGATTCGGCCGCCTTCACGTCGGCGAGGATGCGCCGGCACTGCTCGTAATACTGGCGGCCGATTTCGGTCAGGCTCTGACGGCGCGTCGTGCGCGCGAGCAGACGCGCGCGCAGCTGCGTTTCGAGCGAGCGGATATGCTTGCCGACCATCGCCGACGACAGATCGAAGCGCTCCGCGGCCGCCGTCAGGCTGCCCGCTTCGACCACGGCAACGAAGATTTCCATGCTGACGAATTTGTCCACCGCCTATTTCCCGATCGTTTCGGTTGTAAGGAGTTGTCGCAATGCGGTCTCAATGGCGCGCTAACGTGATACTAATAGCCGCACAGCTTGATGGGCGTCGAAGACGCGCGCCACGCTTTGTCAAGCTTCAGTCTCATACGAACGGACAACAGGAGTCTCAATGAAAAAAACGCTGGTTATTCTTGCCTCCGCGCTTTCGATGAGCGCTGCATTCGCGCAGACAGCCGCTCCCGCAGGCGCATCCGCGCCGGCCGCCGCGCAGGCATCGGGCAAGGCGCGCCACGAACAACGTGTCGAAGACCGCATCCAGTACCTGCACACGCAACTGAAGATCACGTCGGCGCAGGAGTCGCAATGGAACGCGTTCGCGGGTGTCATGCGCAGCAACAGCGAAACGATGGGCAACCTGTTCGAGCAGCGCAAGGCGAACCAGAACACGTCCGCGCTCGACGACATGAAGGGCTACGCCGAAATCACGCAGGCGCATGCCGACGGCACGAAGAAGCTCGTCGATGCATTCGAGCCGCTTTATAACAGCTTCTCGCCCGAACAGAAGAAGCTAGCCGACGAGACGTTCCGCCGTCAGCCCGCTGAAGGCCGTCCGCATCGCAGCTCGGGCAAGCAGGCCGCGCCCGCTTCGGATGCGACCGTCAAGCCATAACGGGCCACGGGACCACGCACGCGGTTGCACGCAACGCATACAGCGCCTGCCCTCACCGGCAGGCGTTTTTTGCTTTCACGCCGCCAGAATCTGGCATCATGCGTGCCTGCGCCGCGTTTGCTCGCTGTCTGCGTTTTGCACCGACGCCCGCTTACGCGGCCCCTTCAATTTCAGACGCCTGCTCGCTACATGATCGAACTGAAGAACATCGACCTGCTCACCGACCCGGCCGCGCAACGCGTCGTCAAGGACGAAACCGTCGCCGTGCAATTCGCCGCGGGCGACGGCGAACTGATGAGCCTCGAAGGACCGAACCGCTATACGCTCGGCGACGCGCTGATCACGGGCTCGACGGGCGACCGCTGGGTCGTGTCGCGCGAGCGCTTCGACGCGAAGTACCTGCCCGCCGATACTGCGCTCGTCCACGGCGAACCCGGCGCGTATCGCAACCGCCCGGCCATCGTGCTCGCGAAGCAGATGAACGAAGCGTTCTCGCTCGCGCGTTCCGCGCAAGGCGGCGACGTGCTCAAGGGCACGGCAGGCGACTGGATCATGCAGTACGCGCCCGGCGACTACGGCGTCGTGCAGGCCGCGCGCTTCGCCAAGGTCTACCGGCGCGCCGACTGAGCGCGCGCGGCATGCCCGTGCCTGCCCGGTGCCTGCTGTCGAACGAGACCCGTCCGGCTCCCCTCACGCGAACTCGTCGCCGAGCTCGACCGTGACTTCGCGCGGCACGTTCTTGCCCTGCGCATGCTCTTCTTCCAGCGATCCCAACGTCGCCTCCACGTACGCGCGCAACACCGCGAAACTGCGGCCGCGCGCACGCGGCGGCATCGCGCGGTAGCGTGCGAGCGCGGCAGGCGCGAGCGCGACCGTCAGTTCCATCCTGCGCGCCGTCGAACCGAAGCGCATCGCGACCCAATGCACGACGACCTGCGGCACGCCGTTTTCGTCAGGGCGCTCGATGAACTGCGTCTGCTCGGGAAAGAGATCGCTGATGACGCGCGCCAGTTCTTCGATCTCGGGGTTCGCGCATTGGTACTGATAGGCTTCCATGTCGTTGGCTTCTGGCCTGTTGGTCTAGATGGGCAAATGGTGCGCGGGGGCTGTCCGTTTCACGCGGCGCGCCTGTGCAATCTGATCAGCGCGGCCGCCACAGCAATGGCCACGAGCGCGTAGATCGCATCGACGGCCACGAGCGGCAACAGCTGCGCCTGTGACAGCGCAGCGGGCACATCGATCAGCGCATGCGCGACGACCGCAAGGGGCAGTATGGCACGCGATCCCGCGCGCACGCCGCGCCACATCAACACCGACAGCCCGATCTGAAACACCAGCGCCGCCACGCGCTCGAGCACGAAGATGCCCGCCATCGCCGGCGACAGGCTCGCGAGCAGCACATGGATGCGCAACATCGACTCGGGCGGAAGGTTGGCGAGATACGTATCGAGCTGGCCGCGATCCGCGAGCACGCCGAACGCGATCCACTGCGCCTGCACGAGCACGCCGACGAACCACGCCTCGGCGCCGCCATGACCCAGACCGTACGCGAGCGCCGTACCGTCCGCGCGGCCGGGGTTCGATGCGCGCCGCGCGAGCCAGCGCATCGCGATGAAGCGCCCTACCTCCTCGCAGATCCCCGCGATGAATACGCCATAGACGACGAACGCCAGCGGATTCGACAGCCATCCGCTCGCGGCCGCGTTCTGCCGCAACAGGTAATCGTTGAGCGCGCGCTCGATCACCATCGCGGACAGCGCGAACACGGCGATGCCCGCTATCGCGTCGCGCCGGTTCAGCGCGAACGGCATGCGCCAGCGGCGGTACAGAACGATGGGAAGCACCGCGACGCAGATCGTCGCGGCGGCGAGGACGGCAAGCGTGATGGGTGAAACGGGTAAGACGGGCATGGGCCGGGGTGTGGAATCGGTGCGCAGCAGGCGCGTGAACCAGGCTGCGCAACTGCGCAATCCGCCGCGCATTGTAAGCGCGCCGCCGGCCGAATGCCCGAAGTTCAGCGTGCCGTCGACGCGCGCTCGATCAGTTCACCCGGCAACAGGCAGTCGCGCGCGCTGGCCTGCGCGCCGTCGATGCGCTCATGCAGGAACTCGACGGCGCGATAGCCGATGTCGTAGGTCGGCTGGCGGATCGTCGTGATGCCGGCGAGTTCGGCCCATTCGGGATCGTCGATCGACAGCAGCGCGACGCGCTTCTGCCAGTTCGCGCCGTGCCGCTGGTTCAGGTGCCGCGCAAGCGCCAGCGCGACGGGACCGTTCGCCGCGAAGAGCGCGACGCGTGGCGCTGCGGATGAAGCGAGCGCGCCGTCGCGCTGTTCGCGCGCGGCGATCGCGGCATCCAGTTCGGCATCGAGCGCGCTCAGTGTCTGCGCGAGTTCGTCCGCATCGTCGAGTTCGAGCACGACGGTGCGCCCGCTCGCCTGCGGATACTGCCGCAATGCCTGATGAAATGCGGCTTCGCGCTGGCGGCGCGAGCTGATGTGCGCGAACGGCTGCACGACGAACCATAGCTGATCGAAGCCGCGCTCGACGAGATGGCGGGTCGCGAGCGCCGTCGCGCCTTCGTTGTCGAGCCCGACCATATCGGCGACGAGCCCTTCCACCGACCGGTCGACCAGCACGGCCGGAATCCCGCCGCCGCCGACAGGCCGCAACGTCTCTTCGCTGACCCCGAGTGCATTGACGATCACGCCTTCGACGCGGTAAGTGGTCAGCAGTTGCACGAAGCGCCGCTCCATATCGACTTCGTTCGCCGCATGGCAGATGAGCGGCATATAGCCGAGCGCGTGACACGCGGCCTCGACGCCTTGCAGCACTTCGACGGAATACGGGTTCGTCAGGTCGGCGACGAGCATGCCGATCAGCCGGTTGCGGCCGCGCTTGAGTCCACGCGCCATCTGGTTCGGCTGATAGTCGAGCCGCTCGATCGCGGCTTCGATGCGCGCGCGCAGTTGAGGCGACAGCACGCTGAGCTCGCCGTTCAGATAACGCGAGATGCTCGTCTTGCCCGTGCCCGCCTCGCGGGCGACGTCGCTGATGGTTGCGCGGCGCGGCGCGCCAGCCGTCGGCGTGCTCATCGCGACAGCACTTCGCGGTTGACGATGTTGATCTTCAGCGTGCCGTCGAGCGCGCCGACCAGGTTTTCCGCCGCGCAGCGCGCCATCGCGTGACGCGTCTCGTGCGTCGCCGAGCCGATATGCGGCAGCGCGACCACATTCTTCATGGTCAGCAGCGGCGAGCTTGCGTCGAGGGGCTCCCGGTCGAACACGTCGAGTCCCGCGCCGTGGATCGTGCCCGCCCGCAACGCTTCGATCAGTGCGTTCTCATCGACGGTCTGTCCGCGCGACGCGTTGATCAGGATCGCGCTCTTCTTCATCTTGCGCAGTTCGCTCGCGCCGATCAGGTGACGCGTTTGCGGCGTCAACGGCACTTGCAGGCAGACGAAGTCGGAAGTCGCGAGCAGTTCATCGAGCTCGACGCGGCGCGCGCCGTAGCGCTCTTCAGCCTCTGCGTTCGCGCTGCGGTTCGTGTACAGCACCTTCATGTTGAAGCCGAGCGCGGCGCGCCGCGCGACCGCCCCGCCGATGCGCCCCAGCCCGACGATGCCGAGCGTCTTGCCCTGCACATCGACGCCGAACAGCTCCGGCCCGATGCTCGCCTTCCACTCGCCCGCCTTCACCCAGTCGGCGAGTTCGACGACGCGGCGCGCGCTCGCCAGGATCAGCGAAAACACGGTGTCTGCCGTCGATTCCGTCAGCACGTCCGGCGTGTGTGCGAGCACGATGCCGCGCTTCGTCAGATCAGCGACGTCGAAGTTGTCGTAGCCCACTGAGATCGTCGAGAGCGCCTTGAGCTTCGTCGCGCCGTCGAGCATGTCGGGTGCGATCTTCACGCTCGCGCCGATCGCGCCGTCGGCGTCGTTCAGCGCGGCAACGAGCGCGTCGCGCTGCGCGGCGTCCACCTGCACGACTTCGGCATGCTGCTGGAGATACGCCAGCACATCATCCGGCAACGGCTTGTAGGCGACGATCTTTCGCTTCATCGATTCACTTTCCTTGCAACGGAGTGGCGAGCGTCGAAGTCTGCATCGGCTGCGACTTGACGGCAAGCGTCAGCACCACGGCGGCGACCAGCGCGACGCTCATGAACACGTACGACGCAGCAGGCGAGCCCGTCGCGCCGTTCAGATAACCGACCACATAGGAGCCGACAAACGAGCCGAGCGCCCCCATGCTGTTGATCAGCGCCATCGCGCCGCCCGCGACGTTCTTCGGCAGCAGTTCCGGCACGATCGCAAAGAACGGGCCGTACGGCGCGTACATCGCGGCGCCCGCGATCACGAGCAACGCATATGACATCCAGAAGTGCGTCGAGCCGAGCGCGTACGAGCCTGCAAAAGCCGCCGCGCCGATCAGCAGGAACGGCCACACGAACGCGCGCCGGTTGTTGAGTTTATCCGACGCCCATGACGCGGCGAGCATCGCGATCGTCGCGGCCAGATACGGCAGCGCGGAGAGCCAGCCCGTTTCGACCATGCCGAGCGTCGAACCGTTCTTGAGAATGGACGGCAGCCACAGCACGAAGCCGTACACGCCGATGCTCCAGCAGAAATACTGCGCGCACAGCTTGATGACGGCGGGCGTGCGGAACGCTTCGCCGTAGTTGCGCATTGGCTTGATCGCGGCCTGCTCGGCGTGCAGCGTGTCGGCGAGCTGCTGCTTGTCGGCATCCGACAGCCACGAGACCTGCTCGGGCTTGTCCTTCACGATGAACCACCAGCACACGGCCCAGACGACGGCGGGCAGGCCCTCCGCGACGAACATATGCCGCCAGCCGAACGAATGCACCAGATAGCCCGACACGACCGACATCCACAGCACTGTCACCGGGTTGCCGAGAATCAGGAACGTGTTCGCGCGCGAGCGCTCGCGCTTCGTGAACCAGTTGCTGATGAAGATCAGCATCGCGGGCATCACGGCCGCCTCGACGACGCCGAGCAGGAAGCGGATCACCATCAGCGACGGAATGTTGCTGACGATACCCGTCAGCGCCGCGCAGCCGCCCCACAGCACGAGGCTCCAGAATACGAGCTTTTTCACGCTGCGCCGTTCCGCGTAGATCGCGCCGGGAATCTGAAAGAAGAAGTAGCCGAGGAAGAATAGTGCGCCGATCAGCGACGACAGCCCCTTGCTGATGCCGAGATCCTGATTGATGCCGGCTGCGGCCGCAAAGCCGTAGTTCGCGCGGTCGAGATAGGCGAGGCTATAGGTGATGAACACGATCGGCATGATCGTCCACCAACGGCGAATCGCGAGTGATGATGACATTGATGTCTCCTTTGTTGTCCTGTATTACTCGATACGTCGAGCGCGCCTGTCACGCGGCCATCACATCGGCGCGTTCGAAGGCATCGAGTTCGGCGCGCGTCGGCAGGCCCTCCGAATCGCCGATCACCTGGATCGCGAGCGCGCCGATACGATTGCCGCGCGCCACCGCCCGCGGCAGCGCGCGCCCTTCGAGCAGTCCGCTCACCACGCCGACGGCGAAGCCATCGCCCGCGCCGACGGTGTCGACGACGTGCTCGACGGGCTGCGCCGCGACGATCCCCGAATCGGTTGCCGTGCGGTAGTACGCGCCTTGCGCGCCGAGCTTGACGATCACGCCCTTCGCGCCACGATCGAGATAAAACTGCGCGATGTCTTCCGCTTTCGTGTAGCCCGTCAGAATCGCGCCTTCACCGATGCCGGGCAGCACCCAGTCGGCAAACGTCGCCAGCTCGTTCAGCGCGGCAGCCATCGCTTCGCGCGACGGCCATAGCGTCGGGCGCAGGTTCGGATCGAATGAGATCGTCTTGCCCGCCTGCCGCATTTCGCGCGCCAGATGGAGCGCCAGTTCGCGCGAGCTCGCCGAAATGGCGGGCGCGACGCCCGTCAGGTGCAGATGGCGCGCGGGCAGCACGTACTGCGGCACGTAGTCGGCGAGCGACAGATGGCTCGCCGCCGAGCCCTTGCGGAAATACTCGACGGCGGGGTCGCTGCCGTCGTCGTTCTTCGACTTCAGCTGAAAGCCCGTCGGATAACGCACATCCGTCGTCACGCAGCTCGCGTCGATGCCTTCCTTCGAGAGCGTGTCGCGCACGTACTGGCCGAACGAATCCGCGCCGACGCGGCTCATCCAGCCCACCTTGAAGCCCAGCCGCGACAGCCCGATCGCCACATTGAGATCGGCGCCCGCGACGCGCTTCGTGAACTGGCCGACGCCCGCAAGAGGGCCCGTCTCGGCCGCGACGAACATCGCCATTGCTTCGCCGTAGGTGATGACATCAAGTGTCGGATGCATGAATTCTCCTCGTGATGCTCGTGATTCAGTCCGCGGCCGCCGCTTTCACACGGACGCAAGCCATGCGACGTAGTGCGACGCATCGGCGGCGAGGCGCTGCGCGTCGAACGGAAATTCGATGCCGCGCGGCACGTCGCGCGGCAGCAGCGGCAGCACGGCCGCGAACACGGGGTCGGCGGCGGGCGCGACGGCGAACCGGCGCGCGCCCTCGCCCGCGACCGCCTTGCAATGGATGTACTCGACGTGCTTCGCCAGCTTGCGCGCCGCTTCGACGGGATCGACGCCCGGCCATTGCCAATTGCCGATATCGAACGTCATGCCGAGCACGCTGCTGCGCCGTTCCTTCGCGAGCGCATCGAAGAGTCCCTCGAACTGCGCGAGCGAGCCGCCGCGCGTCAGTTGCCCGTTCTCGACGACGAGGCGCGCCGCGATACCCTTCGTGCACATCGCGATTGTGTTGCCGTGCGCGCGTCCCGCGAAGCCGCCCAGTTGCAGCTTGACGAAGCGCGCGCCGAGCGCCGTCGCTTCGATTAGCGCCTCACGCAGCGCGGCTTCGTCGAGCGCGCCGTCGGGCGCGTAGAGTTCGGCGGGCGTCGAGTACACGGACCACATCCCGCATGCCGCGATCGCCTTGCCGAGCGCGGAAAGCGCCTCAGATGTCGCCTCCGCCTCCAGCGCGAACAGCTCCCGGCGCACTTCGAAACCGGCGGCGCCCGCCTGGGCTGCTGTCTTCAGCCACGCGTGATGACCGCTCTTGCGGATCGCGTCCACCCCAAATGCGCTCGCCACGATGACGACTTTCGGCATGAGAACCCACCCTATTTCGGCTCGAATCGGCCTTTGGAATCGGTTCCAAAGACGGGTATTAAAAAAGCGCGGCAGCGCTCGTTGCGAATACTGCGCCGCCGTGCGTGCCCACGCCATAGTGGAAATCCCTAAACGGGCACGGCCTCCGTCCCGGGCCGGGCGTCGCCGTTCAGGCACAGTTCGAGAAAACGCCCGACGATGCGCGACGGCGCGCTCGCGTGCGGCACGAGGATCGAAAAACGGCGCGTGAGCGGCTCGGGGCCGAGGGGCAAGCGGCACAGCGCTTCGTCTTCGTGGCGCATCGACATCGCCGACACGAAGCCGACGCCCATGCCGGCGCGCACCGCCTCCTTCACGCCCTCGACGCCCGCGATCGCCAGCGCGACCCGCATCGGCACGCCCGCCCGCGCGAATCCGCGTTCGATCAGTTGCCGCACGCCCGAACCCTCCTCGCGCAGCACCAACGCATGCGCGCTCAGATCGGCGAGCGTCACAGCCGCGAGGCCCGCGGCAGCAAGCGGATGGGTGCGCGGCATGATCGCGACGATCTCGTCCTCGCGCCACGGATGAACGGCGGTGTCCGGCGGCAAATCGGAACCGACATGCCCCTCGACCAGCGCGATATCGAATGAAGCGAGCGCGCCAATGATATCCGCCGTGTTGCCGTCGTCCGTATGCACGGTGAGGTCGGGATACCGGCGGGTGAACTCGGCGATCAGATACGGCAGCAAATAGCTCGCGGGCGTCGTGCTCGCGCCGATGCGCAGCGTGCCCTGCTCCATGCCGCGCAGCGCGTCGCGGTACGCATGCGCCTGGCGGAACGTGTCGCGCAGGCGCGCGGCGTAGCTCGCCAGTTGCTCGCCGGCGGGCGTGAGTCGCACGCCGCGCCCATCGCGCAGGTACAGCGGCTCGCCGAATTCGTCCTGCAACTGGCGCAACTGGCCGGACACGGCCGGCTGCGACAGATGCAGCGCAAGCGCGGCCCGGCTGATGTTGCGATGCTCGGCGACGGCGGCGAACGTTATAAGCTGATCGGGGGTCATGGCGTGAATGTATCAGACTAGCCGATACATTACATTCTAAATCACGATTTTTCATATTCATATATCTAAATTAGGATTGCGCCATCGCTTCAAACAGCTTGACCGAAGAGGTTGAAACCCATGACCACCACCCATCCCCACGCCGTCCCAGCGTCCGCGCCGTCGACGCGCGGCCAGATAAACGGAATCCTGTTCGTCGCGCTTTTTGCGGCGGCCGTCACGCGAATCGCCGCGATTCCGTCCATCGCCGGTCTGGGCATTAGCCCGCTGATCGTCGGCATCGTCGGCGGGATGATTTATGGCAATGCGCTGAAAGACGGCATGCCCGCAAGCTGGGCGGCCGGCGTCAATTTCTCGGCGCGCAAGCTGCTGCGCATCGCGGTCGCGTTCTTCGGGCTGCGCGTGAGTATTCAGGAAATCGCGCAGGTCGGCCTGCCGGGCCTCGCCGAATCGCTGCTGATCGTGGTCAGCACGCTCGTGATCGGCACCTGGGCGGGCATGAAGCTGATGAAGCTCGATCGCGACAGCGCGCTGCTCACGGCAGCGGGCAGCGCGATCTGCGGCGCGGCGGCCGTGCTCGCCTTCGAATCGACGCTGCAATCGAAGCCGCACAAGAGCGCGATGGCCGTCGGCAGCGTCGTGCTGTTCGGCACGCTGTCGATGTTCCTCTATCCCGCGCTGCTGCGCGCCGGCATCATCCATCTGGACACGACGGGCGTGGGCCTCTTCTTCGGCGGCACGATCCATGAAGTCGCGCAGGTGGTCGGCGCGGCGAGCAACGTGAGCCCGGAAGCGACGCATATCGCCACCATCGTCAAGATGACCCGCGTGATGCTGCTCGTGCCCGTGCTGCTCGTCGTCGGCATGTGGGTGAGCCGCTCGGCCCGCGCCGCTAAAGGTGCGCACGATGCAGCCGGCCATGCGCCGCGCAAGCTCGCCGTGCCCTGGTTCGCTCTTGGCTTTCTCGCCTGTGTCGCCGTGAACTCGCTGCATATCCTGCCGGAAGCCGCTACCAGCACGATCAACATGCTCGACACCTTCGCACTGACAATGGCCATGACCGCGCTCGGCATCGAAACGCGTCTGTCGCAGATCCGCGACGCCGGCCCCCGCGCGCTGACGACCGGTCTGATCCTGTATGTGTGGCTCTTCGCAGGCGGTCTGGGCATCACATGGCTCGTCCAGCATCTGCTCGGCTAAGCCCCGCTCCCCTTCGATCAAGCCTCGCCTCGCGCGAGGCTGTTGTGCTTTTCGCGCGGCATAATTCTGGCTTCGAACCGATTGCACGCGCGGCATCAACCGACGCCGCTGCCAACCGAGTGAGGACCGATCGATGACTTATCAACTCTACTACTGGGATGGATTGCAAGGCCGAGGCGAATTCGTGCGGCTGGCACTGGAAGAAGCGCGCGCCGATTACGTCGAAGTCGCGCGCGGCGATGAGAACGACGGGCTCGGCACGGGCTCGATGATCGACGTGATGAACAGCAAGTCTGAGCCCTATCCGCCCTACGCGCCGCCATTCCTGCAGGACGGCGACCTGATCGTCTCGCAGACGGCGAACATCCTGTTCTACCTCGGACCGAAGCTGAACCTGGCACCGAACATCGAAAGCCTGCGCTACGTCGCGAACGGCCTGCAGCTGACCATCGCCGACATGGTCACGGAAGCCCACGACACGCATCACCCGCTCGCCTCGGGCATGTACTACGAGCAACAGAAAGAAGCCGCGAAAGTCCGCGCGACGGATTTCATCGATCATCGCATCCCGAAGTTCATGCGCTATTTCGAGCGCGTGCTCGGGCAGAACCCCGCCGGCGACGAGCACATGGTCGGTGACACGCTCACTTACGTCGATCTGTCGATGTTCCAGCTGATCGACGCCCTGCACTATGCATTCCCACGCGCGATGAAGCATTTCGGCGAGCACTATCCGCGTCTCGCCGCGCTGCACGACGCCGTGCTCGAGCGCCCGAACATCGCCGCGTACCTCGCATCGGAACGGCGTCTGCCCTACAACGAGGCGTGCGTGTTTCGCCACTATCCCGAACTCGACAAGGACCTGCGCTGAGATCAGCTGACTTCGCCGTTTCACCATGTCCCGGGCGCGCGAGCAGGCACCGTGCGCCGCCCTTAAAACCCGAGTCGCGCGATGGTATTCTCGCGCGCACGCGCCGACGCACAACCCACCTTCAGACGCCCCTCCTGCCGTGCTTTCATTCCTGCTGAGACTGCGCACACGCGCCGCCAATCTGTTCCGCCTGTCCGATGCGCACACGATGCTGGTGTGGTCGGTGATCGTCGGCATTGCGGGCGCCTTCGCGACGATCGCGTTTCGCGAAGGCATTTCGCTGCTGCAGCGCATATTCACCGGCCAGGACGGCAGCCTCGTCGAAATGGCCAAGCGCCTGCCGCTTGCGATGCGCATCGCGCTGCCCGCGTTTGGCGGCCTGATCGCGGGCGCTTTGCTGCTCGTCGCGCAACGCGGCGCGGACAGGAAACAGCACACCGACTACATGGAAGCTGTTGTGATCGGCGACGGTGTCGTGCCCGTTCGCGTCAGCTTGTGGCGCAGCGTGTCGTCGCTGTTTACGATCGCGAGCGGCGGCTCGATCGGCCGCGAGGGTCCGATGGTGCAACTGGCGGCGCTGTGCGCGTCGCTGATCGGGCGCGTCGTGCATTTCGATCCGCCGCGGCTGCGTCTGCTCGTCGCGTGCGGCGCGGCGGCGGGCATCACGTCCGCCTATAACGCGCCCATCGCGGGCGCGTTTTTCGTCACCGAAATCGTGCTCGGCTCGATCGCGATGGAAAGCTTCGGGCCGGTCGTGGTGTCGTCGGTGGTGTCGAACATCGTGATGCGCGAATTCGCCGGCTACAAGCCGCCTTACGAAATGCCCGTGTTTCCGCCCGTCGCGGGCCTCGAAGTGCTGCTCTTCGTCGCGCTCGGTCTGCTGTGCGGCGCGGCGGCGCCGCAGTTCCTGCGCCTGATCGACATCAGCAAGGCGGGCTTTCGCCGCCTGGCCATGCCGTTGCCCGTGACGCTCGCGCTCGGCGGCCTCGTCGTCGGCATCCTGTCAGTGTGGACGCCCGAGGTGTGGGGCAACGGTTATAGCGTCGTCAACTCGATCCTGCATTCGCCGTGGACCTTGTCGGCGCTCGTCGTCGTGCTCGTGTTCAAGCTGATCGCGACGGCGGCCACCGTCGGCTCGGGCGCCGTGGGCGGCGTGTTCACGCCGACGCTCTTCGTCGGTGCGGTGCTCGGCTCGCTGTTCGGGCTCGGCATGCACGCAATGTGGCCGCACGGCACGTCCGCGCCGTTCGCGTACGCGATGGTCGGCATGGGCGCGTTTCTCGCGGGCGCGACCCAGGCCCCGCTGATGGCGATCCTGATGATCTTCGAAATGACATTGAGCTATCAGGTCGTGCTGCCGCTGATGGTGTCGTGCGTGGTCGCGTACTTCGCGGCGCGCGCGATCGGCAAGACGTCGATGTACGAGATCACGCTGCACCGCAACCGCGAAGAAAAAGAACGCATGCGCCTGCGCTCGACGCAGATGCGCGAGCTGATCCGCCCGCCGCAGACCGTGGTGCAACCGAACGCGACCGTGCACGACATGACGCGCGTGTTCCTCGAATATCCCGTCAAGTATCTGTACGTGACGGACGGGAATGGCTGCTTTCTGGGCGTCGTCGCATTGAAGGACATCACGTCCGATCTGCTCGACAAGCGCGAAACCGCGACGAAGACAGCCGCGGACTATCTGCAGCCGCATTTCGACGTGCTCACGCCTGACATGCCGCTTGGCGTGGCGCTTCAGCATTTCATGGCGTTCCAGGGCGAACGGCTGCCCGTCGTCGAAAGCGCGGCGCGGCCGACGCTTGCGGGCGTCGTCTACAAGACCTCGCTGCTCGATGCGTACTTCCGCATGAATCCGGCGCGATAGCGCCGTTCCCGCTCGCGCCGTTCCCGTTCGGCGCATGGCAAAGCGCGGCAATTTCCCTACAATGAATTGTCCATAAACGAGCCGCATCCCGCGTCGCATGGCGCTGAGCAACGCCGGCGGCGATGCGCGCTTTCGCGAACGGGAGCAAGGATGAGCGAGCCGTCCATCGATGCCGTGCGCCGCGATCATGCGGGCTGGATCTTCGTACACACAGAAGGCGAGCCGTACGACCGCGGCGAACAGCACGGCCAGCTGCTCGCCGCCGAAATCCAGAACGCGATCCGCACGGCCCGCTACCTCGCGAAATGGGACACGGGCGAAGAATTCGATACGTTCATCGATGCCGCCGTCCAACAGTTCGCGCCCAGAATCGACGCCGAATTCGCCGACGAAATCCAGGGCATCGCGGACGGCGCGAAGCTCACGTTCGCCGAAGTGCTCGCGTGGAACGGCTACATGGACCTGCTGCAAAGCTGGTGGCCGCAGCACGCCGCGCGGCAAAAGCCGGAACTCGGCCTGAAGCCGTGGCGCGGACGGCGCGGACATCATTGCAGCGCGTTCATCGCCACGGGCAGCGCAACCCGCGACGGCCGCATCGTGATGGCGCACAACTCGTGGGACCGCTATGCGGCGGGCGACGCGTTCAACGTCGTCTTCGATATCGTTCCCGAATCGGGCAACCGCATTCTGATGCAGGGGCTGCCCGGCTGCATTTCGAGCCTGACGGACTTCTGGGTGACGTCGGCGGGTCTGTTGGTGACGGAAACCACGATTTCGAATTTCGCGGGCTACAACGCGTCGGGCGCGCCGGAGTTCTATCGCTCGCGGCGCGCGACCCAGTATGCGAACAGCATCGGCGAATGGTGCGAGATGTTCGCGATCGCGAACAACGGCGGCTATGCGAACAGCTGGCTTCTCGGCGACACGAAGACGGGCGAGATCGCCCGCTACGAGCTCGGCCTGCACTACTCCGGCTTCGAAAGCACGAAGGACGGCTTCTACAGCGGCTACAACACGGCCACCGACCTGAAGATCCGCAACCAGGAATGCATGGGCGAAGGCGAGGACTACACCGACGTGCGCAGAAACGGCGCGCGGCGGCTACGCTTCATGCAGCTGGAGGAGATGCATCGCGGCAAGATCGACGTCGAGCTCGCGAAGGCGATGATCGCCGATCATCACGACGTCTACCTCGACCGCCCCGACAACCCGTGCTCGCGGACCATCTGCGGACACCTCGAACTCGACGACCAGCGCTTCGGCGGCTCCGACCACGGCCCGTTCAACCCGTGGGGCGCGAACGATGGCAAGGTCGTCGACAGCGAGATGGCGCGCGACATGGCGTTCTTTGCGCGCTGGGGCCATCCGTGCGGCCGCCCTTTCGACGCGCAGGCATTCATGAAACGCCACCCGCAATGGAACTGGCTGAACGGCTACATGCGCGACCGGCCCTCGTGGCCGTGGACGCGATTCGACGTGCTGCGCTAGACAATCAGACGCCGGGTTAACGCGATCCGCTTTCTACATACGGGATGCCCCCCGCGCCGCACGGCGCGCGCGCCGGCGCGGCGACGCGCGACGTCACGCGGCGAAAGCAGCCCGAACATCCGGCATCAACCGCCAAAGCCACCCTTTCCCGGTGCCTCACCCGTGCTTGTAAAAATAACTGGCGTAATATGTTGAGAACGCGCGGTGCTCGCAGACGGCATCCGCGCCGGGCGGGCGCCACTCCGCCGCCACCGGAATGGCATAACGCTTGCTGCAGTTCCTGCGCTGCATGGCAAAAGGAGGTCGAGCGATGAAAACCTCGACGCTGTTGATCATGGTGACGTTGTCGGCCTCTTGCTTCGCGGCGCCCGTCCATATGGCGAAGGACGGCACGCTCGACACGGCCGCCGCCCGCGCCAACTCCGCACCCGTCGCGCCCGCCGCGCCGGACGTCGCGGCCCAGACGGACATCAGTCCCGAGCGGTGGGAGCACATTTCACTGCCCAAATCACGGCACCTGGAGCGCGGCTTCATCGCGCAGGACGAACATCTGCAGACATGACGGCGCGCGCCATCCTGATCCGAGCCACGGATGGCCCGCACCCGTCGCCAACTTTCAGAACACTGGAGCGCGAGCATGACGGGATCGGCTATTCCTGGTGAATCGATTGACCTGCAGATTGCGGATATCCTGCGTGGCGTGACTTACCCGCTGAACAAGGACGCACTCGTCGACGCGGCGCGCGAGGCTGGCGCGAGCAACGAAGTGCTGTCAATGCTCGACGGCCTGCCCGAGCAGGATTACGCGGATATCGACTCCGTGACCAAGCTGATCGGCAGCAATTTCGGCCCAGGCCTCAGCATCTGAACCCCATCCGGCATGCGCAAGCGAACCACCACACGGCAGGCCGAAACGCCTTTGCTGCAAAGCGAGGCATGCCCGAGCGCGCCTGGCCACGCGGATTCGTCATCGGCCGAACGGGCAACGCGCGACTGGATCCGGCGCGCGCCCGCGCAGGGCGGCGTCGAGCGCATCGAGGCCTTCTTCCAGCACAACGGCTACGCGCTGCATCGGCACGATACATACGCGATCGGCCGCACGCTTGCGGGCGTGCAGAGCTTTCATTACCGGCGCAGCGTGTGCAACAGCCTGCCTGGTGGAACGATGGTGTTGCACCCCGACGAGGCGCACGACGGCCAGGCGGGCACCGACGAAGGCTTTCGCTACCGGATGATTTACGTCGAACCCGCCCTCTTCCAGGCGGCGCTGGGAGGCAAGCCTTTGCCGTTCATCGAGGGCGGCCTGTCGAACGATCCGCGCCTCGCGGCGGCGACAGAAGCGTTGCTGCAAGGCATCGACCGCGCACTGGATCCCCTCGAACTGGACGACGCCCTCTTCGATCTCGCGCACGCGCTCGATGCCGTGTCGGGCGCGCGGCCGCTGCGCGCCAGCGCCGATTTTCGCGCGGCGCAACTGGCGCGCGACTACCTCCACGCGGCGCTGGAGCGCGCCGTCACGCTCGACGAACTGGCTGCCGCGAGCGGGCGCGACCGCTGGAGCCTGTCGCGCGACTTCCGCGCGTTTTTCGGCACCAGCCCGCACCGGTATCTGACGATGCGCAGGCTCGACGCCGCGCGTCAATCGATGCTGCGCGGCACGACGCTCGCGGACGCCGCCGCTGACGTCGGCTTCGCGGATCAGAGCCATATGACGCGGCATTTCATGGCCGCTTATGGCGTCACGCCGTCGCGCTGGCTGAAGATGCTGCAAAGCCAGCAGAATCGCTGAATCGCCCGGGTGGATGACACCAGCGCGGGCTCGCACAAACGTTCAAGACGCTCTGCCCGCAGTCGCCTACAGTGGATGACCTCGACTTCAGCCAGGAGCCACCATGTCCGCCCACCCCTATCGCGCGATCAATCTCACCGACAAGCTGAGCCGCATCCACGACCAATGGCAGCCGCGCGTGGTCGCCGAGATGAACGACTACCAGTTCAAGGTGGTCAAGATCGAAGGCGATTTCATCTGGCATGACCACGCCGATACCGACGAAACCTTCATCGTGCTGGAGGGCGACCTGCGTATCGACTTTCGCGACGGTGCAGTGCGTCTGGCGGCGGGAGAAATGTTCGTCGTGCCGAAAGGCAAGGAGCACAAGCCCTACGCCGAAAAAGAAGTGAAGCTGCTATTGATCGAGCCGCGTGGCGTGAAGAATACGGGCAGCGAAACGAGCGAACGCACAGCGGCCAACGACGTATGGATCTGACGGGCCGACCTGCCGTCCATCGCCCTGCGTGAAGGGCGAGCGCGGCGTCCGCGCCCCGCGCCTCACTCCATCATCCTGCCGAAGACGACGCGTGCAAAAAAATTGCCCAGCACCTCTTCCGTGCGTTCGCCCGAAACGCGCTGCGGATCGACGGTGAAGAAAAACTGCATGCCGTCGCATAAGCCCATCAGCCCGAGCGCCAGCGTTTCGGCGGGCAACGGCAGCGGCGTGCCGACGCGCACCGAAAACTCGGTGATGTATTCGCTCAACTGCTCGACTTTCTCGTGAAGGAACGCGTTGAAGCGCGCGCGAAAGCGTGCGTCGCGCGCGGCGAGCAGCTTCGCTTCGACCCATAGCAGGAAATACTTGTTGTCGCGCGGCAGACGGCTGTAGTAGCGCAGCACGTTCGCTTCCATTTCCTCGCGCGTCGCGTTCTCTTCGAAGATGCTGTGCAGTTCCGCCTGCATGGATTCATGGTCGCGCCGCAGCAGTTCGAGAAAGAGCTCGGGCTTGCTGCGGAAGTTCGAATAGAACGCGCCGCGCGTGTATCCCGCCGCCTCCGCGATGTCTTCGACACTCGCCGCGACGAACCCCTTCTTCATGAAAATGGCTTGCGCAGCATCCAGCAGACGCAGGCGCGTCTGATCCTTGCTCTGTTCGCGTGTGAGTCGTTGGCGTTTCATGTTTGACAGTCTAGCATCGATCCACGACGAGATTCATCTTTGCATTCAAATACATGCATGTATTAGAATGCAAACCAACATCTGAAGCAGCGAGCCGCTTCGCTGCATGTCGTCGGTGGCCTCTGGCTTGCCGTAACCGTTCGCATCACCAGCCTGGGGGTATCGTGAATCGTTCCCGTCGTGGCGCGCCGCTCATCGCGCGTAAGCCGTTTTGCTCAAGCGCGTCAGTTCAGGCATCTGCGCCGTCGTCCCGTCTGCTGTTTCACCGTGCGAAGCTCGGCGTGATCGTCATCGCGGGCGCGCTGACGCTGGCGGCGTGCCACCGCAACGAAGCCGCCGCGTCCGCGCCGCGGCCCGTCGTGGCCGTCGCCGCGCATCCCGACGGGTTGCCGCTTGCCGCGTCGCTGCCTGGCGAAGTGCAGGCGCGCTATTCGACGCCGCTGTCGTTCCGTATCGCTGGCAAGATCATCGAGCGGCGCGTGAGGCTCGGCGACGTCGTACAGAACGGCCAGATCGTCGCGCGGCTCGATCCCGCCGACGCGCAGAAAAATGCCGCCAGCGCCAGCGCCCAACTCGAAGGCGCGCAGCACCGGCTCGTCTACGCGAAGCAGCAGCTCGATCGCGACCGTGCGCAGGCGCGCGAGAACCTGATCGCGCAAACCCAGCTCGAACAAACGGAAGACGCCTACGCGTCGGCGGCGGCACAACGCGATCAGGCCGCGCAGCAGGCCGCGCTCGCGAAAGACCAGTTGCAATACACGACGCTCGCCGCCGATCACGCGGGCGTGATCACGGCGGAACAGGCGGATACGGGGCAGAACGTGTCCGTGGGACAGGCCGTCTACAACCTCGCGTGGTCGGGAGACATCGATGTCGTATGCGACGTGCCCGAGGGCGCGCTCGCTTCGCTGCGCGCCGGCCAGGCGGCAACCGTCAGGCTAGGCGCGCTGCCCGGCCGCACGTTCAATGCGCGCATACGCGAGCTGTCACCCGCCGCCGATCCGCAAAGCCGCACATACCGCGCGAAACTCACGCTCGAGCAACCCGGCCCGGACGTGCGTCTCGGCATGACGGCCGACATCGACTTCGCGCACGATGGCGCGTCGAATCACCCATCCCTGTTCACGCTGCCCGCCACCGCGCTCTTTCATGACGGCACGGCGCCCGCCGTCTGGGTCGTGCGCAACGGCAGCGAGCAGCTGGAACTGCGCCGAGTGCAGGTGGCGCAATACGGCGAGCGGACCATCGCGATCTCGCACGGTCTGAACAATGGCGAGCGTGTCGTCTGGCAAGGCGTGCATACCGTGACGGCGGGAGAAAAGGTCCGCGTCGTGCCGCCGCTGCATCCCGAGGATTTCGCGTCATGAGCGCAGCGCACGACGAAGAGGGACGCTTCAACCTGTCCGCGTGGGCGCTGCGTCACCAGGCACTGGTCGTTTTTCTGATCTCGCTCGCGACGGCATTCGGCATCCTCGCCTATACGAAGCTCGCACAATCGGAAGATCCACCGTTCACCTTCCGCGTGATGGTGATCCGCACGTTCTGGCCCGGCGCGACGGCGCGCCAGGTGCAAGAGGAAGTCACCGACCGCATCGGCCGCAAGCTGCAGGAAACACCCGCGATCGATTTTTTGCGCAGCTACTCGCGCCCCGGCGAATCGCTGATCTTCTTCACGATGAAGGACTCTGCGCCCGTCAAGGACGTGCCGCAAACCTGGTATCAGGTGCGCAAGAAGGTCGGCGATATCGGGCAGACGCTGCCGCAAAGCATTCAGGGACCGTACTTCAACGACGAATTCGGCGACGTCTACACGAACATCTACACGCTCGAAGGCGATGGCTTTTCGGCGGCGCAGCTGCACGACTACGCGGACGAATTGCGCACGGTGTTGCTGCGCGTGCCCGGCGTCGCGAAGGTCGACTATTTCGGCGACCCCGACCAGCACATCTATGTCGAGATCACGAACACGCAGCTGACGCGCCTGGGCATTTCGCCGACGCAGCTCGCGCAGGCGATCAGCTCGCAGAACAGCGTGTCGCCGTCCGGCACGCTGACGACCCGCGACGACCGCGTGTTCGTGCGTCCCACGGGGCAATTCACCGACCTGAACGCGCTCGCCGACACGCTGATCCGCATCAACGGCCGCTCGTTCCGGCTCGGCGACATCGCGGCGATCAAGCGCGGCTACGACGATCCGCCCGTCACGCAGATGCGCTTTCAGGGCAAGCCCGTGCTCGGCATCGGCGTGACGATGCAGCCCGGCGGCGACGTGATCCAGCTCGGCAAGGCGCTCGACGCGAAGATGACGGAATTGCAGGCGCATCTGCCCGCGGGACTGAAGCTGGCCGAAGTGTCGAGCATGCCGCGCGCGGTCTCGCGTTCCGTCGACGATTTTCTCGAAGCCGTCGCCGAAGCCGTGGCGATCGTGCTCGTCGTGAGTCTCGTCTCGTTGGGCGTGCGCACGGGCATGGTGGTCGTGATCTCGATCCCCGTCGTGCTCGCCGCCACCGCGCTGTGCATGTATCTGTTCGACATCGGCTTGCATAAGGTGTCGCTGGGCACGCTCGTGCTCGCGCTCGGCCTGCTCGTCGACGATGCGATCATCGCCGTCGAAATGATGGCCGTGAAGCTCGAACAGGGCTGGAACCGCACGCGCGCCGCAGCCTATGCGTACACGAGCACCGCTTTTCCGATGCTGACGGGCACGCTCGTCACTGTGTCGGGCTTTCTGCCCATTGCGCTCGCGAAGTCGAGCACGGGCGAATACACGCGCTCCATTTTCGAGGTGTCGGCGATTGCGCTGATCGCGTCGTGGCTCGCCGCCGTCGTGCTGATCCCGATGCTCGGCTATCACCTGCTGCCCGAGCGCAAACGGCAAGCGCACGAGCCGGATGACCACGAGCACGATATCTACGGAACGCGCTTCTATCGAAGGCTGACGGGCTGGATCAGCTGGTGCGTCGAGCGGCGCTTCGTCGTGCTCGCGATCACCGTGATTCTGTTCGTCGTGTCGCTGGCGGGCTTCACGCTCGTGCCGCAGCAGTTCTTCCCAAGCTCGGACCGGCCCGAACTGCTCGTCGATGTGCGGCTGCCCGAAGGCGCATCGTTCGAGGCCACGCTGCGCCAGGCGCAGCGCATCGAAAAAGCGCTCGAAGGCCGGCCCGAGATCGACCATGCGGTGGACTTCGTCGGCACGGGCGCACCGCGCTTCTATCTGCCCCTCGACCAGCAGTTGCAGCAGCCGAACTTCGCGCAGTTCGTGATCACCGCGAAGTCCATCGAAGACCGCGAAAAGCTCGCGCGCTGGCTCGAACCGAAGCTGCGCAATGACTTCCCGGCGATCCGCACGCGTCTGTCGCGCCTCGAAAACGGCCCGCCCGTCGGTTACCCCGTGCAGTTTCGCGTGAGCGGCGACGACATTGCGACGGTGCGTGGCATCGCCGAAAGAGTCGCGGCGACGATGCGCGCGAACCAGAACACGGCAAACGTGCAGTTCGACTGGGACGAACCCGCCGAGCGCTCGGTGCGCTTCGAAGTCGATCAGAAGAAAGCGCGCGAGCTCGGCGTCACGTCGACGGACGTATCGAGCTTTCTCGCGATGACGCTGTCCGGCTACACGGTCGCGCAATACCGCGAGCGCGACAAGCTGATCAGCGTCGATCTGCGCGCGCCGAAGAACGAGCGCATCGATCCGTCGCAACTGCTGACGCTCGCGATGCCGACGCCCAGCGGCTCGGTGCCGCTCGGCACGCTTGGCCGCATGCGCAATGACCTCGAATACGGCGTGATCTGGGAGCGCGACCGTCAGCCGACGATCACCGTGCAATCCGACGTGCGCGGCAACGCACAAGGGATCGACGTCACGCATGCCGTCGACAGACAGCTTGCGCAGATCCGCTCGACGCTGCCCGTCGGCTACCGGATCGAGATCGGCGGCTCGGTCGAGGAAAGCGCGAAGGGACAGACGTCGATCAACGCGCAGATGCCGATCATGGTCATTGCGGTGCTCACGCTGCTGATGATTCAGTTGCAGAGCTTCGCGCGCGTGCTGATGGTGGTGCTCACGGCGCCGCTCGGCCTGATCGGCGTGGTCGCGACGCTGCTGTTGTTCGGCAAGCCGTTCGGCTTTGTCGCGATGCTCGGCGTGATTGCGATGTTCGGCATCATCATGCGCAACTCGGTGATCCTCGTCGATCAGATCGAGCAGGACATCGCGCAGGGGCACAAGCGCTTCGATGCGATCGTCGGCGCGACGGTGCGGCGCTTCCGCCCGATCACGCTGACGGCGGCGGCCGCCGTGCTCGCGCTGATTCCGCTCTTGCGCTCCAACTTCTTCGGCCCGATGGCAACCGCGTTGATGGGCGGCATCACGAGCGCGACCGTGCTCACGCTGTTCTATCTGCCCGCGCTGTACGCCACGTGGTTCCGCGTGCGCGGCGACGAGCGCGATCCGCGTCCCGCGCCGTCCGAACATTCGGGGAATTGATCATGAGCTTCTCTTCGATGACCCGTACGGCTTGCGCATCGGCCGTGGCCGTGTGCGTTGCCGCCGCCTGCTCGTTCGGCCCCAACGGCAATCCGCCCGCGATGCCCGAGCCCACGCATTACGGCGCCGAGCCACAGCCGACGCAGACTGTGCCCGCGCAAGGCGTCGCGCAGCAGTTCGTCGTCGGCGCGAAGGCGGTGCCGCAGTGGTGGCGCGCGTTTGAATCGGACGAACTCAATGCGCTCGTCGATGAAGGCTTGCGCAACAGCCCGAGCCTCGCAGCCACCGACAAGAGCCTCACGGCCGCGCGCGAACAGTTGCGCGCGCAGATCGGCGGCAACATGCTGCCGAGCATCGATGCCGGCGGGCAGGCCACGCGGCAACGCGCGCTCGGCATTCCCGAGGTCGGGCCGAATACGTTTCTGTACAACGTGTTCGTCGGCCAGTTGCAGGCGCAGTACACGTTCGACATTTTCGGCGCGTCGCGGCTGGCGAATGCGGCGCTCGCTTCGCGCGTGAACGTGCAGGCGTATCAGTTCGACGCGGCGCGGCGCGCGCTGGCCGCGAACATCGTGACAGCGGCGATCTCCGCGGCGATGCTCGACGCGCAGGTGCAAACGACCGAGCGCCTTGTCGCGCTCGCCAACGAGCAGGCACGCGACACGCAGCGTCGTTACGATCTCGGCGCAGTGCCCCATACCGATCTGCTCAATGCACAGCAGAGCGCCGCGTCGCTCGCCGCGAGCCTGCCCGCCGCGCGCCAGCAACTGCTGACGACGCGCCACGCGCTCGCCGTGCTGCTCGGGCGCACGCCGGACGAGGCGCCGCCGCCTCTGGATCTGGCGTCGCTGCATGTGCCCGGACAGGTGCCCGTGTCCGTGCCTTCGGATCTGCTGGAGGCCCGCCCGGACATCCAGGCGGCCGATGCGACGCTCAAGGCGGCGGCCGCCGATGTCGGCGTCGCGACGGCGCAGATGTTTCCGAGCCTGACGCTGAATGCATCGATGGGACAAGGCGGATTTAGCTGGCCCCTCGCACTGTCGGGCGCGGGGGCGATCTGGAGCATCGGCGCATCGCTGACGCAGCCGATCTTTCATGGCGGCGCATTGTTCGCGCAGCGGCGCGCGGCTGTCGCTTCGTATGATGCCGCGACGTCGCAGTACAAGCAGACAGTGCTCGCCGCGTTTCAGAATGTCGCGGACACGCTGGCTTCGCTCGAGCATGACGCGCAGTCGCTCGATGCCGCGAATGTCGCGGCGCGCGCGGCGCAGCGCTCGTTCGAAGAAACGTCGGCGCGGTATCGGTTGGGCGCGGTGCCTGTGACGGCGTCGCGCTCCAGTGAACAGCAGTATCGCAACGCAAGGCTCGATGAGATCCGCTATACAGGCGCGCGGTTGAACGATACGGCGGCGCTGTTTCAGGCGATGGGCAATCCGCCGCCTTCAGGCGATGCGAAATCCGCTTCCACCACGGGTCCGGCCGCTGCGCAGTGAGTCCGCGCGACACGGTTATCCCCAGTTTTTGGGGAAGAGGTTGTTGAGAACGTCGGGACAAGCGAGCTAAACCGTTGAGCCAGCAACGGTTTTGGCTCGCGATGTGGATTGCGCGCTGCCGTTTTGCCGCGCGTTATCAACAGATTCCGTTGACAGGGCTGTTGATAAGCTCTGGACAATTGCGCCAAGCCGTTGACCCTGCATCGAAATCGTCTGTTGATGCACGCGCCGCAAGCAGAAAAAAACGCGCCCATGATGTCCACCACGGGCGCGTCCTTCAGCACATCAAAACCTCACGCCATCACGGCTTGTTCGACTCGAACAGATCCATGATCTGCTTTTTCTCCGTCGACGTGACATTTGGTGGCGGCGCGGGCGGCGTCATGCCCGCGGGCCCGACGCCACCCACGGCATCGCCGCCGCTCGCCAGCGGATTCGACGAATCCATGCCGATGCTCGCGACAAACCCGCTGCCCGGCGTCATATCCGCATAGAACAGTTCGCCATCGACGCTCGTCACGCCCGGCGGCATTTCCGGCTCGGCCTGCGGCACGCCCCGTAGCGCGCGCTGCATGTACTCGACCCAGATGGGCAGCGCCAGTTGAGCGCCGAATTCGCGGCTGCCAAGCGACTTCGGCTGGTCGTAGCCCATCCACGCAACGGCCACGAGCGACTGCTGATAGCCGGCGAACCAGCCGTCCTTCGCGTCGTTGGTCGTACCCGTCTTGCCCTGCAGGTCGCTACGATGCAGCACGTTCGTGCCCGCGCCCGTGCCCGCCGTCGCGACGGAATGCAGCAGGCTGTTCATGATGTACGCGTTGCGCGGCTCCAGCGTGCGCGGTGCATCGCGGCCCGCCGTCAGCGGCTGCGCGCGCGACAGCGGCTGGCCGTGCGCGTCATCGACTTCGGCGATCAGATATGGATTGATCCGGTAACCGCCGTTCGCGAACACGCTGTACGCACCCGCCGACTGCAATGGCGTGACCAGTCCCGCGCCGAGCGCCATCGGCAGATACGGCGGCGTCTTGTCGGCGTCGAAGCCGAAACGCTGCGTCACGTAGTCCTGCGCGTACTTCGTGCCGATGTACGACAGAATGCGGATCGACACGAGATTCTTCGACTTCTGCAGCGCGAGACGCAGCGGCATCGGGCCGTCGGGCTGGTCGTCGTCCTTCGGCTCCCACGCGTCGCCGCCAGGCGCGCTCGGCGGAAAGTACAGCGGCGCGTCGTTGATGATCGTCGCCGGTCCGAGGCCCTTGTCGAGCGCGGCCGAATAGATGAACGGCTTGAAGCTCGAACCCGGCTGGCGCCACGCCTGCGTGATGTGGTTGAACTTGTTCTTGTTGAAGTCGAAGCCGCCGACGAGCGCGCGGATCGCGCCATCCTGCGGCGTCATCGACACGAGCGCGCCTTCCACTTGCGGCAGTTGCGTGATCTGCCAGTTGCCGTTCGCATCCGCGATCAGGCGCACGATCGAACCCGCCCGGATGCGCTGTGCCTGCGCCGCGCGTGCCGACAGCGAGCCGGCCGCGAAGCGCAGGCCGTCGCCCGTCACGCTCGCCTGCGTGCCGTCGAGCAACTGTGCCTTCACTTCCTTCGCCGTCGCCGATGTCACGACGG
This sequence comes from Paraburkholderia sp. LEh10, assembly GCF_017814945.1. GTDB lineage: Bacteria > Pseudomonadota > Gammaproteobacteria > Burkholderiales > Burkholderiaceae > Paraburkholderia. Next base: position 78,543 of record NZ_JAGIPX010000008.1, read on the forward strand.
CGGCCACGATCTCACCGTTGTCCGGATGATCGTTCAGCGCGTCTTCGATTGCCTCGTCGCGCTCGTCGCCCGCTGGCGGCAGTTCGATGAAGCCTTCCGGACCGCGATAGCCGTGACGGCGCTCATAGTCCATCACGCCCTTGCGCACCGCGCGATACGCGGCTTCCTGGTCGGCGGAGTCGATCGTCGTCGTGACGTTCAGGCCGCGCGTATAGGTTTCGTCCTTGTACTGCGCGTACATCATCTGGCGCACCATCTCCGAGATGTACTCGGCGTGCACGCTGTACTCGTTGCCCGCCGTCTTCGTATGGATCTCTTCCTTGACGGCCTGGTTGTACTGCGCTTGCGTAATGTAGTTCAGACCGAGCATCCGCTTGAGGATGTACTCCTGACGGATCTTCGCGCGCTTCGGATTGACGACCGGGTTGTACGCGGACGGCGCCTTCGGCAACCCGGCCAGCATCGCCGCTTCGGCGAGCGTGATGTCCTTCAGGTCCTTGCCGAAGTACACGCGCGCGGCGGCCGCAAAGCCATACGCGCGCTCGCCCAGATAGATCTGGTTCATGTACAGCTCGAGAATCTGGTCCTTGGTCAGCGCGCGCTCGATCTTGTACGCGAGCATCATTTCGTAGACCTTGCGCGTGTACGTCTTCTCGCTCGACAGGAAGAAGTTGCGCGCGACCTGCATCGTGATCGTGCTCGCGCCCTGCGACGAGCCGCCGTGCATGATGTCGGCGAAGCCCGCGCGCAAAATGCCGATGAAGTCGACACCGCCATGCTCATAGAAACGGTAGTCCTCGATCGCGAGCACCGCCTTTTTCTGCACGTCGGGGATGTCCTGGAACCGCACGAGGCTGCGGCGTTCCTCGCCGAATTCGCCGATCAGCACGTGGTCCGCCGTGTAGATGCGCAGCGGCACCTTGGGCCGGTAATCGGTCAGCGCATCGAGGGAAGGCAACTGCGGCCCCATCACGACGAGCGCGTAGCCGACGATCAACGCGCCGACCACCAGCACGGTCGCAAACAGCCCGGCGAACCACATCGCAATCGTGCCGCCAATCGAGCGGCCGCCGCGCTGGCCACGCTCGTCGCGGTCGTCTTCTTCACGCTGCGCGTAGCGGTAGTCGCGGCTCGGGTTGTCGTTGCTGCCGAAAGATGGCTCGCGCCCTGGGTGCCTGGAAGAACTGGAAGAATGCGGTCGTTTAATGATTGGCATGACTGGAATGATTGGCGCTTTTCTGCACGCCGGCTATGCTCGCGCAGTGCGCTCGAATCGTGATCGTGGTGCCGCTCGTGCGGGCGCAGCGCGACATCGTTTCGCGCCAGAGAGCGGCGTCTTGCCGCCGATGCAGCGGCAGCGGCGCGCAGGACGCACACGGCGCAGCGCAACGCAGGTCGGCGGCTCTGCCCCGACGACAAGCACCGCGCGGCACGCTACCCCGGCCGGTCGCACGGCGCGCCGGTGCAATGTCTGGCGCAACGTAACAGCGCATTTTAAAGAAATCAAGCGGCGCAGAACGTGATTTTTTTGTAAGAATTCCCTCATGATTGCGCCCCGAAGTGCCGAAAAACACTAGGCGAGACTGCGCGAGCCGTCGTGCGGCACGCTCGTGCGGTTATCAACATATCCCGTGGAGAGCCCTGTGGACAATCTTCGCGCAACTCTGGCAACCCATTGATGTGACAGCAATTTTACGCCCCGCCTGATTTGCGGGCGCGCGCCACCGCGCATCGCGTTTTAGTCTTATGATGATTCGACGCGCGCCAAGCAGGCCTCGCCAACCTGCCCGGATTCCTCCGCAGTTCAACACCAACAATGAACGCGAGCCGATCTATGAACAAGCCTAGCGAACGCATCGTCGTCTTCGTGACGCCCGCGCAGAAACGCGCCATCTCCGCAGCGGCGGACAACCTGGGCATCAGCATCAGCGAACTCATGCGCCGCGCGGTGTTGAGCTTCGGCGCGACCAGCGAGCAGGTCAAGGCGGCGAGCATCGTCGACCGGCTACGCGCGCCGCGCGGGCCGGACGCGTTGAACGAAGCGCTGCAGCGCGTCGCCCGGGCGAGCAACCGGCTCCGGCAAAACACACCTGCCGCGCTAAAGCCGGCCGCGACGCGCGGCAAGCCGGCCGCAAGCGACAGCGATAGCGTCTTCGCAGACGCCGACGCTCAGCACGACACGCTTGCGCCGATCGATCTCGCGCGCCCCGTCGATCCCGCCAATCCCTTGACGGCCGTTTCTCCCGTTGCAGCGCTCGCGGCCGCCAGCACGCTCGAGCATCGGGACGAAGATGCCGCTGAGGCAGCCGCGCGCGTCGCGGCCGCGAAAGCCGCCGCGCTGGCGTCGCGCGACGCGCCCGACACCCGCCGCGCGCATGCCGATCCGCACATCGACACACATGCCGACGCGCACACGCCATCCAGACCGTCCACACTGCTGTCATCGAAAGGCGGCGCCACCCGCAAGCGCCCGCACGAGCAGGAAGACGACGAAGCGGGCGTCGATCCCGCGGAAGGCAACGGCCGCTTCGCCTGAGCCCTGCGCTGTCATGTGGCGATGCATCGTCGGCTATCCGAAAGAATCCAACAGCGCGATTTCACCAATCTGCCGACCTGACTCCTTCGTCTCGTTGCCCTCGCGCGCGCATGTCGCAAACCGTGCGAATGCAGCCGCCGCGACCCGCAAGAAATGGCACTTTAAGACCGTTTTAAGGGTGCGCGTGGTGTAATATCCGCGAGCTGTTGAACACCCGTTCATGTACCCGTCGCAACGTGCATCCGAAGCGTCACGAGCGTTTAAATTTGTTTGCGGCTATTGCATTCCTCACGCGCGCCCCGATGTCAGGTCCAGTTGATCCGTCATCTTGCAACATGGGCACTCACGCGCGGTCTGATGGCGTGCAGCACGACCCGCAGCCCCACGCGTCGCGGCGTAAACTACGTACTGTCGACTTCGGTTCGCGCGATGTGCAACGCGCCGGGTATTCAGCGTCGATTTCAATCAATGGAGGTATTCATGTCGCTTTTTGACAGCATCACGCGGACAGTCAAGGGTCTCTTGAACGACGCAGCCGATTCCGTGCAGGACCCGTCGCGTGATGCGCGCCAGATCGTGCGCGAACTCGACGAGAGCATCGCGAAGGCGGAGAACTCGCTGATCGAAATCCAGGCGCAGGTCGCCACGCAGCAAAGCAAGCGCGACGTGGCCGCCGACAAGGCAAAGAAATACGAAGACGGCGCGAAGCGCGCGCTGCAGGCCGGCGACGAAGCGCTCGCGCGCGAGGCGCTCGGCGCGCAGGCCACGGCCGAGGCGGAACGCGATGCGCTCGCGAAGGAACTCGCGACGCTTGAGCCCTCCGTCGAGCAGTTGAAGACGCAGATCGACGACATGCGTCAGCGCCGCAATGACCTCAATGCGCGCTCGAACATCCTGCAGGCCAAGCAGCAGATCGCGCAGGCCAAAGATACGGCGGCGACGGCGCTGGGCGGCATCGGCGGCAAGAATCTTGCTGAGGACTTTCAGAAGCTGGAAGACAAGGTCGCGCTGTCGAATGCGCGCTCCGACGCGCGCCTCGACTCCGCCGACGTGAAAAGCGGCAAGGCGCTCGACGACAAGCTCGCGGACCTGAACCGCGGCCCGTCGATCGACGACCGTCTTGCTGCGCTGAAGAAGCAGCTGGACACGCCTGCGCAGTAACGCATTGCAGGCAACGTGCCGCGCGGCATCCGTGATCCCATGCGACGCTTGCGCGGCACGGCAACTCGATAGTCATGGAGACGGGCGTCAATCCGCCCGGCCCACATCATGAAAAAACTCCTTGCAGCAGCCGGTCTGTCCCTGACGCTCTCGCTGATGCTCGCACCGGGCGCCGCATTTGCAGTGCCGACGGCGACGCAGATCGAAACGACGATTCAACAGGGCAACTGGCAGAAGGCCGACTCGCAATTGAACGAAGTGCTGAAGGCGCATCCCGACAGCGCTCGCGCGCACTATCTGTACGCACAGGTGCTCGATCGCGAGGGCCGCCCCTCCGAAGCGCTCGCGCAGCTGCAGCAGGCGAAGACCCTCGACCCGCAGGTGCGCTTCACCGACCCCGACCGCTTCGCGCAGACGGAAGCGCGTCTTCGCGCCGACGCCGCGCGCGTCGGCGGCGGTGCGGCGGGCGGCCTCAGCACCAATAGCACGCATCGCACCAACAATCCGTTCGCGCAGCAGGAAGCCGGGCCCGCGACGTCCGCGTTGCAGCAGGCGCCGCAACGGCACGGTCCGTCGATGGGCATGTGGATCGGCATCGCCGTGCTGATCGCCGCGATTGCGCTGATCCTGCGCTGGACGCTGCGCCGCGCGCGTTCACAGGAAGACACGCGCGCCGGCGACGACCGCCGCATCCAGTTGAAGCGCGCCACTGACCTGCTCAACGAAGTGCGCTCGCTCAAACTCGACGTGAAGCTATCGACTGCACCCGGACACGAAGCGCTCGAACGGGAAGTCGAAGGCGCTGAAACGCAGTTGCGCCAACTGGTCGAAGCACTGTCGAACAGCAAGAACCCCGTGCCGCCGTATCAGATCGAAGAAATCGAGCGGCAGGTTGCGAGTCTCAAGGCACGCGCCGAAGGCCGGCCCGACCCGAATGCGGCCCCGGCGGCAGCGGCGGGCACAGGGGGTGAATCCGCGTACGCGCGCGAAGCGAACGAGGCGTTCGGGCGTGGCCAGCAGCAAGCTTATCCACCTGGCTATCCACCCGGTTATGCGCCGCAAGCGCCTTATCCGTATCCGCCGCAGCAACAGCAGCCGCCCGTCGTCGTGCAACAGGGCGGCGGCTTCGGTGCCGGCATGGGCGGGCTGCTGACGGGCGTGCTGCTCGGCGAAGCGCTCAACTCCGGGCGTGAACGCGTGATCGAGCGCGATGTGATCGTCGACGACGAAGCGCGCAAGCGCAGCACCAACGACCCCGGCTCCGTCGACTTCGGCCAGGGCTCCAACGACTGGAGCGACGGCGGGGGCGACGTCGATATGGGCAGCGATGATTCGGGCGGCTGGAACGACACCTGATCTCGCCCGCCCACTATCGGCATCGAACGCAGGGCTCCTCACGGAGCCCTTTTACATTGGGCTTCGAATGGAGAAGCTGAGCGCACGGCTGATGCTCTGCGCGAGGACTGCTGCGCCCGCGAACAGCCTGACGATCATGATGGCCCAACATCCCGTCCCTGGAGCCGGCACGTTACAACGATATTGACGGCCCCTGTACAGTTGTCTACCCTGCGCTTCTGCTGTCGTTGACGAACGTAGACAACCCCCGTCTTCATTCTCGTCTTCTTACTGTTTATCGGAGTGTTGGACTCCGAGGTTACGCTGGAGCGCCGATCATATGCCCTCACCCCGCCGTGCCGCGATGCGTATCGCGATTATCGGAAGCGGCTTCTCCGGCATCGGCATGGCGATCCGGCTAAAACGCCTCGGATACACCTCATTCACGATCTACGAAGCAGCGAGCGACCTGGGCGGCACGTGGCGCGACAACACCTATCCAGGCGCCGCATGCGATGTGCCTTCGCATCTCTATTCGTTTTCGTTCGAAGCGAACCCGTCATGGTCACGCGCATTCAGCCATCAGCACGAGATACTCGCTTATCTGAAGCATTGTGCACGCAAGTACGGTATCGACAGTGCAATCCGCTTCGATGCGCGCGTCATGGCTGCACGTTTCGACGAGGCGCGACTCGTCTGGCTGCTCGATATTTCATGCAATGGCGTGCATGAAAGCGTCGAGGCCGATTTTGTCATCGCGGCCAACGGCCCGCTGTCACGCCCGGCCATGCCGAAGATCGATGGACTCGATGCGTTTGGCGGCAAGATATTTCATTCAGCGCGCTGGGATCACGAGTACGCGCTTGACGGCAAACGCGTCGCTGTGATCGGCACTGGCGCAAGTGCAATCCAGTTCGTACCACGCATCCAGCCGAGGGTCGCGCGGCTGATGCTCTTCCAGCGCACCGCACCGTGGGTCTTGCCGAAGCCCGACAAGCTGATCGGCGAACGCGCGCGCTGGTTCTTCAAGCATCTGCCTTTCACGCAACGCTGCGTGCGCGGCGCGATCTACTGGCAGATGGAGTCGCGCGGCATTGCGTTTTTCGTGAATCCCAAGCTGACAGAACCTGCAATGAAGTTCGCGCGCAGTTATCTGGAACGCCGCGTCAAGGACCCGGCGCTGCGCGCCAAGCTCACGCCCGACTATCGGTTGGGATGCAAACGCGTGTTACTGTCGAGCGACTACTTGCCCGCGCTCAACCAGCCGAATGTCGATGTGGTGACGTCGCCGATCCAGACGGTCGTGCGTGACGGCATCGTGACGGCCAATGGCGTGCATCATGCCGTCGACGCGATCATCTGTGGCACCGGGTTCCAGGTGAACGACGTCGGCGCGCCGTTCGACGTGACAGGCATCGGCGGCGCCGAACTCGGCGCGCTCTGGCTGCGCGACGGACCGCAAGCGTATCTCGGCACCAGCATCGCGGACTTTCCGAATTTCTTCATGATGGTCGGACCGAACACGGCCCTCGGCCACAACTCGATGATCTACATGATCGAATCGCAGGTGCAATACATTGCCGATTGCCTGCGGGAACTGCAGCGACGCGGCGCGCGCACGATGAACCTGCGCAGCGACGTGCAGCGCGCATTCAATGACGACCTTCAGCGCCAGATGCAGCGATCCGTCTGGGCGAGCGGCTGCCATAGCTGGTATCAGACGAGGAGCGGCAAGGTGACGGCCATCTGGCCGGGCTTTACATTCAGTTTCCGCCGCCGCACGCGCCGCGTGCGCGCCGCCGAGTACATCTTTTCACGTTAAGAGGAAGTGCATTGCAGGCGGATTGAACGGGCGCAGCGTCGCCCGCCCTCGCCCGTCTAGCTTCCGTCCTGTGCACGACCGGCGTACACGCGTGTTTCATAGACAAATTCGACCGTACCGTCTTGTGCAGTACGGTCGAACAATGCCCGCAAAGCAGCGAGCATCGGCTCGTGATTCGGATGCCCAGCCTTCGGCGCATACGACGACGACATCAGCCGCCCCCTCAGGCCATCGAAGTCCAGCCGCTGCACGTTCGGAAAACGCGCGTTGTGCGCATGGCCCTCGCCGAACCATGCGGCCATCGACTCATCGTCCGCATAGCGTTCGGCAACTGCCTGGTAGTCGTCGCTGAAGCGTTGCAGCAGTGCTTCGTAGCCCGCAAGAAATGGCGTGCCGTCAAGCGACCGACTGTTCCAGAACAACGCGATCAGACCACGGGGTTTGAGAATGCGAGCGAATTCACGTCGCGCGGCGGTGGGATCGAACCAGTGGAACGCTTGCGCGGCGATCACGAGATCGATGCTGCCGGATTGCAAAGTCGTTGCCTCGGCGGTGCCGTGAACGCTCGAATAGCCGGAATAGTCGTTGAGCCATCCGTCGGCGGCAGCGCGCATCGCCTGATTCGGTTCCACGGCGACAACGGCATGCCCCGCATTGAGAAAAAGCTGCGCCGAAATGCCCGTGCCCGCGCCGATGTCGGCGACGCGCGCGTCTTCGGCGATTCCGCAGACCGTGCGCAGGAACGTCACGACCTCGCGCGGATAGCTCGGCCGGTACTTGACGTAATCGGCGACACGATCGGTAAAGCGCTGAGTGGAATCGCTGGTCATCTTAAGGATGCGACGGCAAATGCATTGCGATGCAGCTTACTGTAGTTCAGCTCAGCCTGCATGACAGTGCGTGACATCGTGCTACATCGTGCTTCAACCGCCGCTCAGCAGGCGCAGCAGACTCCACAGGAACTTGCACACCATCACGATCAGTTCCCATAGATACACCAGCTGGTCCCAGCCCGACACGCGCGCGAAGGATTCAATCATCGGTCATTGGTTGGCGGATTCGGCAGACAGGCAGGCGCGACGGTTCGCGAGGAGACCACCGATCGTACCCGAATCGACTGCGGGATAGTCCCTATCAAGCGACTCCGCAAAGCGCCGTATAGAAAACGTAAGCGAAAGAAGTGCAATTCATGTGCCGCAGTTCATGTGCCGCAGTTCATCGACGGCGGCAATCCGTGCAGCCGCCGCGCGCGTCATGCACTGACGGCCACATTCAACGGACATTGGACGACGCGCATCTGCACTGCGCCGCCCCGGAGATTCGACCATGACAGGCTTTTTCAAGCGCCGCACGCGCCGTGCCGGCGGGACTACATCGGTTGTCGGGCATATCGCCTCGCAGGCAGGCAAGCTCGGCATCGAGATCTGTGACGTGTCGGGTCATATCGAAGAAGTCGCGGCGCGCGTCGCGCGGCAAGCGGACGTATGCCACACGCTGCGCCAGTCGGCTGCCGCGACGCTCGCCGGCAACCACCGGATCGCCGCCGCCGCGCGCGAAATGCGCACGGTGACCGCCCAGGCAGCGGACGACGTCGGGCACTCGCAGCAGACGCTCGAAGCATCGCTGTCGGACATTCATGGTCTGGTCGAAGGCGTGACCGTGATCGAAAGCCAGATCGGCGCGTTGCGCGCGGCGCTGTCGCATGTGAGCCGCGTTTCGGAGGAAATTTCGCTGATCGCGCGGCAGACGCATCTGCTCGCGCTGAACGCCGCGATCGAAGCCGCGCGCGCGGGTGAGTTCGGCAAGAGCTTCGCGGTCGTCGCGGCAGAAGTGAAGACGCTGTCGGCGAAGACGGCGCAGGCGACGGGCCAGATCGAGACCACGCTCACGAAGCTCACCGAGCAAACCGAGCGTCTGATTACGGAAGGCGCGGAGAACACCGCGCGTGCGCAACGCGTGCGCGAAGGAACGCGGATGCTCGGCGACGCGGTTCATTCGACCGGCCAAGCGATCATGCAATTGAATGCAGAGGCGAACCAGATCGCGACGCTGTCCGGCGAAATCGAAGAGCAATGCAATACATTCGAGACGCAGGTGCTGGAAATCGCAACGGACGTCGAACATTCGAGCGCGAATTTCGTGCACGCCAAGAATCGACTCGGCAATCTGCTGGGCGTGTCTGAAAACCTGATCGAACTGACGGCAGCGACGGGCGCCGCAACGGCCGACACGCCGTTTATCGACGCCGTCGAGCGGGCCGCCGCGCAAGTCGGCAAGCTGTTCGAAGCAGCCGTCGCGCGCGGCGAACTCTCGATGAACGATCTGTTCGACGATCGCTATGTGTCGCTGCCCGGCACGAACCCGCCGCAGTTCATGACGCGCTTCACCGAGTTCACCGACCGCGTGCTGCCGTCGATCCAGGAGCCGCTGCTCGATCTCGACCCGCGCGTGGCCTTTTGCGCCGCCGTCGATGTGCGCGGCTACCTGCCGACCCACAACCTCAAGTTCTCGCAGCCGCAGCGCGACGATTCCGTATGGAATGCAGCAAACTGCAGGAACAGGCGACTCTTCAATGACCGGACCGGACTCGCGGCCGGCACCAGCATCAAACGCTTTTTGCTGCAGACCTACCGGCGCGATATGGGCGGCGGCGAGTATGTGCTGATGAAGGATGCTTCAGCGCCCATTTTCGTCAACGGCAGGCACTGGGGAGGCCTGCGTATCGGCTACCGCGTCTGAGGACGCCGTTGAGGACGCCGTGCTGCGCGATGCCGCGCGGCCGGACCCGGATACGGGCTCGCTTTGCCGGCGCCCGCATCAGCGCCGGCAAAGGACAAGGAGACGCTCCGAACTAGATCGCCATCGCAAGCCGCCGCTTCTCGGCGCGCTGCATGAAGTGGTTTGCCACCACCACGCCCACCGTGACGACAGCGATGAACAGCGTTGCCAGTGCATTCATCTCCGGATTCAGGCCAAGGCGGACACGCGAGAACACCACCAGCGGCAGCGTCGTCGAGCCGGGCCCGGACAGGAACGCCGACAGCACCACGTCGTCGATCGACAGTGTGAACGACAGCAGCCAGCCCGCCACCAGCGCCTGCGAGATCAGCGGCAGCGTGATGGAGAAAAATACGCGCAACGGCGTTGCACCTAGGTCCAGTGCAGCTTCTTCGAGCGATGGATGCAGATCACGTACGCGCGACTGCACGATGATCGCGACGTAGGAAATACACAGCATCACGTGGCCGATCCAGATCGTGAAGATGCCGCGGCCCGCGGGCCAGCCGAGCCACTTGCCCATTTCAATGAACAGCAGCAGCAGCGAGATGCCCTGGATCACTTCGGGAATCACGAGCGGCGCATTGATCATCCCCGTGTACAGCGTGAAGCCGCGAAACCGGCCCATGCGCGCGAGCACGAAGCCCGCCCACGTGCCGATGATCACCGACGCGAACGCCGTCAACAGCGCGACGCGCAGCGACAGCCATGCGGCGGCGATCAACTCGTCGTCCTGCAACAGCGCGGCATACCAGCGCGTTGAGAAGCGCGTCCACACCGTCACGAGCTGCGACTCATTGAACGAGTACACAACGAGGCTGATGATCGGCACATACAGGAACGAGAAGCCGATCGCGAGCGCAAAGAACTGCAATAGACGACTCGGCTTCATCAGCGCTTCTCCTCCAGTTCCTTCGCCTGCGAGTACTGGAACAGCGCCATCGGCACGAGCAGCAGCAGCACCATTGCGCATGTGACGGCAGAGGCCATCGGCCAGTCGGCGTTGTCGAAGAACTCATTCCACATCACGCGGCCGATCATCAGCGTATTCGCGCCGCCGAGCAGTTCAGGAATCACGTACTCGCCGACGGCCGGGATGAACACCAGCAGGCAGCCCGCGATGATGCCGTTCTTCGACAGCGGCAGCGTGATCTGCCAGAACGCCTTCCACGGCTTTGCGCCGAGATCGTACGCGGCTTCGAGCAAGGTCAGGTCCATCTTCACGAGATGCGCGTAGAGCGGCATCACGAGAAACGGCAGGTATGAATAGACCATGCCGATATAGACGGCCGTGTTCGTGTGATACAGCTCGATGGGCGAATGAATCAGTCCCATCGACATCAGGAAGTTGTTCAGCAGCCCGTTGTTCTTCAGAATGCCGATCCATGCATACACGCGAATCAGGAACGACGTCCAGAACGGCAGCATTACCGCCATCATCAGGATGTTGCGCGTCGCGGGGTTCGAGCGCGCGATGTAGTACGCCATCGGATAGCCGAGCAGCAGGCACAGCACCGTCGAGATCGCCGCGACGACCACCGAGTTCACATAGGTCGCGAAGTACAGACTGTCGGATAGCAGGAACGCGTAATGCGACAGGTCGAGCGCGACGTGAATCACGCCGTCCTTGATCGTCGTGAGTTCCGTATAGGGCGGAATGCCCAGTTGCAAGTCCGCGAAGCTGATCTTCACGACCAGCAGGAACGGCACGAGGAAGAACAGCAACAGCCAGATGAACGGCCCGGCGACGACGGCCGTGCGCCCTGTCAGCCGGAAGCGGCTCGCGGGCCACATCATGAACGAATGCAGCGCGCTTTTCATGACGTCAGCACCACGCCCGCCGATGCGCTCCAGCGCACGTACACTTCGTCGCCCCACGTCGGCGTTTCGATTTCCGACAACGCGAGGCTCGACACGTTAGCGATCACCGTCTTGCCCGCATCGAGCTTCACGTGATACAGCGAGTAGCCGCCCATGTACGCAATATTCGTGACGACGCCCTTGCCCCAGTTAAACGCGCCTTCGGGCGGCTTGCGCGTGAGCGCGATTCGTTCGGGGCGCACCGAGATCGTCACGGGCATGCCGAGCGGCCCCGTGATGCCGTGGCTCACATACAGGCGCACAGGCAGGTCCGGCGTTTCGATATACACGTGATCAGGCTCGTCCTCGACGACGTTGCCGTCGAACAGATTCGTCGAGCCGATGAACTCCGCCGAGAAGCGGCTGTTCGGATATTCGTAGACCTCATTCGGCGTGCCGAGCTGCACGATCTCGCCTTCGCTCATCACGGCGAGGCGGCTCGCCATCGTCATCGCTTCTTCCTGATCGTGCGTGACCATGATGCAGGTGACGCCGACCTTGTCGAGAATGTTGACGAGCTCGATCTGCGTGCGCTGGCGGATCTGCTTGTCGAGCGCGGACATCGGCTCGTCGAGCAGCAGGAGCTTCGGACGCTTGACAAGCGAGCGCGCGAGCGCGACGCGCTGCTGCTGCCCGCCCGACAACTGATGAGGTTTGCGCTTCGCGAAGCGCCCCATCTGCACGAGTTCGAGCGCGGATTGCACGCGCTCCTTCAGCTCGGCTTTCGGCACGCCCTCCTGCTTGAGGCCGAACGCGACATTCGATTCGACCGTCATATGCGGAAAGAGCGCGTACGACTGGAACATCATGTTGACGGGCCGCCGGTACGGCGGCATTTGCGCAAGATCTTCGCCGTCGATCAGGATCTTGCCCGACGTCACGGACTCGAGCCCCGCGAGCATGCGCAACAGGGTCGACTTGCCACAGCCGGAACTGCCGAGCAGCGCGAACAGTTCGCCCTTCTTCACCGACAGGTTCACGCCCTTGACCGCGACCGTCTCGCCGAATTTCTTCACGACGTCGACGATCTGCACGAAGTTTTCCGCTGCGAGCTGCGCAGCGGCGGAATTGCCCGAGGACGACACGCCGGCCCCTGCCAGCACGTTCGACTGGTCACTCATGATCTGCTGCTTCTCTCCCTGCATTTGACGAACAAAGCCCCCGGCTGGACACCGAGGGCTTCATGATGTTGCTTTCCTGCACGACCGTCCGGCTCGGACCTGCTTAGCGGCCGGACTTGAACTCAGTCCACAGCCGCGTTTGCAGACGCTGGATTTCAGCCGGCAGCGGCTTCAACAGGAACAGCGTCTTGACGACGTCCGCCGGCGGATAGACGGCAGGGTCGTTCGCGACATCCTTGTCCACATACTTGCGCGCTTCGAGGTTCGCGCTCGGATAGTAGACGGCGTTCGTGATCGCCGCGTGGACCTGCGGCGTCTCGATGTAGTTGATCCACTCGAGGGCAGCTTCCTTGTGCTTCGCGTCCTTCGGAATCGCCATCACGTCGAACCACACAGGCGCGCCGCCCTTCGGAATGTAGTAGTCGATCTTGTACGGCTTCTTCGCTTCCGCCGCGCGGTGCTTCGCGATCACGACGTCGCCCGACCAGCCGTACGCGAAGCAGACGTCGCCGCCGACCATGTCGTTGATATAGCCCGACGAGTTGAACTGCGTGATGTACGGACGGATCTTCTTCATCATCGCGAGCGCTTCGCGATAGTCGGCCGGGTTGGTGCTCATCGGGTCCTTGCCGATGTAGTGCAGCGCGGCGGCAAACATCTGGTCCGGCGCATCGAGCACGGAGACGCCGCATGCTTTCAGCTTCGAAATGTTTTCCGGCTTGAAGAGGATGTCCCAGTTGTCGAGCGCGACGCCCTTGCCGAGAATCTGCTGCGCCTTCGTCACGTTGTAGCCGAGGCCCGTCGTGCCGTACGCCCAGGGCACCGTGTACTGGTTGCCGGGATCGGCGCCCGCGACGAGCGCCATCAGCGACGGGTCGAGATACTTGAGGTTCGGAATCTTCGACTTGTCGAGCGGCGCGAAGATGCCCGCCGCGATCTGCTTGCCCGCGTAGTTGCTGGTCGGCACGACGATGTCATAGCCGGAGTTGCCCGTCAGCAGCTTGGCCTGCAGCGTGTCGTCGCTATCGTAGTTGTCGTACTTGACCTGGACGCCCGTCTGCTTGGTAAAGTTCGGAATCGTGTCCTTGGCGATGTAGTCCGACCAGTTGTACACATTCAGTTGCGTATCTTTTGCCGTTGCCGACATGAAAGGCGTAGCGCACAACACCAGCGCAGCCAGTTGGCCCACCACCAGTTTCTTCATCCCGTTCTCCATTGTGACCGGCGCGAAAACCGGTCGCTTACCCCGCTTCAAGCCGCTGCGTGGCGCAGGCGGCTACCCTTGAAAAACCCGAAAACTACCATCAATCGAAGCCCGATTCAAAAAAAAACGCCAGATGTCGCGCAAAGGGTACAGCGCGCGCAGCTTTTATCCGTCACCGGTTCGCTTCCCCGCAGGTGCCATGCGCCCGCTCTGCAGCCGCCCCGCCCGCCTCGCTCGACATGCACTGGGACGGCGCGGGCTGGCACGCCACCGCAAAATTGGGCGCAATTGTATCCGGTTATCGCGTCCTGTCCACCCGAAAAAAACCTCGTTCCGTGGCGGCGCAATCGCTGCGCAGTGCAGGTTCGCAGAAGTGGATTGCATCGTGCCGATCCGCCCCATTCCTCATCACTATAGACTGTCAAAGAAGCCCAGATCGTGGTAACTGCGAGACGCACCCGCAAAGCGCGGCATGCAGCTTGCCTGATCGAAAGCTTCCGGAATCCGCGACACTGCGATGAACACGAACCCGTTCACGTTGATTCCATCCCGCCGGCGCCGACGGCGCAGGGGGCCTCCACGTGCCGGAAACCGGCTGGCGTTCATCGGCGCGGGAGCGCTCGTCGCGGTCGGCTACATGGACCCCGGCAACTGGGCGACGGCGCTCGCGGGCGGTGCGGGCTACGGCTATCGGCTGCTCGGCGTCGTGTTCATGTCGAGCCTGATGGCGATGCTGCTGCAGTGGGTGTCGTCGCGCCTCGGCGTCGTGACAGGGCGCGATCTTGCGCAGATGTGCCGCGAACGAACCGGCCGGCGCACGACGCTGTTCCTCTGGCTGACGAGCGAGGTCGCGATCATCGCTTGCGATGTCGCCGAGGTGGTCGGCAGCGCGGTCGCGCTGCAACTGCTGTTCGGCGTGTCGCTGACGGCGGGCGTGCTGACGTCGGCCGTGGGCACCTTCGCGATGCTCGCGTTGCAGCGGCACGGCCGACGCACGCTCGAAGCGGCCGTGGTCGCGCTGATCGTGTTCGTCGGACTGTGCTTCGTGGTCGAGCTGGTGCTCGCGCGGCCCGACTGGCGTGCGGCGTTGACGGGCGCCACGCCCAGCCCCGAACTGCTGCGCAACGCGGGCATGGTGTGGCTCGCGGCGGGCATCCTCGGCGCGACAGTGATGCCGCACAACCTCTATCTGCACTCGGCCCTCGTCAGGCACCATGCGCGCTCCGACAGCGACGCCGACATCGCCGATGCACTGCGCGGCGTCAACTTCGGCACCTTCAGCGCGCTTTCATTTGCCTTCGTGATCAATGCCGCGCTGCTGATCGTGTCGGCGGCCGTGTTCCATGCGAGCGGCCACCGTAACGTCACCGATCTTGCCGATGCACACCGGCTGATAGCGCCTATCGTCGGCTCACACTGGGCGGCGATCCTGTTTGCGGCGGCGCTCCTCGCTTGCGGGCTGAGCGCGACCGTCACGGGCACGCTCGCGGGCCAGGCCGTGATGGAGGGCTTTCTGCAGATCCGGCTGCCACGCTGGCAGCGCGCGCTACTGACGCGCTCGCTTGCGATCGGCCCCGCGCTCGTGGCCGTCGCGATGTTCGGACCGCATGGCTCGGCGCAACTGCTGGTTGCAAGCCAGGTGGTCTTGAGCCTGCAGTTGCCGCTCGCCGTCCTGCCGTTGATCCGTTTCGCATCGGACGCGCGGCTGATGCGCGAGTGGCGCGTGCGAGGCGTGCCCCTCGTGCTCGCGTGGATGTGCGCTGCAGGGATCATCGCGCTGAATGGCGCGTTGATTTGGGAAACGGCGACAGGATAGACGTGAGTGCATGAGCGCGCATCGAAAAGCGGGATCAGGTCCGCTCGATGGGTCCGTCGGTGCATGCGCTGAGACGCCGCCGACCTGAAGCACGTTGGATCGCGTCGCTGATGCGCGGCTGCGCCTTGTGCGGGCCTTATCGAGTGCACGATCTTGCTGCTCGTCGCTTCATGCGGACTTTCCCTTTGTAAGCTGGCTCTTACAATGACCTTGAGTTGTTGCCGGATGCCGGTTTGCAAGCCTTGCGCTGACAAGCACGCAGCACAGTGCAATGCAATCCGTTGCATCGGAATTTCGCTGAGCGCGACAACCCGGATATCGCCGACTACCGCGGCCACGTGGAGCTGCTGCTCAAATGCGGCAGCCCCGACGACTGGCAGCGCGCGACGACGCTGCGCAAAGGCACGAAGGCACTGGCACGGCAGCGTCGATGCGCAGCTGACCTACCCGCTAAGCAGCGCGTGAGGTGGCTATCTGTGAATCGGATATTTCAATCGCTATGGCGAGAACTGCTCGCCTGCAACAAGCGGCGGTACCGGACGGCACTCATCAGCTACAGCTACGCCCGATGAACTCGAATGCATGCCAGCCGACCCTCAAACTGGCGCCGGAAGCCGATTGCGCTTTTGGTTTACCATAGCGGACCGCTCGCACTTCCCGTCCAAGGTAACTCGATGTCTTCGAATCTGCACGACCTGCCCGACAGCCCCTGCATCGGCGTCTGCTCCACGCTTTTCGACGAAGTGTGCAAAGGCTGTGGCCGCACGGCGACAGAGGTGTCGAACTGGGTGTTTCTCGCCGATGAGGAAAAGCGCGCCGTATGGGAACGCATCGAGCGCGAGGGCACGGCCATGCGTTTCAAGTACGACAAGCTATGATGTGATTCAGCGCAGTTCAGGTCCACACTCATGCATTGGCATGAGCGGTGGATAAGGAAACGCCGGCTCGAGGCCGGCGTTTTGCATTGCATGTCGGTCAGGCGGTTGACGCTCAGAACTTCATCCCGACACCCACGCCGACGATCAATGGATCGATATGCAGCGTGCCCAATGATGCACCATTGAGCGATGCATCCGTTTTCATCCATACCTTCTTCACATCGACGTTCGCGAACACCGACTTCGTCAGTTGCACGTCGACACCCATTTGCAGCGCCGGACCAAAACTGCTGCGCTTGACGGCGATCTGCTGGCCGCCGGCATGCAGTCCGTCGTTGTAGAAGTATGTGTAGTTCACACCCGCGCCGACATACGGCCGCACCTGTCCCTGATGATTGAAGTGATACTGCAGCAACAGCGTCGGCGGCAGCACGTTGACGCCGCCAAGATCGCCGATGTTCGACGTCACCTGATGCCGCGACGTGGCGAGAATCAGCTCCACGCCAACGTTGTCAAGAATCATGTAGGTGAAGTCGAGTTCAGGCACGGTCGCGTTGTTGACGCCGACGTTCAGCGCCGACAGCGTGTCGCTGGTACGCACCTGCGGCACGATGGTGATCGCGCGCAGACGCACGAGCACGTCGCCGGCGTGAATGCCGGACGCCGGATCGCCGTGCGCCGCAAACGCATGCGAGCCCGTTAGCGCCAACCCTGCTGCGCAGAGGGCGGCCGCAATTGATCGAATTTTCCTGTTCATAAGCTACCCTGATTTTTCTGTGTGGTTGCGTGCGGTGCCAAGTCACGCGCAACGCATTGTCGAAGCTCTCCGCCGCGCGCTTATTGACCCCCGTCAACCCAGCGAGAACGCGAGACGTCCTGCGACAGGCGGTCGCGCCACACCCGTCAGCAACAATTCGAGAAGATCGCGCACGCTGCGGATCGCATCACCGAACGGCAGTGATTCGCGGCCACGGAAAAACAGGCCGTTGGCCACATCGCCACGCAATGCGGCAGCGAGTCGTGTATCGATGCAGAAGTGACCGAACTTTTCGATGCCATCACGCAAGCCGCATGCACTCAGGCATTCGAGTGCAGTCGGACATGCGCGCTTCAGTGCACCGATCTTCGTGCGTATGCGTGCTTCATTGCGCAGGTAGCGCTCGAGCCAGGGCGTCTTCACGGCACGCGCGGGCAGCCCCGTCACACTGACGAATTCGACGATGTCGTCCGGTTTCGCGTCTGCCAGCACGCGCTTGAAATTCGGGTGCGCGTCGCCCTCTTCGGTGACGGCGAAGGGCGTGCCGACCTGCACTCCATTGGCGCCCGCACTCAGACAGGCGCGCACCGCGTCATGACTGTTGACTCCGCCGGCAACGATCACGGGCACTTCAGTTCGGCTGATCTGCAATGCCGCGAATAGCGCGTCGATTTCGCTTAGCACGCGCATGAAGTCGAAACGACAGTCGTGCATGTCGTCGAGATTCGTTACCCCGAGGTGACCGCCCGCATGCGCCGGATGTTCGATCACGATCGCGTCGGGCAAGCGCCCCTTCTTCATCCATTTCTTCAGCACGACGCCGACGCCGCGGCTATCCGACAGAATCGGGATCAACGCGATGTCGTGTCCCTGTGTCAGATCGGGCAGGTCGAGCGGCAGACCGGCGCCCATGACGATCGCGTCAGCGCCCTTTTCGCACGCTAGACGCACGTAATCCGCATGCGCGTTGACCGCCTTCATCACGTTGACGGCGATCATTCCATGCCCCTCGGCGAGGCGCTTCGCACCGTCGATCTCACGGGCCAGCGCGATGCGGTTCGCGTCTTCTAGCGTCGCGCGATCGGGCCTCGCGCGGCACCGCTCGATGAGGTCGGCGTGATGGTGGCGCAGGTCGATGCTGGCTATGGTGCCGAGCGCGCCCTCGCGCGCGACGCTGCCCGCAAGCCGGTGCGCGGACACGCCGACGCCCATGCCGCCCTGCACGACGGGCAATAGTGTCCGCCCACGTATCACGAGTGGCGCAAACGGATGAGAGGGAAACATGAGAGGCCTCCGTCGTCGATGGAGTTCGACGCAAAGCCTCGATGGTCGCAACTGGCGTATGCAGTATCTTGCCTAGGGTCAAACAAAAAGCGCGTGCCGCCTGGCGACACGCGCTTTCCTTGCGCCCCGTCACTGGTCATGCACGCGACTCCGGGATGAATCGCCGCACGTCACACTCATGCACTGCTATGCAGGCTTGTTCACTTTCAACTGCATTGACTTGTACTCGAGATATTCTTCGAGCCCATACGTGCCGTTTTCGCGGCCATGTCCCGATTGCTTGAAGCCGCCGAACGGCGCGGCCATGTTCCATGCGCCGCCGTTGATATCGACCTGCCCCGTGCGAATGCGCCGCGCGACGCCGATTGCATGTTCATCGCTGGCGGACCACACCGCGCCACCAAGTCCATAGATCGAGTCGTTGGCGATGCGCACCGCTTCTTCCTCGTCCTTGTAGGTGAGGATCGTCAGCACGGGACCGAAGATCTCCTCCTGTGCAATGGTTGCTTTGGGATGCACACGCCCGAACACTGTTGGTTTCACGAAGAAGCCCTTCGCGATGCCATCGGGCAAGCCGAGGCCTCCCGTGACCAGCTCCGCCCCCTCCTCGATGCCACGCGCAATATAATGCTGGACGCGTGATTGCTGGGAAGAGGAAGCAAGCGGACCGAGCCGCGTTGTCTCGGCACGCGGATCACCCGCCACGAATGATTCGGCCGCCTTCCTCGCGAGTTCGCGCGCCTCGTCGTAGCGCGACTCAGGCACGATCATGCGTGTGTGCGCCGAACACGTTTGCCCCGAATTCAGGAAGCACGCGCTCACCGTACCCTTGATCGCCGCCGCAAAGTCCGCGTCGTCGAGAATCACCGATGCCGACTTGCCGCCCAGTTCCAACGCAACGCGCTTCACCGATGCCGCCGCGAGTTCCGACACGCGCTTGCCTGCGCGCGTCGAGCCGGTGAACGACACCATGTCGACGGATGGATGACTCGCCAACACCTCGCCGACGACAGGCCCGTAACCGCTGACGAGGTTGAAAACGCCCGCGGGCAACCCCGCGTCATGAATTGCCTCGGCGAGTACGAATGCATTGAGCGGCGCCACTTCGGATGGCTTGAGCACGATAGTGCAGCCTGCCGCGAGCGCCGCCGCAACTTTCAGGGTGATCTGATTTAGCGGATAGTTCCAGGGCGTGATCGCTGCCACGACGCCAACGGGCTCACGCACGACGAGCGAGTTGCCGACCCGCTGCTCGAACTGGAATTCACCCGCGAGCTTCGCATACGCGTTCCAGTGGTACACGGGACCGCCCACTTGAATTGCACGCGCAAGCTTGATCGGCATGCCGACTTCGCCGCAGATGTAGCCTGCCAGCTCATCTGTGCGTGCCTTGAGGTTGTCGGCAATTTTTTGCAGGTAGGCGCCGCGCGTTTTCGGCGCCGTCGCAGCCCAACTGTCGAATGCAGCACGCGCCGCGTTGATTGCTGCCTCGGCATCCGCTTCGATCCCTTCAGGAATGCGGCCAAGAATTTCTTCCGTGCCAGAGTCGATCACGTCGATGGTGCCCGTGCCGCAGGGCTTGATCCACTTACCGTCGATATAGAAGTGCTCGAAGGTCTTCATTGTCTTGCGTCCTGTCTCCTGGATAGTCCATTTATTTTACTCGGGAGCATGGGAGCCGATCGGACACATGTGAGGCGGATCGATGTTACTTGCGGGGCGAACCGGCGGCACCAAAAAGAAAGCCCGCTTCGGATGAAGCGGGCTTCGACGAATATCGCACCGATATCGCTTACTGCAGGCCTTGGCTCGACAGGAAGTCCTCGTAATTGCCGCCAAAGTCGTTCAGCGTGCCGTCTGTCTTCACTTCGATGATGCGGCTAGCCAGCCCGCTCACGAATTCACGGTCGTGCGACACAAAAATCAGCGTGCCGTCGTATTTTTCCAGCGCGATCTGCAGCGACTCGATCGACTCCATGTCCATGTGGTTCGTCGGTTCGTCCATCAGCAACACATTATGGCGGCCCAGCATCAGCTTGCCCCAGATCATGCGGCCCTTCTCGCCACCCGACAGCACCTTCACCGACTTCCGGATGTCGTCTGCATTAAAAAGCAGACGGCCGAGCGTGCCGCGCACCATCTGCTCGTCGTCGCCTTCCTTGCGGTACTGGTCGATCCAGTCCATCAGCGTGACGTCGGTTGGAAACTCCTCGTACGTGTCCTGCGGCATGTAGCCCACGTTCGCGTTCTCAGCCCACTTGACCGTGCCGTGCTCGAGCGTGAGATTGCCAAACAGCGAACGCAGCAGCGTAGTCTTGCCCGCGCCGTTTTCGCCGATGATCGCGATGCGCTCGCCCGGCTGCACGCTGAGGTTGAAGTTGTTGAAGATCGTGCGGTCGTACTTCTTCGTGATGCTGTCCGCTACCACTGCAATATTGTGCAGCTTCTTTTCGTACTCGAAGCGGATAAACGGGTTCTGACGCGACGACGGCTTGAATTCCTCGATCTTGATCTTGTCGATCATCTTCAGACGGCTGGTTGCCTGACGCGCCTTCGACTTGTTGGCGGAGAAGCGGCGCACGAATTCCTGCAGATCCGCGACGCGTTCCTTCGCCTTCGCGTTGGCCGCCTGCTGACGCTCGCGCGCCTGGGTGCTCGCGAGCATGTAGTCGTCGTAGTTGCCCGGATAAACCTTCAGCGTGCCATAGTCCATGTCCGCCATGTGCGTGCAGACCTGGTTCAGAAAGTGTCGGTCGTGCGAGATGATGATCATCGTCGAGTCGTACTCGTTCAGCACGTCTTCGAGCCAGCGGATCGAGTTGATGTCCAGGTTATTGGTGGGCTCGTCGAGCAGCAGCACGTCCGGCTTCGAGAACAGCGCCTGCGCGAGCAGAACGCGCAGCTTCCAGCCCGGTGCGACGTTGCTCATCGGGCCGTTGTGCAGATCGATCGAGATGCCGATGCCGAGCAGCAGTTCGCCCGCGCGGGCTTCGGCTGTGTAGCCGTCGTATTCGGCGAACTTCGCTTCCAGTTCCGCGGCGTGCATGTAGTCGTCGTCGGTGGCTTCCGGGTTCGCGTAGATCGCGTCGCGCTCGGTCATGGCCGCCCACATTTCGGTGTGGCCCATCATCACGACATCGAGCACCCGCACGTCTTCATACGCGAACTGGTCCTGACGCAGCTTGCCGAGGCGAACGTTCGGCTCGAGCATCACGTTGCCGGAGCTCGGTTCCAGGTCGCTGCCCAGAATCTTCATGAACGTCGATTTGCCGCAACCGTTCGCACCGATCAGGCCGTAGCGGTTGCCTTCGCCGAATTTGACCGAGATGTTCTCGAACAGGGGCTTCGGCCCGAATTGCATGGTGATGTTGGCAGTAGACAGCACGGCGCGTCCCTTTGAATGATAGATCGGCGAAAAACCAATTATTTTAGCAGGTTATCGCATCATGCGCGCCGCGCTGCGGGCTGTCGCGATCGCCCTGCTAGCCCTTTTTACGCGGGGTTTGCAACACGTCGATGAAACCGGACAGATCGGCATCGGCTAGCCCCATGGCTGCACCCAGACGCAATAGCTGCTGCACTGTGCCCGAAACCGGCATTGGAGTGCTCGTTTCATAAGCTGCAGCCGCAATGGTGTCGACGTCCTTCTGGAACGTGCTGAGCGCGCCGATCGGCGGCTGCCCAGACCGGGTCATGCGCGGCACGAAGGTCTGCAACAGCACCGAGTCGGCCCAGCCGCCGGCGAGCGCCTGCGTGAGGCGCGCGGCGTCGATGCCGCTGCGCTGCGCGAGGCTGACGGCCTCGGCAATGGCCGCCACCGTCGACGTGACGATCGCCTGGTTGCACAGCTTGGCGGTTTGCCCGGCGCCCGCCGCGCCCATGTGGGTGACGCGCGCCGCATAGGCTTCGATGACGGGCGTCACGGCCGCGACATCGGCCGCCTCGCCGCCTGCCATCACGGCAAGCGTGCCGGCGATCGCCCCCGCGACGCCGCCCGAAACGGGCGCATCGATCCAGCCGATGTCCGCTTCGGCGGCCCGTTGCGCGAAGGCGCGCGTCGCCGACGGTGGAATGCTGCCGTGATCGACGATCCAGCGAACAGGACTGTCCCCGCTCGCCCGGGCGACGCCCTTCACAATGCCGTTTGCGCCGAACACGACTTCCTCCACGGCTGCTGCATCGAGCACGCAGAGGAAAATCGCTTCCGCGCGGCCCGCGAGTTCAGCAGGCGTCGACGCGACGGTCGCGCCGTCCGGGACGAGCGCTTCCGCCTTCGCGCGTGTCCGGTTCCACACCTGCACCGAATGACCTGCACTCAACAGATGACGGATGATCGGCGCACCCATCAGCCCCGGTCCGCAAAATCCGATTTCCACTTGTTTCTCCTCCGTTCGATGCATGACCTGCATCGGATCGCAGCCGTCCAGGATCGACGGCATTCGAATCGACCATCATACCGGCGGCGTCGCGTTGCAACATGCCGGGCACGCGATGTGCGGCATGAATTCGGGTTCGTTCACGCGACAGGCATTGCCTATACTTTTTTCGACCACCAGGAGGTGCATCATGAGCGAGCACGTGTACAAGCAGATCGAACTGACCGGTTCGTCGACGACATCAAGCGACGACGCCGTCCGGTGCGCGATTGAAAAAGCAGGCAAAACGCTGCGCAACATTCACTGGTTTCAGGTCGTGGAGACACGCGGTCACATCGAGGACAACAAGGTCTCGCACTGGCAGGTGACCTTGAAGGTCGGCCTGCGCATCGAGGATTGATGCCAGCGCCGGGCGACGGACGCAGCGCGCGCCGCCTCGCGCGCTGACACGGTTCGCTTGCTGCTTGCGCCGATACGAAAAAAGCTGCATCCGGCTTGAATGCCCGATGCAGCTTCAGCGTTCGCACGCGTCCAACGGATTGCATGCACTCGAATTCAAGGCTGCGGCGAATCCCGCAACCTGCGCGCGCCCGCGTCGTGCGCCTGGTCCCGGCGCATCACGCCTGCCCTTTACTTCGGCAGTGAGCCGTCCACGCCCTCTACATACCAGTTCAGGCGTTGCAGTTCCGGATCGGTCAGCGTCTTGCCGGCCGGCACCTTCACTGCACCCGACTGATCCTTGACGGGCCCCGTGAACACATCCCACTTGCCGCTCGCGAGTTGCTGGCGCTTCGCGTCGATATCCTTCATCGCGTTGGCCGGGATGGCCGACGTGTTCATGTCCTCGAGATTGACAGCCTTTTGCGGGATGCCCCACCACACGGGGTCGTTCTTCCACTTGCCGTCGAGCACCTGCTGGATCGCGGCCGTGTAATACACGCCCCAATGCGCGACCACCGAGCCCAGATGCGCGTCAGGACCGAACTTCTTCATGTCCGAATCCCAGCCGAATGCGTGCACGTGCTTTTCGGAAGCCGTCGCGAGCGTCGCACTCGAATCGGTGTTCTGCAACAGCACGTCGGCGCCCTGGCCAATCAGCGTTTCGGCCGCCTGCTTCTCCTTGCCCGGATCGAACCAGCTATTGATCCAGATGACCTTGGTATGCACCTTCGGATTCACGGAACGCGCACCGAGCGTGTATGCATTGATGTTGCGCACCACCTCGGGAATCGGCACCGATGCGACGAAGCCGAGCGTATTCGTCTTCGTCACGTAGCCGGCAGCGACCCCTGCCAGATAGGCACCCTGATACATGCGCACGTCATACGTGCCGAAGTTGGCTGCCTTCTTGTAGCCCGTTGCATGCAGGAAGACGGTGTCCGGAAAATCTTTCGCCACCTTTAGTTCGAAATCCTGGAACCCGAAGCTCGAACCAAAAATGATCTTGTTGCCCTTGTTCGCCAGATCGCGGAACACGCGCTCCGAGTCGGCCGATTCCGGCACGTTCTCGACGCGCGTGATCTTGATCTTATTGCCGAACTTTGCTTCCGCTTCCTTCGAACCCTGGTCGTGTGCGTAGGTCCAGCCCGCGTCGCCCGGATTGCCGAGATAGACGAACGCGACGCCGGGCACGTCGGCGGCCCACGCCGTCTGCGGCAGTGCACCGCCGGCAGCCAGCGACGCAGCCGTCAGCGCGAGCGCGCTCAGCATGGTTCTTTTTTTCATGTTTTCTCCTGACGTTGAATTGGGTGTCTCGATGGATGAACTGGCGTGCAGATCAACCGACGCATGCGACGGGCGCTCAGCCCGCCGCGAAGAACGGCTTGCCCAGCGATGCCGGTGCATTCAGGCGTATCGTGTTCGGATTACGCGAGATCAGCACGAGCACGACGATCGTCGCAACGTAAGGCAGCATCGCGAGGAACTGCGTCGGTACGGGTACGCCGATCGCCTGTGCATAAAACTGCAGCCCCGTGACTGCACCGAACAGGAGTGCACCGATCAGCAGACGTCCCGGACGCCAGGTCGCGAACACGACGAGTGCAAGCGCAATCCACCCGCGACCTGAAGTCAATTGCTCCTGCCACAGGTGCAGATTGACGATCGAGTAGTAGCCTCCAGCCAGTCCCGCCATTGCACCGCCGAACAGCGTCGCGCCATAGCGCACGCCGATCACGGGAAAACCGACGGAATGCGCGACCTGCGGCGACTCGCCGACCGAGCGCAACATCAGTCCAGCGCGTGTCCGGTACAGAAACCAGCTGACGACGGCAAACATGATGAACGCGAGATAGTCGAGCGGCGTCAGGCTGAAGAGCGCGGGGCCGAGCACAGGAAGCTTCGAAAGACCGGGAATGACCCAGGTGCCGATCGACTCGCGCACGGCGGCCGACGTGTACGGCTTGCCGACATAAGCGGAAAGACCGATGCCGAAGATCGTCAGCGAAAGCCCCGTGGCGACCTGGTTGGCGAGCATCGACAGCACGAGGAAAGCGAACAGCAGCGACATCGCGACGCCTGCGCCCATTGCGGCGAGCACGCCGAGCCACGGGTTGCCCGTGATCGCCGTCACAGCGTAGCCCGCGACCGCGCCCATCAGCATCATGCCCTCGACGCCCAGGTTGAGCACGCCCGACTTTTCAGTGACAAGTTCGCCGACGCCCGCGAACATCAGCGGAATCGCGGCGGCGACGGCACTCGACGTGAGCGCGCTGGCTTGTTGAATGTCCATGTTGATAGCTTCGAGCGTGGTTAAGATGCCGCGATGCCCCGGCGGCGAACGCGATAGTTGACGAACAGGTCCGCGCCGAGCAGGCAGAACAGCAGCAGTCCCTGGAACACGCCGGACAGCGCCTGCGGCAATTGCATCGATGTCTGCACCGCTTCGCCGCCGAGGTACAGCAAGGCCATCAGGAGACTCGCGAGCACGATGCCGACTGGGTGCAGCCGTCCGACGAACACGACGATGATCGCGGTAAAGCCGTAGCCCGGCGACCATGTCGCCTGCAACTGGCCGATGGGACCGGCGATCTCGCCCATGCCCGCGAGGCCCGCCAGCGCGCCGCTGATGAGCAGCGACGTCCAGATCGTCTTCTTGTCCGAGAAGCCCGCATAGCGCGCGGCGAGCGGTGCGAGACCGCCGACGTTCATCCGGAAGCCCGCGAAGCTCTTGCGCATGAAGAGCCACACGAGCGGAATCGCGATGATCGTCACGAAGATCGACGCGTTGACGCGCGTGCCCTTCAGAAATTTCCAATGCCAGTCGCCGTACAGCGTCGGGTACAGCGCGTCGCCCGAGAACATTTCGGAAAGCGGGAAGTTCATGCCCTGCGGGTCGCGCCACGGACCGCTCACCAGATAGATCAGCAATTGCGTGGCGACATAGGTGAGCATCAGGCTCGTGAGAATCTCATTGGTGTTGAAGCGGCTCTTGAGCAGCGCGGGAATCGCCGCCCACACCATGCCGCCCAGCACGCCCGCGATCATCATCGCCGGCAGGATCCACCAGCCTGTCGCCTGATCGAAGTAGATTGCGACGCCGCTCGCCGCGATGCCGCCCAGCACCATCTGCCCTTCCGCGCCGATGTTCCACACGTTCGCGCGATAGCCGATCGCGAGGCCCAGCCCGATCAGGCACAGCGGCGACGCTTTCAGCAGCAGTTCCGCCCAGCCGTTGACGCTCGACAGCGGCTCGACGAAGAACGCGAACATCGCCTGCGCCGGATCACGCCCGACGAGACTGAATATCAGAAAGCCGATCACGAGCGTGAGGAGAGCGGCGATCAGCGGCACGGCGAGCTGCATCGTTCGCGAGGGCGTCGTGCGGGCTTCGAGTCGATACGGAAGAATCATTGTGCGTGTTGTCGATGTGGTCTTCTGCACATGCACCCATGCGTCGGGCGATGCACTTTACGTCATGCGTGTGCCGGCTGCCCTGCGGACGGCGGCGTGCCTTCGCGGTCTCCGAAAAGACCCGCCATCCAGCGGCCGATCTCCTCCGCGTTCGTGTCACCTGTCTTGCGCGACGGCGACAGACGCCCACGCGCCAGCACGGCGAGCCGATCGCAAATATCGAACAGTTCTTCGAGTTCCTCGGAAATCACCAGAATCGCGACGCCGCGCGCCGACAGATCCAGCAACTGCTGCCGGATGAACGCGGCCGCGCCGACATCGACACCCCATGTCGGCTGCGCGACGACGAGCACCTTCGGTGCCTGCAGGATCTCGCGCCCGACGATGAACTTCTGCAGATTGCCGCCCGACAGGCTCTGCGCCAGCGCGCCATCGCCGCCGCAGCGCACGTCGAACGAATCGATGCAGCGCTGTGCGAACGCGCGCATCGCGCCCGCGCTGATCCAGCCCGAGCGGACCATGTTTTGCCGGTGCGCCGTCAAGAGCGCGTTTTCGGCCAGCGACATCGCCGGCACCGCGCCGCGCCCGAGCCGCTCTTCCGGCACGAACGCAAAACCGAGCCTGCGGCGCGCCGCTGCACCCAGCTTACCGGCGGGCTTACCGCAGATCGTGACGGCATCGGCGCGATTGCCTTTGTGCTCGCCCGACAGTGCCGCCAACAGCTCGGCCTGCCCGTTGCCCGACACACCCGCGATGCCGAATATTTCACCCGAGTGCACGCTGAACGACACGTCGTCGAGCGACGTGCCGAACGGATCGTCGCTTGTGGCTGAAAGATTTTTCACGTCGAGCAGCACGTCCCCAGGTGAATGCGCGCGTCGCTCGTAGTCGGGCAGAGAATGACCGACCATCAGTTGCGCGAGCGATGCATGCGTTTCTTCGCGCGGCTTCACGTGGCCCGTCACCTTGCCGCCGCGCATCACGGTTGCCGTGTCGCAGAGTTCCTGGATTTCGTCGAGCTTGTGGCTGATGTAGAGAATGCTGCAGCCTTCTGCCGCGAGACGGCGCAGCGTCTCGAACAGCTTGCGCACGGCTTGCGGCGTGAGCACCGACGTCGGCTCGTCCATGATGAGCAGGCGCGGGTTCTGCAGCAGACAGCGTACGATTTCGACGCGCTGCCGCTCGCCCACGGTGAGGCTGTGCACGTGGCGCTGCGGATCGATATCGAGCCCATAATCCGCCGATACTTCGCGGATGCGCCTCGCCAACGCTTTCAGATCGAACGGCTCGTCGAGTGCGAGCGCGATGTTTTCGCCGACCGTCAGCGTCTCGAACAGCGAGAAGTGCTGAAACACCATGCCGATGCCGAGCTTGCGCGCGGCCGCGGGATTCGCGATGTCGACCCGTTGGCCTTCCCAATGGATCTCGCCCGCGTCGGGCCGCACCGCGCCGTAGATGATCTTCATCAGCGTGCTCTTGCCCGCGCCGTTCTCGCCGAGCACCGCGTGGATTTCGCCGGGCGCGACGATCAGCGTAATGTCGTCGTTCGCGCGCACCGCGGGATATTCCTTGCTAATACCCGTCAGCGCGAGACGCGGTGTCGCGCCGACGCTACGGTTCGCGCCATTTGCGCGTGCGCTGCCGCCCATCGGGCGGCCTGAAGGTGTGTCGCTCATGTTGTTCCGTATTACGCGTGTGGCCGCCAGCATGCGCGTGCCGCGCGCTCCCCGCCTGATATCGGCGGGTGAACACGCTCGCCGTGCTACCGCAGGCGATCGACGATACCGAAATCGACCCAGTCAGTCGAGCCGCCAAAATTCCCGCAGACCCGCGCCGTTGCACGGTTTGCGGGTATCCCTCCCTTGACGCCTCCTTGTCTATATATTAAAACGCATATACCCACAAGACAGTTCGATCAGCCAGAACATATATTTCGGAGAAGTCATGAGCCAACAGCGCGAGGCGATCGATACCTACTTACTGCGCGTCCTGCACACACTCTTGATGGAGCGCAGCGTCACGCGCGCCGCCGTCAAGCTGAACCAGTCCCAGCCCGCCATCAGCGCCGCGCTGCGACGCCTGCGCGACATCACCGGCGATCCGTTGCTCGTGCGCGGCAAATCCGGCATGGTGCCGACGGAGTACGGCCTGCGCCTGCTCGAGCCCGTGCAGAATGCACTGCGCGAAATCGAACGCATTAAATTTCAGCAGCACAACTTCGATCCGGCAACGTCGATCCGCTGCTACCGGATCGGCTGCCCGGACTACCTGAACGTGCTGTTCGTGCCGACCGTCGTCGAACGCTTCCGTCAGGCCGCACCGAACGCGACACTCGAGTTCCACTCGCTCGGCCCCGCGTTTGACTATGAACTGGCGCTCGAAGACGGCAAGCTCGATATCGTCGTCGGCAACTGGCCGGAACCGCCCGAGCAACTGCACCTGTCGAATCTGTTCGTCGACCAGATCGTGTGCCTGATGAGCAACACGCACCCGTTCGCCAAGCGCGGCGGCCTCACGCTCGACCAGTACCTGAACGCGCCGCACCTCGCGCCGACGCCCTATTCCGTCGGCCAGCGCGGCGCGATCGACGTGCATCTCGCGCGCGAGCGCCTCAAGCGCCATGTCGTCGTCACACTGCCGTACTTCAACCTTGCGCCGTACGTGCTGATCAAATCCGACCTGATCTTCACGACCACGCGTCTCTTCGCCGACTACTACGCGAAGTTCCTGCCGCTGACCGTCGTGCCCGCGCCCTTGGACTTTCCGCCGATGCAGTACTACCAGCTGTGGCACGAGCGCGTGCATTACTCCGACGAAGTGCGCTGGCTGCGCAGCCTGGTCGCCGAAGCGACCAAGACCTTGATCGACCGATAAGCAGACCGATAAGCACCGTGTTGGATGGCGCCGGTTTTGGACGGCCGCCCTGCTTTCATCGGGCGCTTTCGTACAGCGCCTTCGCGAGGCTGTTGTGCCGCTCGATGACCGGCCCGAGATCCAGCGTCGTCAGGACCCCGTCTTTCACCACGACCTTTCCGCCGATTACACTCGTCGAGACTTGTGACGGCGCGCAGAACACCAGCGCCGCGACGGGATCGTGCAGAGCGCCCGCAAACAACGGCTGGCGCAAGTCGAACGAGACGAAGTCCGCCGCCATGCCGGGCGCCAGCGCGCCGACATCGTCGCGGTTCAGCACCTGCGCGCCGCCGAGCGTCGCGATCTCGAGCGCCTCGCGCGCGGTCATCGCATCGGGGCCAAAACCAACGCGCTGCAACAGCATCGCCTGACGCACTTCGGCGACCATCTGCGCGCCGTCGTTCGACGCCGAGCCGTCGACGCCCAGACCGACGGGCACGCCCGCCAGCCGCATCTTTCTGACGGGCGCGATGCCGGATGCGAGCCGCATGTTCGAGCACGGGCAATGTGCGACGCCCGTTCCCGTGCGCGCGAACAGTTCGATGCCCGCATCGTCGAGTTGCACACAATGCGCGTGCCAGACATCGCGGCCGATCCAGCCGAGGTCCTCGGCGTACTCGGCGGGCGTCATGCCGAACTTCTCGCGGCTGTATGCAATATCGTTGACGTTTTCGGCGAGGTGCGTATGCAGCGAAACGCCGTATTGGCGCGCCAGTGCAGCCGACTCGCGCATCAGATCGCGGCTCACGGAAAACGGCGAGCATGGGGCGACCACGACACGCAACATCGCGTAGCGCCCGTCGTCGTGAAACGTCTCGATCAGGCGCTGCGTGTCCTTCAGAATGTCCGCTTCGTTTTCGACCACGGAATCAGGCGGCAGGCCACCGTCCTTTTGTCCTACGCTCATGCTGCCGCGGCTTGCATGGAAGCGCATGCCGATGCGGTGCGCGGCGGCGATGCTGTCGTCGAGCCGGCTGCCGTTCGGGTAGATGTACAGGTGATCGCTCGACGTCGTGCAGCCCGACAGCAAAAGTTCCGCCATCGCAGTCAGTGTCGATACCTCGATCATTTCCGGCGTGAGATTCGCCCATACCCTGTACAGGTTCGTCAGCCAGCCGAACAACTCGGCGTCCTGGGCGGCGGGAATGGCGCGCGTCAGGCTCTGGTACATGTGGTGGTGCGTATTGACGAGGCCGGGTATGACGAGATGCCCCCGCATGTCGAGGATGTCGTCCGCGGTGGCGGGTAGCTCCGCCGTCGCTCCGACGGCCACGATCCGGTTGTCTTCGATATAGAGGCCGCCGTCGCGGACTTCGCGCCGCTCGCCATCCATCGTCACGAGCACGTCCGCATGTCTGACCAGCATCGTCCTGCCGCGCCGGCCGGGTGTTCGGGTTACATCGGTTGCATTGGTTTGCATCGTCATTGGTTTCTCCAGTGCTGCCCTGCTCGCCGCCTGTGTTGCCGCTTCACGATGCTGCTGCATACGACTGCTGCATTTGACTGCTGCATTTGACTGCGCCCGCTGCATGCCGCCGTCTGCAACTGCATCGATCCACTCGTTGCCGCAGTCCACGGCATTCCGGGCAATCGCAAAGTCGTCCGAACGCGATGCCGGCCGGCACGCCACCGTGCCGCCGCGTCGCGTTCGAACGCAATTGGCCCGGTTACCCGGCGTGCTCCGCCGTCTTCGGGATGCACGGTTGCACCGTGCATGGGCGTAACCTTCGGGCGACAAAATTGCGCTGGCAACTCGCGCGGCGGCCATACCGGAGTTCAGGCCGCGCATATAGTCGGAATTTTTGGCGCCGGTAGCATCCGAACGGTGCAGCGCCGTCGAGCGCGCACGCAGCGGACTGCCTGTGCGACGCATACAGGCGGGCCGTCATGCGACAACCATTATCTTTCCTATCGCTCGCGCGCGGAGATGAACAATGTTTCTACAATGGATGTCACGGCGCTCGCTTCAATCCGCCGACGGGTATGTAGCCACTGACGTGGAGCCTCGATCCGCCGCAACCTCCGATGGATCGGGCCGCCGCTGAAACCTCGCATCTACACAAGGACAATCGCGAATGGGCAAGCTCACTACCCACGTGCTCGACACGGCAAACGGCCGTCCCGGCGCAGATATCAAGGTCGAACTCTTTGCGCTTTCCGGCGACTCGCGCCGCGCGCTCAAAACCACTACCACCAATCACGACGGACGCTGCAACGAGCCGCTGCTCGAAGGCGATGCACTCGTCGTCGGCGAATATGAACTCGTGTTTCACGCGGGCGACTATTTCGCGTCGATCGGCACGAAAGTGCCGCAACCGCGTTTCGTCGATCGCGTCGTGCTGCGTTTCGGCGTGGCGGACGCCGGTGCGCATTATCACGTGCCGCTGCTGGTGTCGCCGTGGTCGTATAGCACGTATCGCGGAAGCTGACGGCGGCCGGGATCGCGTCGCGTGCACGATCGTGCGCGTGCGTGCATTTCGCAGATGGCATGGAGACATATGCGAAGCGCAAGCCCAAGGGACGCGTTGATTCGGTACCCGATTTCATCCGACTGTCGTTGCATGCACTGACCCGATAGCGAACATGTAGCGGCACAACAATCCCGCATGCCGCGCAACACCCGAGATGCTGCGCGAACAACGAATCAGGAGTGGAGGAGTTTCATGGAAGGCTTTATCACCGACTGGCTGAATCTGGCGATTCGCTGGTTTCACGTCATCGCCGCGATCGCGTGGATCGGGGAGTCGTTCTACTTCGTCGCGCTCGACAACAGCCTGAAGCCGCCTACGGACCCGAACCAGCGTCGGCGCGGCGTGTTCGGCGAATTGTGGCACGTGCACGGCGGCGGCTTCTACAACATGCAGAAGTACACCGTTGCGCCGCCCGAAATGCCCGATGACCTGCACTGGTCGAAGTGGCCGTCGTACACGACCTGGCTGTCCGGCTTCGGCCTCTTCACCGTGCTGTACCTGTTTGCGCCGAACACGTATCTGATCGACAAGAACGTGCTCGACATGGGCCCTGTCGTGGCGATCTTCTCCGCGCTCGGCTTTCTCGCTGCGGGGTGGATCGTCTATGACTCGCTGTGCCGGATCCTCGGCAACAAGGACAAGCTGCTCGGCATCTGCGTGGGCATCTACGTGCTGATTGCCGCGTACCTCGCATGCCATATCTTCGCGGGACGCGCCGCGTATCTGATCATGGGCGCGATGCTCGCGACGATCATGTCGGCGAACGTGTTCTTCGTGATCATTCCTGGCCAGCGCAAGATGGTCGACGCGATGCTCAAGGGCGAGACGCCGAACCCCGTCTACGGCAAGCGCGGCAAGCAGCGCTCGGTGCACAACACGTACTTCACGCTGCCCGTCGTGTTCGCGATGCTGTCGAACCACTACGCGATGACGTACACCCATCCGTACAACTGGGCGGTGCTCGTCGTGATCATGTTCGCAGGCGCGCTGATCCGTCAGTTCTTCGTGATGCGCCATCGCGGCCAGGTGCTGTGGTATCTGCCGCTTGCCGGCGTCGCGCTGATGTTCGGCGCGCTCTTCTGGACCATGCCGAAGCCCGTCGTGCCCGTCGCCGAAGCCGCAAACGCGCCCGTGATGAAGATCGCCGATATCGTGCCCGTGCTGCAGCAGCGCTGCGTCGCGTGTCACTCCGCGCATCCGACGCTGATGGGCAGCGCGCCCGCCGGCGTGCTGCTCGATACGCCGGAAGAAATTTCGACGAACGCGCAGCGCATCTATCAGCAGGCCGTGACGCTCAAGGCGATGCCGCTTGGCAACGTCACTCACATGACCGACGACGAACGGCAGAAGATCGCCGCGTGGTTCCAGGGCGGCGCGGTGAAATAACAGAGGTGGTGTCGATGACGGGCGCAAGCCCGTTTCTTCGAGGTTGGCGGGCTGTGCGCGCAAGCGTCAGCCCGCTTTTTTTCGTCGATTGGATGCTTCGAACGGGGCAAGCCTGCGTTGATCGCGGGGCCCGGCTCCAAGACATTCGCGCGCGGCCCGGGCGTCGTGGGCATGACGGCCGCGCGCGTTGGGACGCTAGCGAGACGACATCACAACGCTGCCGCGTGCGCGAGACGTCGCCCGTTAGCGTGTAAAGCTGTCAACGGATACGGCCGGGTGATCGAAATCATCGTCGCCAGATAACACCCGCCATCGAGCCACAGCGATGAGGCTCGTTCACGCGCGCAAGCACACGCGACGCGTGCAGTTCATTCGAAACGGCGAAAATTCCCGACCCCATCGCACCTCGCCAGGCAGTCAGTCCGGTGGTGAAGAGCCCAAGGCAATCGAAGCGTATGTCAGGCATCAGGCAAGCCGCCGACCTGGCAAACCAGCAAAGCAAAAGCCCATCGCGGACATTCATCCGCGATGGGCTTTTCATTCTTCACAACCATGCGCCGCGAACCACCGCGGCGAACTTCACATCAAACCGCGACAGCGCTCAACGCATCCTCGGTCAGCCAAAGCGACGCCGCCAGATCCTGCTCGTTGAGATTAAGCCCTTCGCCGCCGCGATCCACGACGACGAAATCGCTCACTTCACCCAGCGCGATCAGCGGATGGTGCCACACGCCTTTTGCGTAGTTCACGCCCTGCCAGCCGCTCGTCACGAACGCGCGAATCTTCGACTCGTCGAGCACGCCGGCGGGCGCGACGACGACCAGATACGGCTTGTCATTGAGCGGGATGAACGCCTGGCTGCCGAGCGGATGCCGTTCGAGCATCTTCACTTCGAACGGCAGCGCACGCGGCTGGCCGCGAAACAGATTGACGAGCGTACGGCCGCCTTCGTCCGTGACATCGACGTTGGCCAGATCGTGATAACGGATCGTCGTGCCGAGATTGATCGGGATCTGCTTCGCGCCTTCCAGTTCTATCACGTCGCCGAACGGCGCGAAGGCTTCGCGCGTCAGCGGTTCGATAGCGAGTGTCTTCATGATGCGAGCGTGCCCCATAGACGCAGACGCGACACGCCACCGTCCGGAATGATGTTGAAGCGGATATGCGTGATAGGACCGAGCGCCGCGATCTCGCTTTCATAGAAGTGCTGCTTGTCCATCTGCAGCTTCTGTTCGCCGAGCAGCACGGGCCAGAACATCGCCTGCGTGACCAGCGAGCTGTCGGTGCCGCCCGTCACATACGCGGCCTGAATCGAGCAACGGTCCGGATAGTTGCCCTTGAAGTGCGCGGTATCGACCTCGATCTTCTTGATGACGCCCGGCTGCGCGAGCGCGACGATCGCCCAGTCGTTGCCGGGTTCGCGGCGGCGCCGCGTTTCCCAGCCGTCGCCCATGTTGACGCCGCGGCCCGGCATCAGCAGCGTCGATGCGGCGCCGAAATGCTGGTTGTTCGCGGCAACGAGATACGCGCCGTTTTCCATCGCGGCCAGATCGAACAGATCCGTGCGGCTCGCGTCCGCCCAATCGACTTGCGGCTGGCCATACACACGCAGACGCGCGATGCCGCCGTCCGGATAGATGTTCACGCGCAAGTGCGTATATGCGTTCGTGTCGCCGACTTCGAGGTAGTGGTGGCTATTGCCTTGCAGCGTCGTCGACGGAACGATCTCGGTCCATTGCGTCGACTGGTTCGGCGCGCCATCGACCACGCGCGCCGCTTCAACGGATGCCGCCGGCGGGAAGTTACCCGTGAAGTGGCTCGTGTCGAGATCGAAGCCCTTGATGACGCCCGCACGCGCGAGCTTCACGATGCACCAGTCGTAACCCGTGGTGCGTTTGCGGCGCGTTTCCCAGCCGTCCATCCACTTGCCGTGATCGTCGTACTTGCCCGGGATGAAGACGGCGGGCTCCGGATTGAGCATGCGGTCCTTCGGCGCGAAGAAATCGTCGCTGGCTTCGAGCGCCTGCGCGCCGAGACGCGGGTCCGCGAGATTCACGAAACGGCGCGTGAATTCGGGTGCATTGGGATCGAGAATCGGGAGTGCCATCTTTGTCTTCCTTGCTGTCTGGTTGTTGCTTTGTGAGTGCCTGGTGCGCTGTCTGCCGCGACGGTCTTGCGAGCGCAACGCTCATGCGCCCATCAGATCGTCGAGACGAAAGCGCGCAATACGATAGATCTGGTCGAGGCTCGCGCGCAGTTCGTCCGCCCGGCTGTTGTTCAAGCGCGATTCGAAGTTCGCGATGATGCCCTGACGGTCATAACCGCGCACGGCGAGAATGAACGGAAAGCCGAATTTCTCGCGATACGCGGTGTTCAGACGCAGCAGCTTGTCGAACTCTTCCTGCGTGCACTGATCGAGGCCCGCGCCGCTTTGCTCGCGCGTCGACTCGGCTGTCAGTTCGCCGCGCACGGCCGCCTTGCCCGCGAGCTCCGGGTGGGCGTTGATCAGCGCGAGCTGCCTTGCTTCGCCCGCTGCTTCGACGGCATTCGACATCGTCCTGTGCAACGCGTCGATGCTCGCATACGGACGCTGCACGGCCGCCGCCTCGGCGACCCACGGCGAATGCTCGAAGATGCCCGACAGCGCTGCGACGAACGCGTCGGTCGAAATGCTGTTCAGTTGGTCAAGTGTGTATTGCATCGCCTTCATGCCGCAGCCCCGCGGTTGTCCTGTGGTTGGTAGGGATGATGCTCACGCCAGTGCCGCGCGATATCCACACGGCGCGTGACCCATACGCGCTCGTGCTTTTCGATGTGATCGAGAAAACGCTGCAGCGCGCGAAAACGGCCGGGACGGCCGAGCAGACGGCAGTGCATGCCGATCGACAGCATCTTCGGCGCTTCGTCGCCCTCTTCGTAGAGCACGTCGAATGCGTCGCGCAGGTACGTGAAGAAATGATCCGCCGTGTTGAAACCTTGCGGCGTCGCGAAGCGCATGTCGTTGGTGTCGAGCGTGTACGGCACGATCAGTTGCGGCACCTTCGCGCCGCCCGTCACTTCGACGTTCGCCCAGAACGGCAGGTCGTCGCCGTAGTAATCGGAGTCGTACAGGAAGCCGCCGTATTCGGCGACCAGCCTGCGCGTGTTGGGACTGTCCCGGCCTGTGTACCAGCCAAGCGGCCGCTCGCCCGTCACGCGCTCGATCGCTTCCATGCCGAGGCGCATATGCTCGGCTTCGCGCTCGGGCGACATGTCCTGATAGTGGATCCAGCGATAGCCGTGACACGCGATCTCGTGCCCCAGCTCGACGAAGGCGCGCGCGACTTCCGGATGCCGCTCGATTGCCATGCCGACGCCGAACACCGTCAGCGGCAGGCCGCGCTTTTCGAATTCGCGCAGGATGCGCCACACGCCCGCACGCGAGCCGTACTCGTAGATCGACTCCATGCTCATGTGACGGGCCGGATAGGACGCGGCGCCCACGATCTCCGAGAGAAACTGCTCCGAGCCCGGATCGCCGTGCAGCACGCAGTTCTCGCCGCCCTCTTCGTAGTTGAGAACGAACTGAACCGCGACGCGAGCGCGTCCTGGCCAGTCAGCCTGCACGGGATGACGGCCGTAGCCAATCAGATCGCGTGGATAGTTCGAATCGAGTGACATGATATGAGTGACGCAGCGGTTGACGTGAGCGGTTGATATGTACGCGCCGGCGGACGTCGTGAATGCGGGAAAACGCGCTACGGCAGGGCCGGCAGGGTTGAACCAGTGTAGCGAAAACCCCCGGGTGCGCCCATACACCCGGGCAGATAGTGCGTGTCAGACGGAATGTATGTGCGGCGCAATATCGGCGTTCACAGGATCGGCGCGCAGCGCGCCCGCGTTGACACGCAGCAGCGCGCCGTTCGCGGCGTGCGCCGTGGCCGCCGGCGGTTCGCCCGTCGGGCTGAAGCGGGCCAACTCCCCGTCGTAGCGCTTTGCAAGCGGCCTCGCATAGTCGCCGCGCTTGGCTGTCGCGAGGCGCAGCGCGACGAGCGCTTCCACCCACTTGACCGCGGCCGTCACGCCTTCGACGACAGGCGCCCCCAGCGCGTCCTCGATTTCCCGACACAACTCGGCCATCCCCGCGCAGCCGAGCACGATTGCGTCCGAGCCGTCCTCGTCGAGCGCGCGGCGGCATTCGTCCAGAATGATGCGCCGCGCCGCCGAGCCAGGCTCATCGAGGTCGAGCAC
Organism: Paraburkholderia sp. LEh10; assembly: GCF_017814945.1. Taxonomy (GTDB): domain Bacteria; phylum Pseudomonadota; class Gammaproteobacteria; order Burkholderiales; family Burkholderiaceae; genus Paraburkholderia. The sequence goes on from NZ_JAGIPX010000008.1 coordinate 116,323, forward strand.
GGCGACCTCTGTCGCGCGAACGTTGCGGCAGAAACGTTTCATGCCGTAGCGCTCGGCCAGATGCCAGGCCATGCCGCAGGTGCGAGCAAGCGTCGTGACGACCGAGAAACCGGGCGCGAGCACGCTCGCCGCATGCATCGCCGCCTCCGCGATGCCGATCACCGGGCCGCGCGCCAGTTCGCGCGCGGCATACAGGCCAGGATCGCCGAAACATGCAATCACGTAACCGTCGAAGCCTTCGCGCTCACCTGCTTCGATTTCCGCCAGCAGCCCCGGCGTGGCGAGCGCTTCGTCGTAATAGCCTTCGATCGACGGCGGCCCCATCGTCGGGCTCACCGCCACCAGGTCCGTCCCCGGCGCCACGACGTTGCGCGCACAACGGCCCATGGCCTCCGTCATCCGTTGCGTCGTGTTCGGGTTGATCAGTTTGATACGCATGTCGACTCCTGTTGCATCCTTTAGTGACCTGTCATGCACCGCGTTGCAGCTTACGGGCGAGCACGCCGTAGATGATTGCGCCGAGGCCCGCGCCGATGAACCACGAGAAGTTCGCGAGACCATTCAGTGCCGGCACCATCACGCAGATCACCGCGATCACTGCAGCCGGCAGCAGCGCGGCCACTGCACGATAGTTCACGCCGTGGTGATACCAGTAGCTGCCCTTCTCCGACACCGTGTACAGGTCGTCGAGCACGACCTTCTGGCGCTTCACGAGGAAAAAGTCGACGATCAGGATGCCGTACAAGGGTCCGATGAAGCTGCCGAGCACGTCGAGCGTGTAGTGGATCACGGCGGGGTTGTTGAACAGGTTCCACGGCGTAATGAAGATCGATGCGACGGCTGCGAGCATGCCGCCTGCGCGCCAGCTGATGAGCTTCGGTGCGACGTTCGAGAAGTCGAATGCAGGCGACACGAAGTTGGCGACGATGTTGATGCCGATGGTCGCGATCGTGAACGTCAGCGCGCCGAGAATCACAGCCGTCGGGTAATCGATGCGGCCCACCGTTTCAACGGGATCGGTGATCAGTTCGCCGAACACGGGCAGCGTCGCGGCCGTCGTGATGACCGTCACCAGCGAGAACGCGAGGAAGTTGACGGGCAGCCCCCAGAAGTTGCCGCGCTTGATGCTGCCGAAGCTCTTGCCATAGCGCGAGAAGTCGCCGAAGTTCAGCATCGGGCCCGAGAAGTACGACACCACCAGCGAGATCGCCGTGATCATCACGGGGATCACTTCCATGCCGTGATACTTGACGCCGCCAAGATTGATGCCGATATTGCGCCAGCCCGCTCGCCACACCATGTAGCCCGCGAGAATGAACATCACGACATACACGGCAGGACCAGCGAAGTCGATGAACTTCTTGATCGTCTCCATGCCGTTCCAGAACACGAATGCCTGCAGCACCCACAGCAGCATGAACCCGGCCCAGCCGATCGTCGACAGCCCCATGAAGCCGTGATGATGCACGTCCGCATAAGGAATCAGTTGTGGGAAGAACTTGAGCACGACGATGACGAGCGCGCTCGATGCGAGGTACGTCTGGATGCCGTACCACGCGACGGCAATCAGGCCGCGGATCACGGCGGGAATGTTGGCGCCCAGCACGCCGAATGTCGCGCGGCATGCGACGGGGTACGGCACGCCGTTCTGCTGGCTTGGCTTCGCGATCATGTTGCACAGCACGTTCACGAGCGTAATGCCGACGAGCAGCGCGATCAGCACCTGCCAGCTCGTGAGACCGAGCGCGAACAGGCTGCCCGCGAACACGTAGCCGCCGACGCTATGCACGTCCGACATCCAGAACGCAAAAATGTTATAGGCGCCCCACGTCTGATGCTTCAACGGCGCGAGGTCTTCGTTGTACAGGCGTTCGCTGTAGCCTGCGGGCAGCGTATGCGCACTGTCCGCGCCGCTGTCGTAAGCGGGGATTGCCGAACTATCCGGTGCTGCACTGAACTGAGCCATGGATTCCTCCTAAGATGGGAACGTCGACGGGAATCGACGAGCACTGCATCGTGTATGCCAGGCGCGCGGCCAGCCCAATGAGGGGCTGACGCCGATGCGCATCGCTTACAGATTGCCGCGGGTGTCTCCGTACTTACGTACTTGTTTTGATGACCCCGGCAGGCGTTCCGCGATTGCCTGCAAGGGTTTGCCGTGTGAGCGCGGCCACTTTATGAGCGGCCGTCGCCTTACGGTCTTTCGGTCCCGACACGAGCCGGGTGCGGCTCGTATCCGTCTATATCCGGTCGACTTACCGGTCGAAAACAGTTCACTTCAGTGCAGCACGCACCGCCTGCGAGCGCGGGCGGCGTCAGGCTTGCACTTTGATTCATGCACCTCGGTGCATGCACTTTTGTTCAGCCGGCCGCGGACTTGGGCCCACGCGTGCCGAATACTTCGTGCAGATCGGCCCCATCGCTAGCCGGCCGATCCAGCATCTTCAACTCGACGCTCTGCAGATGCCGCGACATCAGTGCGCCTGCCGACGCTGCGTCGCCTGCGTCGAGCGCCGCGAGAATCGCTTCGTGGTCTTCGAACGAACAAGGGCTTCTGCCCAGCGATTCGTACAGCGCCGAAATCAGCGTCGAGCGCGCGACCAGTCCGTTCAGGCAATCGCATAACACCGTGTTGCCCGTGAGCGATGCAAGCTCCGTGTGAAACTCGCCCGACAGCCTGATCCACGCCGGGAAATCGCGCGACTCGAACGCCTTGCGCTCGCGCGCGATCATCCCGCCGATGTTCCTCAACCGCCGCGAGCCCTGGCTCGCGCAAATCTTGTCGACGACGGCCAGTTCGATGATCCGGCGCATCTCGAATACTTCATGCACTTCCTGCAACGACGGACTTGCGACAAATGCGCCGCGGTTCGGCTCCAGATCGACGAGGCGGTCGGTGGCTAACAGGGCCAACGCCTGCCGGATCGGTCCGCGCTTGACGCCGAACACCTCGCACAACTGGGCTTCCGTCAATTTCGCGCCAGGCGCAAGCCGGTGCTCGAGGATCGCTGCGCGAATACGCTCGGCGATCACTTCAGGTTTCGTGCTGCTCGCGGTGGCGTTGGGTGTCTCGGACATGATGAGCGTGCTGTTATGGGATCCATCTTAGGACGGACATAAACATTGTCAACAATTTTAGCCACTGATTTTCGACAATTTTAGTTAGCACTGAGGCGACCGGAACCAACAAAATCGCGGTCAATGGTGATGCTGATTGGCTTTCCGCGTCAGTCATCGTGGTCGATAAGCCACTTTCTGAAGAGCTTTTTTGTCAACAAAACCGGTTTTCGAAAAGCCGTGCGCAAATTTGATGGCGGGGAATTTGTTGACCGTTAGTTGCATTAAAGACCAAAAATTAAAGGCGAGTCGCCTCGCCTTCGTCAGTGCCTTGCAGTACCGCTGCGCGCGCCGCCCGCTCAGTCCAACACGGGATGCCCCGACACCGTCAGCTTGAAGCCATGCGCGCCCGCGACGAGATGCGCCTCGGCGCCGACGGGCAGCGTCACCATGTCGGAGATATGGCCGAACTGCAGGCCCGTCACGATGGGAATGCCGACCACCGACCTCACCTGCTCGACCATCGCGCGAAGGTCGTAGCCGTTGTCATAGTCGAATGGCTTTCCGCCCGAAAAGTCGCCGAGCACGAGCGCCTGCTGCCGCTCGAGAATGCCCGCCAGATGCAGTTGATAGATCAGGCGCTCGATGCGAAACGGCTGTTCGTTGACGTCTTCGACGAACAGGATGCCGCCTTCCACGGGAGGCATGTACGGCGAGCCGACCAGCGAGGCCAGCACAGCCAGATTGCCGCCCCATAGCGTGCCTTTGACGTCGATGCCCTGCGGCTGCGCAGCGGTGCCGGAAACCGTAAAAGTCGGCGATGTCAGCGCGTTCCAGAAGTGCTTCATCGTGAAGTCGCTGACCGTTTCCGCGCCGAAGTCGACGGCCAGCATGGGTCCGCCGAAAGTCGTCACGCCCGCCTGCGACAGCAGCGCGAGTTGGAGCGCCGTGAAGTCGCTATGGCCGACGAGCGCGATCGGCTGGCCGCGCAGGCGGCGCTGCAGGCCGCGGTAGTCAAGCCCATGCAGGATACGCACCGCGCCGTAGCCGCCGCGCACGGCGAGCACGATGTCGGGCAGTTCACGCGATGGGTCTGCCAACCGGTTCAACTCCGCCGCGCGCTCGCCGTCCGTGCCCGCAAAACGCTGGTAACGCCGCTGCGTCGCGCTGACGTTGTCGACGTGGTGCCCTTGTGCGCGCAACCGCTTCAGCGCGAGATGGATCGCGTTCGGATCGTGCGGATAGCCCGAAGGCGCGATCAGTTCGATGGTGCGATGGGTGGCCATACGGGCGGATCAGTTGGGCGCATCAGTTGGGCGCATCAGTTGGGCGGGTTGCTGTCCTCGAGCGGCCCGGCGCAGCCGGGCTCGCCCTTCGATGCAGCCGCGGCGGCTCGCGCTTGCCGCGCGGCGCGGCGGCGGTCCGCAAAGAACGAGCGCAACGCGGCGCCGCACTCGTCTTCGAGCACGCCGCCGATCACGGTCGTATGGTGGTTCAACTGCGGATTCGCGAACGCATCGACGACGCTCCCGCATGCGCCCGTCTTTGGGTCGCGCGCGCCGAACACGACCCGCGCGATGCGCGCGTGCATGATCGCACCGGCGCACATCAGGCAAGGTTCGAGCGTCACATAGAGTTCGCAGCCCGGCAGCCGGTAGTTTTCGAGCTTTTCCGCGGCGGCGCGCAGCGCGGCCATCTCGGCGTGAGCGGACGGATCGTGTCCGCCAATCGGGTGATTGAAGCCCTTCGCGATCACTTCGTCGCCGCGCACGAGCACCGCGCCGACGGGGACCTCGCCCGCGGCGCGCGCCTCCTCGGCGGCCGCCTGGGCGAGCGCCATGAATCTGCGGTCGCGCTCGGAGACGGCGACGGGCTCTGCGGGAACGGCGCTCCCGGTGTTCTGAAGATCCGCGGCGCGCTTTGGCCCCGCGCCGGTTTCGTCGTCGGCTCCCGCCTCGGCTGGCGACGCGACGGGGGAAGCGCAGGACGAGACGGTTTGCAAGACGGTCGGAGTGACGTCGGTGCTCACGCGGGCTCCGCGTCGGCGGCAGGTCGATCGGCGACGCGCTCCGACAGCCGCTCGGCGATCCGGCGACAGTACTCGCGCGGCATGACCAGCGGCCCCCCGCGCAGCGATTCCAGCGCCATATCGAGCGCCAGCATCTTCGCCTGCAGGCGACACCGGCTGCTGCGGTCGCTGACCGCGTCCAGCTCGTGTTGCAGGTCGCGCAGCGCCCGCAATTGTTCGACAGCAGGCGGCACGAAGCCCGCATTCTTCAGAATGCGGTTCGCGATTCGAACTTCATCGGGCACCAGTGCGTCGTCGTCCAGCGCCTGCGGCGCGCCGGCTCCCGGCAAATCGTCGAACTCACCGCGCGCGGCCGCGGCGGCTATACGTTGTTCGACAAGTGCATCAAGCAATTTCATTTGCAATCCACTACGTTGCGGCTCGTGCATTCTATCAGGGACCCGCAAAATGGATTTGTCAGACGCCTAGAGGACACACCCAGGATTAGGAATTGTCGTATGGGATGGACTATGGCAGCGATATATGGTTGTCCGTTTAACCGCGTGTCTGCTCTTCCATGTCTGCCCGAAACCTTTCTGCCATCGTGTCGATCCATTCGAATCGCGGCGCCCTGCGCAAGCGATGCGCTCTGAACGCGGATGAACAACACCGCTATACCCTCTTCCCGCTCACATCGTTCGTACGGTTCGTACCGTTCGCCCGGGCACTGGTGACGGTGATCGCGCTGTCGCTGGCGTTGTCCGGTTGCGGCGTCTTCTGCAATATCGGCGGCGGAAGTGGCGGCGTCGGCGGCAGTTGTGGCGTCGGCACCGGCTTTCGTTTCTGATTCCATCTTTCTCGCGCGGCCGTCGTTTCGGCAATCGTTTTTATCCGACGCGCAATTTACACACTGTTACGCAGGGCCCGCGTCAATATCGACGCGCGGTTCCCTATACTCGTCGCCGTCCACAGCTGGTGGCGCAACGACAAACAAGTAACATGACCCACACCCGTTTTGCCCGTCCTCTCGTCCGCACGACCTTGATCGCGCTGTGCGTGACGCTGCCGCTGGCCGGCTGCGTCGTTCCCGGCAGTTCGCCCTATGGCGCATCGTATGGTTCCCAGTACGGCTCGACGTATGCGGCGCAGCCGGCCTATGCCCAACCGGCGCAACCGGCCTATGCGCAGTCCGGCTATGCGCAGCCGCCGCAGTATCAGCAGCCGTATGCGCAACAGCCGCAATATCAGCAGCAGCCTTCGTACGATCAGTCCGACTGGCAGAACGGCCAGGGCTATCAGCAGGCGCAACCGGGCTATGGTTACGGCGAGCAATACGGCGTCGTTTCGTCGATCCAGCCGCTTGCGAATCCCGGCGCCGTGACGGCGGGCGGCGTTGCGGGCACGGTGATCGGCGCCGTGGTGGGCGGCGTGATCGGCAACCAGTTCGGGCGCGGCCACGGCCGCGATGCCGCGACGGCGATCGGCGTGCTCGGCGGCGCCGTCGCGGGCAACCAGCTGGGACAGCAGGCGGGCGCATCGTCGCCGGGCGGCTACCGGATCGCCGTCCAGTTGAACGACGGCTCGATGCGGGCCTTCGATGTCGGCACACCGGGCAATCTGCATCCGGGCGATCGCGTGCGCATCGCGGGCAACCGGCTCGACCGCTATTGATCAGGCGGAGCGTGTTGAATGCGGCTGGCCCGAATGTCGACGGGACCCGGCCGCTGCTCAACGAGCTTCACGCGTGCGCCGCCTGCGCGCAAGGCGAGCCTCGCTGACATCGCAATGGCGACGCATCACTCCGGCTCGACGGCCCGCCCCGGCTCGTAGAACATCGCAAACAGTTCGGACTGCGAGCCGACGCCTAGCTTCGCATAGATGTGCTTCTTGTGCGCGCGCACGGTCTCGAACGAGATCGACAGCTTCCCCGCAATTGCGCGCGACGAGAACCCGCTCAACGATAGCATCGCCACTTCGATTTCGCGGGCCGTCAACGCGCCGCGCCCGCTCTTGCCCGTGAGCATGCCGAAGCGCGCATGCAGATCGGGCGCTTCGCTTTCCGTCGCGTGCGGCGTCTCTTCCACTGCGAACTTTTCGAAGCGCAAGCGCTGTTGCATCAGGGCCAGCACCCACGGCGAGTACAACGTAAGCAGCGCGATTTCGCGCTCATCGTATTTGCTCGTCTTGCCGAGCGAGAAGCCCATCGTGTAATCGCGATCGATCACGACGTTGAAATGCACCTCATCGCCGACGATGTTCTTCCTGAAGTACCGCTGGTAATACTCGGTCATCCGGAAGTTGTCGGGCGCGACGTCGGCGAGCGTATAAAAGCCCGACGCCTGCGTTTCGAATGCGGCGAGATAGAACGGATCGAGCTGGTAAAGCGCGATCAGATAATCCTGGAACATCAGGTCGAGCTTGCCGTCGGGCATCGCCTGCTCGGCGAGCACGAGCGGTGCGGCGTCGCGCGCAAAACGCAGCGCCACCCAACTGTCGAAACCGATGTGCCGTTCGAGCACGCGCGTGAGGCGCGCCCAGAAATGCGGACCATCGAGGGCATCGATGGCCGAGCCGATCTCCCGATGAAAAGCGAGATCTCGCCATTCGAAGTCCATCGTGTCCTCCGCTGAGGGTAACCCGGGTGGGTAATTTTCGGACAAAAATAATACCCCGATAATCGACTCCACTACGAAAAGCGGCAGCGAACGTGTCGCGCGAACGGGTACACGGGCGCACGCAGCACGCGAACAGCAAGCGCGCGCCGCGCCGCTGAAAGGCATCTGGAAGGAGGCAGCATCATGCAGGTAGAACTGGCGCAACTCGCGCTGATCGATAGCGACGTCGCGCACAACACGCGCAAGGTCGTCGAGACAATCGGGCGCGCCGACGCAGCGGGCGGCACGAAGCTGATCGTGTTTCCCGAAACCACGCTGTCGGGCTTTCCGACCCGCGAGAATGTCGCCGACGTCGCGCAGACCATTGACGGCCCGGCGTTGACGTCCGTGCGCGACGCGGCCCGGCAAGCAGGCGTCGCGGTCGCCGTAGGTCTCGCCGAACGCGACGGCGGCCGGTTCTACAACACGACGGTGCTCATCGATGAACGCGGCGATATCGCGCTGCGCTATCGCAAGACGCATCTGTGGGCGTCGGACGTCGGCGTGTTCACGCCGGGCGAGCGCTTCGAGACCTGCACGTGGAACGGCCTCACGGTCGGCCTCCTGATCTGCTACGACATCGAGTTTCCTGAAACGGCGCGCGCCGTCGCCGCGCTCGACGGCGACCTGCTGATCGTCACGAACGGCAACATGGACCCGTTCGGCCCCGTGCATCGGCGCGCGATCACGGCACGCGCGATGGAGAACCAGATGTTCGCGCTGATGGTGAACCGCTGCGGCTCAGGCGACGACGATCTCACCTTCCCTGGCTTGTCCGCGCTCGTCGATCCGTTCGGTGAGACCGTCATCGAGCTGGGCGGCGGCGAAACGGTCACGAAGTCGCATATCGATCTGGCGCGGCTCGAAGCGAGCCGCGAGCACTACAACTATCTGCATGACGCACGCGTGCCGCTCGGGCTCGTGCCCGTCGAACAGTCGGACGGCCACCGTGCGCTGATGATCGAAGCGCGCCGCCGCCGTACCGGCTAAACGCTTTTCGCCATCCATCCGAGACACGTCGCGCGGGGCCTGACGCTCTGCGCGCGCGGACTCACGTTCGTCGAAATGCCCGTCATAAGGCATCCCACAAGATCCAATAAGACATCCGTATCGGCCTGCCACTGGCCCTGGAGGAATCATGCAATCGTCGCCATCCCATGAATCGTCCCATCTGAAGCGCACGCTCGGTTTGCCGTCCGTGCTGCTGTTCGGCCTCGCCTATATGGCGCCACTGATCGTCTACGGCACCTATGGCGTGCTCGCCAAGGCCAGCGACGACACGGCAGCCCTCGCCTATCTGCTCGCGCTGATCGCCATCGCGTTCACGGCGCTCAGCTACGGCAAGCTCGCGCGGCTCTATCCCGTTGCCGGCTCGGCGTACACGTACACCCGCAAGACGTTCAACGCGCATCTGGGCTTCATGATCGGCTGGGCGACACTGCTCGACTACTTCTTCCTGCCGATGGTGATCTGGCTGATCGGCGCCGCGTATCTGAACGCCGCGTTTCCGCATGTGCCCTCGTGGATCTGGATCGTCGCGTTCATCGTACTGACGAGCGGCCTGAACATCGTCGGCATCGAACTCGCGGCGCGCTTCAACATCGTGCTGATGGTCGTGCAACTGGCGATCGTCGCCATGTTCGTCGCGCTGTGCTGGCACTATGCATCGGCGGCGGCGGGCCCGGGCGGCATCGCGATGGCGGAGCCGTTCTTCAAGCCGCACGTGTCGTTCGGTGCGACGATGGCGGGCGCCGCGATCGCCGCGTATTCGTACCTCGGCTTCGACGCCGTCTCGACGCTGACGGAAGAAACCATCGATCCGAAAAAGAACATGCCGCGCGCGATCCTGCTGATCGCGCTGATCGGCGGCGCGATCTTCGTGATCGCGGCCTACACGATGCAGCTCGCCCACCCCGGCGTCGAGTTCAAGGACACGGACTCGGCTGCGTTCGAAGTCGCGAAGATGATCGGCGGCGATATCTTCGTGACGGTGTTTCTCGCGGGTCTCATCCTCGCGCAGTTCGCGTCGGGCATCTCGGCGCAGGCGAGCGTCGGCCGTCTGCTCTATGCGATGGGCCGCGACGAAATCCTGCCCAGGCGCATCTTCGGCTTCATCCACCCGCGCTTCAAGACGCCCGCGATCAACATCGCGATTGCGGGCATCGTCGGACTGATCGCGCTGAAGCTGGATGTCGCCACCTCGACGTCGTTCATCAACTTCGGCGCGTTCCTCGCCTTCACGGCTGTCAATCTGTGCGTGATTCGCCTGTATCTGTCGGGCAATCACGGTGAGCGCAAGATCGGCGTGCTCGGCGGACTCGTGTTTCCGCTGATCGGCGCAGTCGCCGATATCTGGCTGCTCGCGAGCCTCGAAAAGACCGCGCTCGTGCTCGGCGCCGTGTGGTTCGTGCTCGGTGTCGTGTATCTGTGCTGGATCACGCGCCTGTTCCGCCAGGCACCGCCCGAAGTGGCGATCTGATTTCGGCATCGGCGTTGCGGCCCGCCATCGCGGATCGCATCGCAGGAACGCGGCGCATCGTATGCGCCGCGTGTTGCTTTCGGCGCGCGCTGGTGTTGCTAGTGTGGCTCGCGCGCGGAGAACTCCGCCTCCAGCGCATCGATCACCTTTGCGAGCACGTCGGCCCAGTTGCCGCGCTCGGCCTGATTGAAGAGCCGCAGGCCCGGATACCACGGACTGTCGGCGCGCCCGCGCAGCCAACGCCAGCATCCCGCGTAACGGTTCAGCAGCCACACGCGCTTGCCCATCGCCGCCGCGAGATGCGCAACCGATGTATCGGCGGCGATCACCAGATCGAGCGATTCGACGAGCGCTGCCGTATCGGCGAAATCCGTGATCTCGCTCATCCAGTCGGTCACGTTCGGACGATGCGCGGGCGCGAGTTCTTTCGCGGCATCATCCGCTTTCTGCAAGCTGATCCAATGCGCGCGAGGCGAGGCGAGCAGACGCTCGATCTGCGCCGGCGGGATGCTGCGCATCCCGTCCATATGCGCATTGATCTTCCCGCCCGCCCACACGATGCCGACCCTCGGCACGCCCCGCGGCGCAACCTGCGCGAGACGCTCGCGCCAATAGCCGGCGCGCTGCGGGTCGGCGCGCAGATAACGGCAAGGCGCCGACGCGAGATGCTGCAGACCAATGCCGAGCGCCATCGGCAGCGAGAGCATCGGCGAATGCCAGTCCCAATCGCGCCAGTCGGACGGGATATCGTCGAACAGCTTCAACTGTGGATAGCGTGCGCCGAACGAATCCTCGAACAGCCGCCGCAACGGCTGCGGGCAGTTGAAGCCGACCGTCGGGAAATGGCTGAGGGCAAGTGGAAAGAAGCGGCAGAACTGCAACGCGTCGCCGAGACCTTGTTCGTACACGATGAAAAGCCGTCCGTCCTGCTTGGCCGCCGTGCCGCCGAGCCACTGCGGCACGGGCAATTCCGACGGCCGCGCGCCGCGCTCGCCGCGATTGTTGCCTAACGCGGCCCAGCGGTACTCGAAGTGCGGCCACGCCTCTTCATATCGGCCCGCCGCGAGCATCATGTGGCCCATGTTGCTGCGCGCTTCAAGGTTGGACGGATCGAGTTCGTATGCGCGCCGATGATGGACAATCGCCGCCTCGACATCGCCGAGCGCGTTCAGCACGAGTCCGAGATTGTTATGTGCGCCGGAGTGCGCAGGGTTCGAGGCGAGCACGCTGCCGTACGCCTGTTCGGCCGCTTCCATGTCGTCGTTCAATTGCAGCGCGACACCGAGATTGAAGGCGAGAACCGATGTGTCGATCGACACGGCGGGGAGACGGCTCGCCAGTTCGAGGCCGCGCTGCGCGCTCGCCGCACCGTCGGCCAGCGCGCCCGAGCGGATCTGCACGACGGCGAGGCTGTTGCAGAAGATGGGATCGGGCCGCACGCGTAGCGCGTGCTCGATCCAGTGGGCCGCGCCGCCCGGCTCTTTCGCTTCGAGCGCAATCAGGCCGCGCAGATGCAGCGCCGCGGCATGCTCGGGCTGCGCGTGCAGAACGGCATCGGCATGCGTTCGCGCAGTGTCATGATTGCCGGAAAAAAAAGCCTGCTCGGCCGCGGCGTACAGCCCGTCGATGTCTTGTGATGGCGTCATTCGATCATGTCCTTCGCCGCGACGAAACCGTCGTTGATGAGCCGTCGACGACGGCGAGTTGATGTGCCGGATGATCGCACTGCGGCGGCAAGGCGCTGTGAACTTATGTCAAAGTGCGCTCGCACATGCGCGCAACGGGGGCGACGTCCGACGTCCCATCAAACGTACGAACAACTGACGCCTCACTTGCCGAAAGCCGACAAGTGTCCGCAGATCGTACCGATGTTCGTGCGAACGACCGAAAACCGTACGGTTGGGCCGTCCATCTGCCCGCGCAGTCCTCACTTCAGTCCACCGCGCAAAGCGCCGCCTCGACACATCGCGCCAGCGAATCGGCTGGGCATATCAGTTGCTTTTAAATGAGCAGGGGCACTGCCCTTCAACACTGCAACGGAAGCCGCAAGGCTATCCGACCGGGGCGAGGCGACAAGGAGACGGTCATGAAAGACGATACATTTTCACTGCGCAGACAGGTCGAGAAGTGGTTTGGCTCCGCACAGGCAATCTCGATTCACGTTTCCCGCGTGCCCGGAACAATCGGTCCCGTATCTGGCTACAGGTGCGTGCGCGTATCGCAGCCTTCCAGGGCTTTAGAAATCGTCTTTTTCCGACACGGCGACAAATCATGGCGCGTGTACCCGCCGCCCATCGCACGACCGACATTCAATACGCTTGCGCGCGCTGCCTGAACCGCGACGACGGCAGTTTCCACCCTGACGCGGACAGGTCGCCCACCCCGGACAGCGAGGCGATCCTGAATGTCCTGCATCCGTCGTCACAGATTTGAACACCTTGGCGTTCCACGCCTGCGCACATCGCTCACGGCGGCAACGAGGTCGTATCGGCGGAGCTTTTCGTAAAGCGTGCTTTTGGCGATGCCCAGTTGAGCAGCAGCTCGCGTCAGATTGCCTTCGCAGCGAGCAAGCGCGCGACGAATATGTTCGGCTTCCGCGTTCTTGAGCGAATCGCCCGTCGCCATGACCGGTTCGGCCAACTCCCGTTGCACAAGTTGGACCGCCGTGGGAACGGCGGCGCCCACCTCGGCAGGCAACTTCTCCACTGTTATGGTGCTACCTTCCGCGAGCAGCAGCGCACCCTCGATCGCATTACGCAGCTCGCGCACATTGCCGGGCCACGCGTAATTCAACAGGCACGCGTACGCTTGCGTGTCGAATGACTTGGGCGGCAACCCATAACAATCGCAAAGATGCCCGAGCCAGTACGCGATGAGCGTCGGCAGATCGTCGCTGCGCTCTCGCAGACTCGGTATCGACACCGTCGTCACCGCGATCCGGTAGAACAGATCCATTCGGAACGTCCCTTTGGCAATCGCATCTTTCAGGTCGCGGTGAGTGGCGGCGACGAGCCGGAAATTCACCTTGCGCGGCGTATTTTCCCCAAGCCTGTAAATCTCGTTTTCCTGGAGAACACGCAGCAGATGGGGCTGGATATCAAGCGGCATTTCGCCGATCTCGTCGAGGAAAAGCGTGCCGCCGTCGGCCGCCTCGATCTTGCCGGCCGCCCCCGACTTGCGCGCGCCCGTAAAGGCTCCCTCCGCGTATCCGAACAGTTCGCTCGCCAGCATGTCTCTCGACAATCCGCCGCAGTTGAGCGCGACAAACGGCCCCTCAGCGCGCTCGCTCGCCTGATGGATGCCTTGCGCGAAGAGTTCCTTGCCGACGCCCGTATCGCCGAGAAGAAGAACGGGGACTTTCGACGGCGCAAGCTGGCGCGCCTTGTCGACGGCAGCGCGCAAGGTGCGGCTGTCGCCGATGATCCGCTCGAATGCGCCGGACCCGCTGTACGCGCTGCGCAACTTGTCGCGCCCGCCTGCCGACGACATCGCGCCGCGCACGTTGCCCGTCCCTCGTATCACGACCACGAACCCCAACACCGTCGCGCCTTCACGCAGCGATTCGACATGCGCGTAGTGCAACCACGGCGGCGCATTCGCAGTCAGAGGATGATCGGCTGTCGCGTCCAGTCCGGGCAACACGAAGCCCGCATCGAGATGCACGTCAAAACCAAGGCGACGCAGCGCCGGCACGACCTGGGGGTTCGCCTTGACGAGCCGCCCCTTGTCATCGACGACAAGGATTGCGTCAGACACATGTGACCCAAACCCGGAAGCACAGCGATCCAGCAGACGCAGACGCCGCTCCATCGCATCCTTCGCCAGACGGCTTTCGATCCGTCCCGCCAGCGATACCGTCAACGCAAGACTGTACCGGCTGTATGTGTCCGCGAGACCGGACACGTCGATTACGCCGAGTACATGGCCATCCATCGGATCGCGGATCACCGTGGCAGAACAGGTCCAGCCTTTGATACCGGCGCAGAAATGTTCGGCACCGTGAATCTGCACGGCCTGCTTGAGCGCGAGCGCAGTCCCTATTGCGTTGGTCCCGCAGTTCAGTTCAGTCCAGTTGCAGCCGGGTACCAGTCCGACTTCGCTCGCCGGCTCCAGGATCCGCATGTCGCCTTCATGCTGAAGGATCAGTCCGTCCGGGTCGGCGAGCAGCATCACCGTACCCGTCTGCGACAGCAATTCGCGCGTTTGCTGCATCAGGGGGAGGCTCGCACTGACAAGCCGTGCACTTGCGTCCCGCCACTGCATCAGCTGGACTTCGGCGACGGCAGGCGGCGCCCTGTCGACACCCGGGTTGACATGGCCAACGAGGCAGCGTTGCCAGGAATCGTCAACGACACTGCGCACGTCGGAGGAATGCCATTCGCCTCCGCCTACCAGATGCTCCCATGCTGCCATGATGCTGGCGTCATGCTGCGGACTGGAAAACCAGTCCATCGGCGTGCCTGTCTGTTGCATGTGTGTCTCCCGACGGCTCACGTCGATGCGGACCGTGACGCCGTGCAACCGGCCTTTTCATTAGCTTTTTAAGGATGCCCGGCCAGGGCCGTTCGCGGGGCTCCCACCTGTGCATCGTACTCCGATACGCACCGCCTTCGGGCGTCGCGGCAGTTCCTGAAAGCAATGCCTGCGCCAGCCGCCCCGGCAAGCCGACGGCCTCCTCGCTGCCGCAACGTCTGGTCGTTAGTGTCTGAAAACGATCCGGCCGTCCGAAAATCGAACGGCCGGAAATCGAACGCCGTGCTTCGAAAAGCGCCGGCAAAGCCGCCAACGGCAGGCGGCGTGCCGGCGTCACATCTCAGGTCAATCGACGCGCTCGGGAACGGGCAGCTTGACCCACTCCGTGTAGAAGGCGTCGATATCCGGCTCGAAGTCGTGGATCACGGGATACCACGGCGTCGGAGCTTCGACATCGTGCATCGTGCCGCAGGTCGGACAGTAGTACTCGCGGTACACCTGCCATTGTGTGTCAGGCGCCATCAGCCGCGGGTAGACTTCATCCATGGCTTCTTCGGACTCGCGCACGAAGATGTTTGCGTGAAGCTTCCAGTTCTCGCGATAGTCGCAGAAAACATGGCCGCAATCGCACTGCGTGACCCACTTCTTCGTCGCCGACTGTTGCACGATATAGAGATGCGGTGCGAGCGGCAGCACGATGCGATCTTTCCAGCCCGTCTTCTGCTGTAATGCGTCGATGTACATCTGAAAGCGCTCGCTGTCCTTGGGCATCGACAGCATGCGCAACGTCGTGTCCCAGTCGAGCTTGCCGTCGACCATGTTCCTGACCTGTTCCTTCGTGTAAGTTGACATCTCCAGCCTCTCTGTTGATTTCGATGGATCGTGCGACGTTACTCTTCGACCAGCACGACGGTCTTGACATCCGGCATCTTCGACAGGTCCATGCGGAACCTCGAGCCGTAAGTCGGCACGTCCAGTTCGTCTTCGATGAGCGTCCACGAATCAGGCAGTTCCCAGAACGCGCGGAACTGCTGCTCGAACTTCTTCGACAGGCCGAAGCTCGTTGCGAACATGTGCCGCACCTGCGTCGACGCGTGCTTGACGAGGATGCGTTCGCGTTCGCCCTTCATCCACTCACGCGTCGGCTGCGAGCGAGCGAGGCGTTGGTTGCGGATCTCGACGCGCAGTAGCGCCGTCTCTTTCGCATCCACTTTCCATACGCCATGCGCGTCCTTCGTCGCAACGGCGCCATAGACCTTTTGCGCGTATTCCGGCAACAGCAGCGCATTGTTGAGGTCGCGCTCGATAGCGTCCGTCTCGCGGTCTAGCGGGTCGCCAAAGCCGGGCCCGCCTCGCAGATAGTTCAGGTAGAGGTCGTAGTTGCTATAGCAATCCTCCGTGGTCATGCACTGCTGGTCGCGTTTGACGACCGAACCCGCGTTGAGATGATTCTCGTAGTCGGGGAAATCGGGATTCGTGTCTCCGCCGAGCGGCAGGCTCTCGCTCAACGCGATGCGTTCCTTCAGTCCCGTGCGGTGCGCCTCGAAACGGTAGCCCGTGGCGGGCGGATAGCCGCCCATCAGGCCCCAGTCGCTGTTCATATAGCCGTTGCCCATGAAGAACATGGTCCAGTCCTGCGCCTTCCAGACCATCCGCAGCGTTTCGAATCCGCAGCCGCCGCGGTATTTGCCATAGCCGCCCGAATTCGCCTTCACGTTGCGGCCCAGGTACAGCAGGGGTTCGGCCATTTCCCAGATTTCGATGTCGCCCATGTCCCCTTCCGGATTCCAGATCGCGGCGGCATGATTGAGGCCGTCCTTGATCGCGCAGGCACCTGTGCCGCACGACGACGCCTCGAAGCTGTTGACAGCGTGAATGTCGCCGTCCTGGTTGATGCCGCCGCCCTGAAGCCAGTTCGACGTATTGGCGTTTCCCGCGTTCACCTCCTCAAGATAGCCGCGGCTGAAGTACGCCTGCGACAGGCCGCGCCACATCGCGCTCCAGCCCGAGACCAGGAAGTGCCATGCATATGCGTGCCCCGTACGGCGGTCGTCCGGGTTCATCCACGCGCCCTTGGGCAGATGGAACTCCGTGCCGTAGTACGCGCCGTCGTTGATGCGTTGCGTGGGCACGAGCGTCTGCGTCATCATCACCCAGATTCCGCTCGTGAACGCAACCTGGTGCGCGTTGTACGAGTGCCAGCCCCAGCGGCTCGCGCCGTCGAAGTCCAGACGCCACGAGCCGTCCTTGCGGATCTCCATTTCCACGGGGGAATGCATGATCGAGTCGAGCTTCGCGAACGCAGACGACGTCTGCACATCAGGATGGTTGTACGGCACATCGACGAACGCGACCTTGCGATACTTGCCGGGCAGCGTCATCGCCTTGATGCGGGTCTGCAGCCCGCGGCGCCCTTCCTCGATGCCCTCGTAGCTGAACTTCTCGTAAGCGTCGAGCCCTTCGTCTTCAATCACTTCCTCGATCAGATCACGGATCATGTGACAGCCGGCGATGCGTGTGCGCTCGTCGAGAATCCAGTACTTCGGCGTGCGCACCGAGCGCTGGCTTTCGTGCAGCCAGTCGCGCAGCGGCGTGTCGTTCACACCCGTCTTGCGGCAAGTGATCATGTAGCCGTCGCCGAAACGCTGCACCTGCCCTGTCGACATCGACCCCGGTGTCACCGCGCCCGTGTCGATGACGTGCGTCACGCCGCCCACCCAGCCGACCAGCTTGCCGCCCGAGAAGATCGGCACGATCGTCGCGATGTCGCACGGGTGCACGTTGCCGATTGAGCAGTCGTTATTGGTAAACATGTCACCGGGATGGATGCCGGGGTTGGCTTCCCAGTTGTTTTCGATCATGTACTTGATGGCCGCACCCATCGTGCCCACGTGGATGATAATGCCCGTCGACGTGAGCACGCAGTCGCCCGCCGCGTTGTACAGCGTGAAGCACAACTCACCTTCCTGTTCGACGATGGGACTTGCGGCGATTTTCTTCGCCGTTTCGCGTGCATGCACGAGTCCCCCGCGCAACTTCGAGAACATTTTCTCGTAGCGGATAGGATCGCTCTCGCGTAATTCGAGCCGGTCGAGACCGTTGTAGTGACCCGTCCCTGCCGTACGGGCAATAATTGCGTCGCGAAACTGCTTCAGCGTCTGACCGTTCTTCAGCAGATCGGCAAAGCCGACTTCCTGGCTGGACATCATGTTCATCGCTTGTCTCCTTGCGTGCTTACTTGACTTCTCTGAGATGGAAGAGGCGGTGCTTGTCGAGCGTGGTCGCGAATCCCTTCGGCACCACGAACGTCGTCGCATCGGACTCAATGATCGCGGGCCCGGTGATTTCGTTGCCGGACTTGAGCGCCTCCATCTTCCACAGGGCCGCGTCGTGCCATTGCTTATGCCGGTATAGCTTGCGGGTGCCGACGCGCGCTTCCTTCGGCGGCGTCGGACCGCCCTCAGGGTCTTCCGGCAGCACGGGCTTTTGCGTGACCACCATGCCGCGCATGATTGCGCCTGTGACGGAGAAGCCCAACTCCGGAGAACGCGCCGCACTCGCGTAGACGCGCCCATACGTATCCTCGAACGCTTCGACGATGCGATCCCAGTCCTGCGGGCCAGATGCGCCCGCAACCGGCGATTCGATCTCGAGGTCGTTGAGCTGGCCCATGTACTGCATCCGGAAGCCCGGACGCAGAATCACGTCCTTTTCGCTGAAGCCGTTGATGCGGAATTCCTCGATGACCTTGGCGGCGAGTTCCGACCACGCCTTCTGGATCGTTTGCGCAGCGCCGGCCTTTTCGTCGTCGGGCGCGGACTGCGGCAGCGCCAGGTCGACACTCTTGTCATAGCGGTATTCGAAGTCCGCGCACGCGCAGCCGAATGCCGAAAAGCCGGCCGCCCATGCGGGCACCATGACGTCCTTGAAGCCCAGGCCTTCCGTGTATCCATACGTATGAACGGGACCCGCGCCGCCGTATGAGAAGCACACAAACTCGGTCGGGTTGTAGCCCTTCGCGCTGACATTCGAGCGCAGATACTCGCGCAGCTGCAAATCGAGGAGTTCGATGACACCCGCTGCCGCATCTTCGACCGACAGTCCGAGCGGGTCGGCGATTTGCGCCTTGATATGCTCCCGGGCCCGCTTCACATCGAGCTTGATCTGCCCGCCAAGGAAGTTGTCCGGGTTCAGATAGCCGAGCACGACGTGGCAGTCGGAGACCGAGACGGTCGTGAGGCCGCTGTCCGGCCAGCAGGTGCCGACGCGGTAGCCCGCGCTATCCGGTCCGAGCTTGATTGCACCGCTGTACGGATCGAGCCGCACGAAACTGCCCGCGCCGGCACCGACCGAATCCATCGTGACGAGCGGCAGCGACAGCACGAGGCGCGCCATGTCGGGGTCCGACGCGATCGCGAAGTTGCCTTTCGTGATCAGCGCCATGTCGAACGACGTGCCGCCGATATCCGAGCACGCGATGTTGTCGTAGCCGAGCGCCTCGCCGAGCAGCTTCGAGCCGATCACGCCGCCGATCGGACCCGACACGATGGTGCGCGCGAGTTCCTTCGCTTTCCAGCTGATCGTGCCGCCGTGCGTGGCCATCACGCGCAGATCGAACTTCGCACCGTGCTTGCGGAAGCGGTCGCTGACCTTCTTCAACGTTTGCCGCGACGGCTCGGCCGCATAGGCTTCGAGCACGGTCGTGTTCATCCGGTGGCTTTCCTTGCGCTGGGGGTAGTAATCCACCGATGCGAACACCGGAATATCGACGCCCAATGCCTTCAGTTCGTCGCGCACCACATCGCGTGCCTGCTGCTCGCTGGTTCCATTCTTGTGGGATTGGAGCAGGCAGATGACGATGGCCTTCGACCCGGACGCGACGAGTTCCCGCGCTGCCTGCCGCACCTCGCCCTCCCGCAGCGGAATGACGATATCGCCCTGTACATCGGTACGCTCGGTGACGCCGCGGGTTCGCGACAACGGCACGAGCGGCTCGTCGTAGCGGTGGGTGTTCAGATGGATCCGCTCCTCCAGCGCATAGCCGAGGTAACTCTGGATCGCGCGGCCCATCGAATGAACATGCTCGAAGCCCTTGTTCACCAGAAGGCCGACGTCGAGTCCTTTGCGCTGCACGACACGATTGAGCATCGCAGTGCCGGAGTACACGCACGTGACGAGCTCCGGATAGACCTGGTCGACGTCGCGCTTCCAGTGAGCCAACGCATCCTGCGACGAGTTGAGGATCGCGAGTGACTCATCCTCGGGGTTGCTCTGTGCCTTGCCGACGACGAATCGTCCATCGGCGCGCACAAAGAAGGTGTCGGTCATCGTACCGCCCGCATCGATGCCCAATACCTGGACCTGCGAATGCCCTTCCATATCGTTGTCTCCAGTAGTCGGAATTGTCAGGAGCCGGCACGAGGCGGCAAGACTGCACTAGCCGCGTCTCAGGTGACAGCTCGCGGCGACTTTCGCAACTGCCATGCCATCGGCGCCCGCTGCGTGAGCACGCGTCCTTGTGGCAAGGCCTGGGACGGGAACAAGCCGGGACAGACATGTGTCGGTCTGGAGTGCCTGGTAACGTTAATGACCGGGTTTCGATCGGTCGGGCGTTCGGATGTCGGTCGGTGACATGGGACACGTCATGCGGTATCGGTCAGCGCTGCGAGATCGTCCTCTCAGCGGGAGCAAAACCGCCATTCAAACGAGTCGCGGGAGTGAGGTACACGAGCGCCAGGACGCACCATGACGAGTGCATCAAATGCGATGCTCAGAAGTCGTCGCCCGTAGCCGGTATCCTTGACGTCTTTGTCCGCGGGGACTTTGCATCGACCACTTTAAGGATCGCTTCGAGATCGTCGCGTAGAGCATTCAGATTCTGCCCGGCAGACCCGTCGAACCCGAAGGCATTGGCCAGGCACTCACGCATCACCTGAGCCATCGTTATGGTCTCGGGATGCAGATGATCGACACGTCATATCCGTCACCTTGATTCGCGAAAATTTCGGCGACATGTGGATTTCGTCGCCCTCCGTCTCTCAAGACGGGCGGTACGTCAGTTGCTAGATAGTGAGGGTCGGCCCCAGCCGGATTGTGGAATGGGCGTCATGTTAGATTTGGGAAAGATTCACCGGTGGTTGCGTGCCGCTTTCAGAAGAAACGCGCCGCGCGCCCGTCTTCAACGACCGGACGCGGTCGCGTCGCAAAACCGGACAGACCATTCGCGGCTGGGCGAATTGACGAAATCGTGGCACGAGCAGGCCAACCATGACGACTGGAGCCGTCTGACTTGCGAAAAAGTCATGCATTCGCCATTCGTTGTGACGCCTGAAACACTGGTGCCAGCCGCGTTGGAACTGCTGGAGTTCAACAGCATGCACGCGTTTCCCGTGGTGGACAGCGATCAATATCTCGTTGGAATGGTGACGCGCGAACAACTGACTGCTGCCTGGGAGCAGTATCTGGCAACGTCGCGTACGGACCTGCAGTGTGTCAGCGAGATCATGGTCACCGACGTCAGTGCTGTCCTGGACACCGATACGCTCGGCACCGCCTTTTTACTGCTGTTGAATGAGCGAAGCGCCTGCCTGACGGTTCTCGACTGGCGCAGTCACGTCGTTGGAACGTTGGCGGAATCCGACATCCTTGAGGTCGCTCGCCCTCCCGTACCAGTCAGTTGTCGTGTTTCACCGCCATCGACGCATGGGTAGTTGCCAGCCGCCAGTGCTCGTCAACGCGCGTCGGCCTGAGCCGGAATGCGTTACGTCTTACGAATGCCCGACCGGCGACGCCGTCTTCTCTTTTGAAGTTGCGCATGTCGATGCGACTGAACCTGCTTCCGGTAGCGACGCCTTATATCGTATAAATGGCTTGCTCGGCGCACGCCCGATTCCGTTCGCGGCTGGCGGTTCCTACCTATCCCGCACCGGAACGTGTGAGGCAATGTCTTGGCATCGAGATATCTTTACCCTGCCTTGCAAGGTCCTTCATGCAGCGGTTGTCGTTCAGAAATTGACAAATTGCTTCTCGACCAGCTTTCCGTCACGGAACAAGAACCAGACGTGACGCTGGCTGGATACGCCACCGACGTAGTCCCAGCGCGTGACGCCATTCCCAGAGTGGTCTTCGAAGGGGCCACCCAGCTCCGCGAAAACGTGCTTCTTCGTTGTCCCTTCAGGAAACTGCTGCTCGATACGCTCGCGTGTCCAGTCGCTCACATGCACGTCGTCGTATGTCTGCGGTGTCACGCAGCCAGCCAGTCCGGCCACGCATGCCGCAGCGGCAGCCAGTGTTGCCAACGCCGATTTCAATTCTGCTCCTCATACACTTGACATATCAACTATATTGTAAATGTAAGAAGTTAGTATGCGACAGGAGGTCGCCAGTGACGGTTTAATTGCTGTTTCAAGCGCAAAATTACGACGTCAAGGCGCGCATTAGAATGCGTGACCGCGTCAAATTTCAGGGGTCGATTTGCACATGTAGATGATATATCAACTACTGCAAAAATCCCCTAAGCACGGCGGGCGCGCACCGGTTCCGGCCGGCTCTTCATCCGTTGATGATGCGGGCGCGGCAGCACCTGCCGCGATTTCGCGCTGCTGATGATGGAGGTGGTGCGCGAACTGGGATCGGCCGCACGCTTTGTGCCGGGATATTTGTACGACCACGCGCTCGACACGCCGGCCCTGCAGGCCGTGCGCAATACGGGACTGCAGCAGGGCGCGCGACAGGTCGAAAGCCGCGATCCTTTGGAGAACCCCACGGCCGCCCGGTCTTAACTTTTGACGACCGTGTTTCCATACAAGGCGATCGAAACCCGTTCCTGCGTCATCGCACTCTCCCTTGTGAATCGTGATCTATAACGGGACCATGCCGAGCGCTCGCGAGAGCCTGCGGACAATGCATATCCGCGCGACCGTTTCGCACCGAACCTATTGATTTTTCCGACCAGCATCTTTAACTTTGTTGCTGGCGTTTGGTTTACGGTGCCGTAGAAAGAGACCGGCTCGCGGTCTGCCAGGCAGGGAGTGAATCAATGGAAAAAACGTACTCGTACAAAGGCTTTGAGGTCACCGTAAGGCTTGAGTCTGTGCGGGCGGTGTCGAGCGAATTCACATATGGGCCCCCGGTCGGGTACGTTGCAGTGGTGAGCATCTGCACGGCGGACCCGAGAAGACCGATAGGCGTACCGATTCGGCTCGTCACGGATGGAAACCGCGTCTTCGACACGGAGGACGACGCCTTGACGACAGGGTTCAGCGCCGCACAGCGTGTAATAGACGACCGGGTTGGCCCTTGACCGCTTGATTGGCGCCGCTCTTACGCGGCTCCGTGTAGATCACCAACTCATGGGCGAAGAGGACACAGAGGCGAGAACGATCCATGCAAAAGCGCAATGGTGACATTTAATGTCGACGTTTTCGGCTTTGTTCTGCGACTCAAAGGCATGACTCAAAGGCATCGGTGTGCGTTCCGTCGCAGATCGGCGGTCATAACCGTCCATGCCTGCGGACGAATGACGGCGTGCACGAGTCAACTGCCTCTGTTCCATGCGGTCACCTGGAGCGGGCACCTACAGGAAGAACACACAGTAGTCGCGGCCGAATTCCCGTTACGACGGCGGACACGACGTTCAAACGTCTGTCCGACTGTGCGCCCAAACGTCCATACCTGGCCGATTTCCGCCCGATATGCGTGCACAATTCGCCATCGCCAGTTTTGTTACCGAACGCGAAAAGCGACGCTGGTCGGCCGAGGCCGTCATTTTTTATCGCTGACAGTCGACATCGCCATCGACCACTGCATCTTTAGTGCTGAACTCTATAATGACCGGGCGCATACGATCGTTGCGCGGCGGGCGACTGATTCGCTACGGAGGGCGCAATGCTCAAAGGCGGCTGCTTTTGCGGAAAGGTCCGTTATGAGATCTCGGGTACGCCCTTCGACTCCACCATCTGCCACTGCACGGACTGTCGCCGCGCATCGGCTTCGCCGTTCGTCGCCTGGTTCAGCGTCAGGCAATCCGGGTTTCGATTCGTCGATGGCGAACCAAGAAGCTTCGCAAGCAGCAAAGCAGTCTTGCGAGCGTTCTGCCCGGACTGCGGCACGCCTCTAACCTACCAACACGATGATTTCCCCGGCGAGATCGATATATCGACGTGCAGTCTCGACGTGCCTGAGCAGGTTCCTCCTGAACACCATACCTGGATGTCACAGAAATTGCCGTGGATTCATGTGTCCGACGCGCTGCCAAAGCACGCGGGCAGCTATTCCAAACCCTGAATTCGAATTCATACATCCTGCCTTTGATGCCGCCCCGCAATTGGCTCATGGATCAAACACGTGAGGCTCACAAGAAGACGCGGTTCGTGGCATCCCTTGCCCGCATCGAACCGTGGCGGTACTGCCCATCCGGCTTGCGTCATACGTTTCGTTTCATGAAGACGCCTGCGGGTGACGCTGCGCTTGATACACGCCGAGAGCATCTCGCGGGCTTGAGCGGCCAGCCGGGCCGGACTATGGAAAGAATGCCAAAGCGTGCCACAGGTCCCGTGCATGTCGTTTGATCGGCCTTCCGCGGCGCAAGGCCGCGCCCGGCGACATGATGCCCGGAACCCGCGTCAGGCAACGCGGGCGTTCTGCACGACGATCCACGCGGACCACGCAATCAACGCGACGCCGAGCGGCTTGCCGATCGCCCTCCCCCAGCGCATGTTCTTTTCGGCCGCCATGATCGCACCGAGCGCCAGCATCCAGCCGACGCTTCCTGAGCCGATCGCGAACATCAGCAACATCAGCGCCCAGCAGCAGCCGACGCAGAAGACGCCGTGACGCACGCCGAGCAGGAAGCTCTCGCGGCGCGGGCTTCGGCCGTGCCAATGCTCAGTGACGAACATGAGCGGCGAGCGACATTTGTCGAGACACCGGTGCTTGAGGCTGCTGAACTGATAGAGGCCCGCCAGCGCGACGGTCGCAGCGCCGATCAACCAGCCATCCGCGACCAGCGTCGGCGATTGCTCCGCGAGGCGATGGAGCGCTGCATCGAAAGCGTGCGCAACGAGGCCGAACGCTGACCACGCTGTCGCGTAACCGGCAATCAGCAACGCGATCAGGGCGCGCCGGCTTGCGCGCGAAAGCGTCATACGCCTGAAGGTATCGAAGAGCGGGAAGGCGGTCGGCAGCATCATCGCCGCGATCATCAGCAGCCATGCTACGCTGTGCAGTGACGCCGCGAGCGTGATGCCCGCGCCTGGCACCGCGCGGCACATCGCGGCGACGCCCGGCAGCTCGGTCCAGCTCACGTGATGCAGATAGCGCGCATACGGCCCCGCGTCCCACGACCAAAGCGCGATCCACGCGCTCGCCGTCAACGCGACAAAGAGCGACGTAAAAAGCCGTGAGCGAACGCGCATCTTCACGACGTGAAGCTAAACGATCCCTGAATGGCGTTGTGCCCCGTCAAGTTGAGATCGAGATCGAGCGCTTCGTGCCGCAGGCGAAACGAATTCGCCCGGCCGACGAAGGCGGGCGATCCGGGTATTGTCGAGAAGATGCTTTCAACGAGTTTCGTCGGCTCGCCGGTTGGACCGCGATATGGCTCCAATTCGGCCTCGATGGTTTCCCCGACCTTCATCCTGCCCTTGCCGTCGACAACCGTGTATTCGATCGACGCGCGTTCTATCGAGATCAGTTCGCCAATCAACTTGACGATATCCGCGAGCGGTCCGCCGCGTTCGCCGCGGTGCACGCTCACCAGCGCGTCGAATTGCGCATCGCTCGCGCGCGCGTCGACGAACATCGCGACGCGCCACCCGCCTTTCAGCACGTTGCCGGGAATGAATGCCGCGAATGCGACCGTCACCCCCGACACATCGACGCCGTCGATCGTGCCTTGCTCATAGTGGTAAGCGATCGCGCTGCGGCAAATGCCGTTATCGGGATCTTCGCCAATCCAGCACGGACACAGCACCTTGCATTCGCAGACCTCGAGGATGCTGCCCATCAGTTGATAGCTCATTTGCGCCTCGTCTGCGGGTGGAATCCAGCCGAAAAAACATCGCCGACCATCCTTTGTTGTAGACGTTAAGCGGGCGAGAATCAAAGGTACGGGCGCTGCAGATGATTGAAGCAGCTTATACAACAGGCAGCGTCTTCGTCAGGGTTGCGAAGGACAAGCAAGCACGGCGATTCGCTGCGTGCTCTCGCGTCTTTATTTTGCGCACCACCAGAGGAAAGCGAGGTCTGGAAGACCATTTCAAGGCAATCGGTCCGGGCCGGTCGCTGCGGGCCGGATGCGCGGCTTGGGTTTGCCCACTGCAAGTGCCAAGCGGGGAGTTCGTACACAGGGGCAGTAACGAGCGTATGTCCGCCCCTTCCCGCGCTCCGGCTTACCCCGCCGCCGACGAACCCCTGCCGCTTTCGTACACTTGCCCGGGCTTACGGGCCAACACGCACCCGCTCCGAACTCGCGCGAATCATTCGATGTATATCGTATGCCTTCGATTTACAGCGATAATTTTTGCCGCCTTACTCCCACTCAATCGTCGCAGGCGGCTTGCCCGAGATGTCGTACACCACACGATTGATACCGCGCACTTCGTTGATGATCCGGTTCGACACATGCCCCAGCAGATCGTGCGGCAGGTGCGCCCAATGCGCGGTCATGAAGTCGAGCGTCTGCACCGCGCGCAGCGCGACCACGTACTCATACGTGCGGCCATCGCCCATCACGCCCACGCTCTTCACCGGCAGGAACACCGCGAACGCCTGACTCGTGAGGTCGTACCACGACTTGTCCGTATCCTTGTCGATGAACGTGCGCAGCGTCTCGATGAAGATCGCGTCCGCGCGACGCAGCAGGTCCGCGTACTCGCGCTTCACTTCGCCGAGAATCCGCACGCCGAGGCCGGGGCCGGGGAACGGATGGCGATACACCATCGAAGGCGGCAGGCCCAGCTTCACGCCCAGTTCGCGCACTTCATCCTTGAAGAGTTCGCGCAGCGGCTCGAGCAGCTTCAGGTTCAGCGTTTCCGGCAGCCCGCCGACGTTGTGGTGGCTCTTGATCGTGTGCGCAGCCTTTTTGCCCTTACCCGCCGACTCGATCACGTCCGGATAGATCGTGCCCTGCGCGAGCCATTTCGCGTCCGTCAGCTTGCCGGCTTCCGCCTGGAACACTTCGACGAACTCCGCGCCGATGATCTTGCGCTTCGCTTCCGGATCGGTCACGCCTTTGAGCTTCGACATGAACGCTTCGCTTGCGTCGACATGGATCACCTTCACGCCGAGGTTGTCCGCGAACATCGACATCACCTGCTCGGCCTCGTTCAGGCGCAGCAGGCCGTGATCGACGAACACACAGGTCAGCTGATCGCCGATCGCGCGATGCAACAGCGCCGCCGCCACCGACGAATCCACGCCGCCCGACAGGCCCAGAATCACGTGCTCGTCGCCGACCTGCTTACGGATGTTCTCGACGGCTTCGTCGATGTAGTTGCCCATTTCCCAATCGGGCTTCGCGCCGCAGATCTTCAGCACGAAGCGTTCGAGCATCGCGCGGCCCTGCACCGTATGCGTGACTTCCGGGTGCCATTGCAGGCCATAGAAATGGCGCGCTTCATCGGCCATCGCGGCGATCGGACACGATTCCGTCGATGCCATCAGCTGGAAGCCCGCGGGCATCTCCAGCACCTTGTCGCCGTGGCTCATCCACACCTTCAGCATGCCGTGGCCTTCGGGCGTCGCGAAGTCCTGAATGCCGTCGAGGAAGCTCGTGTGATTGCGCGCGCGCACTTCCGCGTAGCCGAATTCGCGCAGATGGCCGGTATCGACCTTGCCGCCGAGCTGCTCGGCCATCGTCTGCATGCCGTAGCAGATGCCGAGCACAGGCACGCCCGCTTCGAACACCGCTTGCGGCGCGCGCGGCGTGTCGCTCTCCGTCACCGAATTCGGGCCGCCGGACAGAATGATGCCCTTCGGTTTGAATTCGCGGATGAACTCGTCGCTGACGTCGTGCGGATGAATTTCCGACAGCACGTGCGCTTCACGGATGCGGCGTGCGATCAGTTGGGTGACTTGCGAACCGAAGTCGAGAATCAGGATCTTGTCATGCATGGCAGCGGACGGAATCTAAAAAGAACGGATAGGGAAAGCCGCGCGAGTCGCACTGCGACAAGGCGGCGTTGTATTCAAAACGGACCGGCTCGAACGGCCTGAACGCCATCGACCACATGGGTTGCGCATCGCAGCGAGCCGTCGTCGGAAAAGCCGATAAAAGAACTGCGCGCAGACGGATTCCAGTTGTTTCGGCAGTGAGCTTGACGTGACGCGTGTCAGCCATGAAACGGCGGCCGGGGCGTGCCGGACTTCGCTTGCGCGGCACGCGCATCGGCTTCGTCGCGGGCGGCTGCCGCGCGCTCGCGCGCAGCGGCATCGTCGTGCGCTTGCGCCGCGCGTTCATGGGCCAGCGCGTCTTCGCTCGCGGCAGCCGCCGCCTCCGGCATCATGGAGCGCGGCGCAGCCGCTGTCAGACCCGGCTCGACGGGGCGCACCGTGGTCGCCGCATTCACGGAACGCGCTGCGCCTGGCGCCGGCTCGACATGCGCTCCGCTCGCGGGATATACGACACCCGGGCGGGCCGCCTCGCGCTCGCGCCCGGCCTTGCGCGCGTCGTTTTCGGCGTCGCGGGACGCCGCACGGCCGGCGCGCTGCGCGAGGGCGGCAGCCGCCAGCCGATCGCGCCGGCGCACGGCGCTGGCCAGCCTCACGCCGCCGAGGCCGATCACGAACAGCACGACGCCCGTCAGCGCCGCCGCCAGCTGGCCCAAACCCGTCATTGGCGGCGTATGCAGCCCGACCAGCCAGACCAGCATCAGCGCGCCCGTCAGCCAGTTCACATGGCCGACGACCTTCGCCACCGTTGCCGTCATCGCGCCGTCGATCGACGCATGCAACGCGAGCCATGCGAGCCCGATTAGCGCAACCCCCGCGCCCTGCCCGACCAGCACAGGGTCCGTCTGCACCAGCTGCAGCGCGTCGTACAACGATTTCCATGGCGTGAGCAAGAACAGCAGCCCGAACGCCAGCAGCAACAACGCATCGATGATCAGTACGGCACGCAGCAGCGGCTTCATCGGCGATCAGTCCACGTGGTAGTTGGGCGCTTCCTTCGTGATCTGCACGTCATGCACGTGCGATTCGCGCATCCCCGCCGCCGTGATCTCGACGAACTCGGCCTTCTCGTGCAGTTCGTCGATCGTGCGGCAGCCGCAATAGCCCATCGACGCGCGCACGCCGCCGATCAGCTGGAACAGGATCGCGCCGACGGAGCCCTTGTAGGCAACGCGGCCTTCGATGCCTTCCGGCACCAGCTTGTCGATGTTCGCGGAGTTGTCCTGGAAGTAGCGGTCGGCCGCGCCGTCCTTCATCGCGCCAACGGAGCCCATGCCGCGATACGACTTGTACTGGCGGCCCTGATACAGGAACACGTCGCCCGGCGACTCTTCCGTGCCGGCGAACATGCTGCCCATCATCACGGCATTCGCGCCCGCCGCCAGCGCCTTGCTGACGTCTCCGGAGAAGCGCACGCCGCCGTCCGCGATCACAGGGACACCCGAGCCCTTGAGCGCCGCCGACACGTTCGCGATCGCCGAGATCTGCGGCACGCCGACACCCGCGACGATACGCGTCGTGCAGATCGAGCCCGGGCCGATGCCGACCTTCACGCCGTCCGCGCCGTACTCGACGAGCGCCTTGGCCGCGTCAGCCGTCGCGATGTTGCCGCCGATCACCTCGACGTGCGGGAAGTTCTTCTTGACCCACTGGACACGTTCCAGCACGCCCTTGCTATGGCCGTGCGCGGTATCGACGACGACCACGTCCACGCCCGCCTGCACCAGCAGCGACACGCGCTCTTCGTTGTCCGGGCCGACGCCGACAGCGGCGCCTGCGCGCAGCTTGCCGTGCTCGTCCTTACAGGCGTCCGGGTGCTCCGTCTGCTTCGTGATGTCCTTTACGGTCATCAGGCCGCGCAGTTCGAACGCGTCGTTGACGACCAGCACGCGCTCCAGACGGTGGCTGTGCATCAGCGCCTTCGCTTCGGCGAGCGGCGTGCCTTCCTTGACCGTCACGAGGCGCTCGCGCGGCGTCATGATCGTGCGCACGGGCTCTTCCAGACGGGTTTCGAAGCGCAGGTCGCGGTTCGTCACGATGCCGATCAGCTGCGAGCCTTCGACGACGGGGAAACCCGAAATGCCATGCTGGCGCGACAGCGCGATCACGTCGCACACTTTCATTTGCGGCGGGACGGTGATCGGATCACGCACGACGCCCGATTCGAAACGCTTGACCTTCGCGACTTCGCGAGCCTGTTCGGCCGGCGACAGATTCTTGTGGATGATGCCGACGCCGCCCATCTGCGCCATCGCAATCGCGAGGCGGGCTTCCGTAACGGTGTCCATCGCGGCGGACACGAGCGGCATATTGAGGGAAATGTTGCGGGTCAGCCGGGTTTTGAGGCTGGTGTCGCGCGGCAGAACGTCGGAGAAGGCCGGGACGAGGAGCACGTCATCGAACGTGAGTGCTTTTTGGATCAGACGCATGGCAAATCCTATAGGCGCAAAAGCGAATTATACGCGATACCTCCCCGGTTTTCACTGCGCGAACAGTCAGTTAGCGAATTTGTTCACAGTTTTTTCGAGTCGAACGAACGTCAGATTTCGCTTCTGCGTTCGGCTCTCGTTCGAACGCGTTTCGTTTGCTCGTTCGAGCGCACCCGCTTTCGTCAGCATAGGCGAATCCATGGAAAGTGCAGAATCGAACAAGACGTGGACGCGTCCGACCGGCTATGCTTCGCGCACTTTCAGGTTTTCGATTTGGGGCAGGCAATGCAGCGCGGCGTGGTGTATGGGATGTTGGCGGGAGCGTTATGGGGCATGGTGTTTCTGGTGCCGCGCCTGTTGCCCGATTTTTCGCCCGTGCTGCTGAGCGCGGGCCGCTATGTGATGTACGGCGTGGTCTCGCTCGTCGCCGCGCTGCCGTCGGCGCGCTCGCTGCTGCGCCGGCTCACCCGCGAAGACCTGAACGCGCTCGTCAGGCTCGCGCTCGCGGGCAATCTGCTCTATTACCTGCTGCTGACGGGCGCCATTCACCTCATCGGCATCGCGCCATCTTCGCTGATCGTCGGCGTGCTGCCCGTCACGGTGACGCTGCTTGGACGGCGCGATCACGGCGCGGTCCCGCTCGCGCGGCTCGTGTGGCCGCTCGCGCTCGTCGTCGCCGGCATTGCGTGCATCAACGTCGACGTGTTCAGTTCCGCGGGCGCCACGCCTGGCACGATCGCGACGAAGCTCGTCGGCCTCGCCTGCGCCGTCGGCGCGCTCGCGTGCTGGACGTGGTTCGCCGTCGAAAATGCCCGCTATCTGCAGCGCCACACGCATTTCAGCGGCAACGAATGGTCGGTGCTGTGGGGCGTCGTGACAGGGCTGCTCGGCGCGCTCCTGTGGCTCGTCGTGGCGGTGCTGCCGTCGGGCGCGGTCGATACGTCGCACGTCGCTGCCCGCTGGCATCTGTTCTGGCTGCTGAACCTGGTACTCGCGATCGGCGCGTCGTGGCTCGGCAACGGCTTGTGGAACGCGGCGTCCAAGCGTCTGCCGCTCACGTTGTCGGGCCAGCTGATCGTCTTCGAGACGCTGTTCGCGCTCCTCTACGCATTCATCTACGACCACCGGATGCCTCGTCCGCTTGAACTGTCCGCGATCGTGCTGCTCGTCGCGGGCGTCAGCTGGTCGGTGCGCCAGCACGCCGGCGACGACTCCGACCGCTCCACGCTCGAAGAAAAGGCTCAGGCGGCCGTGCACTGAGCGCCGCGCGGCCTGCCCCGCGTCAGATGCAAACAAAAACGGCGCGCCGTTCGACACAGTGCGCCGTTTGCATCTGGATGGCAGCGTTGAGGGCTGCGCGACGGCTGGAATCGGCCAGGCGGAAATCGCGGAATTCAGCGGAGAATCCGCTGGGAATCTGCGGGAATTGCCTCCGGGAATCGCCTGCGGGAATCGCCTCCGGGAATCGCCTCCGGGAATCTCGTCGGGAATCTCAGTGGGAATCGTCTGCGGGAATCTCGTCGGGATCTCAGCGGGAATCTTTAGGCAGCCACTTGCGCCCCTCCACGGATCCTTCCTGGCGCGACTTCTCGACGCGCCGTTGCCGCGCCACTTTCGGATCGACGATCAGCGGCCGGTAGATCTCGACACGGTCGCGATCCGCGAGCGCGGCGTCGAGCGGCCTGATCTTGCCGAACACGCCGACCCTTTGCTTGCCCAGATCGATTTCCGGATGACGCGTGAGAATCCCGCTCGCGTCGATGGCCTGCTGAACCGTCGAGCCTTGTGGCAACTGGAGTTCGATCAGCGTCTGCGCGTGCGGCAGCGCATAGCAGACTTCGATGGTCAGTATTGCGCTCATGCCTTGCCATAGCGCTGATCAGCGCGCTTTACGAACGATTCGACGAAAGTATTCGCGATGTGGTTGAACACCGGCCCGATGATTTTCTCCAGCAGGATGCTCGCAAATTCGTAGTGCAGCGCGAATTCGATCTTGCACGCATCCGCGCGCAGCGGCGTGAAGCGCCAGTAGCCCGTGAACTTGCGAAACGGACCGTCGGCGAATTCCATGTCGATTCGCGTCGGCCGCTCCTGGGTGTTGTGCGTCGCGAAGTGCTGCTTGATGCCCTTGAAGTTGATGTCGATCTTCGCCTCCATCAGGTTTTCTTCCTGGCGGCGGATCTCGACGCCGCCACACCACGGAAGGAAATTGGGGTAGTCGGCGACATCGGTGACGAGGTCGAACATCTGTTCCGCCGAGTGGCGTATCAACACGGTTTTCTGGACATCTGCCATAAATTGAACAGCGCGTGGCAACGGTGAGTAGAAAATAGCTGGCGCGTGACGACTGAATGACACCGCGGCGGGTTTTCGACGCCCCGCTTTGCTAAAATCGTGATTTTAAACGAGTTGGCCAGTTTCCATTCATGAGCATCATCGACAACAGAAAAGCGTTCTTCGATTATTCGATCGAAGAGCGTTACGAGGCGGGGCTCGTGCTGGAGGGCTGGGAAGTCAAGGCGCTGCGCGCCGGGCGCGGGCAGATCAAGGAAGGCTACGTCGTCATCAGGAACGCCGAGCTGTTTCTGATCGGCACGCATATCAGCCCGCTGCCCGAAGCATCGACGCACATCAAGCCGGACCCCGTCCGCACGCGCAAGCTGCTGCTGCACGCGGAAGAGATCAGCAAGCTGATCGGCAAGGTCGAGCAGCGTGGCTACACGCTCGTGCCGCTGAACTTTCATTACAAGAACGGCCGCGTGAAATGCGAAATCGGCCTTGCGAAGGGCAAGAAGCTGCACGACAAACGCGAGACCGAGAAGAAGCGCGACTGGGAACGGGAGAAGGCGCGGCTGATGCGCACGCCCGTCTGATCCTGCCGCCGCGCCGCGCAACGGGTTGGTTTTATGGCGGCGCTTCGTGCATATGTCCTCGCGTCGCTACCCGGTCGTTTTGCCGTCGCGCAGGCATCCAGCGGCGTGCGTGGCGGCGCAAGCGTTACCCCGCTTGCGGTGCCGCTTTCGCGGATGCCCGCGACGGGCAAAACCGATAACTATTTCACCGCCGCCACGATAAGACGCTCCGGCGCGAGCACTCCCTCCGTCACTCTTGCGACGCCCAGCAATTTGTCCTCGCACGAATAAACCCGCGCGCGCTCCGCCTGCCGCAATTCATTGTCGACAGCGAGATCGGCGAGCCGCAAACGCTGGCCGTGCAGAAAACGGCGCGTCGCTTCGACGTCGAGCTGCACGCGAGGAAACGTCGACAGCAGCGCGTCGACGGGCTGAAGCCATGCATCGCGCTCGCTTTCCGTGGCGTCGGACAATGCGTCGAGCGTCACCGAATGCGCCAGCGTCAACGTGCCGACGCCCGTGCGCCGCAGCATCACCAGATGCGCGCCGCAGCCAAGCGCTTCGCCGATATCCTCGGCCAGCGTGCGGACATACGTGCCCTTGCTGCACGTCACGCGAAACGTCACGTCGGGCAACGCACACGCGATGAGTTCCAGCGTGTGAATCGTCACCTGGCGCCCTTCGCGCTCGACGGTCTGCCCCGCGCGCGCGTACTCGTATAAGGGCTTGCCGTCGCGCTTGAGCGCCGAGTACATCGGCGGAACCTGGACGATGTCGCCGCGGAACGTCGCAAGCGCCTGTTCGACGGCGGCCTGATCGCACGTGAGCTCGCGCGTCCCGATTGCTTCGCCCTCCGCGTCGCCCGTCGTGGTGCGAACGCCGAGACGCATCGTCGCTTCGTACGTTTTGTCCGCGTCCAGAAGATCTTGCGAAAACTTCGTCGCCTCGCCGAAACACAGGGGCAGCAGGCCCGACGCGAGCGGGTCGAGCGTGCCTGTGTGTCCCGCCTTCTTCGCGAGATACAGGCGCTTCGCGCGAATCAGCGCGTCGTTGCTCGACAGGCCGACGGGCTTGTCCAGCAGCAACACGCCATCTAGCGCGCGGCGCGGCACCTTGGGACGTTGATTCTGAGTCATATGTGCGCGTGCCTCGACCTGCGTTCAGTCGTCTTTCGCGCGCGTCGCATTCGCCTCGTCGATCAGGCGCGACATTTCAACCGCGCGCTCGATCGTCTTGTCGTAATGGAAATGCAGCGTCGGCACCGTATGGATATGCAGACGCTTGAAGAGCTGATTGTGCAGATGGCCCGCCGCGTGATTGAGCGCGTCCTGCGTCTGATGCGGATCGCCTGTCAGCGTCGTGAAGTAGACTTTCGCGTGCGCGTAATCAGGCGTCAATTCGACGCTTTGAATCGTGACGATGCCGATGCGCGGGTCTTTGACCTCGCGCAGCAGTTCGGACAGGTCGCGCTGAATCTGATCAGCGATCTGCACATTCCGATTGGGAGACGTACGTTTTTTAGGCATGGTGAATCCGTGTTCCGGGCTGCCGGACGAGCAAAGTGTTCGCGCGTTCGGCGGCAGCGAGCCACGCAGTCCCACGCAAACACGACAAAACAGTCGATACAAAAACAAAGGGGCGGGAATGGGCTTCAGCGCCCGCCCCGCCCCTCATGCGCACGACGCCTGAATTACAGCGTACGCGCGACTTCCGTGACTTCGAAGACTTCGAACTGGTCGCCTTCCTGGATGTCGTTGAAATTCTTCACCGACATACCGCACTCGAAACCCTGACGCACTTCCTTGACATCGTCCTTGAAGCGCTTGAGCGAATCGAGCTCGCCCGTGTGGATGACGACGTTGTTGCGCAGCACGCGCACCGACGACGTACGCTTGACCACACCGTCCGTGACCATACAGCCCGCCACCGTGCCGACCTTCGGCACCTTGAAGACCTGACGGACTTCGACCATGCCGGTGATGACTTCGCGCTTCTCCGGTGCCAGCATGCCCGACATCGCCGCCTTCACCTCATCCACTGCGTCATAGATGATGTTGTAGTAACGGATGTCGATGCCGTTGGCTTCCGCCAGCTTGCGCGCCTGCGCGTCCGCACGGGTGTTGAAGCCGATGATGACCGCCTTCGACGCCGTCGCCAGGTTGACGTCCGACTCGCTGATGCCGCCGACAGCGCTGTGCACGATCTGCACGCGCACTTCGTCCGTCGACAGCTTGAGCAACGCCTGCACCAGCGCTTCCTGCGAACCCTGCACGTCGGCCTTGACGATGAGCGGCAGGTGCTGCACTTCGCCTTCGCCCATCTGCTCGAGCATGTTTTCGAGCTTCGCGGCCTGCTGCTTCGCGAGCTTCACGTCGCGGAACTTGCCCTGACGGAACAGGGCGATTTCGCGAGCCTTGCGGTCGTCCGGCATGACGATGACTTCTTCGCCCGCCGCCGGCACTTCCGACAGACCCTGGATTTCGACCGGGATCGACGGACCCGCCGACTTGGTCGGCTTGCTTGTTTCGTCGAGCATTGCACGCACGCGGCCATAGGCGCTGCCTGCCAGCACGACGTCGCCGCGATTGAGCGTACCAGACTGGACGAGAATCGTCGCAACAGGACCCTTACCCTTGTCGAGCTTCGCTTCGATCACGAGGCCCTTCGCCGGCGCCTCGACAGGCGCCTTCAGCTCCAGCACTTCGGCCTGCAACAGCACGTTTTCGAGCAGATCGTCGATGCCCGCGCCCGTCTTCGCCGACACGGGGACGAACGGCGAATCGCCGCCGTACTCTTCCGGCACCACGCCTTCCGCGACGAGTTCCTGCTTCACGCGTTCCGGATTCGCTTCCGGCTTGTCGATCTTGTTGATCGCGACGACGAGCGGCACGCCGCCCGCCTTCGCGTGCGAGATCGCTTCCTTCGTCTGCGGCATCACGCCGTCATCCGCTGCGACCACCAGAATCACGATGTCGGTTGCCTTCGCACCGCGCGCACGCATTGCCGTGAACGCTTCGTGACCCGGCGTATCGAGGAACGTGATGACGCCGCGCGGCGTTTCGACGTGATATGCGCCGATGTGCTGCGTAATGCCGCCCGCTTCGCCCGCCGCAACCTTTGCGCGACGGATGTAGTCCAGCAGCGAGGTCTTGCCGTGGTCGACGTGACCCATGACGGTAACGACGGGCGGACGCGGCAGTTGTTCCGCATCCGTGACCTCGCCTTCGACCAGCATCGCTTCCGGATCGTCCAGCTTCGCCGCGACGGCATGGTGGCCCAGTTCCTCGACGACGATCATCGCCGTTTCCTGGTCCAGCATCTGGTTGATCGTGACCATCTGGCCGAGCTTCATCATCACCTTGATGACTTCCGAAGCCTTCACCGACATCTTGTGTGCGAGATCGGCAACCGTGATCGTTTCCGGAACGTGCACTTCACGCACGATCGGCTCAGTGGGCGCCTGGAACGACGTGGCTTCCTGATGCTTGCCGCGGCTCTTCGGACCGCCGCGCCAGCCGCGATCGATACCGCCGCTCGTGTCGCCGCGCGTCTTGATGCCACGGCGCTTCGCAGCGTCGTCCTGCCAGTTGCCGCCCTTGCCGCCCGCCTTCTTCTTGTCCCCGCCAGGACCTGCCGGCTGCGCTGCCGCTGCCGGCTGCGCCGCTGCTGCGGGCGCTGGCTTCTTTGCTGCAGCGGGACGCGCCGCCGTCTCGCCAGCGGGGCGCGCCGGCTTGTGCAGCGTGCCCTTTGCTTCGGCGGGCTTGGCCGGCTCGACGGGCTTCGGCGCCGGCTCCGGCGCCTTCACCTGTGCCTTGCGCGGTGTGTTCATCATTTCGCGGATCGCGCGTGCTTCGGCTTCAGCCGCTGCACGGCGCTTCGCAATTTCTTCCTGTTCGAGGCGTGTCTTCTCGGCCTGCTCGCGCGCTGCGTCTTCGGCCTTCTTCGCCGCTTCGCGCTGCGCCGCACGTTCCGCCGCCGCGCGGTCTTCGTCCTGCGACGCGCGCTCCTGCTCGGCCTGCTCGCGAGCTGCCGCTTCCGCCATCGCCGCTGCGCGCTTCTTCGCCGCTTCTTCCTCGGCACGGCGACGCTCCGCCTCGGCCGCCTGTTCGCGTGCCTGACGGTCGGCCTCTTCGCGCGCGAGACGCTCCTGGCGCTCCTTCAGTTCCAGAGCCTGCTTCTCGAGCAGTTCTGCCTCGTGACGCGCTTCTTCCTCGCGACGCTGCAGTTCCAGATCTTCCGCTTCCTGACCATTGCCCGATACTTCCGCTGGCTGCTCCGCTGCTTCATCGCGGCGGACGAACGTGCGCTTCTTGCGCACTTCGACCTGAATGGTGCGAGCTTTACCCGTCGCGTCGGACTGTTTGATTTCCGACGTATGCCGTCGCGTGAGCGTGATCTTGCGCTTGTCAGCATCGTTCGAGCCGTGCGACCTGCGCAAGTGGTCGAGCAGGCGCGCCTTGTCCGTCTCGGACAAGGCATCGTCTTCACTCGCTTTCTGGACGCCCGCCGCCTGCAGCTGCTCGAGCAGCACGCCTGCAGGCATTTTCAGTTCCGCGGCAAATTGGGCTACGTTGTTACTCGCCATTCATTCCTCTTAGTGCAAGGACCAATTCCTTGCGGTTAGCATCGGGTCATGCAGCCTTGCGGCCGCCATCAGGTCAGTGGTTCATGGTCGTGGATCTCATTGAAACCAGTGTTCACGGGCCTTCATAATCAACGCCTTCGCGGCGTCCTCATTCACGCCGGTCATTTCGACCAGCTCGTCGACAGCCAGCTCCGCCAGCTCGTCGCGCGTCTGGATCTGATGTTCAGCCAGCTTCGCGAGCAGATCGGCGTCCATACCGTCGAGGCTCTTCAGATCGAGCGCAACGCCTTCGACCTTCTCCTCGTTCGCAATCGCCATCGTCAGCAGTGCGTCACGAGCGCGATTGCGCAGTTCGTGAACCGTGTCTTCGTCGAATGCTTCGATTTCGAGCATCTCGTTGAGCGGCACGTACGCGATCTCTTCGAGACTCGTAAAACCTTCGTCGATCAGGATGTCGGCAACTTCCTCGTCGACATCGAGACGCGCCATGAACAGGTCACGCAGAACGCCGCGCTCCTGATTCTGCTTTTGTGCAGACTCGTCCGGCGTCATGATGTTGATCTGCCAGCCGGTCAGTTCGCTGGCAAGACGCACGTTCTGGCCGCTGCGGCCGATAGCGACGGCCAGTTCGCTTTCGTCGACGACGACGTCCATCGAATGCTTTTCTTCATCGACGACGATCGACTGGACAGCTGCCGGCGCGAGCGCGCCGATCACAAACTGGGCGGGATCTTCCGACCATAGCACGATGTCGACGTTTTCGCCACCGAGCTCGTTGCGCACGGCCTGCACACGCGAGCCGCGAATGCCGACGCAGGTGCCGATGGGGTCGATGCGCTTGTCGTAAGCGACGACGCCGATCTTCGCGCGCACGCCGGGGTCCCGCGCCGCCGCCTTGATTTCCAGCAGGCCTTGCTCGATT
Source organism: Paraburkholderia sp. LEh10 (assembly GCF_017814945.1). GTDB lineage: Bacteria > Pseudomonadota > Gammaproteobacteria > Burkholderiales > Burkholderiaceae > Paraburkholderia. Next base: position 154,952 of record NZ_JAGIPX010000008.1, read on the forward strand.
TCCGGCACTTCCATTTCGAAGAGCTTCATCAGGAACTCGGGCGCCGTGCGCGACAACTCGATCTGCGGACCGCGCGCGGTGCGGTCGACCTTCGCGATGTACGCGCGCACACGGTCGCCGACGCGCAGGTTTTCTTTCGGAATCAGCTGGTCGCGGCGCAGCAGCGCTTCCACACGGCCCGATTCGACGATGAAGTTGCCCTTGTCGAGACGCTTGACGGTACCCGTCATGATGCTTTCGCCACGCTCCAGGAAGTCGCTCAGGATCTGCTCGCGCTCCGCGTCGCGCACCTTCTGCAGGATCACCTGCTTGGCGGCCTGCGCGCCGATACGGCCGAACTCGATCGACGGAACGGGCTCTTCCAGGTAGTCGTCGATTTGCGCGTCGGGCTTCTGCTCGCGCGCTTCGAACAGCAGGATTTCCTGATCCGGCTCCTGCAGGCCCGCTTCGTCGGGCACGACTTTCCAGCGGCGGAAGGTTTCGTGCTCGCCGCTTTCACGGTCGATATGAACGCGGATGTCCGCGTCTTCGTCGAAGAGTTTCTTGGATGCAGAGGCGAGCGCTGCCTCGAGCGCGGCAAAAACCACGTCCTTGTCGACATTCTTCTCGCGTGCCAGCGCATCCACCAGCATCAACACTTCGCGACTCATTGTTTGCGGCTCCTAAAGTCAACTTTCGGAACGAGGCGTGCCTTGTCGATATCCGCAAGCGTGAAATCCAGCATCGCGGCGCCTTCCTTCCCTTCAAATTCCAAACCGATCGTTTCGCCTTCGGGCGCATGCAGGATGCCCCGGTACGATTTCCGTCCGTCCAATGGCTTTTTCAATGTGATCACCGCCTCGCTGCCCGCGAAACGTTCGAAGTCCGCCAGTTTTTTCAGCGGACGGTCGAGACCCGGCGACGATACTTCCAGCCGCTCGTAATCGATGTTTTCCACCGTCAGGACGTGCTGGAGCTGACGAGTCACCTTTTCGCAGTCTTCAATCGCGATGCCGGCGGGCTGGTCGATATACACGCACAGCATGCCGCGCCCGGTGCGCTCGAGATCGACGAGCTCGTAGCCGAGGCCCACGACCGTGGTTTCAATCAGTTCCGTCAGTTGCACAATGCCCTCTAAGATGTTCGCGCTGCAAGCCAATGCGATACACCCGCGGGCTGCGCGCCAAGCCGGCGCACGTTCGTGCTACCCGAGATGCCGATCCACCTGAGAACTGAGCGGCAAAAAAAAATGGGCGAAACGCCCATCATCTTATTGCCGGTGGTCGCACCTGAGCCGCACATGAAACCGCACGCCCAGTGACTTCGTGATTGTAGCCTTTTTTCACGCCAAACGCAAACGGCCGACCACCGCTCTACGTGGGTTTGCGGCCGATTTCACCGCAATCGGGCCTTGAAAATAGGCATTTTCTTGTAGGTGGCGCAGCTTTGCGCGCGCGCCGCGCCAGATGCAATCGGCGGCGAACGGTGCCCGCCGATCAGGCGCGATTGCCGTCGCAGCACGCTCACTGCGCGTCGCGACAAACGGCCTTCGACTGTTTGTGCGGCAAGCCGTCAGCGGCCACGCGAGCGGTTGCGTTGCGCGCCGCCGCCACTGCCCCGATTGCCGCCTGCGTTCGGATTCCCGCCTGCGCGGTTGCCGTTGCCGGAACGGTTGCCATTCGGCGCGCGATTGCTGCCGCCGCGCTTCGCATTCCCGCCCGCCGCCGCGCGGTTGCCCGACGGCGCGCGATTGCCGTCGACGTCGCGGCTCCGGCCGCGGCCTTCACGGTTACCGCCCGTATTGCCCAGACCGCCGCCGAGGTGGGAGGTGAGCCCGCCGAACGCGCCCGCCGGCTTGCCGCGCCGGCCCTGACCGCCGCCGCCGCGCGACTGCTGGTCGAAGCGGCCATGCGACATCAGCACCGGCTCACGGTTGATGAAGCCCATCGATGTCTGCATCGGATCCGGCTGGCGGCGCTCCGGCTCGTTGCGGCGGCCGCCCTTCTCTTCGGTTGGCGCCTTCAGACCGACGGACGCCATCAGGCTGCGCACCTGATTGTCCTCGAGTTCTTCCCAGCGGCCGCGCTTCAAACCGCGCGGCAACATGATCGGGCCGTGACGCGTGCGGATCAGGCGGCTCACCATCAGGCCGACCGCCTCGAACATCCGGCGCACTTCGCGGTTGCGCCCTTCGGCGAGCGCGACGTGATACCAGTGGTTCGTGCCTTCGCCGCCGCCATCGCGAATGCGCAGGAAATTCGCCGGACCGTCGTCCAGCTCGACGCCGTGCAACAGCTTTTGCCGGTTGCCTTCCGTCAACTCGCCGACCACGCGCACCGCATATTCACGCTCGACGCTATAGCGCGGATGCATGAAACGGTTGGCCAGATCGCCCGACGTGGTCAGCATCAGCAGACCTTCCGTATTGAAGTCGAGACGCCCGACCGCGAGCCACTTCGCCGTTTTCATCGGCGGCAGCTTGTCGAAGACTGACGGACGGCCTTCCGGATCGGCGTGGCTGACGATCTCGCCCGTCGGCTTGTGATACAGCAGCACACGCGGCGGCTTGTTCTGCAGCTTGCGCTTGACGGGTTTGCCGTTGATGCGCACGAGGTCGGTCGGCATGATGCGCTGGCCGATGTGCGCAGGCTCGCCGTTCACCGACACGCGGCCAGCGACGATCAGTTCTTCCATCTCGCGGCGCGAGCCCATGCCGGCCTCGGCGAGAACCTTGTGCAGCTTCGGCGCGTCTTCGTCAGGAGAGAGCACGCGCTTGGGCGCCGCTGCGCGGCCGCGGCGTAGCATCGGTGCGCGCACGCCGCCCGTCGCGGAATTGTCGGCGTCGAAGGCGGGCGACGTCACGTAGGCGAACAGGTCGTCCTGCTTGTCGCCTTCGGCTGCCGCTGGAGATGCCGCGTCGCCGCCACCACCGCCCGCGCCGCCACGGCTCTTGCGTTGACCGCCTTGCTGGCCACCCTGCTTGCCCGCAGCGCGACGCCCACCCTGGCCGCCTTGGCCCTTCGCTCCCGGCTCCTTGCGCGGCATACGCACCTGCGCGACGACTTCGCCGTCGGGTGGCGCTTCCGTCACGACGGGGGCTGGCTGAGCGGCTGCGTCAGCCGTCTTCGCCTTCGTCCCGGCCCGGCGGCGCGCGATCAGGCTGCGCGGGCCGCGGCGCAAACCGCGGCGCGGACGCTCTTCGCCTTCGGCGTCCGGCGCTTGCGCAGGCCGCTCGTTGCCGCCCGCCGACGCTTGCGCGGTGCGCGGTTCGTCGGGGCGCGCAGCGGCAACGGCGCGCTCGGATTCGGACGAATCGGTGTCGTGGATGTCTGTCAAAACAACCTCAAAATGTCAGGTCGCGCGCCCGTTGCGGGCGCGTCAAAAAGTACGGTTACGTCAGGCGCTGCGCGACTCGGCTTCGTCGTCGGTGAATTCGCCTGCGTCCTGGGCGGTGCCGCGGCGATCGTGCCGATCGTCATGCACCGCCTGGCTCTCGTCGGGTCCGGCCGGGTTGGCGTGCTTCGCGTGCCCGGTCTCGTCATGCGCTTCGCGCCTGTCTTCGTGTTCGCCTTCCGGCTGCGCGGCGGACCCGGCTTCGTGAGCCGCACCCGCTTCGAGCGCTAACGCCGCGACAGCGTGCGATTCCGTCTGCCCTGCGATATTCACATGCTCGACGCTTTCAGGATCTTGCGCAAACGTGTGCACTTCGCCTTGCGTCGTTGGCGCTTCGGCAACAGGCGCCCGTTCATCATGCTCGCCACCGCGCTCTACGTGGGCGTCCGTTTCGCCGCCAGTCTCGCGCGCTTGTGCGCCAGCCGGCTCGATATCCACCCGCTCCACGGCTTCCGATACAGCATGAGCCATGCCATCGTCCGCGTGCAGTGCATCGTCGCCCGTTCCCGCCGTCTCGCCGTCCGCGAATTCGATCGCATGCTGCGCGAGCAGATCCATATTCGCCTGCGCCGATGGATCGTCGAGCGGCGGCAGTTCTTCGAGCGACTTCAGGCCGAGGTCGTCGAGGAACGAGCGCGTCGTCGCATACAGCGCGGGACGGCCCGGCACGTCGCGATGGCCGATCACTTCGATCCAGCCGCGGTCTTCGAGCTGCTTGACGACCTGCGTGTTCACGGTCACGCCGCGAATCTCTTCGATGTCGCCGCGCGTGACGGGTTGCCGATACGCGATGATCGCGAGCGTCTCGAGCACCGCGCGCGAGTACTTCGGCGGCTTCTCAGGATGCAGGCGGTCGAGGTACGTCCGCATTGCCGGCTTGCTCTGAAAGCGCCAGCCGGATGCCAGGCCGACGAGTTCGACGCCACGCCCGGACCAATCCTGCTTCAGGTCTTCGAGCAACGTGCGAACCGTATCCGCCGACACGCCGTCAGCAAACAGCTTACGCAAATCACCGATCTTTAACGGCTCCTGCGCGCAGATCAAGGCAGTCTCGAGGACGATCTTCGCCTCTTGGGTATTCATGCAGCTAGGTCAGACCCTGTGGTCAAAGAACCGGATCAAACAGACGATGTGGAACTGAAGACGCGCTCGCCCGATTCTGATCGGTCATATTGATGGGAGCACGCACCGGGGGGAGGCGAAAAAGGCATCGAGCCATACCCAGCCGGACGACGGAGCAGCGAAATTCCGCGAGGGAACCGCGTGACTGGCTGCCATCTTACGCAAAAACAATCGGTGCGTAAAGACGAAATCCGAACTGCACCTTAAACGGGATTCGTCCTTTGCGTAACGTTTCGGTTTCGGCGCGCCATGGCAATGCGGCGCCGTGCCGTTCGCCGGGCCTAGCGCGTGTGATGGCGGGCGAGATAGTCCGTGAGCCGCTCGACGCCCGCATCGAGTCGCGCCGTGTCGCACGCATAGCACCAGCGCACGAAGCCCTCACCCTCCGGCCCGAACGCGCTGCCGGGCGCAAGGCCGAGCCCCGCCTCGCGCACGAGCGCCTTGCACAGGTCGAGACTGCGCAACGCGCCCGGCACCGAGAAGAACACGTACATCGCACCGGGCGGCGCTTTCACGTCGACGCCGGGCAGCGCCGCCAGCGCCTGCACAAGATGATCGCGCGACGCCCGCAGGTCGGCGACGAGGTCTCGCGTGAACTGCGCGCCGTGCTCGATCGCCGCGATGCCCGCCTGCTGCACGAATGCCGGCGAGCATGAGGTGTTGTATTCGACGAGCTTGCCGAGGTCGTCCATCAGCGATGCCGGCGCGATCATCCAGCCGAGCCGCCAGCCCGTCATCAGCCACGCCTTCGAAAACGAGTTCACGCAGATCACGTGTTCGTCGCGCGCGGCGAGATCGAGGAACGACGGCGCGCCTTGCATGCCGCCATGCATGCCGCCTTGTCCCGCTTCGTTTGGGTAGTAGAGGCGCTCGTAGACTTCGTCGGCGACGATCCAGATGCCGTGGCGGCGGCAATGCTCAAGCACGGCGCGTTGCTCGTCGCGGCTCATTACCCAGCCGGTCGGATTGTTCGGCGAGTTCAGCATCAGCAGCTTCGTGTCGGGCGTGAGCGCGCCGAGCAGCCGTTGCAGATCGAGCTGCCAGCCGTTTGCGCCGTAGGCCAGCGACATCGTTTCGACGTGCGCGCCGAGAATCTTCGGAATCTCGACGAGATTCGGCCACAGCGGCGTGACGGCGACCACGCGGTCGCCCGCGCCAACGACGAGCTGCGCCGCGAGCATCAGCGCATTGACGCCTGCGCTCGTCACGGCCACATGGTCGACGGAGGTCGGTCCATGGAGCGCGCTCACATAGCGGGCGAGCGTCTCGCGCAACGGCGCGATCCCAAGGTTGTGCGTATAGAACGTCGCGCCCGAAGCGAGCGCCGCGCTCGCCGCATCGCGGATGAACGGCGGCGTCACGCGGTCGGATTCGCCGAACCAGAACGGCAGCACGTCCGGCACGCCGAAACCGGCGTTCGCCACTTCGCGGATCTGCGACGGACGCAGCAGGCGCACGGCATCACGCGCGTTGGGCACCGTGGCGGGCGCCGGCGCTGCGGGCGTCAACGCAGCAGAGAGCACATCAGGCATCGGAGACGGGGGCAGGTCCGTTTCGCGCATCGAGGGTCCCGGTGGGTCTGTCGAAAGATGCGAGTGTAACGTGTCGCGAAACGCGCGCGGCGCGAATCGGACTACGGTGCAAGCCGCGCTGCCTCGGGACGCGGCCGATCGTCAGCGCAGATCCTCGGTCCTGCCCGGCACCTGATGGATCAGATTCCATACGGCATCGGCGGCTGGCGACAGCGAGCGGTCGCGCCGCCGCACGAGCTCGACGGTGCGCTCGGCGCGCGGCACGAGCGAACGCGCGACCAGCGACGACCCCGCCGGCAGCGGCAATGCGAGCCACGGCAGCACGCTCACGCCGACGCCCGCCTGCACGAGTCCGAACACCGTCGACGGATGGCCGAGCTCCTGCACGACAGTGGGGCTTACGCCTTGAGTTTCGAGTGCGGCGTCGATGATCGGGCGGCTGCCCGACGCATAGTCGAGCATCACGAGCCGCTCGCCGTCCAGCTCGCGCCACGCGACCTCGCGCCTTGCGGCGAGGGGATGATCGTCGCGACAGACGACGCAGAACGAGTCCGTCATCAGCGGCTCGGTCAGCAGGTCGTCAGCGGACATCGGGCCGATGACCACGCCGAAATCGACCTCGCCCGACTTGACCTTGCGCACCACGTCGCTCTGCACGTCATCACGCAGGCCGAGCGTGATGTACGGAAACTGCTTGCCGCACGCCGCGATGATCTGCGGCATCAGGCGGCACGCGATCGTCGGGCTTGCGGCCACCACCACGCGCCCGCGCCGCTGCTCGCCGATTTCGCGGATTTCGCGCAGCGCGTCGTCCAGATCGGCGAGCAACCGCGACACGCTCGCGACGAGGTTGCCGCCGACGTCGGTGAGCTGCACTTCGCGCGTCGTCCGGTCGATCAGCTTCAGGCCGATTTCCGCCTCGAGCTCGCGCACGCACCGGCTCACGGCGGACTGTGTGAGGCCGATCTCGCTGCCCGCGCGGCTGAAACTCTGCAGCCGCGCGACTTCGATGAACACGCGCAATTGGCGCAACGTCACATTCATCCATTTGCCTCATGAATATCGCCCTTTGATTCCGATTTTATGGCCTGAGACCTATTTGCGCATCGTTCCCGCGGTCTCGCTGAAGTGCGGTCGAAAGGCGCAAACGCACGCGGGACGGGCCTGATTGCACAAGATTGGTGATTGTCCCGATTTGCCTGATAGGTTTTTTGGATTCTCATACGGGCCAGGCTAACGCCCGTAACGGCTTGATGCGGCGGGGCTTCGAGGCGCCTGAATCAAAGGTGGCACGCTTCGTGCGTCTCCCCTTGCACAAGAGTCGGCGCCGATTCGGACCTGCGAAAAAAGGTTCGCTAAGGCATAGCCGGCTCTCCGCCGGCGCCCGACGTGGATACGGGCGCATGAAGAGTGCGCAGCGCGGGGCAGCGCACCGGAGTTAGCTTCGCTGAGGTGAAACATGATGGTGTTCGACGATTTGAGAGATAACGAGTGGGCGCTGGTCGAGGCGTTGTTCTGTGCGGAGCCGGCACGGAGCGAACGCCGTGGTCGGCCACGCGTCGAAGCTCGCGCGGTAGTCAACGCCGTGTTGTGGGTTTTGTCGACGGGCGAGGGCTGGTCCAAGTTGCCGGGCCGTTATCCGTCGCCACCGACGTGCCGTCGTCGTTTCGACGAATGGCAGGCCGACGGCACGCTCGCTGAAATAGTCAAGCGGCTCGCGACGAGCGGCCGTGAAATCTCGTTGCGCGGACGCATCGGCGCGACGGCCGCCAAACCGCCGGCACCGCCGAGCCGCGACCGTCTGCGCGGCGCGTTCTGGACCAATCCGGAATCCTGGCGCGCGCCAGTCAAGATGGCTTGACGCTACGCAGTCCATGCCACCGGGCGCCTCGCGGCGCCCGGTGCGTTTTCGAGCCTGCCTGCCGGATTGCGCCTGAGCGCGGCCGCTTTCGTTTGCTCCCTTGCGTCCGATTTCGCGTCGTCCCTCGTCCCGTGCGGGGTGCGACGGGTTCGTTTCTGCGATCCGTTCATCGGTCGCGGCGGGCGTTGTTGCCGCTCCCTACGCTGTAACAGGCCGAAAAACCTGGGCGAATTCGCGTGTCGCGTTTTCGTGCCTTTTCGCCGGATCGCGGCATCGCTGGACCGGCCTGCCTATGCCGGCGTACAGACATGCCCCGCCCTCCCCATCAAGCAGTCCGCGCCCGTTTGGCCACCCGCCTCCCGTGACGGCGCGAAACATCCATTTACTTTTATTTACAGCACCCTTTCGCAGCGCGGCATACCGTACAGATATGCCAACAAGCCCGCCCCGACCGGCATGTCGGGAGTCGATCATGAGGCCAATGTCTCTGCGTATCTGCGGCATGGTCGTTTCGCTGCTTGCCGCGACGGTATACGCACAGCAACGTCCGCAGGGCTGGAACTGGCGGCCCGAGCAGCCGGCCACCATACAGGCCTGGCAGCAGGCCGAAGCGCGTAATCAGAACTTCACGCCGCCGACCCCGCGCGGCGATCTGCGCGGCGATATCGCCAGCAACGTCCGCGCACGCCCAGAAAGTCCGCGGGAAGACGCCGCGCAGCGGCGCGCGCCGGGCGCTCAGTGACAGGCGGATGACCGCGCCGCAGATGCGACGCGAATTGCACGTACATCAAGCGTGGCGCTGCACGCGGCGTGGCGGCGGGCAATGAACATACGCGATGTGGGGAACCACACCGCCGTATCGCAGTCTCATCAGTGCCATTAGCACAGCGTGGCAGAAGTAATTCCGGTATGCCCGTATCCTCGCGATACGGGCTTTTTTTCGTCCGCAATTTGCCCGGATGCCCGGCCGATGAGAGAAGCCGCGTGATCTTGCGCGGAATAAAGAAGTTGTAAAAACCCAGAAAACGCGGCGACACGGCCTCGACGCGCCTCGCATGACGCGTTTCCCGCGCGCAGCACTGTTCTGGTGAGCGCGCGTCCCGCCGACGGACCGTCGTCTAGACGGCCGCTGCCCTCTCTCCGGCGACCGCGCCGGCAAAAACGTAGTTGCGCATGCGCCGAGCATCCCAATCGAGCGAACGCTCGTCGCGCGCAAGCCGCGCAAATTCGGAGCGGCCACGTTCGGTCAGCACCGCGATGTCCACAGGAGCGTGGAAACCGGGCGCGGGAGCGACCGTCCGTTGACGAACGGTGTCCATCATGCCAAGCGAACGCAGATATTCAAAAACGCCTGGGCGCTTGGCCCACGGCACCTGACGGTATTGCGCCCGTCGCAGCGCCTCAAGTACTGCTTCGTTGGAATAAGTTGTCATCTCACTTCTTTCTTAAAGTGCAGCCATGACTTCTTTGTTCGCGACACAATGGCGTGTCGGTTGACACGCGCACCGCGGGTGGCCGGAGATTTCCCCCGTTTGTCCGCGATGACTGGCATTGGCCGCCGTTTATTTCGGCCCCCGTGTGAACGCTGTGCTAGCGTTCTGCTCCAACCGGCGGCGATGCGACCGTGACGGTGCGATGATCCGCCAGCTGGAATGTCCGAATACCATACGTTACCCCAATAAAATTGATTCTCTTCACTTTATTGCTGCTTTTTTTTGCAGCTTTCGTGCTGCTGCGCAGCGCCCGAACGCTTATCGGCGTAACGGCAATTGCGCTCTTCTGGGCGCTCGCCGCCGGCTGGCTGGCCCAGCCGCTGCTCGATCTCGCCCAGCGCGGCGCGCCGGCCAGCGGCACGACGGTTGCTCCGGCAACGTTCGCCTCACGTACGGCGATCGTGATGCTCGGTTCGGGCACCAACCACAACCGCGCAGGGCAGCTCGTTCCGCCGCGCGACGCGCTCGCCCGCATCGCCAAGAGCGCCGAGGTCTACGCGCGCTGCAAGCAGGTCAGCCCGGTGTGTCACGTGATCATCAGCGGCGGCAATCCGCAGGAGCACGAGTCGACAGAAGCCGACCTCTACCTGCCCTATCTGCTGCGCGAACAGGTGCCACGCAACGACGTCATCCTCGAAAACCGCAGCCTGAGCACCTACGAGAACGCACGCAACGTTGCTGCCATTGTGCCGGACGCATATTACGGTTCGTTGATCCTCATCACTTCCGCGTATCAGATGCCGCGGGCGCTGCTCAACTTCCACCGGTTCGGGATGAAGCCGCTGCCCGTCGTGTCGAACACGCGCCACGCGAGACGCGGCCTGCTGCCGCGCGCCGAGAATCTGTTCGATGCAGAAATCGCGCTGCACGAACTGATCGGCATTGCGCAGTTCCATGTCTACCGGCAGATCGGCTGGTTCTGATGCCCGGGCGCTGACGTGAGAGTTGCTTAGTTGTCCCGATGGAATGGGCAAACGGGATCGCAAGCGCGTGCGGCGCTGTCAGCGGGAAAATATGACTTGTCGCGACACACCCGCTGAAGCGAAGCACAATACATTGGATGCGCAATGGCTTCACCCGGGCCGGAATCGTCGCGGCCGCGCGTGATGTAACCAAACGTAACCATATGTGAATTCTGTTACAGAACGCGCGTTGGACCAAACATTGCTGGCTAGAATGCACTGTCGTTCCACTGGACAGGCCATACTCGGGTCCACAACCACTCTCTACGGAGGTAGCGATGAAGAAAGTGTCCCTGGCAATCCTGGTTTCCCTCTCGGCGCTGACGGGCGCGGCTTACGCGCAGCAGGATCAAGGCATCACGATGAGCACTGACCCGGCAAAGGCCGCCGACGTCGAACAGCGCGCGCAAGATTTACAGGCGAAGCAACAGGCGATGGAAAGCGCGCCGCCTGCGCCGATGAAGCATCACAAGGGTTCGATGCATCACAAGAAGCCCGCTGAGCCGACGCAGTAAGCCGCATCGAAAACAGGTCCGCCGCGCGGCGCGCCGGCTACGCGCTGCAACGGCGCGCTCTCGCGTGCCCTTGTGGTCAAGTCAACGATAGCCCCTCCGGCCGCGCGAAGCCGGGCAAACGAAAAGCCGAACCGTTCAGCACGGCTTCGGCTTTTTTATTGCGCTGGCGGGCACGCATGGAGCTTGCCGCTACGCGCGTGCGTCGCCGGCTACGCGCCGACGGTATGCTAAAGTCGCGCACCGACGAATCCACCCAACCCGTGCGCACTCAGGTGCGGAGGACAGAATGAGCAACATCCAACTGGACATCGAATGGACCGAGGCAGCATCCCGAAAGATCGAAAAACTGATGCCGCGCGGCAATCAGGACGCGTTCCTCGCGCTGCCGCCCGTGGAATGTCTGCCGATGGAAGGCGACGTGCTGTTTCTCGGACCGGCCGGCAAGCAGGAGCCGTTCATCGTCGCCGAGCGCCAGTACCACCACGATGGCGACGCCGACTGGACCATCATCCTGATCCTCGACGTGCCGCACTCGACGCATTGACCGCGTGATATTCAACCGCCTTCAGCAAACCAGCTTGGCGCAAGCCGCCCAGGCACCCGCCCGCACACGGCGCAAGCCGCCCAGGCACCCGCCCGCACACGGCGCAAGCAGACAACCTGAAGCGCGAAAACATTACGAAGGACCCGCTGCGCCCGGTTCCGGCCGTCGCGCCGCCGGGCTTTTACCTTTCCGTTTGCCGCGCCGCTTCAAGGCCATCGAAGTCCTCGAAGCTTCACGCGATCTTCGACACGATGCGAAGCTCCGCATACTCGATCCAATCCGCGGACGCCTTCTTGTACGCCTCGATATGCGCGGACTTCGCGTGCGCGGCCAGCGCCTCTTCGCTTTCCCAACGCTCGAAGAACACAAAGCGCCGCGGCTCGCGCAAGTCCCGATGCAGATCGTATTGCAACGCACCGCGCTCCTTGCGCGTCGGCCCGACAATGCCTTCGAGCGCCGCGCGTAATTGCTCCTCATGCCCCGGCTTTGCCACCGAGATCGCCACCACCGCGATTTCCGACATGCTTCACTCCACTTTTGCGAAAACAACAGCATAGCGCCACAGGCACAAACAAACCGGCAATCGACGCCAATATCAAGTCATCGGTGCGCAGAGTGATGTACCCGTTTGTGATTACCCGAACATTCACGGTGCATATGAACTGCTAGACTGATCTGGACGAACTGAGCTGCACAACTGAGCGGAGTCGCGCGCGAACGGCATCAATCTGATCGCCTTCGGGCCCCGCCTCCAATGCGCCGATGTTGCGCATGCCTGCCGCCGGCATGTCGCTGCTTCCGGGCGAGCGCCTCACGCTGCATAGGACAATCTGCCGTCATGCCAAACGTCGACGATACGACGCTCGCTGGCCTTCTGCAGCATATGGTGCAGGAAGAGGCCGGATGGGCCGCGCCGTGGCGAACCATTACATTGCGCAGCGTCTTCCAGCCGGTCGTCTCGGTGACGCATCAGCGTGTGGTCGGCTATGAAGCGCTGTTGCGCGCCTTCGATCCCGTGGGCCATCCGATCTCGCCCGCCGTGCTCTTTTCGGGTACCCGCTCGACGGCCGATGCGCGTGCGCTCGACCGGCTCGCGCGCTGCCTGCATGTGGCGAACTTCATGTCGCAAGGCATCGATACGGGATGGCTGTTCCTGAACACACGTCCGCAGGTATTCGAAACGGGATGGCCGCAGCGCCCGTTCATCGATGAACTGTCAGAGCATTTCGGACTACCGCAGGAACGCATCGTGATCGAAGTACTGGAGCAACCGGCCGACGACGAATCCGCCGTCGCCAGCATGCTCGCCGCATCGCAGCCACGCGAGTTTCTGATCGCAATCGACGACTTCGGCACCGGCTTCTCGAACTTCGATCGCGTGTGGCGCTTCAGGCCTGACATCGTCAAGCTCGACCGCTCGCTCGTCGCGCGCGCGGGCCGCCAGGACAACGACAATTCGCTGATCGGCCATCTGATCAACATGCTGCATCAGTCGGGCACCCTGGTGCTGGCCGAAGGCGTCGAAACGCAAGACGAACTGATGACGCTGATGCAGGCCGACGTCGACTTCGTCCAGGGCTACTGGTTTGGACAGCCGAAAGCGTCGATGCAGGCCGCTAGCGCGCGCGTGCCCGAACTGATCGAGCAGATGTGGGAGCGCTTCGCCAATTACGAGCGCACACATTCGCGCTATCAGCGGCCGGGCTTCGAGGGCTTTACGGAGGCGGTGCTGGCGGGCGCGAGCCTCTATATGGAGACGGGCGGTCTGGAACAGGCCGCGAAGCCCGTGTTCCTGCTGCCCGACGCGCGCCGCGTGTTCGTGCTGAGCGATCGCGGCGAGCAGCTGCAGCCGTCGATCACGCCGGCGGGCACGCCGCCTCCGCCCGCGCGGCTCGCGCCGCTCTTTCCCGACACGCGCAGCAACTGGTCGCGCCGCGCCTATTTCAAGCATGCACTCGCCGCGCCCGGACGCGTCGCGATGATGGGACCGCATTGCTCGTTGATCGATGGCCAGGATTGCTACACGGCTGCCGTGACCGTCGAGCGCGACGGCACAACGCACGTGTTCTGCGTGGACTTTCTGCCTGAGTTGCGCAACGCGAGCCCGGACTGACGAGGCGGCGGGCCGCGGGATATTGTTCCGCCCGAAGCCGTGCGGCGCTGATGGAAGCGGCGCCTGCCGCCTGCCTGCAACCTTTCCACCCGTATTCAGGTCGTTTCACGTCCGCGCCCGATCGATCCGCTAGTCGTGCGCGATGCGCCGCCGCCCGGACTTCACGTCGCTGCGCTTCGCCTTGCTTTCGAGCCGGCGCTCTTTCGATGCGCGCGTCGGCCGGGTCGCCACACGCGCCTTGCGGGTCACGCTGACGCTGTCGATCAGCGCATCGAGCCGCGCAAGCGCCGCCGCGCGGTTCATTTCCTGGGTGCGATACTCCTGCGCCTTGATAATGACGACGCCCTCGCGCGTCAGCCGATGATCGTTCATCGCGAGCAGCCGCATTTTCAGCACCTCGGGCAGCGACGACGCGCGCACGTCGAAGCGCAGATGGATTGCGCTCGACACCTTGTTGACGTTCTGCCCGCCTGCGCCCTGCGCGCGCACGGCCGTCAATTCGATTTCTTTCGGCGGGATCGGATGGCGTGAAGTCATGTCAAAGTGTCTGGCGATGAACGGAAAGTGTAACCGCCTATGCTGTATCTCACGGGCAATACGCGGGCTGCCGCGTTTGATGCGGTGCGCTTCGTGCGCTTCGTGCATTCTGCATTTGCCGTTCCCCGCGGATCTCGCCGATACTGACATCTTTAGCTGATGGGCAAATCATCGTGACGAAAGTGCGCCCTGCGCTGGTCCTCGAACTGGTTGTCAACCTGGTGCTGCCGTGGGTGACGTACCGCCTTGCTCAGCCTTACTGGGGTGAGACGGGCGGACTGCTCGCGTCGGCCGTGCCGCCCCTCGTGTGGAGCATCGTCGAGCTCGTGCGCTTTCGGCGCGTCGATGCCGTCAGCCTGACGGTGCTGCTCGGCATCGTGCTGTCGATCGGCGCGATGGCGCTCGGCGGTGACCCGCGCATGCTGCTGTTTCGCGAATCGCTGGCGTCGGGGGCGATCGGCCTGGGGTTCCTGCTGTCGCTGCTGCTGCACCGCCCCGCGATCTTCTACCTGACGCGCGCCTTCATGGACCGCGAAATGACGAATGGCGCCGCCCATATCGACATGCTCTGGCGCGAGCGCCCCGCCTTCGCCTATGCGATGCGTGTACTGACAGCCACCTGGGGCATCGGCCTGACCAGCGAAACCGCGCTGCGCGGCTGGATGGCGTGGCATTGGCCCGTCGAGCGCGTGCTGGTCGTGTCGCCGTTCGTCGGCTATGGCGTCTTCGGCGGGCTGATGATCTGGACGCTGTGGTACCGGCGCACGCTGCGCGACCTGTCCGGACACGAGCCGAAATCCGAAACGCAGCCGCCGCAAGGGACGGCCGCGAACTAGCACGCCGCTAAACCATACGGCCGCCACGCATCGCCTCGGCGATCCGCGCGGCGAGCCCTGAATCGCGCTGCGTCGGCGTCGCGATCGCGCGCAACAGCACCGCCCGCGCCCCCACCACCTCGACCCGCTCGCGCGCCCTCGTGATCGCCGTATAGACGAGTTCGCGCGACAACACGCGGCTGAATGTCGACGGCAGCATCAGCACCGCATGCTCGAACTCCGAGCCTTGCGACTTGTGGACCGTCAGCGCGAACGCTGTATCGTGCGGCGGCAACGCGGCGGGCGACACCGCGCGCAAGCCGCCATCCGCGCTGCGGAAGTACACGCGCAGCGCGCCGTCGGCGCCCGGCAGCGCGATGCCGATATCTCCATTGAAAAGCCCCAGTGCATAGTCGTTGCGCGTGACCATGACGGGCCGCCCCGCGAACCACTGCGCGCCCATCGCCAGCGGCACGCGCGCGGCGCGGCGCACATGCGCTGCCATCGCCGAATTCATCTGATCGACGCCGCGCGGCCCGAGGCGCGTCGCGCACAGGATGCGAAAGCGGTTGAGCGCGTCGAAAAGCCCGAGCGCGTGGGCCGCCGCGCCCGGGGCGGCCTCTGCGGGTGCGTCGGCAAGCGCTTTGGACAATGCTTGCGCATACGGCGCGAAACCGGCGGCCAGCCGCTGGATCGTGCGCTCCGAAGGCACCGCTTCGCTGTCTTCGTGGAACGCCGCCGCGCATGGCGCGCAAGGATCGATGACCAGCACCTCCAGCGCTTGCTGCGCCGCGCCGCGCCGGATCGCGAGCGACAGCCGGCCGATCGCGGAGTCCAGTCCGAAGCGATAGTTGCGCTCGAGCCATACGACGCAATCGGCAAGCGGCGCGGGCTGCGATTGCGCCTGCGGCGTCTCGTCGGGCGGCATGCTGAACAGGTCTCCGGAGAAAGGCGCCCGCTCTTGATCTGCCGTCGAGGCGGCGGCAGCCGTGGGCAACGCGGCGCGCAGCCGGTGCTCGTCGAGCTTCAGCGCCGCCGCGATCACGCCGACCCGCTCGCCCGTGAACGCGGGCTGCGCGCTCAACTCGGCGAACACGGCGCCCGCCTCGACGGCCGCGAGTTGATCCTTGTCGCCGAGCATCACGAGATGCGTGTCCCGCGCGAGCGCATCGAACAGATGCGCGGCCATCGCGACGTCGATCATCGACGCCTCGTCGATCACGATCACGTCATACGGCAACGGATTGTCCCGATGATGCCGGAAACGCCCGTCCGGCCCCGTGCCCAGCAATCGATGCAAGGTGAACGACGTCTGCGGCAAGCGCGCCGCCAGTTCGGGCGGCAGCGAACCGGCCCGCGCGAGCAGCGCCTCCTGCATCCGTTGCGCCGCTTTGCCCGTCGGCGCGGCGAGCGCAATGCGCAAGTCGGCGCGCGCGTCGAGCAGACAGGCGAGCACGCCGACGACCGTCGTCGTCTTGCCCGTGCCCGGCCCTCCACTGACGATCGTGAGCCGCCCGGACAGCGCCATCACGGCGGCCACGCGCTGCCAGTCGATCTGATCATCCTGCGGCGGGCCGAAATAGCGCAGCAGTCGTTCGCTCATGCCGTGGGGCGACCCGCCGTCCGAAACCTGGTCGCCGCGCATGGCTTGCGCATGCGCGACGAGCGACTGCGCGAGCCGCCGCTCGTAATCGTAGTAACGCGCGAGATATAGCCGCCCCTCGCGGTCGACGACGAGCGGACGCAACGCATGCGCCGGCTGCGCGCCGTCGCTTGCGACGTGGCTCGCGAGCAATGCGTCGCGCACGTGCTCGACGCCCGCCTCGTAACGCTGCGCGAGTTCCTCGAGCGGCACGCAGACGTGTCCCTCCGACGTCGCGCGGCTCACGGCGAACGCGGCACGCGCGGCCCAACGCACGCCGTCCGCCGATGCGCCGCCGCGCTGTGCGAGCGCGCTCATGCGCCGCGCAAAGCCTTCCGCGAGCGCAGTGCTGAAATCCGCGGGCGCGGGCACGTTGACTTCGACATCGGGCAACGTGTGATCGAACGTGCTCATTGCGTGCCTCCGTCCATCAGCGCATCAAGCGCGGCGACAAGCGCGTAGTCGGGCCGCCGCGCGTGAACGCCCGCCGCATGATCCCCCTCGCGCCACCGGGGCCGCACGCCGCGCACGAACAGATACAGATAACCGCCAACGTGTCTCTCATAGTCATAACCAGCAACGCGTACGCGCAGGTAGCGATGCAGCGCGACCGTATAAAGCAGCGCCTGCAAGTGATACGCGTGGCTCGCCATCGCTTCATCGAGCGGCGCGGCGGCATAGTCTTCGCGCGTGTCGCCGAGATGGTTGGATTTCCAGTCGATCACCCAGAAGCGCCCCTCGTGCTCGACGATCAGGTCGATGAATCCCTTGACGAAGCCCCGCAGCGCGCCCGATTCGAGCACGACATCGGGACAGCCGTGCGCGGCGAGCAACACGCGCAGGGCCGGAAATTCCAGCGACGCCGCCGAAAACAGGAACTCCAGCTCGTTGAGCCGGCGCTTCGGATCGAGCGCGGCGAGTGTCATGCCGGGCACGAGTTCGGTATTCACCACATCACCCAGCAGACGATGCATCATCGCAGGCAAGCGCTGCGCGAGTTCGGGCGCGGCAGGCGCGGGCCGCTCGTGAAGCGCGCGCTCGATCGCATGCGCCCATGTGCTGCGATCGGAGAAATCGGCGAGTTCGAACATCCGGTGCAGGCACTCGCCCGCCGCCGCGCCGCGCGGAAACGCGAGGATATCGTCGGGCGCGAGCTCGACGGGCACCGACGTTGCATCGAACGATGGCGCGTTCGGCGCAGCCGGCAGATCGGCGAGTTCGTCGTGATCGGGACGCGCTTCATCGCTTGCAGCGGAGGGATCGTCCGCGCGCGAACCTGCGGCGATCAGCGAACTGAAACTTGCCAGCCGCCACGCGTCGCGCAACGTGCGCCCATTCGTGCGCGCACGCATGAGGGCGCCGCTTTCGGCGATGGTTTCGAGCGGCACGCGGCGCGCGACGGACGGCAACGGGCCGACGGCCACCGGCCCGCCCTCGAGCGCTTGCCAATGCTGATAGATGACGGCTTCATCGGCTGGCGTCGCAAGCCATTCGTCGAATTCGCGCCCGCTGCCCGCGACGAGCCAGTTCAGCACGCTGCGTGCGGATTCCTTCGTCGAGCGCGACGACAGATAGGTCCCCGCCACCTGGTAGCAGCGATACACGGCCCGCGTCAGCGCGACATAAATGAGCCGCGCCCGCTCGGCCGCCTGCTCGCGCGCGGCCTGGCGGCTCGCGTGCCCCGCCTGCTCGTCGTCACAGCCGTAGTGAAGGACGGCCGCGCCATCGGCGTCATGATATTCGCGCGCATCGGGCAAGCCCGACGACGGCGGCTCGCGCATGCTGCCGTCGTTGAGAAACGGACAGAACACGACGGCATATTCGAGCCCCTTCGACTTGTGCACGGTCACGATCTGCACGAGATTACGATCCGATTCGAGCCGCAGTTGCGCCTCCTCGCCGCCGCGGCCGCCACCCGCGCGCTGCGCGGCGAGCCAGCGCAGCGTCGGCGCGATGCCCGGCTGCGTTGCGGCGCGCGCCTGCACAAGCTCGGCGAGATGGTTGACATTGGTCAGGCGGCGCTCGCCGTCCGCGCCCGCGACGAGGCGCTGCGCCACGCGCAAATCGCGCATCAGCGTGCGCCACATCACCGCGAAGCCGCGTTCGTGCCATAGCGAGCGGTAACGCGAAAAGCGCTCGACCCAGCTCATCGCGTCGACGGACTGCGCCGCACCGGACGGCGTGGACGTGGCGTCGTCGATCTGCTCGAGCCGCCACAACGAAGCGGCGTCGAGACCGAACCAGTCCGTTGCGAGCGCGGCGCGCAGGCGGCGCAAGTCGCCCGGCGTATCGACGGCGCATAGCACGCGCTCGATCTGCTCCGCGTCGAGCGACTCGAACACCGACGCCTGCGCGAGTTCGACGCTGCCGACGCCCCACGCAGACAGCACGCGCTTGATCAGACTGCCCTGCTTGTGTGTCTGCACGAGCACGGCGATATCGCCGGGCGCAAGCGGCTTGTCGCCGATCGTGACGTTGCCCTCGCGCGCGCCGCGCAACAGCCGCACGATCTCCGCCGCGCACGCCTCGCCTGCCTCGCGCTGCGCGTCGCGCCTCGTCAATGCCGCATCCCCTTGCGGCAGCGTCCAGATGCGGAAGTCGCCGGCTGGCCCGGCGCGATCCGCGAACGGCGGCCGCGGGCGCTCGCCTGCGCGCACCGGCTGGTAGTCGAGCCCTTCGAGCACGAACGCCCGAGGGTTTGCTTCGAAGAAGCGGTTGCAGGCTTCGACGATGGGCGCCGTCGAACGCTGGTTGACGGCGAGCGTATAGCGCGCCGACGCCCTTGCGCGCGCAGCGAGATAGGTGTGCAGATCCGCGGCGCGGAAACTGTAGATCGCCTGCTTCGGATCGCCGACCAGAAACAGCGGCCCGGCGGGCGCAAAGATGCGGTTGAAGATCGCGAACTGTAGCGGATCGGTATCCTGGAACTCGTCGATCAGCGCGGCGGGATAGCGCGCGCGCAACGCATCGGCGAGCCATACATGCGTGGACAGCGCCCGATGCAGATTCGACAGCAGATCGTCGAACGACACGACGCGCCGCGTGCGCTTTCGCGCCGTCAATTCGCTGGGCGCATAGTCGAGCCACTTCTGCACGAGGCCCAGCCAGCGCGCGCGCTGCGCGGCTTCCGCCGCCAAAGCCGCGGCCGCCAGTTCTTCGGCGGCGACGAAGAACGGATGCGCGGGCGGCTCGAACTTCACCTTCGTGCCCTTCGCGAGCGCGCTTGCCGTGAGTTTCAACGCGGCCTTCGGCGGCGCCGCGTGACAATCGTCCTGCGCGAAATAGTCGCTCCACGCGGCTATCGCGGCGCCGATGGCTTCGGGCTTGTGCGAGTTCTGCTTCAGACGCTCTTGCGCGTCTTCGAGCAGGCGCACGATGGTGTCGCGTCCGGCGAGCCACATCTCGCACACGACACTAAAGCGCTCACGTACTGCTTGCGGCGCATCCGCTTGTGGTTCATCGAGATCGCCCCAGCGCAATTGCGCCAACGGTTTCTTCAGGCGCCGCGCAAGCTGTTCGTCGAGCGACGCCGGGCCTGCACGCTTTTCGACGAGCCATGCCGCGAACGAAGGATGCGCAGCCGCGACGGGCTCGACCTGCTCGCGCCAGAAATCGGCCGCGAGTTCGAAGCGCAGCGCAGCGTCGTCGGCTTCCATCTCGAATGCGAACGGCATCGCGGCGGCAAACGGCGCTTCCTGCAATGCGCGCTGGCAGAATGCGTGGATCGTGTGAATCGCGGCCTGATCGAACGTGCGCAGCGCGCGGCGCACGACTTTCGCGGCCGCTTCCAGATCAGCGCCGCGTGCTTCGGACAGCGTCGTTTCAAACAGCCTGATGATGAACGGATCACCGCCGTCGTCGCCCGTTTCGATCGCGCGCTGGACTTCCGCAAGCCGGCCGCGAATGCGCTCGTGCAACTCGGCCGTCGCCGCTTTCGTAAAGGTCACGACGAGAATCTGATCCGCGCTCAGATTCTTCTCCAGCAAGAGCCGCACATAGAGCGCGCAGATGTTCCACGTCTTGCCCGTTCCCGCCGATGCCTCGATCTGATTGACGCCGTCGAGATCGCACGCGAACACGTCGAGCTCTTGCGCGGCGAGCGCATGCGTCCACACAGCGCCCGTCATGACGCGCTCCTCAAATGCGCGACGAGCGGCTTGAAGACCAGCGACGCCAACGTGCCGAACGGCTCGTCGAGCGTAAGCTGCCTGCCGCGAAACGCGATGCGCAACGCGGCGTCGTCGGATTCGCCGCGCACGCGGTCGCTGATCCATGCGCCTTGCGCAGCGGAATCGCTATCGCTGATCTTCGCCCACGCGCTCTTCGGGAAGAAGCGCAACGGAAACGCGCGCCCCGCCCTGAACAGAGCGGCAAGCGGCGCAAGCTGATCGAGCGGGCTCGCGACGGGCGCGAACTCGAACGACTCGCCGCTTGCATGCCAGACGGTGCGCCGCGGACCATCGGGCAACGCCGCGCAGTAGACGAGGTGCGAAAGCCACGCGCCGAGATAGTCACGCGCGCCAGGCCTTGCGTAACGAAACACGACTTGCCCCGTCTGTGTCAGCAGATTGAGCGTGCCCTGCAATTGCAGCGGACCTTGTGCAATGTCGCGCAACCGCGCGTCGTAGGCGCCGAACAGCGCCACGCCTTCGGTGTCGGGCCAGCGCGCGTCGATGTCGAGCGTAAAGGGCAAGCGCGTCACGCCCGACGCCACTTCGCGCCGCACGCGTTGCGCGAGCCCGCGCAAGGCCGACAGCTCGCGCGAGCGCCACACGGCGCCCGTCGCGCCGCCCGGCAGTTCGGGACTCGCTTCCGCGACCCGGCGCACGCGCTCGAACGCTTCGTCTTCCAGGCCGCCGTCGAGCAACGCGGGCAACAGGCGCTCCGCGAGCGCATCGCGGCCTGCGTAGTCGAGCTCGAACGGTTCCATGTCGAGCAGTTCGCCTTGCACATCGGAAAGCACGATGCCGAGGCGGTCGCGCAGCAACGCGCGCGCGGGATGCCGCCAGAAGCGCTGGAAGTCGTCGAACGCGACACTTTCGCGCGGCTCGGCGGGCAGCGGCGCATCGAAGAATGGCGCGACGGCATCGCGCGGCGGATCGGCCAGCAATGCGGCCAGTTCCGCGCGGTCGGCGTCGTAGGTGAAGAGGCCGCTCTTCGCGTTGAAATACTCTGAAGCGAATGGCTGCAACGGATGCTCGACAATGAACGCCCGGCGCGCCGCATCGAGTTCCGCGGGTGACGCATCCTCTTCGGACGACACGCGCGCGAGGTGATCGAGCAGTTCATCGACGAGCGCGGCGGGCGGCAACGGCGCATTGTCGCGGATGCTTCGCCCTGTGTAGGCGATCAGCAACCGGTCCTGCGCCGCCAGCAGAAGATCGAGAAACAGATTGCGTTCGTCGTCGCGGCGCTGACGGTCGCCTGCCTTGCCGAATTCCGCCATCAGATCGAACTCGTCGGCGCGCGCGAGACTCGGCAGCACGCCGTCATCCATGCCGAGCAGGCAAACCACTCGAAACGGCAAGCCGCGCAGACTGGTCAGCGACGAAAACGTGACGCTGCCCCATGGCACGCCGCCGCGCGCCGGGTCGTCGAGTGCTTCGGACAACGCCGTGCGCACCACGGCCGCGGGCAATGCAATGTCCCCCGCGCCCACGCTCATCGCGTCGCTGATCGCGTCGATCGCGTCGCGCACAGTGGACACCGTATCGGCATGATCGACACCGCCGTCGAAGCAGCGGCCCAGCACTTCGAGCAGCAACTGCGTCCATTCGACGGGCGTCATGTCGTCGGCGCAACGGCGAGCGAATGCATCCACGTCGTCGACGAAACTCGCGAGCCGCCCGAGCAGCTCGGCGTCCGAGCCGTCGGCACCTTCGATGGGCAGCCACGCGTCGACGGGCGCGCCGCCTTCGGGCATCGCGTAGCCGAGAAAGAGGCGTGTGAGCGCGTCGGCGAACGTGTGGCGCGCGACGGGAATCGCGCTGTCGGCGCGCGGCTCGGGCGCCAGACCGCGCCGCGCGCCCGCCGCCGCGAGCCATTCCTGAATGTCTTCGAGGGCTGCCGCGTCGATGCCGTAGCGCGCGGCGACAGCATCCACGCGCAGCCATTCGATCAGCTCCGGCGCACCGACATTGCGTTCGGGCAACGCGAGCCAGTCGAGCAGCACGCGCGCAACGGAGTTCGCCTGCGAAGGCGGCAAGCCCGTGATGCGGTAGGGAATGCGGCGCGTGTCGCCAACGGGCGCGGTGCCGAATACGGCATCGATCAACGGCCCCGCTGCGCCGAGGTCGGGAAACGCGACGAGCACGTCCGAAGGCTGCAAATCGTCGAACTCGTCGAACCAGCCCAGCAGCCGGTCGTGCAGCACTTCGAGCTGACGCGCGAGGCTGTGGCACACGTGCACTTCGATGCCGCGCGCTTCGGGCTTTGCGGCGAGCGCGCGTTCGCTCTGCAGATCGAGCATCGCGTTCTGCACGGCGGCGAGCCACGTGGGCGCGGCGTTCTCCACGAAACCTGAGGCCTCACCCGACGCCGCGCTCTCCGTCAGCTCATGCAACATGTGCAATTGCGCCTGCGTCTGCCGGCCCCATTCCGCGAGCAACGGATGACCGACTTCCTGATAGTCGAGCTGGCCCGCCGCATCGAGCGCTTCCGCCCGGCCCACGCTGACGATGTCGAACCAGAACTCGCGGCACGGGTTCATCACGTACAGACGCACGTCGATCCAGCGCGACAGTTCGCGCAACAGCGCGACGTGCAAGGGCGGCATGGTCGGCAGCGCGAACACGCTCACCGCCTCGGGCCACTCGGCCTTCGCGATCGCATCGAGATCGAGCGTGCGGACTTCGTCGAGAAAGCGATAGGCGGGCGGCGTGGCGGCGTCCGCCGCGTGCGCGTCGCCTGCCACCTCGCCGAGCAGCGTGCGCCATAGCGCGCCCTGCCAGCGCTCGTCCTCGCGCGCCGCGGCGCTCGCGCCCATCAGACGCGGGCCCGTGTCGGGCGTATGGGCGGCATCGCCCGCCGCGCCGCCCGCGAAAATCGAACCGCCCTTCTGCCATTGCAGCAGCCATTCGGCACGATAGGTCAGATAGTGATCGAGCACCGTCGCGACGCGGCGCGCGAGTTCATAGCGCATTGGTGCGTCGGCGGCATCGAGATAGCTGCGCAAGCGTGGTGACGCATTCCAGGGCCGTGCTTCGTCCGCGTCGCCAAGCAGACGGTAGCAGCGCCACACGAGCCGGTCCGGCGCAAAAGGCGACCGCGGCGGCACGTCGATCACGCCACCGATCTGCGACCACAGCCATTGCGCGAGATAGCCGAAGTGGATGTTCGCGCACACGCCCTGGCGCGCGGCGATATCGAGTTCCAGCCGGCGCCGCACGGCTGCGCTCGGCACGATCACCGGTTGCGCCGTCCACGGACTGGAGGGCTGCTCGCTGAGCCCGTCGAGCAGCGCGCCGACGAGCACATCGTACCGGTTCGAATAGAAAAGCTGGAGCATGGAGCAGCGCGAACGTGCGGCCCGGCGCTTGCGCGCAAGACCTGGTCAAGAAAGGATGCGACAGCATATCAAACGCATTCGGCATCACGAAACCTGGCCATTCGGCCAATGTTGCGGGCATGGACAAATCAGTTAGACTCGACGGCAGTTTGGGCTGGGAACGACCCAGACTGCTTCATCCACGTACAGACGAGAAACATCAGCCAGTCGCGATGCGCTATTCAGTCGAAATCAAAAAGTTTCTGTATAGCCAGTACTTCTATGGCGGGCTGCGCATCGCGGTGGGCGTCTCGCTGCCCGCCATTCTTTGCCTGATCGTCTTTCACAACCGCGAACTGGGTTTCACGATCGCGACGGGTGCGCTCGGCGCGTGCGCCGTCGATATGCCGGGGCCGCTCAAGTACAAGCACAACGAAATGCTCGCGTGCAGCGTGATCGGATTCCTGGCCGCGCTGGCCACGGGGCTCGCGACGGTCAATCCAATCGCGCTGTGGTGCACCGTCGTACCGCTCACGTTCGTGCTGTCGCTGATCGTCGTGTACGGCAACCGCTGGCCGCAGATCAGCTTCGCGACGCTCTTCATGATGGTCGTGACGCTCGAAGAGCACTTCACGCCGATGCAGGCGCTCGTCAACGCGGCCTGGATACTGGTGGGCGGCCTGTGGTTCACGTACTGGTCGACGCTGGTCAGCCGCTGGATGATGTATCGCATCGAGCAGCAGGCGCTCGCCGAAAGCGTGTTCGCGCTCGCCGACTATCTGCTCGCGCGCGCGGACTTCTTCGATCTCGACAACGATCTCGACGAGTGCTACCGCAACCTCGTCGCGCGGCAAATCGCGGCCGTGGCGATGCAGGATGCCGCGCGCGACATCGTGCTGCGCAACCTGCCCAAGCTCAAGAGCGGCCGGCTCGAGCCGCGCCGCGCGACGCTCTTCAATCTGTTCATCCATACCGTCGACCTGCACGAGCAGTTCGTCGGCGCGCATACCGACTACCCGCTCGTGCGCAACACGTTCGGCGGCTCGGACCTGCTCATCTTTTATCGCGACCTGATCCGCAAGGCAGCCGCCGACCTCGAAGATATCGGCCTCGCCGTGCTGCAGAACGAGCCGCCGCGCGCGCGCATCAACGTCAAGGCCGAGCTGCGCGCAATCGAGTTCGAAATCGAGCTAATGCGCAAGCAGGATCTGCCGAAGAAGAACCCAGAAGCCTATTCGGCTATCTCCGCATCGTTCAGGCGCGTCTGGAGCGCGACGCGCCTGATCGACAAGATGCGCAAGAATCTCGCAAACGAAGAGAGCACGAAGGAAACCGACCTGCGCATCGACCAGGCGCTCACGCGTTTCGTGTCGAGCCGCCGCGTGCCGTTCGGCTCGATCTTCTCGAATCTCACGATGGCTTCGCCGAGCTTCAGACATGCGCTGCGTATGACGATCGCGGTCGCGATCGGCTTCTGGCTCGGGCGCCTGTTGCCGCTCACAAACGCCTATTGGATCGTGATGACAACCGTCATCATTCTGAAACCGGGCTATTCGCTGACCAAGCAACGCAACGGGCAGCGTATCGTCGGCACGCTGATCGGCTGTGCCGCGAGCATCGCGCTCATCATGAGCGTGAAGGAGCCGCATATCCTCATCATCGTGATGTTCGCGTCAATGGTGATGAGCTACAGCCTGCTGCTCTTCAACTACACGGCGAGCGTCGTTTTCACGTCGTCGTATGTGCTGCTGATGTTCCATCTGCTTGCACCGGGCAGTCTGCATATCATCGGCGAGCGGGCCATCGATACCGTCGTCGGCTGCGCGATCGCAATCGCGGCGAGCCACCTGTTCCCGTACTGGGAATACCGGCTGATGGGCAAGCTCGTCAACGACATGATCGCGGCCATGCGCAGCTATCTGGAAGCGAGCTGGTGGTGGAGCGGCAAGCCGGCTGCCGCCGCCCCCGCCGTCTCAGCGCCCGCCGCGCTGACGGAAGCGGCTGCTCTTTCGCCCGCGGTCGCGATGGCGGAAGTCGCCGCGAGCGGCGCCGTCGCCGGGGTCGCCGCTGGGGTTGCCACCGGGGTCGCCGCCGGGGTTGACGAAGCTGCGGCGCTCGCGGCCGCGGGCGCCACGCCGGGTTCTTCGAACGCGTCGGGTGCGGGCAATGGACGAGTGGCAAACGCAGCGGCGACAGGTGCGGTACGGCAGCCCGCCGCTTCGGGTGCCGCGAACCCTGCCGGCGTGACATCGCCCACGGCTGCCGCAAAGCCCGCGCCCACAGCTGCCGCCGCGGCGGCCACAAGCGCCCTCGATCGCGACTATCGCTACAGGCTTGCGCGCAAAAACGTGCACGTGGCGTTCGCCAATCTCGGCCAGGCGTTTCAACGGATGATGCTGGAGCCCAAGTCCGCGCAGAAGTTCGTGCCGGAGCTGAACGATCTGCTCGTGAGATCGCATGTGCTCGCGTCACAGATCACGGCGGCCGCGCCGCTGCTGCGCACGTCGTCCCAGCACATGGGCGGGCCGTCGCATCAGCCGTTGCAACGCGCGCTGACGGTCATCCGCGACAACCTCGCGCAGGCCGAGGAAGGCAATCCACCCGCCGCCGATCAGGCCGAGGCTTCAAGACTGTTGTCGCGCGAACTCGATACGATGGTTGTCGACGCGGAGCGCTCGCCGGATTGCGCGCCGGACGCCGTACATGAACTCAAAATCCTCGTTCATCAATGCAAGCAGATGTTGACGGCGTCTTCTTTGATTCGCAAGGACGCGAGCGTGATCCGGTTGCCGGAAAACTGATGCACATGCGTGCGCTGGCGTCCAGCACACGTCACTTACGCGCAGCCTTCCGGTTGTCCGCTCACTGCGATGCGCCCCTGGGGGCATTCACGGCTGCCCCAGAAGCGGCGGACGCCGTCGAATCCACGGGATTCTCGCGCTCGTACTCGCGCTTTTCGGTGATTGCGTTGTAGAGGATCGTCGCGATCACCAGCAACACGACGACGACGATGAACACAGCGACGCCGAACGTCGGGTTTTTCTTCTTGCGCGGATCGTTCATGAGTCGGGCTCTGCCTGCGATGGGTTCAGCGGTTCAGCGGAGCGGGCATTCTACGCCGAAGCACCTTGCGCGCGGCTTGCAATGTGTCTTGCGCGATGCGCGATCGCGATACGGCCGCACCGCGATAGCCATCCGTCCAGCCACAGCCGATCAACGCCCTTCCGCGACCACGGACGCCCGGACGGGCAACGCCGTTGAGTACTTGATCTGCTCCATTGCAAAACTGGAGCTCACGTCATACAAGGGCACGGCGCGAATCAGCTGCTTGTAGATCCGGTCGTAGTCGTCGATATCCGAGACGACGACGCGCAGCAGATAGTCCGTCTCGCCACTCATCCGGTAGACCTCGACGACTTCGGGAATGTCCTGCACCGCGCGCGTGAAGGTCTGCGCCCAAGCCTCGGTGTGCTGGTTCGTGCGCACCGCGACGAATACCGTTGTGCCGACCCCGAGTTTGCGCGGATCGCATAGCGCGACCTGCGCGCGAATAACGCCGGCTTCCTTGAGCCGCTGCACCCGCTTCCAGCATGGCGTCTGCGACAGGTTCACGCGAGCCGCCAGTTCCGCAATCGGCATCGTGGCATCTTCCTGCAGCAGTTCGAGAAGCCGCCGATCAATGATGTCCATTCCCATTGTTCCACCCGGATAGAAAATTATTCTATTTCTCGTCAAGACGAGGGAATTATATGAAAACTCTTTCTCCGCGCAAGTGGGTATAAATGACGAACCTACCGGCCTTAAAAATAACGACGCGGAGCCTTTCATGAACCATCCAGCCAGCCCGAACCTGCTCGAACACCCGTTGGCCCAATCCGCTTTCAACATTGCCGCAGTATCGCCCGGCTGCGCCGTCGCGCGGCTGTGTCACGCGCTCGATGCCTCGTTCGACGGCTGCGCCGGTGCGCCCGATCCGTCGCATCGAGCAAGCTTCGCGAAAGATGTGCGCGCGGCGCTGGCGGAAGCCGCCGCCGACCCGTTGCTCCTCACCGGCGGTCAGCGCGAAGGCGCCGCCACGTGCTACCGGCGGCACCTGCTTGCCGCCGATCCGCTCGGCCGCTACGCGATCGCCGCGCTCGTGTGGATGCCCGGCCAGGCGAGCCCGATTCACGCGCACCATACATGGTGCGGCTATGCGATGATCGACGGCACGTTGACGGAAACCGTCTATGACTGGAACGCAGCGGCCGACGCGGCAACGCCCGTGCGCGAGCAGTCGCGCGAGCCGGGCGCCGTGTCGTTCACGCGCGCAGGCCGCGCGGGCATCCATCGTCTCGGCAACGTCAGCGATACGTCCGCCATCTCGCTTCACATCTACGGCGTGCCCGGCGAACAGATCACCACGCACGTCAACGACATCGTGCGCGTCGCGAGAAGCGCGCCCGCCGTTATCGGCTGAACATCGGGCCGCTGTTTGTTGAGGCACGCGATCCACATCAAACGAAAGGCGTCATGCATGATTGCGTGACGCCTTTCTGTCAAAAGCCTTTACCCCTTTCAGGTCTTGCCGACGTCGCCTGCCGTCGGAATCTGCGGCGGCACGGACGCCGTCTGCCCCGTCGACGGCGGCGCGGGGCGCGGCTCATGCGATACGTCGCGCGCCGGCGCCATTGGGCCGGCTGGCCTGTGCGCAGCCGGCGCCGGCCTGAACGGCGCCGTCGTGCCCGTGGCGAACTCGCGCTCGTGCTCGTGCTGCACGACGTCTTCTTCCATCAACACTTCGCCCAATTCGTCGCCGCGCGACGTATGCACGCGCATCTGCGGGACCGGAATCTCGATGCCCGCTTCGTCCATCTGCCGTTTCAGGCGCAGATTGAACGCGCGCGCGACGCTCCATTGCTGCAATGGCCGCGTCTTGATCTGTCCTTTGACGACCATCCAGTTCGGATCGAACCGGTCGAGTCCCCACACCTCGACGGGGCCGAGTATTTCGCGCCGGTAACGGAAATCGGCCATCAGGTCCGCGCCGACGGCGCGTATCAGTTGCGTCACCTCGTCGACGTCGGCGGAGAACGGCACGCGCACTTCGAACACCGCGTACGCGAAATCGCGCGACAGGTTCTTCACGATCTTGATCTGCGAAAACGGGATCGCATGAATCGCGCCCTGGCCGTCGCGCAGGCGCACGGTGCGGATCGACAGATACTCGACGGTGCCCGCGTGGCCGCCGTCGATGTCGATCCAGTCGCCGACCGAGATCGTGTCTTCGATGATGATGAACAGGCCCGTGATCAGATCGCTGACCAGCGACTGCGCGCCGAAGCCGATCGCGAGACCGATCACGCCTGCGCCCGCGAGCAACGGCGTCACGTTGATGCCGAGATTGGCCGCCGTCACGATGCCCGCGATCGTCAGGATCGTCACGAACAGCACGTTGCGCACGAGCGGCAGCATCGTGCGCGCGCGCATGCTCGGATTCTTCGACTTGTTGCGCGGACCGCTCGGATTGACGGCTTCCTGGATCGCCGTGTCGATCAGGATCCAGACGAGCCACGACACGAATACGGTGATCAGGATCGCCATCAATGCGTGCGCGATGCCGCGCGCCGTCACGCTCTCCTCGATGATCTGCGCGAGCGACACGTCCCACAGGCGCGCCGCGAACTCGAAGTACGCGAGCCAGATGAAGAGCGTGAGCAGCGTCCCGATGAAGCGCAAAAGGCGCGTCAGATACGGCGAGCGGCGCCGCCGGCGCGCGTTGCGCGGCCGCGTCACGCGCAGCACGATGGCCGACAGGAAAAACGCCAGCACCAGCAGCAGCGCCGTCACGACGGAAATCTGCAGCACGTTCTCGCCGCTGCCGATACCGCCGATCGTCGCGATCACCGAGGCTGTCGCGAGCACCAGCATCGGCACGTGCCAGAGCGACGCGAGTACGTCGAACGCATCGGTGGCGGCCTTGTGATCGTGCCGCTGTTCGTACGCGCGATTGCGGATCAGATGCGCGACGGGACGGCGAAACGCGAGCGCGAAGTATGCGGTCAGCGCGGCCGCCGTCATGTTCGACACCGTCGACACCAGCGCCGCGAGGTTCGTGCCGAGTTCATGCGCCACGTCGTAGTTGACGGCGGCGTCGCCGAGCGCGCTGCAGATGCCGATCACGAACAGCAAGCGCCGCCCGTGCTCGATCAGCACGCGCACGGCCGCGCGCCGGTGCCCGGAGCCGAACAGCGAAAACATGATCAGGCAGATCGCCGAAAACACCGCGCCCGCGACGATCGCATACGCGATCACCATCGCGATCGTGCGGCCCAGCGAGTCGGGCATCCCGCGCACGAACATCAGCGCGGCGAGAAACGCGACGATCCACGGACCGACACGGCGCAGTGCGAAGATCAGCAATTCGCGCGTGGTCGGATTGGGATCGAGCCGCACGACGATGCCGAACCGCGCATAGAGCTTGCGCTGCACGTAGATGATGGCCCCCGCGCACGCGCCCCAACCCGCGAGCACCGCGATCATGTTCAGGAGCACGCGGCCGAAATGCTCGCGCCCCTGGCTCATGACGATCGTGTAGATCTCGTTGCCCGCCGCATTGAAGCGGCCGGACCAGTAGTCGAACGGCGTGCGGCCCTGATGCACATCCGATTCGAACGACGCGATGCCCGCCGCGATCGCGCCGAGCAGACCCGGACTCGGCTGTGCGGGCGCGGGCGGGCCGACGGTCTTCGTCGCCTCGCGCAGCTTTTTCAGCTGGCTGACGAGCGCGGTGCGCTGGCGGTCGTTGTCGAGCGTCGTGATCACGCTGTCGAGCGATTTCGCGAGTTCCGCCTGACTGGCGGGCGACGGCGCCGACGCCGCATCGGCAGCCGACGCGCCCGATGCGGGCGCTGCCGCGGACACCGTCGCGCTGTTGATGAGGCTCTGCAGCGCCGGAATGACGGGCGTACCGCTCGCGGCCCCGGCGGCCCGCGCGACGCCCGGCATCGCCATGGAGCCTGCCGCGAGCGCCAGCCAGACGCACAGCGCGTATCGCATACGCGAGCTGAAACGCGCCGCGCCCAATGATGTGGCGTGCGAAAAAAAACGGAAAAAAACGCAAACGACGGCGTCGAACGCTGGAAGCCCGCCGAATAACGGCGTAGCCCGCGATTCACGCCGCGCGAGGCATGACTTCATGGCAAACCGTGACTGAGCAGCGTGCATGGGACGGGTGTAGGCGTTGAACTGCCAACCCGTCGGCACAGGAGACGCCAAGTTTAGCGGGTGTCGCCGAGGGAAGGCTCCCCGATGCGTAACCGAATGTTAGTGCGCTTGCGCGGCGGCGCATCAGGCGCTCCGGCGCGCCGTGCGGAGCTTGCGCGCGCGCCGGACGATGATTCGAACCCCTCAGTACGCGGCCGTCGCGAGCTGATGGACGAAACGGCCCTGCTCCAGTTCATCGACGAACGCGATCGCGTAGTCTTCCGCCGAAATGCTGCTGTTGCCCTGCGCGTCGACGATCAGCGCGCCCGCGCCCGTGCGGAACGTGCCCTTGCGCTCGCCCGGTGCGATCAGCGCGGCGGGGGCGAAGAACGTCCAGTCGAGATCGGCGGCCGCGCGCAGAATCGGCAGCACGTCGCGATGCGCGAGCGCGATCGCCTTGTAGGCTTCGGGAAAGCCTTCCGTATCGACGAGCTGCGTGCCGGGCGCAACCTCCAGTGAGCCCGCGCCGCCTACCACGACGAGACGCTTGACGCCCGCCGCGCGCGTGCCCTCGACCAGCGCGCGGGTCGCTTTGCCGATTAGCGCGACGTTGTCCATTGGCGGCGCATACGCGCTCGCGACGACATCGTGCCCGCGCGCCGCGGACGCGACGCTCGCCGCGTCCGTCACGTCGGCCTGCGCCGATTTCAGATTGGCGATACCTGTGGGCACGCGCTCCGGATTGCGCGAAAACGCCGTCACCTGATGCCCGCGACGCGCCGCTTCCGCCGCGATCCGCGAACCGATCATGCCCGTTGCGCCGAACAGCGCGATCTCGAGTGCCTTGGCCATATCAATGCTCCTTGCCTTAAATGTAACTTTATTGATTACATATTTCGTTAAAAAAATCGGGGCATGGCCCCGGCTGCTAATCTTGAGTTGTCGCTCAGCCGCGCGCTGCTTTGCGCTTGCGTTCGCGCGAACGCTCGGCGCGCACCACGTCGGCTGTCGCGTCCGCCAGCGTGCGCGACGCGAGCGATGCTTCGAGCGCCTGCTGTGCATCGCCGATGATGCCCGTCAGCACCGTCTGGATATTACGGCCGACCATGCACGCCGGATTCGGCGTCTCGCGATGCATCGCGAACAGTTGCGCGTCGTCGACCGCGCGGTAGACGTCGAGCAACGTGATGTCCTGCGGTTCGCGCGCGAGCAGCGCGCCGCCTCCCGCGCCGAGTTGCGACGTCGTGAGGCCCGATTGCGCGAGCATCGCGAGCAGGCGCCGGATCAGCACGGGATTCGTGTTCACGCTCCCCGCGATCATTTCCGACGACAACGGCGAGCCCTCCTGCAACGACAGCAAGGCGAGCACATGAACCGCAAACGCGAACCGGCTACTCGTATTCACAGCGCTAGATCATCCGATGCGCACAAATTGCGCGACACTTCGCGGTCCGACTAAACGTCGAAGTGTAATTATCAT
This sequence comes from Paraburkholderia sp. LEh10, assembly GCF_017814945.1. Taxonomy (GTDB): domain Bacteria; phylum Pseudomonadota; class Gammaproteobacteria; order Burkholderiales; family Burkholderiaceae; genus Paraburkholderia. The sequence goes on from NZ_JAGIPX010000008.1 coordinate 187,611, forward strand.
AGTTACACTAATCGTGCGGGTCAAGCGCGGGCTTATTTGTCCATCTGCTTTTGCGCGTCGCTGGACCCGGCGGATGTGGACTGCGCGTTCGACGATGCCTCGCTCGACCATTGCTGCAGTTTGCGCCCCGCTGTTTCGAGCCCGGCGCCCGTCGAACTTATCGCCTTGTTGACGGCGGCGTTGGTCGCGCTGGCCGCGCCTTGCAGATTGGCTTGCGCGTGCGATGCCAGATCGTTGGGATCGATCTTGATCGACGTGCCGGACGCCGCCGCATCCAGATTCTGTTGCGCGGCCGCTTTCGCCGTGTCGACCTGCCGGTTGACGTAGCTCGCCGCCTGATCGAGCTTCTGGCTCGCCTGCTGCGCGATGTCGTCTAGCTTCGAGGGCGTCTGGCCAGCGGACGCATCGTTTTTCTGACATGCGGCAAGTCCCGCCAGCAGCACGGCGGCGAAGACCGTGGAGCGAACGAGCGGATGATGTGAAGTGGGTTTCATACTGGTCGTTGAGCCGCCGCGAGCGGCTTCATCATGCGAAAACGCCTCAATGATACGCCGTCGCGCGTCACCCGCTCCCCGGCAATCGCAGCGAAGCCCGCACGCTCGAATGCGCGCCTCGCCGTTGCGCTGACATCGGCGGTCAGCGCGAGCGCGAGGCGCGCGTGCGCTTCGAGCTTCGCGAGCAACGCCGCCGCCAGCCCCTCACGCGCGAAGGCGGGCGCCGTGTACAGCATCTCGATGTGATCGTCGGGATAAAGCTGCCCAAAAGCGGCACACGCGTCCCCACGCATCGCGACGAGCGTCACGCCGCGTGCGAGCCGCGCGCCGAACGCGGCGGCGTCGTCGGCCGCCGATGCCCATGCCGCACGGGCCGCTTCGTCATAGTCAGCGGACGCGCCGATGCGCACTGCATCGCGAAAGAGCGCGGCGAGCGGCGCGGCGTCGTTGGGCTGAAAAGCGCGCCACACGACACGTCCGGAATGATTCGAGTGATTCATGCGGGCCCCCGTTCGCGACATTGTCAAATGCACTGGAGTAGACTGGCCGACATTCGACGTGTTCCCTCACCCATTGGAGTCATGCGATGGCAGCAAAAAAGATTCTGTTCCTGACGGGCGACTTCGCCGAGGATTACGAAACGATGGTGCCGTTCCAGGCGCTACTGGCGGTCGGCCATACCGTCGACGCCGTCTGCCCAGGCAAGCGCGCGGGCGAGCGCGTGAAAACGGCGATTCACGACTTCGAAGGCGACCAGACGTACACCGAGAAGCCCGGCCACCAGTTCACGCTGAATGCCACTTTCGACGAGATCGTCGTGTCGCAATACGACGCGCTCGCGATCGCCGGCGGCCGCGCGCCGGAATATCTGCGACTCAATCCCAAGGTGATCGAGCTCGTGCGTCACTTCGCCCAAAGCAACAAGCCGATCGCCGCGATCTGCCATGCCGCGCAGCTGCTCGCGGCCGCGGACGTGATCCGCGGCAAACGCATTGCGGCCTATCCCGCATGCGCGCCCGAAGTGAAGCTCGCGGGCGGCGACTACGCGGACATTCCCGTCGATGCCGCCGTCACCGACGCCAACTTCGTCACCGCGCCCGCGTGGCCAGCGCATCCGGCATGGCTGCGGCAGTTCCTTGCCGTGCTCGGCACACGCATCGAACCTTGACGCGCCACCAAGGCCGGATACTTGCGCGGCCCGGCGGCTGAGCCCGTTCAGCCGCCTCTCGTTCGCTGCTCAGATTGAGACTCCTCTGATTTCCGTGACGCGCAAAGCCCCCTAAAGTCGCCGGTTGACTTTGGGGGCCCTGCCATGGATCTCACTAACTGGGTAATCATTCTCGCCATCTCGCTGATCTCGCTGGCCTTCTTCTGCGCGCGCGCGCCGGCGAAATGGTCAATGGAAAACCGTGCGCGGCGCTTCGCCGCCACGCGCCTGCTCGCGCAGGCGGTGCTGGCATTCTGGGGGGCGCTGTTCGTCGTCGTGCGCGGGCTGTTCGCTTTGGGTGCGCGGACCTTCGATGCTTCGCCCGCTGCGATTCTGGCGGGCGCGCTGCTGCTGATCGCCGCCAGCTGCTACTGGTCGATCCGGGGCCGCCGGCTTCTCAAGCCGCGCCGCCTGTTCTCGGCAACCTGACCCGTCATGACGGCTGTTCCGGCATCGTGCGCGCTAGCGCGCATCTGCGCGCAGCGCCCCCGTATCACCTGACGCCGGAAGGTCCGGCTGTGCATCGCGTGACGACGCGGCGGCATCCGGCAACGACAGATAGAACGTCGTCCCGACATCCTCCGTCGATTCCGCCCACACCCGCCCGCCGTGCCGCTCGACCATGCGCCGCACGAGCGCAAGCCCGATTCCCTCGCCCGCCGCGGCATCGCCGTGCAGGCGCTGGAACGCGTTGAAGAGGCGCGGCATCGCGACCGCCGGGATGCCCAATCCGTTGTCCTTCACATAGAAAATACGCAGCGTCTGCACGCCGGGCGGCGCGGGCGCCGTACCGATCTCGACGACTCCCGTGCGTGCCGGGCTCAGATAATTGAGCGCGTTGCCGACCAGGTTGGCGAAGATCTGCTCGAGCGCGGTCGGATCGCCCCACACGGGCGGCAGCGTCTGCACGATGATGCGCGCGCGGCGGTCGCGAATCGTCGCCTGCATCGCGTCGATCACGCGCTGCACGATGTCGCGCACTTCGACGCGCTGCCTTCGGTACTCGACGCGACCGACGCGCGACAGCCTCAACAGTGCATCGATGATGTGCGATGCGCGCAGCACGGCCGTCTGCAGGAAATGGAGCGCTTCGCCGATGTCCCCGTCGATGAGCCGTTCGACGCGCTGCCGCTGCTGCACGGGGAGCGATGATTGCCCGATGGCCGTGCGCAGATCGTTGCACGCGTGGTTCAGCTCTTTCGAGAAGCCCTGCAGATTCACGAGCGGCGCGCGCAGGTCGTGTGAAACGCTGTAGATGAAGGTTTCGTTCTCCTGCGTCTGCTGGCGCAGCGTCTCGTTGGTCTGCGCAAGCTCGTCGGCATGGTGGCGCAGGTCGGACCGGAAGCGCGCCTGCTGGCGCTCGGCTTCGAGCAGCCGGCGGCTGGTCTCGTGCAGCAGCAAATCGAGCCGCGCGATCTCGTCGTTGCCGTGCGTGAGCGGCGCGAGCGGCTCGTTGCTCGCCAGCCGGCTCGCGTTGTCCGACAGCCGTGCGAGTCGGCCGCGCACGCCGCGCGCGAACACCCAGAACGCGATCGCCACGGACACGAGCGAGCCGCCCACGGCCGCGACGAACAGCCCTTGCTGCCGCTCCCGCGCCGCTGCAGCCGCCGCCGAGCGCAGCGAGTCGAGGCGTCGCTCCTCCCCTTGGAACGCGGCGACTTGCGCACGAAAGCCGTCGAGCACGTCGCCGCCCGCCAGGTCGCGAAAACGCTGCTCCACGTCGCGCCGGCGTCCCGAGCGGATCAGGTCCTGCACGCGGTCCGACCATTGCCGGTAGGCCTGCGCGCTCTGGCGGATCTGCGCAGCGCGCTCGACTTGGGCGGGATTGTCGGCGACGAGTTCGGCGAGCCGGTCGATGCGCCCGTCGACATCGCGCCAGAACATCACGGGCGTGGAGACAACACGCGCGCCGCTCACGACGGCACCGCGCAGCCGCACCGATTCGAGCAGCACGGGCGTGAGAATGTCGGCTGTCTGGCGCAGCACCTCGTCGCCGTGCATCCGCCAGCGCTCCGCCCGTTCGGCATCGGCTTGCGCCCTGACCAGTCCCGACAGCAGCGCGAGTTCGAATACGGCGGGAATCGCGATCAGCAGCAGCCCTTTGGTCGTCAGTCTCATGCGCGCGCCGGGAAAGTCGGAAGCCGGCGGGTCGCGCCGGGGACGGCACATTATGTCGGCGATCGACGCCGATGACAAAGCCGGGCCGACGGCCGCCCCAATGCGGTGCGAGTACGCATGCGTCCCAGCGCGGCTTCAACGAGGCGCTCGCTGACCGACTTCCAACGCGCGCCCGGGTGCTATCAATTCGCAGGAAGGCGTCAGGAGTCATCGGAATGCGCACAATCCTGGGTGACGGAATGCCCCAATTTCGGTCCGATGCACATTCACGGTGCCTGGCGACACGGGACCGGCCGTCACGCTCTATCGGTCGAAACGGCGTCGCGGGCACCGCGAGCCCATTCCAGTGCGCCCGCGCACCGTCATCATGCGAGCCCGCGTCGCTTTGGCCCGTTTCTTGCATTGGATGCCCTCCTTTTGCGCATCGCAGGATTCAACGGATGGACAGTCTCAAAACCGGCACCGATACCCTCTTTCTGCTGCTCGGCGCGGCCATGGTGCTCGCGATGCACGCGGGATTCGCGTTCCTCGAACTGGGCACGGTCCGCAAGAAGAATCAGGTCAACGCGCTGGTGAAGATACTGGTCGACTTTTCGGTCTCGACGATCGCCTACTTCTTCATCGGCTACACGATTGCATACGGCGTCCAGTTCTACGGCAGCGCCGACACGCTCGCCGCGCACAACGGCTATGCCCTCGTGCGCTTCTTCTTTCTGCTGACGTTCGCGGCCGCAATTCCCGCGATCGTCTCGGGCGGCATCGCCGAGCGCTCGAAATTCAATCCGCAGCTGTTCGCGACCTTCGTGCTCGTCGGGTTCATCTACCCGTTCTTCGAGGGCATCGTCTGGAACGACCGCTTCGGCCTCCAGACGTGGCTCACGCACGCGCTGGGCGCGCCGTTCCATGACTTCGCGGGCTCGGTGGTGGTGCACGCGTTCGGCGGCTGGGTCGCGCTGCCCGCCGTGATGCTGCTCGGCGCGCGTCACGGCCGCTACACGCGCGACGGGCGCATCGCCGCGCACCCGCCGTCGAACATTCCCTTTCTCGCGCTCGGCGCGTGGGTGCTGGCCGTCGGCTGGTTCGGCTTCAATGTGATGAGCGCACAGACCATCGACAAGATCAGCGGTCTCGTCGCCGTCAACTCGCTGATGGCGATGGTCGGCGGCACGCTGACCGCGTGGCTCGCGGGCCGCAACGATCCCGGCTTCACGTACAACGGACCGCTCGCGGGGCTGGTCGCCGTGTGCGCCGGCTCGGACGTGATGCATCCCCTCGGCGCGCTGGCGACGGGCGCCGTCGCGGGCGTGCTGTTCGTCTATATGTTCACGATTGTCCAGAACCGCTGGCGTATCGACGACGTGCTCGGCGTGTGGCCGCTGCATGGCCTGTGCGGCGCGTGGGGCGGCATGGCGGCGGGCATCTTCGGCCAGCATGCGTTGGGCGGGCTCGGCGGCGTGTCGCTCGTGGCGCAGGTGATCGGCACGCTCGCCGGCATCGTGTTCGCGACGCTCGGCGGCGCGATCGTCTACGGCGCGATCCGGATGACGGTCGGCTTGCGCATCGACCAGGAGAACGAGTTCAACGGCGCCGACCTGTCGATCCACAAGATCACGTCGACGCCGGAACGCGAGACGGTCGGCTAAGCCCGAACCCGCCGCCCCGGCCAAACGGGCCCGCCCGACGAAGCATCCGCGAGCCCGTGCGCAACACCGATCGGGTCACGGCTGGCGCTCCCGCGCCGCCACTGACGAACCCTCCGCTGCTCGTGTAACCTCGCGGTTCCGGATGGCGGCCCGCCGCGAGCAAGCCGCTTATCCTCATACGACCGCATGTGCTGGTGTTAGACTTGCGCGCGCCGGAGATGGCATTCTCCTGAACCGCCCTCGTGGCTGATGATGCCTGCTTCGCCCGGATGCCTGCGGACGTTGCAGCTCGTCGCCGCGCCGCAGCCCGGTTCGTCGACGTTCGGCTTTCCAGGCTTGCTCATGTATCTTTCCATTCTTGCCGTCGGTATCGGCGGCGCACTCGGTTCGCTGTTTCGCTGGTTTCTCGGTCTGCGGCTGAACGCGCTGTTCCCGGCGCTGCCGCTCGGCACGCTCGCGTCGAACGTGATCGCGGGCTATATCATCGGCGTGGCCGTCGCGTACTTCGGACGCAATCCGCAGATCGCGCCCGAATGGCGCCTGTTCATCATCACGGGCCTGATGGGCGGGTTGTCGACGTTCTCAACGTTCTCCGCCGAAGTCGTCCAGCACTTGCAGCAAGGGCGGCTGAACTGGGCCGCGGGCGAGATCGCCATTCATGTGACGGCATCGGTGGTCGCGACGGTGCTCGGGATCGCGACGGTCGCGCTAGCCGCGCGCTAAAAGCGCGCCGCGCGATGCTGCACGAACGTGGCGTGTGCCGAGGCTGCCCGGCATGCCGCGCGAGTTGCGATGACGGACACCCGCGTTTCACCCAAACGTTTCACTAAAACATCACGCGCGCACTTTGCCGCGCACACGCGCCGCGGCTGTATCATCGACGTCACATGAGGCGGGCATTGTGCCATTCATTGCCCGCGCACTGTTTTCGAATGCGCGGCGAGCGCAGGATCACCTTGAAGGACGGCATGTGCCCGGCGGCGCGTCAGCGGCGCCCGCTCCGTGCGCACGCCATGCAAGCCAGCCGGGGACCGCTTGAAGTACAGATACTTATCGCGTCGATCGTGCCATCCGCTGCGGCGCAGCGCGGAGGAATTGTCGTTCGCGTTCTCGGTGCTGCTCACGCAGCCGCTCAGCCGGCCCGAAGCGGCGGCGCGCTTCGAAACGTTGTGGAACGAAGTGAACGATGCCGCGCAATCGTGCGCCGATAGCGACGCCGCCTTCTCCTATATTGCGCTGCTGCACAGCATGGACCAGCGCTGGCGATTCCTGAGATCGATGAACTAGCGGACCAAACGGCCGTGTCCATCGATCAATCCGCCGACATGCAGACGAACGCCCCCGCGCGGCCGCCCCGCTGCGCCGAAGAGATCGAAAAAACTTCCTGGATCTGATGATGTCGGGCATACCGCCCGAGATCGAGCACGACAAATTCGAGCGCCTGTGGGATGAAACGAACACGCTCGCGGCGTCATGGATGATGACGGCGCAAGCGCGTCCGTATATTGCGCTGCTCGCGCGCATGCACGCGGCATTCGCCGAGCGCTACCCGCGCCACGGTGGATGAGTGCCCGCAACGTCGGCGCGCGTCGCGGATGACGCGTGCGCTTGCGGCTGCGGCGAGCCGAAGCGGTCGGCCGCGCGTCGCATCGCGACAGATCAGGACTTTGCGGGACGCCCCGTCTTCACAGCTTCGAGTTCCTGCACGGCGGCCACCAGCCGCTTCGCCGGCGACACGGCAAGCAGGTTCAGCCCTGCGCGCAGCAGTTCGCTCTTCTTGACGGAAACCCCGGCATCGAGACAACGCTGCTTGAGTTCGGCGATCTTCGCGTAGTCGGACTTCGGCATCGTGAAGCTGTCGCGCACCACTTTTTCCTTCTCTTTCTTTGCGCGCGGCTTTTTTTCTTCAGCGGCGGGCGCGGCCTTCACCTTGGTGGCCTTTGCTTCCTTCGGCCCTTTTGCGGCCTGCGCTGGCCTGGCTGCCTTCGTGGTCTTCACAGCCTTTGCCTTGGTGGTCTTCGGCGCGGCATTTGCGGCTTCCGGGGGGCTCGCCGCAGGCTCGGCGGCGGGCGCCGCCTTCTTCGCGTCCGATGCCCGCGACGACTTCGCGGACGGCTTCTTCGCTTCGGCAGACGGCTCCTTCGCGCTCTTCGGGAAATGGAAGGCTTTCTTGGTGGGTTCCTTGATTCGAGGCGTATTCATGTCGACTCCCTCGTTAACGGTATAAACAGTATATACGGTTTCGATGGCGGCATTCCCGCTCAATCGTGCGCCACGTGCGCCACGCGCGGCGACAGCGGCGCTACGGTTTGCGCAACAGGCGCGCCGCTTCGCGCTGCCGTTGCTTGCGCCGCTGCTTCAGATAGGCGAGCGCTTCATTCGCTTCGCGCTCGTCGGCGAACAGGCTCATGTTTTCGCGCAGCAGCGCGACGCTGGCGATCACGTCGTTGAGTTCGCCGAAGCACTGTTGCAGTTTCTTCAGGCGCCCCAGGGTGCGCTCGTGTTCGTCGCCGTCGAGCACAGGCCCGAAAAACTCGATCAGATAGCGCACCTTCTTTCCCGCCTTGCGCACGTCATGCAGCGACTCATAGTCGGAGCGCTTCGCGCGCGAAGCGACGCGCATGCGCCGATGCAGCGATTTCTCGGCGGCGCGCACGCGCCGCGCGGCAAATTTCGGCAGCGCGTGGCGTTCGGCGCCCGTGTTCAGTTCCTTCGATGTGCTGGCAAGCGCGCTGTGCAGTACGTCGCGGATATCCGCATTGAGTAGCGTTTCGCGGCTCGCGGCGAGCGCCCTTTCGCGCGCGTCGCGCAAGCATGCGGGCACTTCACGGGTGTCGCCTTCTTCGCCAGCAAGCAGTTCGAGCAGAATGTCCCAGTCGCGTGTCTTGCCCGCCGCGTCGGCGAGAAAGCGATATAGCGCGCGCTGCCGGGTGTTTTCTTGCTTGTCGAGCAGCGGCCGGTACGCCCACCACAACGAGCGCAAGCGCCGCAGCGCGACGCGCAGCTGATGCAAGGATTCGGGAGAAGCATCCGCGTGAATGGAAGCGGTGCGTTCGAGCGCTTCATCGACAAGGGGCGCCGCGAGCGCGGCGAACGTCGATTCGGCGTGCGGCTCGTCGCCCAGGGCGGCAATGTCATGGGTGCGATCGTCGTGTTTCATGGGACCTCGTATCGGGAGCGACAACAAGATGCCTTGTGGTGCATCGACCGATGCAGACGACATCTTACGCTCCCGACATCCGGCGCGACACATGGCGCCGACGTTCCGCGGCTACTTGCCCTGCGGCGGATAGCGTTTCGAGAACGTCGGAAGGTCCATCACGAGACAGTGGCCGTTGCCGGCGGCGAACACGCAATCGCCCGGCACGGGGGCGTCTTCGTCGCGCGACGGCTTGCGGCGCAGCGTGGCGAGCCCGTGAATCCAGCGCTGAAATGCGGGCAGCGGCCAGCCGCAGCGGGCGACGCCCGACACATCGACGTCCACGTTCTCTTCGAGCAGCCAGCTGCCGACGTAATTACGCGCGCGCAACTGCGACTGGGAAGCGCTCGCAGTGAATGCGGGCGCGCCGCCGCGCGCCGCGAGATCGTCCGGCGCGAGGTAGATGAAGAAGTGCGGCGCGAGCGCCTCGGTCGCGCCTGGGGACCCGTCCGTGGCGACATTCAGCTCGTGCGCGTCGGGAGCCGTGCGCGCGCGCATATCTGTCAGCTTGACGCGTAGTGCTTGAAGTTTTTGCCTGCACGCGTTCGTCCAGCGCGCTTGCGCATCGTCGAGATCGATTTCGAGTCCCTCGATGGCCTCCAGATGCACGGCCTTCGTATCCGCGAGCACGCGCCGCGCCTCGACGATCGCCTTCGGCGCGCTCACCGACACGTAGCGCGAAAGCTCGCGGCCGATGTCCTCTTCATCGATCCGATATTCGAGCAGAAACCAGCGCAACGACGGATCGTCCGTGGCGGCATCGGCGTGCGCGATGCGAAGGCCGAGCGCCGTCGTCGCGTAAAGGTACTCGACAGTCTTGCGCGTCGGCTGCGTCGCGATCGCCCGCGGTCCGATATTCAGCGTGTCCATGTTCACTCCCGCGCACGTAGCGCCAGTGGTTTGCCGGAACTTTTCCAGCCATCCAGCGAGAACCACGCCAGGGGCGCATCACGCGACGACGCGCGGCGGCGCATCAGCGCGGACACGAACGCCCGTGCTCGCTCCCGTCGGGGTTCGACCTCGCGCGCGACACCGGCAGGCACGACGGATGCGCAATAGAGCGCGTGGACATCCAAAGGAGGAAATCATGACCACACTTGACCCGAAAATGAACCCGGCACGTTCCGGCGCGGACATCGTCGGCGGTGGCGTTGGCGAAGGTCCGGGGCCCGAAGTGATGGCCGCGGCAACGCTGGATGGCAACAAGGTCATCTCGGCGGATGGCGAACATGTCGGCAAGATCTCGGACATCATGCTCGACGTGCGCAGTGGACGCATCGCATATGCGGTGTTGTCGGAAGGCGGTTTCCTCGGGATGGGGACCAATCTGCACGCAATCCCATGGAGCGCGCTGACGCTCGATACGGACGAGAAGGTGTTCCGCGTCGATATCGCTGCGCAGCGCATCAAGGACGACCCTGGGTTCGACAAGGACCATTGGCCATCGATGGCCGATGAGACCTGGAGCACGCAGATGCACCAGTACTACAACCGCGAGCCGTATTGGATGACGACATCGGTCGATCCTGTCGCGGTGCGCGATCGGGGGCTTTGAAGCGTAGTCTGAGGAGTACGCGGCGAAATCGCTGAACGGCGTCTTCGGCTTTCGGGTCGGGACGCGTTGCCGGCGGCAGCCTGTTGGCTGCCGCCGGATTTCGCACGAGCCTTCGACGGGGAAGTCTGGATGGGCGCGAGCCCATAGCCCCCATAGCCTTTTCGAACGATGCCTTCCGGAGTTAGCGCCGCCGTCAGGCGGCGTCTCTAACTCAAAGCGCCCAATAGCGCATCCGCTGTAGTGACGATGCAGTACTCCGAGTCCAGATTGGCAACCGACATCGCGTGAACATCTTCGGGCTTCGCGGCGTCCCGTTCCAATCGGTCCGCGCGAACGTAAAGCAGCCGTCGGCCACGAGATAGGTGTGAAAACCAAGGTTACCGGCCATGCGGACCGTTGCCTCGACCGAATTGTTCGTAATGACGCCGGCAACGACCAGCGTGTCGTGGCCCCCAACGCGAAGCCGGTCTTCCAGGCCGGTGCCGATGAACGCGCTATTCGTCTGTTTCGGAATGACGGGCTCGCCCGCCACGGGCGCGACCTCCGGCTTGAATTCATGCCCAGGCTGGCCTCGCCGATAGTGAGACTCCGGGTCGGTGGAGTCATGCCGAATATGCCATACCGGCCATCCCCGGCGGCGCCAATGGACAAGCAATCGGCCAACATGCTGCTCGGCATGAGGGTTGTTTCGCAGTCCCCAACTCGGATGGTCAATCGCTCGCTGAAAGTCGACAAGCAAGAGTACGGCACCTGCAGAAGGAAGTAACGCGTGCATAGGCTGAGACAGGTTGAATTCCAAATCATCGGGCGTTCGATTGCGGGTTCGCAGATTCGCCATTGCAGACTTTACATCACGACGATCATATAGTCGGCAAGCGTTCTGTCGGCGGCTCACGCGAACGCGCCGCGATCGTGGGAATCGCGGTGCTGCGCGACCCCGATGCTCTAGCGCGAATACTCTGCGTCGTCCTTATCCTGGCCGGCGACGACTGCGCCGAAGGGTCGGCCGCCCCTATCGACATTGGCGTACATTGGCGTTGCCCGAGGTCATTGCCTCGGCGAGAAAACGATGTTGTGAGGTCGTCGCAGTCGCTCCTTTGATGAAAGTGATCGCGCCGGCACTGTCCATGCACCGTGCGGCCCGTGCATGCGCGTTCCGACGTGACCTTTTAGATGCCGGCGCTACATCGCATGAATCGTCATGCGGCGTTGAGCGCATCGGCCTCGCGTGAGGTGAGAAACATCAGCACCTTCGCGGCGGATTCACGCTGGGACGGCAGTGGCTGCAAAGAATGAAGTATTCCTGTTGCCAACGGCTCTTCTCTTAGACCAGTATCTCGACCGAATTCATCACACGGCGCCTATCCGACCCACCCGCCGCCGTTTCATCACGGATGGTCTCGACGAGGCATTCGATGAAGCAACTGGCCGCCTCCCTCAAAGGCTCGCCGGCGCGCGTCATGATACCGACCAATGACTCATCGAGCTGCTCACGTACGGGTATCGCGCAAAGCGACTCATGCGACGCGCAGAGTTCGACGAGTGGCCACGGAAAGATGCTGACCATATCCGTTCTTTGCAGAAGCGCGACAGCGACCGTCAACGAATGCAGATAGTGAATGCTGCGCGGCACGGGCAAATGGTGCTGTGCGAACATTTTGTATGACGCGAGCCCCTCTGTCTCGGGATCGAGCGCGACGAGCCAGTCGAGATCGAGCAGTTCCGCAAGTGTCCGGCTTTCCGCACGAGGATGGCCCTGACGCGCCACGACCGCGCGCGTCGACGAAAAGAGCGGCCTGTATGTGAACTCTGACGTGCTATTGCCGGGCGTTTGACGTCCAATGTAAATGTCGAGACTGCCATCGCGCAGACGGGGATTGGCAATGGCGAGCAATCCTTCGAAGACCTCCAGTTGAACATTCGTCATGCGCTGGCGAAACCGGATGACGGCTTCAGGCAGGAACGTCATCGCAACCCATGCGGTGACCGCGATCGAGAGCCGTCCACCCGTTTCGCCGCGGATTTCATCGACGGCCTGATGCGCGCGCGCGAGCTGGCCGACGATCAGGCGTGCATGCTCGAGAAGCGCGCGCCCGTGAGGCGTCAGCGTGACACCCGACGGCGTGCGCGTAACGAGATGAAGCTTGAGGTCTCCTTCGATCTGCTGGAGACTTTGCGTAATCGCCGCAGGTGACGAATTGAGCAGGCGTGCGGCGCCGCGAATACTGCCTGCGTCCGCAATCGCGACGAGAGCGCGGAGCTGATGAATCTTCATCGTTTCAAACGGGCTAAGCTTTCCTTCAAGTGCGAGATCCAAACAACGGCACGAGCTTGATCAGCGAGTGAGCAACGCAGCGAATACGCTTCGTACGACCGCACACACAACAGGATCACATCTAGCGGAGCCAGATTTGCCACAACAATGCTCGTTAGTGTCTTTGAATGCGTAGACGTCTCGACTACATCGAAGTGTGATAGTGGGTCCATTCAGGCAAATCTCTATGCTCAGGGGGATAGACTCGCCATACGCCGTCGCCGTGCTTAAAGAAAAAGATGATTCTCGCCGTGCGGGATTCGACGCGCACGCAGCGTAGCGCACGTCCTGAATGAATTGTGGTCCGCTTGATACTCACGAGTGACGCGGGGTGAAACCATTTGTCAACCAGCGAACGCAGAGACAAAGAACTTCCGTCCATTCGACACCTCCTGATCAATGGATACTCGCCCATTGCTGGTGTAGATTAGAACCGGCGAAGACTGTCGCAAATAGACGGACATCAAGTTCTATAGCTACCGTCGATGTGCAGATGTCCTACCGTATTGGTCAGGCAACCAATACGGTGGTGACTTATGGACGCGTATAAAAGCGCTATCGCGAAGCCGCGAAAGCTAGAGGAAACCGGGAGAGTCGTTACAAGATTGTCGTGTCAGTCGAGTGTCAGGCTTCGTCGGAGAACCACCGGCTTTCCTCCAAATCGAATCTTGGACATCCAATGCGCCAAGGCCGAATCGAGATGGTCCGCGTGGGAAGGGAACCAGTTTGCAAGCTCGTCGACGAGGCGTCGGCAAATTTCTACGTTCCCGCCGCGAAGCTGTTCTCGTACCTGGTCGACAGACTTCAGCACGGCCGCATGTTCGTCTATGTGGCAGTCCCTGGGAGGGAAATCGGTCTCGATCATCCAGGTGTTCTCGATGTCAAAATGACGGTGCAGATGCGTAGCCAGTAGTTCGAGAAGTTCATCCAGTTGCTCAGGCTCAGCCGATTGCATATGACCAATAAGATCGACAAACTCCTCATGGAGGTCGTCCATCGGCGCGTGACCTAAAACAAACGAATCAGACCACCGTAGAGTTGAAGCGCTGTCAGTCATGTTCGCTATTCCTCATATTTCCGAGGTCTGATCTCTGAAAAAGATGGCTTGTTGATATTCTGCATTGCACTTCTCGATAGCGCGCATTCTGCGCGGTCGATCGGTCAAGGCAATCAAAAGGAGTGCCGGATTCCGACCACGGCCCCTACCGTCGTCCCTTTTACGCCGAACAGCGCTCCGCTTAGCGACAAGCCTGTATTCATTGCACCGTGGTTGTCTACGAGACCCACCTGCGCATAGAGTGTCGTCGATTTCGACAGGAAATAGTCCGTGCCTAACGCTGCCAGCACCGAATGATTGGACGTCTGGTTGCGGTCGCTCGTCACCCAGACGCCGCCGTTGACAGCCAGTTCCGGCATGACAAGCCAGGTCAGTCCACCGCCATAGATATAGTTGTTGAACGATCCCGCCACCTTATAGTTGACGACTGATGCCTTCGCCGTCACCGAACCGAACTGATATACGACGCCCAATAAACGCCCCACGAACTCGACAGTTGTCGGAATCGGCGAAGGGACATTGCCGCCTCCATTGCCGTCGTAAAACGCAGCATCGATGGTCAAGTTGTCGATTGTGTATTTCAGACTCACCGAATATTGTCGCCCTTTTTGAAAATTGCCCGCAATCCCGCCAAACGCATACATCACGCTGGCTTGCAGGCCCGCGATAACCGGGCTCGTGTACGAAATCGCATTGGCGTTGAAAACACCCGTGCCAAGTAGCTTGAGGAGAACGTTGGCGACGTTCGCCGTGCCCACGCGCATCAGGCGCTCGCGGGTTTCGTCGGACAACGGCGCCGCAGATGCGGCGTTCGCCTGTTTCGATGGGTTTGGAATCATGATTTCGTCTCCTTGGCGTTCAGCGGGCTCGGATGACGGGCGACAACTTTGCCTGTCGGCGCTCACTCGAAAAACTCGGGCGGCGGCTCCATACCCCACTGGGTCGTCTCGCAAGCCGTGCCATTGAAGGTGCCGGGCCGGTGGCTCGCGTCGACGACGTCGCCATCGGTGTAGTGCTCGACCCGAAAGCCGAATGGGTCTTTCCAGTAGTCGAAGATCTGGCTGCCTAGCAGATGCCGCCCCACGCCGCAGTCGAGTTGATAGCCTTGCGCCGTGAGGAAGTCGTGAGCGCCCATCACGGCATCGACGTCCTGGACTTCGAACGAACAGTGATGCACGCCGACTTTGTTCGACTGCAGCACCAGCATGCAGTGATGATCGACGCAATCGGCGCCGCGATTGAAGCGCAGGAACGTGCCGATCACCGGGCCGTCCTGCCCGGGCGGCAGGAAATGGTCCGATGGCAGCAGGTCGAAGCGCTGCTGCAACCAGCGCACCGAGGCGTCGTGATCGCTCACGTGCAGCACGACGTGCCCGAGGCGCAGCGCCTGGCACGGCGCGCGTTGCGTGCGCACCGTGCTGCCGATGCGACGCTTGAACACGCCGTCGTTGAAATGATTGGGCGCCTTCACGGGCATCGGCTCGGCGCCCGCGCGACCGTAGACGGCGCGAATCTCGAAGCCGTCAGGCATGGTCATGCGCACGACAAGGCCGCCGCCCGGCTCATCGCTCTCCATGACGGGTGACGACCCCGGCAGCGCTGCCAGCGCGTCCAGGTCCGCCTCGTCCGACATTTCGAAGCTCGCGCCGACGAAGCGCGCCTGAGCGGCGCGGCGCGTAACGTGCAGGTGATGCTGTCGACCCGCGCCGCGCATATAGAGCGCGTCTTTCTCGTGTGCGATGCGGGACAATCCGAAGTCGGTCAAAAAGCGCTCCATCAGCGCGAGGTCAGGCGCCTCGTAGCTGACTTGCGCGATGTCGATGGCTCGGGTCATGGCAGGAACTCGTTGAATAGCGGTATTGGCAGTAACGGATAAAGCCGCGCGCACCGATGCGCCGTCAGTGCACGGGCGCATTCCACGCGACGCCGGATCACGACGCGATCTGGGTGTAACGGCCGCCATAGAACAGCAGCGGCGGTTCGACGGCATCCCGTACGAGCAGTGCGCTCACCTCGCCGACGAACAACGTGTGATCGCCGCACGGATACACATGGCGCAGTTCGGCGGCAAGCTGAATGTTGGCGCCCGCCACCACGGGCAGATCGCCTATGTGCGTGAAGCTCGGGACGAAGTCCGGTGGGGACCGGCCCGCAAAATGGTCGCTCGCGTCGATCTGCGCCTGGTTCAGCACGCTGATGCCGAACGAACCTGCGCGCTCGATCTTCTCGTGCATCCGCGCGGAGCGAGCCACGCAAACGAGGATGAGCGGCGGCTCGAGCGAGCCGGACATGAAGGCATTCGCCGTCATCGCGTGCGCGTCGCCGCAATGAGCGGTACTGATGATGACGACGCCGCTGGCGAACTGCCCGAGGGCATTACGAAACTCACGCGGACTGAAAGCAGCCTGTGCCTTTTCCGCAGGCAACGCAGCAGCACAGGCGGCCGGACTCACGGGTGTGATGGGTGGCATGACAGAACTCTCCACTACGATGCACGTGCTCAACGGGCGCGCCAGCACGCTGACGTCATCGGGATTGACGAGGTCTGGCACTGTCCAGCCGTCGAGGTCGTACTCGTCCATGGCCGACTGGGCGAATGCCTTGAAGCGATCGAGGTTGCCGCTGCCCTGCGCCGCGTACAGATTGGTCAGCCGCGTGACGTCGTTACTGCCGATGTAGTTGATCTCGTATAACTCGTGCCGCGCGCCGAATTCGGTGCCGATCGCGTCCCACAGCATCTTCATCACCTTCACGCGTTCGACGGCGTCGGTGCCTGCCGAGCCTCGCACGTATTTGTCGAGATAGTCCCTGATTTGCGGCACCTTGAAATCGCTCGTGTGCGAGTTCAGATAAATGAGGCCGCTCGCGACGATCTGCTCGATGATGTTTTTCACGCGAGGCATCGCTTCCTGGTTCAGCACGCGATAGGCGCCCGCGAAGTGCGGATCCGGGCGCACCATGTCGTTCCACTGCACCTGGCTCTTGGCCATCGCATCGGACAATGCCCAGAACGCGTTACGCCAGGCGATGACCTCGCCGAGTTGTGCCTGAACGCCATGAAACGTTTTTGCGCCCGTAATTTCCAGCGCACGCGTGAGCAGACCGACAATGAAATCCATCTTCACCGCGAAGCGGGTGCACCCGTGCATGGACGCACGCTCGAGGAAGCCAGAGCCGACGTTGAACTTGTTGGCCTGCGCGACATCGCCATGCATGAAGACGTCTTCCCAAGGGATGAATACGTTATCGAGCACGAGGATCGCGTCGTTCTCGTCGAGCCGGCTCGACAGCGGATAGTCGAATGGGCTGCCCAGCACGGCGGCGCGATATTCATTTGAAACACGGCACAATAGCTTCACGCCGGGCGCGCCCGTCGGCACGATGAATACGGGCGAGAACTTTTGGTCCTGAATGGGCACCTGTCCGATGTGCGCAATGAACGTGTAGTGCGTCAGGGCCGAGCCGGTGGCGACCACTTTTGCGCCGCTGACATGGATGCCTGCATCCGTCTCCTTGACGACCCGGACAAACACGTCGGAGCTTTCGTTGGCGGGAAGCTCGCGATCGACGGGCGGGTTCATGATCGCGTGGTTGACGTACCAGGTGCGCTCCTGCGCCTTGCGATACCAGCGGCGGGCGTTCTCTTCATATCCTTTGTAGAAACCCGCGTTTGCGCCCAGTGTGCCGAGGAACGAACCTTTATAGTCAGGCGAACGGCCCATCCAGCCCCACGCGCAGCGCTGCCACTCGGCGATCGCGTCGCGTTGCGCGACTTGCTCCTGCACGGTGCGGGGCGCGCGGAAAAAGCGCTGCGTGAATCCGCCCCACTCTGTCGGGATGGTGAGGACAGGCTGGCGATCGGGGTCGTGCAGCGCGTCGTACATGCGTGCGATCATGCGCGCCGAGTTGCGGAACGCGGGATGTTCCGCCACGTTCTTTACGCGCTCGCCATAGATCCACACCTCGCGGCCATCGTCGAGGCTCTTCAGGTATTCCTGACCAGTAAACGGGACATACGCCCGGTTGTCGGTGCTCGCTAAGGGTTCGGACATCACTTGAGTCTCCTTCAGTTCAGCCTGCTCGTCGCGCGGGCCGTCCGTCCAATGGTTTATTCTGAGTCGTTGGTGCCGGTCGTCCGGGAACGCTCTGAGCGTCATATTGGCCACTGGATCCACTGCAGTCGAATGAAAAAGTTTGGCTTCTCCATAACGCGAAAGTTATGTCGGAGGGAACGTGCGTATGGAGTGCTCGCCACACACAGCAGACATGTGGGCCGTACGCGCGCTGGCGCGCTTGACTGCGAGAAAGGCACTGTCATGACGGGTATCTTGCCGAACCCGGCGTGTTGGTGAACGCGCGCGACAAGGCCGCGGCCATGCGTTTTGTTGCGGCGGATGCTGCGCTCACGTCCGGTGCCGCGGCAGATCGTTGGTCCGATCCGGCCGTACTGCGCGTTTCCCCGACACCGAATGAATGCGGCATCTCATCGCGCCATTCTCGACGAACGCCTCGCTAAATGGCTTGGCTTCAATGTCCCGTCGCGGCCCGCGAAGGTGAATGATTAGGATAACTAGTTTTCCAGGTTTGACGCGTGTTGACGCGAACACCGTTGCTTAGGTGCGCCGGAGCAGTCGTGCCGCAACCATGTGTTACGACAATAAGTTCGTCACTGGCAGGCGAGCGTTCGTGGGCGTCGACGCGGGCGTCTACTGGTGCGAGCTTGGTAGCCCTCTCTAAAGCTCCCCGTCGGTGCGCAGAAGCAGCGAGTGTGGCGGCGCTGAGGTCGGGCTGCAGCGGAGTTGCCCGAATCGCCAAAACAGTGGCGTGAACCGCATACACTGCTCACGCCCGATTCGCGCCTGCCATGCGGCAGGAATGGGGCGAAAAAAGGGCGAAAAAAAAGGCGCCATGTGACCATGGCGCCTTCAAAAAGTTCTAGCCATTCCGAGGGCCGTGCTAGAACCTGAGAGACGGTGCTGAAATCCTGCGCTCGAAGTGCTGCCATAACCGCCACGGCGCCGGCACTTGTCGCCAGCTTGTTACCGATTTTGCGTGCAATGGCCCTACACTTTCGAAATCTAGTTCCATTTTTTACGGTAATGCTGACTAAGTCAAGCAAAATTTAATCGCGCCGGCTGGCCCGAAAATTACCTTCCGATACAATGAATCGCCGCAGGAAAAAGAACTTAGGCGTTGCTGAGAGAATGCCTAAGCGCGCTTCAGAGGATTCCCCTCCCCCGAGCGCGTCCCACTATCTTGAAATAACGTTTCATAAAAACCACATGAACCACTCATCGACGCGCCCGCCCGCCATCGATTCCCCGAAGGAAAAGGACGGCACCGGCGACGAGGTCACCGCGCTCGCGCGCGGCCTGACGGTGCTGCGGCGAGTCGCCGCCGCCGACGCGCCCCTGTCAAACCGCGAACTGACGGAGCTGACGGGCATTCCAAAACCGACCGTGTCGCGGATCACCGCGACCCTGGTCAGCGCGGGCTTTCTGTTCCGCTTGCCGGACAGCGAGCGCTTCGTGCTGACCTCGTCGGTGCTGGAGCTGAGCAACAGCTTTCTGCGCAACTTCGACATTCGCGCGCGCTCGCGGCCGTTCCTGATCGAGCTGGCCGAGCGCACGTCGCTGTCGGTGCATCTGGCCGTGCGCGACCGGCTCGATATGGTCGTCATCGATGCCATCAAGCCGCGCTCGGCCGTGCTGGTGTCGCGTCTGGACGTCGGCTCGCGGATGGACCTGCCGCGCACGGCCGTGGGCCGCGCGTATCTGGCCGCGCTGTCCGCGACGGACCGTCAAAACCTGTTGACAGGCTTGCAGGCCGCGACGGGCGACGACTGGGGCCACATCAGCAACCGCCTCGACGCCGCACTGCGCGAGACGACGGCGCAAGGCTTCGCGATTGCGACGGGCGAGTGGCACGAAGGGCTCAATGCCATCGCGGCCGGCTTCATCGGCCCTTCGGGCGAACGCTACGCCGTCAACTGCGGCGGCTCCGCTCATCAGTGCCCGCGCGACTGGCTGGTGTCGCGCGCAGCCCCCGCGCTGCTCGAAACGATCGACAAGATCGTCCATGAGATCGGCGGCGCGCCCGGACGCAGACTCGACGACTGACGCGCGCATGCTTGCGCGCGCTTATCGCCGTGCGCATCGGCTGTCGTTTGACGCATGCGGACGGGCGACATCCGACACGCCGCCGACGCATCGCCGACGCATCGCCGACGCACCGCTTCCGATCGCGCGACGGGCATGTAACCGTCGTAATCCGCCGAAAAATACGCCGCTGGACTGTAAGTCGGCCCGGGACGTAGCATCATGCTTTCCCGCGCGCCCACGCAGCGTGCGGCCGTCCCGGGCATGACCAGCCGGAGGGCTTGCACGGAACCATCGCCCGCCACGGCCGCAGCGGCTTGCGCCCGCAAGCCAGCCGCGGGCGATCGCACTTCGTCAGGCGCACGCAGCGCGACGGCCGCACGGAGGCCCGCATGCGCAGCGGGCGCAAACACGGCCATCTGGGAGGAGCCGTCAATCATGCCGACAACGCGTCCGGCCCGCCTTCGCGGCCGCCGTCACGTCACGGTCGTCTCGGTGAGCCACGCATCGCGTAGCATCGCGGGGGCACGCGCGGCCGACAACAACCAGCGCCCGGCAGGCGACCGCCGGCCGCGCATTGCACGTTTGCTTCAATTCACGCCAGAAACCGATGGACGAACAAAAAAAGCAGCCTGAACCTTCACGCAACGCCGCTCCCGCCAGCCTGCCTCTCGCGGCCGGACCGGGGCCGGGCGCCGTCAAGCGGCATCGCGGCCGCACGATCGCGTTGATCGTCGCCGTCGCGCTCATCGCGGGCATCGTGCTGGTGCGCTGGCATCCATGGAACAGGAGCGCCGACGGCGCGAGCGCGGCAACGGGCGCGAGCGGCGCGCAGGCAGGCCGCGCCGGCCGCCACGGCGGCGGCCCGGCCGGGATGAACCAGCCGCAGCCCGTTCACGTCGCCGCCGCGAGGCAAGGCGACATGCCCGTCGTGCTGAACGCGCTCGGCACCGTCACGCCGCTCGCGAACGTCACAGTGCGCACGCAACTGTCGGGCACGCTGCAGACGGTCGCGTTCGAGGAAGGCCAGATGGTCAAGAAAGGCGATCTGCTTGCGCAGGTCGATCCGCGCCCGTATCAGATCAGCCTTGCCAATGCTGAAGGCACGCTCGCAAAAGATCAGGCGCTTCTGCAAACTGCCCGCCTCGATCTGAAGCGCTATCAGACGCTGCTCGCGCAAGACTCGATCGCGAGCCAGCAGGTTGATACGCAGGCATCGCTCGTCAAGCAGTACGAAGGCCAGGTCAAGGCCGACCAGGCGAACATCGACACCTTCAAGCTCGATCTCACCTACGCGCGCATTACGGCGCCCGTGTCGGGCCGGGTCGGTCTGCGCCAGGTCGACGCCGGCAACTACGTGACGCCCGGCGACACGAACGGCGTGGTCGTCATCACGCAGTTGCAGCCGATCAGCGTGATCTTCACGACGTCCGAGGACAACCTGCCCGCCATTCTGAAGGGCATGCGTTCGAACTCGAAGATGTCGGTGACGGCGTATGACCGCAGCAACACGACGTCGCTCGAAACCGGCTATCTGGAAACCATCGATAACCAGATCGACACCACGACGGGCACCGTGAAGCTGCGCGCGACGTTCCAGAACAACGAGGGCCTGCTGTTCCCGAACCAGTTCGTCAACACGCGGCTGCTCGTGAACGTCATCAAGGACGCCGTCATCGTGCCGACTTCGGCGGTGCTCAACGGCTCGGTGGGCGCGTTCGTGTATGTCGTGAAGCCGGACAACACGGTGAGCGTGCGCCCCGTCAAGGTCGGCCCCGTCGACGGCGAGCGCACCAGCATCGCATCGGGGCTGCAGGTCGGCGAGCGCGTCGTGATCGACGGCTCGGACCGCCTGAAGGAAGGCGCGAAAATCACCATTCCAGAGGACCGCCCGCGTGGCGCATCGGGTGCTTCGGGTGCTTCGGGTGCTTCGGGTGCTTCGGGTGCTTCGGGTGCATCGGGTGCATCGGGCGCGTGGGGTGCTTCGGGCACGCGCGCTGCATCAGGCGCAGCGGGCGCGCACCGTCATCGTCATGCGTCGCAGACGTCGGCGGAATAAGGTACGGCGCTTCGCATGAATCCATCCCGCGCCTTTATCCTGCGCCCCGTCGGCACCGCCCTGCTGATGGCGGCGATCATGCTGGTCGGGCTCGTCGCCCTGCGATTTTTGCCCCTTTCCGCGCTGCCCGAGGTCGATTACCCGACCATCCAGGTGCAGACGTTCTATCCGGGCGCGAGCCCCGACGTGATGACGTCGTCGGTGACGGCGCCGCTCGAGCGGCAGTTCGGGCAGATGCCGTCGCTGAACCAGATGTCGTCGCAAAGCTCGGCGGGCTCGTCGATCATCACGCTGCAGTTCAGCCTCGACCTGCCGCTCGACGTCGCCGAGCAGGAAGTCCAGGCCGCGATCAATGCAGCAGGCAACCTGCTGCCGTCCGACCTGCCCGCGCCCCCCATCTACGCGAAGGTCAACCCGGCCGACGCGCCCATCCTCACGCTGGCGATCACGTCGAAGTCGATGCCGCTCACCGACGTGCAGGACATCGCCGACACGCGTCTCGCGCAGAAGATCTCGCAGGTGGCGGGCGTCGGCCTCGTGAGCCTGTCGGGCGGCCAGCGCCCCGCCGTGCGCATCCAGGCCAACCCGCGCGCGCTCGCGTCGTATGGGCTGAATCTCGACGACTTGCGCACGACCATCTCGAACCTCAACGTCAACACGCCAAAAGGCAGCTTCGACGGCCCATCACGCTCATACACGATCAACGCGAACGACCAGCTGACGGATGCCGACGCATACAAGAGCGCCGTCGTCGCGTACAGGAACGGCCGCCCGGTGATGCTGACGGATGTCGCGACCATCGTCTCCGGCGCGGAGAACACGAAGCTCGGCGCGTGGGTCAACGACACGCCCGCGATCATCCTGAACGTGCAGCGCCAGCCTGGCGCGAACGTGATCCAGGTGGTCGACAGCATCAAGAAGCTGCTGCCCACGCTTCAGCAGTCGCTGCCCGCCGCGCTCGAAGTGCAGATCGTCACCGACCGCACGACGACGATCCGCGCGTCGGTGCGCGACGTGCAGTTCGAGTTGCTGATGTCGGTCGTGCTGGTCGTGCTGGTGATGTATCTGTTCCTCGCGAACGTCTACGCGACGATCATTCCGAGCCTTTCCGTGCCGCTCTCGCTGATCGGCACGCTCGCCGTGATGTACCTGTGCGGCTTTTCGCTCGACAACCTGTCGCTGATGGCGTTGACGATCGCGACGGGCTTCGTGGTCGACGACGCGATCGTGATGATCGAGAACATTGCGCGCTACGTCGAGGAAGGCGACACGCCGCTGGAAGCCGCGCTGAAAGGCTCGAAGCAGATCGGCTTCACGATCATTTCGCTGACGGTCTCGCTGATCGCCGTGCTGATCCCGCTGCTCTTCATGGGCGACGTGGTCGGGCGGCTGTTCCATGAATTCGCGATCACGCTTGCCGTGACCATCGTGATTTCGGCCGTGGTCTCGCTCACGCTCGTCCCGATGATGTGCGCGAAGCTCCTGCGCCACACGCCGCCGAAGGACAGCCATCGCTTCGAAGCGCGCGCGCACGCCGCCATCGACTGGATCATCGCGCGCTATGCCGTCGCGCTCGAATGGGTGCTCGACCGCCAGCGCGCAACGCTGTTCGTCGCCGTGCTCACGCTCGTGCTGACGGGCGTGCTGTACGTGTTCATCCCAAAGGGCTTCTTCCCCGTGCAGGACACGGGTGTGATCCAGGCGATCACCCAGGCGCCGCAGTCGGTGTCGTACGCATCGATGGCGCAGCGCCAGCAGGCGCTCGCCGCCGAGATCCTGAAAAACCCGAATGTCGATAGCCTCACGTCGTTCATCGGCGTGGACGGCAGCAACATCACGCTGAACAGCGGCCGCATGCTGATCAACCTGAAGCCGCGCGACGACCGCAACGCGAGCGCGAGCGACGTGATCCGCCAGTTGCAGCGCGACACGTCGCACATTCCAGGCGCGACGCTCTACATGCAGCCGGTGCAGGATCTGACCATCGATTCGACGGTGAGTCCGACGCAGTATCAGTTCATGCTGACCGATCCGAACATCGGCGAATTCGCGACCTGGGTGCCGAAGCTGATGGAGCGCCTGCAGCAGTCGCCCGAACTCGTCGACGTCGCCACCGATCTGCAGAACAACGGGCAGTCGGTCTATGTGGAAATCGACCGCGCTTCGGCAGCGCGCTACGGCATCACGCCCGCAACCGTCGACAACGCGCTGTACGACGCGTTCGGCCAGCGCATCATCTCGACGATCTTCACGCAGTCGAACCAGTACCGCGTGATTCTCGAAGCGCAGCCGCGGATGCAGCACTACACGGACTCGCTCAATTCGATCTACCTGCCGTCGTCGACATCGGCGGGCGGCCAGGTGCCCCTCACGTCGAT
The DNA here is from genome assembly GCF_017814945.1 of Paraburkholderia sp. LEh10. Classification (GTDB taxonomy): domain Bacteria; phylum Pseudomonadota; class Gammaproteobacteria; order Burkholderiales; family Burkholderiaceae; genus Paraburkholderia. Next base: position 211,733 of record NZ_JAGIPX010000008.1, read on the forward strand.
CGCGAGCTTCCATGAGCGGCCCGCGCCGCTACTCGTCACGCACCTGAGCCAGTTCCCCGCCACGACCGTGTCGTTCAACCTCGCGCCGGGCGCGTCGCTCGGCGCGGCGGTGAAGGCGATCCAGCAGGCTGAAAAGGACATCGGCTTGCCCGCGTCGTTCCAGACGCGCTTCCAGGGCGCGGCGCTCGCGTTCCAGGCGTCGCTTGCGAACGAGCTGTTCCTGATCCTCGCGGCCATCGTCACGATGTATATCGTGCTCGGCGTGCTGTACGAGAGCTTCGTGCACCCCATCACGATCCTGTCGACGCTGCCGTCGGCGGGCGTCGGCGCGCTGCTCGCGCTGCTGCTCACGGGCCATGATCTCGACATCATCGGCATCATCGGCATCGTGCTGCTGATCGGTATCGTGAAGAAGAACGCGATCATGATGATCGATTTCGCGCTCGAAGCCGAGCGCGAGCATGGCAAGCCGCCGCGCGAGGCGATCTACCAGGCGTGTCTGCTGCGCTTCCGCCCGATCCTGATGACGACGATGGCGGCGCTGCTCGGCGCGCTGCCGCTGATGCTCGGCACGGGCGCGGGCTCCGAGCTGCGCCGTCCCCTCGGTATCGCGATCGCGGGCGGCCTGATCGTCAGCCAGTTGCTGACGCTGTTTACGACGCCTGTCATTTATCTCGGCTTCGATTCGATTGCGCGGCGCCTGCGCGAGCGCTTTCATCGCGACGGGCACCCGACGCCGCCCGTCACGGGCAGCGACGTCTGAATGAAGAGGCACAAACGATGAACCTGTCGCGTCCTTTCATTCAGCGCCCTGTCGCCACCACGCTGCTCGCGGTCGGCATTGCGCTATCGGGCCTCTTCGCGTTCGCGAAGCTGCCCGTCGCTCCGTTGCCGCAGGTCGATTTCCCGACCATTTCGATTCAGGCGAGCCTGCCGGGCGCAAGCCCGGAAACCGTCGCGACCAGCGTGGCGAGTCCCCTCGAACGGCATCTCGGGTCGATCGCCGACGTCACCGAAATGACGTCGACGAGCGCTGTCGGCTCGGCGCGCATCACGATGCAGTTCGGCCTGAACCGCAACATCGACGGCGCCGCGCGCGACGTGCAGGCGGCCATCAACGCGGCGCGCGCGGATCTGCCCGCGAGCCTGCGGCAGAACCCGACCTATCACAAGGTCAATCCCGCCGACGCGCCCATTCTGATTCTCGCGCTGACGTCGAAGACGATGACGGCGGGCCAGTTGTACGACTCCGCCGCGACCGTGCTGCAACAGTCGCTGTCACAGGTGGACGGCGTCGGCGAAGTCGATGTGAGCGGCTCGGCGAACCCGGCCGTGCGCGTCGAACTGGAGCCGCAGGCGCTCTTTCACTACGGCATCGGTCTCGAAGACGTGCGCGCGGCGCTCGCGTCGGCGAATGCGAACAGCCCGAAAGGCTCGATCGAATTCGGCCCGAACCGCGTGCAGCTCTACACCAACGACCAGGCCAAGCAGGCGTCGCAGTACAAGGACCTTGTGATCGCCTATCGCGACGGCGCGGCCGTGCATCTGTCGGACGTCGCGGAGGTGGTCGATTCCGTCGAAGACCTGCGCAACCTCGGCCTGATGAACAACGAGCGCTCGGTGCTCGTCATTCTGTACCGGCAGCCGGGCGCGAACATCATCGAGACGATCGATCGCGTGAAAGCGATGATTCCGCAGCTGAAGGCGTCGCTGCCCGCCGCCGTCGAAGTCACGCCGACAGCCGACCGTTCGACCACCATCCGCGCATCGCTGATGGACACGGAGCACACGCTGATGATCGCCGTCGCGCTCGTCGTGATGGTCGTGTTCCTGTTTCTGCGCAACTGGCGCGCGACGCTGATTCCGAGCGTCGCCGTGCCGATCTCGATCATCGGCACGTTCGCGGCGATGTACCTGCTCGGGTTTTCGATCGACAACCTGTCGCTGATGGCGCTGACCATCGCAACGGGCTTCGTCGTCGACGATGCGATCGTCGTGCTGGAGAACATCGCGCGGCATGTCGAGAACGGCATGCCGCGCATGAAGGCGGCCTTCGTCGGCGCGCGCGAGGTCGGCTTCACGGTGATGTCGATCAGCATCTCGCTCGTCGCGGTGTTCCTGCCGATTCTGCTGATGGGCGGCATCGTCGGCCGGCTGTTCCGCGAGTTCGCGCTGACGCTGTCGCTCGCGATCGGCGTATCGCTGATGGTGTCGCTCACGCTGACGCCGATGATGTGCTCGCGGCTGCTGTTCGAGCCGCACGAAAAGAAGGACGAAGGCCGCTTCGCGCGCTGGCTCGAACGCGGCTTCAACGGGATGCAGCGCGGCTACGCGCGCACGCTCGGCTGGTCGCTGCGCCATCCGCGCCTGATCCTCCTCGTGCTGCTCGCGACGATCGGGCTGAACGTCTGGCTGTACATCATCGTGCCAAAGGGCTTTTTCCCGCAGCAGGACACGGGGCGGCTCGTCGGCGGCATCCAGGCCGACCAGGCGACGTCGTTTCAGGCGATGAAGGTGAAGTTCTCCGAGATGATGCGCATCGTCCAGGCGAACCCGGCCGTCGACAGCGTGGTCGGCTTCACGGGCGGACGGCAATCCAACTCGGGTTTCATGTTCGTGTCGCTCAAGCCGAAGACCGAGCGCAAGATATCCGCCGATCAGGTGATCCAGCAGTTGCGCGGCCCGCTGTCGGGCGTCGCCGGCGCGCGTACGTTCTTGCAGGCGGTGCAGGATATTCGTGTCGGCGGCCGGCAGTCGAATGCGCAGTACCAGTTCACATTGCTCTCCGACACCACGGCCGATCTCTACAAATGGGCGCCGCGCCTGACGGAAGCGCTGCAAAAGCGCCCCGAACTCGCCGACGTCAATTCGGACCAGCAACAGGCCGGTCTCGAAGCGATGGTGACGATCGACCGCGCGACGGCGGCGCGACTGAACATCAAGCCCGCGCAGATCGACAACACGCTGTATGACGCGTTCGGCCAGCGCCAGGTCTCGACGATCTACAACCCGTTGAACCAGTATCACGTCGTCATGGAAGTCGCGCCGAAATACTGGCAGAGCCCCGACATGCTCAAGCAGGTGTGGATCAGCACATCGGGCGGCAGCGCGAGCGGCTCGCAGTCCACCAACGCGACAGCGGGCACGGTCACCTCGGCCGCCGCGACGGCGACAGGTTCGTCGTCGGGCGGCACGGCGGGCACGACGGCATCGAGCGCGGCCGCCATCGCGGCGGACTCCGCGCGCAACCTCGCGAACAATTCGATTGCGGCGAGCGGCAAGTCGAGTGCATCGACGGGCGCGGCCGTGTCGACGTCGAAGGAAACGATGATTCCGCTTTCCGCGATCGCGAGCTTCGGTCCGGGCAATACGCCCCTTGCCGTGAACCACCAGAGCCAGTTCGTCGCGTCGACGATCTCGTTCAACCTGCCGCCGGGCAAGTCGCTGTCGGAGGCGACCGGGATCATCTACCAGACGATGGCCGAGATCGGCATGCCCGCGACCATCCACGGAAGCTTCCAGGGCACGGCGCAGGCGTTCCAGCAGTCGATGTCCGATCAGCCGATATTGATTCTCGCGGCGCTTGCAGCCGTGTATATCGTGCTCGGCATTTTGTACGAGAGCTATATCCACCCGCTGACCATTCTGTCGACGCTGCCGTCAGCGGGTGTTGGCGCGCTGCTCGCGCTGCTGCTGTTCAATACGGAGTTCAGCATCATTGCGCTGATCGCGGTGATTTTGCTGATCGGCATCGTGAAGAAGAACGCGATCATGATGGTGGACTTTGCAATCGATGCGTCGCGGCAGGGGTTGTCGTCGCATGATGCGATCGAGCAGGCGTGTCTGTTGCGGTTCCGCCCGATCATGATGACGACCTGCGCGGCATTGCTGGGGGCCTTGCCTTTGGCGTTTGGGCGAGGTGAAGGCGCGGAGCTGCGCGCGCCTTTGGGACTCGCGATCGTGGGTGGGTTGATTGTGAGTCAGATGCTCACGTTGTATACGACACCTGTCGTGTATCTGTATATGGATCGGATTCGCGTGAGGTGGGAGGCGCGGCGGAACAAGGGCGTGCGGCGGGCGGCTTCTTGAGGTTTTTTTGTTTTGCCGCTATCGCTGGCATCCGCGATGCGCCTCGCGGCGCGGGCGTCGCCCCTGTGCGGGGCGGCACTTA
>NZ_JAGIPX010000090.1 GCF_017814945.1 Paraburkholderia sp. LEh10
GTTTCATGGGCGATGCTCTCAATAGCTATCGCTCAAGCATAGGCCATCTGTCCGCAAAATTCCTGACTTATGAGTAAGCAATGCACAAACGCTGAAGCGCTGATCTCCCTTCAATCGCCTCGACGTCGTCAGGCGCGCGACCCGCGATCCGTCAGATGGTCAACTGGCTGCGGGTGCGCAGCATATAGCCCATTCCGCGCAGCGTGAGTATCTCCGCGGACGAGGTCATCAGATGCCTGCGCAGGCGGTGAATATACACATCGATCACGTCCTGATTCGGTTCTTCGTCGAGGGTATAGACGCTGTTGATCAGCGCGGCTTTGGATACCGTTCGACCTTGCCGCAGCATTAGCGTTTCGAGTACGCCATGTTCGCGGCGGCGCAAACCAAGCGGCTCGTCATTGAGCAGAAACTCGCGCGTTGCGGGACAGTAGCGAAGGTCGCCGCACACGAGCGCCGTCGACATGCTCGTCAATCTCCGCCGGATCAGCGCCTTGACGCGCGCCACAAGTTCGCGCGCGTCGAATGGCCTGACGACGTAATCGTCCGCGCCGGCGGAAAAGCAGAACACCTTGTCTTCGATTGACTCGTGCTCCGTCAGCATCAGCACGGGCACGCTGTTACGGCGCCAGCGGAGCCGCGCGAGCACGTCGGAGCCGCTCATGCGCGGCAGGCTGAGATCGAGCAGCACAGCATCATAGTTCTGCGTCGCCAATACGGCTTCGGCGCCTTCACCGTCGTAGACCGTATCGACGACGAAGTTTTCTTCTTGCAGCAGCGCCGCAATGCCTTGCGCGAGCTCGGCGTCGGATTCCACAACCAGCAGATTCATTGCAGGCTCCCGTGTCTTGAACACACCGTCTAAAAACGATACTGCAAGCCCGCTATCACACCCGCTTGCGTATCCGCGGCGCCCACCAGGTCGCGGGACAGGCTGACGGGTTGATCGTTCTTCGCCATCGCATAACCAGCCGACAGATAGACGAGCGTGCGCTTGGACAACGCATACTGCGCGCGTGCCGAAAACAGTGTGGGGTCGGCATCGCTCGCGTCCTTGATGTCCTGGTGGTACACGGCTCCATGCAGCGAGAAATAAGGCGTGACTTCATAGATGCCGCCGATCCAGTACATGTCGCTGCGCAATGCCGGCGCGGGCGTCGTGAGAGCGCGCCGGAAATTGCGGTAGCCCGCCATGGCCTTTACCGCTCCAAAGTCGTAGCTGAGACCCGCATGAATGCCCTGGATGTAGTCGGTCGGGTCCATCGGCGCGATGCTGCCGCCAGCACCGTTCTGGCGGTTGAACGAGACCACGGCGGCAATCGGGCCTCTCTCGTAGCCGACAGCGACGTCATACTTCGAACTGGCTTTCATGCTGCCCGCCACGTTGCCGAAGCCATATAGCGCGCCGAGCCTGAAACCTGCGAACTTGCCGTCGTAGCGCACGGCATTCGCCGAGCGCGCGAATATCAGGTCCCTGCGGCCACCACTCGCCGTCGATGAAACGCCCCATGAATAAGCCGGTGCATAGCCCATCGGATCGAACGGCAGCATATAGTCGAAAGTCACCGTGAATGTGCGGCCGAAAATCAACTGGCCATAGTCGCTCTTTAGCCCGATGGTGGCACGCCGGTCGAAGATCGCCCCGGGCCCGTCGTCGAAACTGCCGTTCGCAACGTTGATGCCGCTTTCCAGCTGGAAGACCGCCTTCAATCCGCCTCCGAGATCCTCGACGCCACGCAGCCCCCAGCGCGACGTGTTCTTGCCCCCCGACACCATTCGCGCCGCGCCGCCGTCGTTGCCCGCATGGGTCACATATTCGACGCCTGCATCGACGATACCGTACAGCGTGACGCTCGATTCGGCCTGCGCAGTCATCGTGATTCCCGCACACGTCAAGCCGCACGACAGGCTCAGCGTCGCGCTTGCAATACCATGCTTCATGCTTGTCTCCGCCCTTACTCTCGTATTTGTGTCGTGGGACGCCGCCTGTTGCATGCGGCTTATCGGATGCTGCGGCCGGGCCCATGCGTCAGTCTGCCCTTGCGAATGCCCAGCAGTCGTGCACGGGCAATTCGATCCAATGCTCGCCCGTCGTTCGCGGCACGCGGCCGACTGCGCGCAGCCGCAGATCGCCGCAATCGAACAGGTATTCCCATCGGTCGCCGAGATAGGTCGATGCCACGAGCTGTGCACGAAGGCAATTCGCACCGGGACCGTCCGCGACATGCAGACGTTCGACACGGATCACCGCTTGCGCATGCTGGCCGGGCAGCAACGGATCGCGGGCCAGCGCCTGCAAATGCCAGCCGTCGCCGGCGAGCGTGACGCGATTGCCGGCGAGCGTCATCACGCGTGCGTCGATGCGGTTGTTGCTGCCCATGAATTCAGCCGCATAAAGCGAGCAAGGCGCGCCATAGAGTTCCGCGGGTGTCCCTTCCTGTTCGATGCGGCCGTTGCGCAGCAGCAGGATGCGATCGGACATCGCCATCGCTTCCGTCTGGTCGTGCGTGACGCACAACGCGGACAGGCCCAGCGACACGATCAGCTCGCGCAGCCATGCGCGCGCCTCTTCACGCAGCTTGGCGTCGAGATTGGACAGCGGCTCGTCGAGCAGAATGACGGGCGGGTTGTAGACGAGTGCGCGCGCAATGGCGACGCGCTGTTGCTGACCGCCCGACAGCTGATACGGATAACGCGCCGCGAGATGACCGATACCGAGCTGGCCGAGCGCATACTGCACACGCTTCTTCTGCTCGGCCGCGTTGACGCGCCGCAGTTTGAGGCCGTACGCGACGTTGTCGGCGACGGTGCGATGCGGCCACAGCGCGTACGATTGAAACACGAGCCCGAGCGAACGTTGCTCGACGGGAAGATCGACAGCGCTACGGCTGTCGAAGAACACCTGATCGTCGAGCCTGATGCAGCCCGACAATGGCTGCTCGAGCCCGGCGATCGCGCGCAGCAGCGTGGTCTTTCCGCTGCCGGACGCCCCAAGCAGGCACACTACTTCGCCTGCCCTCATGTCGAATGACACGCCGTTCAGAATCGGATTGCTGCCGAAATTCAGGAACAGGTTGTCGACGGAAAGCTCATCCATGAAGTTTCACTCCGAAACGCAGCGCGACGGCGAGTCCCGCGCCGACCATTGCGATATTGATGACGGACAATGCGGCGACCTGATCGACGGCGCCCGTCGCCCACAGCGACACGAGGAGCGCGCCGATCACCTCCGTACCAGGCGACAGCAGATAAACGGCCGTCGAATACTCGCGCTCGAAAATCATGAAGATCAGCAACCACGCGGCGAGCAGCCCGAAGCGCACGAGCGGCAACGTGATGTCGAGACTCACGCGCGCCCGCGAGCCGCCTGCGCTGCGCCCCGCTTCTTCGAGTTCCGGGCCGACCTGCAAGAGCGCGCTTTGAATCAGGCGCATCCCGTATGCGAGCCACACGACCGTATAGGCAATCCAGATGCTCCACATCGAGTTCCTGAGTTCTTTCAGTCCAGGCACGAACAGGAAGATCCACAGGAACGCAAGGCCGGCGAGCAGACCCGGCACCGCGCGCGGCAACAGCACGATGTAATCGATGAGACGCGTCGCCCAGTCGTTGCGCCGATGACCGGCGAACGCGACGAGCGCATAGAAGCCCACGGCGAGCGCACCGCCGAGCACGCCGATGCCGAGCGTGTTCACGATCGCGCGGACGAGGTTGTCGTGCTCGAACAGATCGGTGAAGTTGGCCAGTGTCAACACGTCGGCCAGCCTCACGCCCTCGCCCCAGGACGTGACAAAGGCGCGCAACACGATGCCGGACAGGGGAACGGCGATCGTGACGAACAGCCAGAACGCGACGACGGCAAGCGCCACCCAGCGCCACGCGCCAAGCGGCAGCACGGTTTGGCGCGCGCCTTTGCCCTTCACTGTCACGAAACGGTTCGCGCTTTTCAGAAGATGCCGTTGCAACAGCACGAGCGGAAACGTGATCGCGACGATGCACACCGCAACGGCCGCCATCAGGTGATACGAAGGGACGCCGAGCTTGTTCGTGAGCTTGTACAGATACGTCGCGAGGACGAGATGACCTTCAGGATCGCCGAGCACGAGCGGCAAGCCGAATACCTCGAAGCCGAGAAAGAACACGAGCACGCCCGCAAAGAGCAGCGCAGGCATCGTCATCGGCAGGCTCACGTCGAACGCGACGCGAAAGGGCTTCGCGCCCGCGACGCGCGCCGCCTCTTCCACATCGGACCCGAGGCTGCGCAGCGCCGATGACGAATACAGGTACACGTGAGGCACATGCGTGAGCCCCACGATCACCGTGATCGCGAAGATCGAATAGACACTCCACGGCGCGTCCGCGGTGCCGAACAGTTCTTTCCACCACACCGAATAGAAACCGGCTGGCCCCGCCGCCACCACATAGCCGAACGCGAGCACCATCGGCGAGATGAAAACGGGCGTGAGCAGCAAGGGTTCGAGCCAGCGCCGCCCGGGCAGGTCGGTGCGCGCCATCAGAAATGCGAGCACGCCGCCAAGCGGAATCGAAATGAACAGCATCCCGCTTGCGATGAAGAACGAGTTCTTCACGGACGACCAGAAGTCGGGATCGGCGAAGATGAATTCGAAGCTGCCGGTTCCGGCAGTGCTTTTCGCGTCGAAGAAAGGCGCGTTCAGCGCGCTCTGAAAAAGGATGAAACCGAGCGGCAGCAGGACGGCGAGTGTCAACACAGCGACGACGAGCCAGCGCAACAGGCCGGCAAGCGGTTGCAAGCCGCCCGTCGAGCGCGCGGGCGCCGTGCCGCCGGATGGCTCGCGCAGCGGCATATCGCGGCGCGCAGTTGCGGCATTTGAAGGCATGAGTTTCCCCCTGCGGCAGGGTTGCCGCATCGTGCAAGGCGTGAATGGATTAACGAATGCTTGCGCTTTGGATCGGGACTAGCGCCGGACCGCCTGTTGCCATTGCTTCAGAAATTCGAGGCGCTTTGCCTGGTCCAGATAGACAAGCAGACCCGCGCCGATCGGAATGGGTTTTAGCGCGTCGCCGAGTTGCTTCGACAGGCCCGCCATCGACGTTTCGCCATCGACGTCCGCGCGAATCGAAAACAGGTCGGCCTGATTCGCGAGCAGCGTCTGGCCGCGCTTCGACAGCAGATAGTCCACCCACAGCTTCGCCGCGTTCGGGTGCTGCGCCTTTTTCGAAATCGTCACCAGACGGCTCACGACCTGTGTGTAGTCCTTCGGATACACATAGCCGATGGACGGATCTTTCTTCGCCTTCGCAAACGCATACGAGCCGAGGATGTTGTAGCCGATCAGGTTCTCGCCGGATGAAATGCGCTCCATCATCGCGCCCGTGCTCGTTTGCAGTTTCGGCCCGGTCGCGCCGATCGCCCTCACGAGCGTCCAGGTGACCTGCGGATTCACGCGCGCATCCTGCGTCAGGTAGTTGAAGCCCGTGCCCGACTTCTCGATGTCATAGGTCGTGACCTTGCCTTTGTACTGGCTGGCGCGCGTCTGCAGCAGCCGGATCAGGTCGACGCGGGTCTGCGGCACGTCGCCGGCGGCGACCAGACGCTTGTTGTAGACGATCGCGAGCGGCTCATAAGTCGTACCGTAAGCCTGCTTCTGATATTGCGCCCACTGCGGCAAGTACCCGATTTCGGGCGATTCGTAGGTGAGCATCAGACCGTCGTTGACGAGCTTGACCTGCAGGTCCATCGCGGAACTCCACAGCACATCGGCGCTCTTACTGTTGGCCGCGCTTTCGCTGACGTAGCGGTTGTAAAGTTCGGTGCTGTTCATGTCGTGGTATTCGACCTTGACACCGTACAGATTCTCGAAGTCCTTGATGAGCGAACGCACGGGCGCCGTGTCAGTGGCGGAATAAATGATCAGCCGGCTTTCTTTCTTCGCCCCGTCGACGACAGCCTGATAGCTGCCCGGATATCCGGCGGGAACCTGTGCGTATGCAGATCCAGATGCAAAAGCAATAGATGCCGCAATGCACTTCAGCGTTATCTGCACGTCTTCCTCCAGATCGATCAAGTGTTGTGGGTGCGAAGTTTAAGTAGTGCGAGCTTTCTGATCGCTTTCATTCTTGAGAAAAATTAACGCACAATAATTACCGTCTCTAACGGATAAAAAGGCCCCGCATGCGCGTACTGCTCGTCGAAGACAATCCGATCCTTGCCCGCTCGCTGACCGACGCGCTCACCAGCGCGCGCTTGACAGTCGACTGCATGCACGATGGGGAGGCCGCCGACCACGTGCTGCACACGCAGGACTACGCGCTCGTGATCCTCGATCTCGGGCTGCCGAAGCTCCCCGGACTCGAAGTGCTGCGGCGCTTGCGTGCGCGGCGCAACCCGGTGCCCGTACTGGTTCTCTCCGCGCACGGTTCAGTCGAGGAGCGCGTGCGGGGCCTCGACCTCGGCGCCGACGACTACCTGTCGAAGCCGTTCGAGCTGACGGAACTCGAAGCGCGAGCGCGAGCTTTGATTCGCCGCAGCCACGGACACGAGCCTTTGCGCGTGCAATGCGGTCCGCTCATGTATGACAGCATCGATCGCAGCTTCAGCCTCGACGGCGCGCCGCTTCCGCTCACGCCGCGCGAGCGCGCGGTGCTCGAAGTGCTGATCCTGCGCAATGGCCGCGCGATCAACAAAGAGACGCTCTCGGAGAAGATCTACGGACTCGATGAATCCGTGAATGCCGATGCAATCGAAATCTACGTGCATCGACTGCGCAAGAAGCTCGAACACAGCGCGGTGGCGATCGTCACGCTGCGCGGCCTCGGTTACCTGCTCGAAACGAAGCGGCAATGAAGCGGCTGAATCTGCGGATGCAGGTCGCGCTGTGGCTGCTGTTGCCGCTACTCGCGCTGCTTGCGCTCGACGCGTGCCTCACCTACCAACGCGCGATGGGCGCCGCGCATGCCGCATTCGACCGGACCCTGGCCGTCTCGCTGAAATCGATCCGCGAAGGCATTCGCTTGCGCGATGGCGAGATCGAAGTGGACCTGCCCTATCTGGCACTGGAGATGTTCGAGTCGAACGATGGCGGCAAGATTTATTACGTCATCCGCGATGACAACGGCAACGCGCTGACGGGATACGCCGATCTGCCGCTGCCTGCAGGACGGCCCGCTGCGCCGTACCAGACCCGCTTTTATGACGCGGCATTCCATGGCCAGCCGCTTCGAATGGCCGCGCTGCGGCTGCCTGTACATGACGTGCCGACCGCGCAGACCCGCTTCGTGTGGGTGATGGTCGGCGAAACGATCGAAGCGCGTCAGGCGCTCGCCCGCGAAATACTGATGGGCTCGCTGCTGCAGGAGGGGCTGCTCGTCGTGCTCGCACTGGGCATCGTCTGGCTCGGCGTCGGGCGCGGCTTGCAGCCGCTGAGCCAGTTGTCGGCGAAGGTGTCCGCTCGCGCCGACGACGATCCCACGCCGCTCGACGCGAACGGACTGCCAAGCGAAGTCGCGCCGCTCGTCGAATCGATCAATCAGTACATCGGCCGTACGCAACGAATGCAACTGTCCCGGCGACGCTTCTTCACGGACGCGGCGCATCAGTTGAAGACGCCGCTCGCGGTGATTCAGGCCGAGGCGGAACTCGCGTTGCGCAACGGCGAAAGTCCGCCGCACGGCAGTCGCAGCCGTGCCGGTGTGCATCTGCGCCGGCTGAACCGTGCCGTGCGGCACGCCGGGCGGATCGTGCAGCAGTTGCTGTCATTGTCGCGGTTCGACGCGGATAGCGGCTACCACCATGCAGTCGAGCGTGCCGCCGTGCCGCTGCATGCAATCGCGCTCGACGCGACGCTCGACTGGTCACCCGTGGCGCGCTCGCGCGGCATCGACCTCGGCTTCGAGCACGAAGCATGCGTGGAGGTGCATGGACATGCCGATTTGCTGACCGAACTCGCCAGCAACCTGATCGACAACGCGATTCGCTATGCGGGCGACGGATCGGTGATCACCGTGCGAGTCGCGCAACATGACGAAGGACCGTTGCTCGAAGTGATCGACAACGGCCCCGGCATCCCGATCGACGAACGCGAAGCCGTGTTCGAACGGTTCTATCGCGGCAGTGCGACGCAGGCCGTTGAAGGAAGTGGGCTTGGCCTCGCGATCGTGCGTGCAATCACGCGCGTGCATGAAGCACGCATCGGCCTGAGCGATGCACCGGGGGGCGGACTGGTGGTGACAGTCGTGTTCCCCTCAGCGATCGCGAAACGCGCCGCGCCAGCCGATCCCCTGACGACATGCCCATCGCAATGACATCGCACACCTGACGTTTTTATCATCTTCATGTCACGCAAGCGCACCGTCTGCTTCACATACTGACTCCATGACGCGCCACCCGGCCGTCACAACCCAGGAGATGAAAAATGAAAGCAGCCAGGCTCGCAGCAGCTATCGTGACGGCGACGCTCGCCATGGGCGCGCTCTCTCAGACCGCATTTGCACAAGGCAAGTCCCGCGATCAGGTTCGCAACGAACTGATTCAGGCGCAGCACGACGGCATGCTCCCCGTGAGCAAGACCCAATACCCGCCCAACGCCAATTTGATTGAGCGCAACAAGGAAGTGCACGCCTCGTCCCGGCATGCGGGCGAGAAGTCACCCGCCATCGATCGGCATGACGGCATGACGGCCCAATAAATGCGTTCGCGCGGCAAGCCCTGCCGTGCGCGTCATCTGATGTGCGCATCGATGAAAGCCCTCAATCGATTCGATGCGCACGTCCACGATAAGCTGCGCATCGATGCACACATTCACCGTCATCATGCTGGCTGCAACCGATCGAATCGGCGGGCGGCACGTCGTCAAGCATCACGACGGCAGTCTGCCAGCACACGCGTGAGCGTCACTCTTCGCTGTCCCGCACTTCCAGCACATAGCCCATCCCGCGAACGGTGTGGATCAGCGTGGGCTCGTATGCGTCGTCCACCTTGGAGCGCAGGCGACGGATCGCGGAATCCACGACGTTGGTATCGCTGTCGAAATTCATGTCCCATACCTGCGACGCGATGATCGCACGAGGAAGAATCTCGCCCGCGCGTCGCATCAACAGCCACAGCAGCGCGAACTCCTTCGCCGTCAGCAGAATCGTGTCGCCCTGCCGGATCGCCTTGCGACGGGTCAGGTCGAGTTCGAGGTCCGACACGCGAAGCGTATTCGAATCGCGCGGCTGTCCGCGGCGCAGAATCGACTTCACGCGCGCAGTCAGCTCGACGAAGTCGAGCGGCTTCGCAAGGTAGTCGTCCGCGCCAAGCTCCAGTCCCTTCACACGGTCGCCGACGTCGTCGCGCGCGGTGAGGAACATCACGGGCGTGCGCCGGGTGCGCCGGAGATTGCGCAGCAGCGCCCAGCCGTCCTGGCCGGGAAGCATCACGTCGAGTATGAGCAGGTCATAGTCCTCTGATTCGGCCTGGTGCTGTCCGGAAATGCCGTCCTCCACCCAGTCGACGATATAGCCCGCTTCTGTCAAGCCCTTGCGTAGATACGCGCCCGTCTTGCGCTCGTCTTCGACAATCAGAATACGCATTGCACGTTACCCCCGACGCAAGCCCAGCCGCCGCAACACGCGGTCCGACACGCTCGCGCCGTCCGGCGCGTCGACCATGTCGCGTAGCGAAAACGCATGACATACGCGGTAGAGGACGGGCAACACGAGCAGCGTGAGTGCCGTCGACGACAGGATGCCGCCGATCACGACGGTCGCCAGCGGACGCTGCACCTCGGAGCCCGTGCCTGTCGCAAACGCCATCGGCAGGAAGCCGAGGGACGCGACCAGCGCCGTCATCAGCACGGGCCGCAGGCGCGTCACCGCGCCCTCCCGGACGGCGGCGTCGAGCCCGGCGCCGTTCTCACGCAGGTTGCGGATAAACGAAATCATCACGAGGCCATTGAGCACCGCAACGCCAGAGAGGGCGATAAATCCGACGGCTGCCGTGATCGAAAGCGGAATGCCGCGCAGCCACAATGAAACGACGCCGCCGCTCAGCGCGAATGGAATGCCCGTAAAGACCAGCAGCCCGTCCTTCACGTTGTTGAACATGATGAACAGAAGCACGAACACCATGAACAGGGCCAACGGGACAACGAGCTTCAAACGCTCGCTCGCGCTCTGCAACTGCTCGAACTGGCCGCCCCACGAAAGCCAGTATCCCGCCGGCACCCGCACGTCACGCTCGATCTGCGCTCTCGCGGCCGCCACGAACGAGCCGACATCGCGGTCACGGACATTCGCGCTGACGACGACACGGCGCTTGCCGTCTTCACGGCTGATCTGGTTCGGGCCCGGACCGACCCGCACCATCGCCAGTTCCGTCAGCGGCACATAGGGCGCCGCGAGCATCGGACCACTCGCGGCCACGGGCGCGGCAGAGGACAATGCGGCGGGCGACGCGGCGGGCGGCGCAACCGGCAACGCGATCGGCAGGCGCTTGATCGCCTCGATATCCGAACGCAGCTCCTCGGGCAGACGTACGACGATATCGAAGCGCCGGTCTCCGGCGAACAGCGTGCCCGCCTTCTGCCCGCCCACGGCCGCCGCCACGGCGTCCTGCACTTGCGCGACGGTCACGCCGTATCGCGCGAGCCTGTCGCGGTCCAGATCGATGGTGAGTACGGGCAGGCCTGTCGTCTGCTCGACTTTCACCTCCGACGCGCCCGGCACGTTCTGCAATGCAGCCGCGATTTTCTCCCCAGTCTCCTTGAGAACGGCCATGTCGTCGCCGAAGATCTTGACGGCCACGTCGCTGCGAACGCCCGAGATGAGCTCGTTAAAGCGCAACTGGATCGGCTGCGAAAACTCGTATGCATTGCCGGGCAGTTCGTCCAGCACGGCCTCGATTTCCCGCACGAGCTGCTCGCGGGCTTTCTTCGGGTCGGGCCATCGGTCGATGGACTTGAGCATCACGTAGCCGTCGGACAGGTTCGGCGGCATCGGGTCCGCTGCGATTTCGGCCGTCCCCGTGCGCGCAAACACTCGCTCGATCTCCGGGACGCGTTCTTTGAGGGTACGCTCGATGGCCTTTTGCATCTCGACCGATTGCGTGAGGCTCGTACCCGGAATGCGCAGCGCGGAAACCGCGAGGTCCCCTTCGTTGAGACTCGGAATGAACTCGCTGCCAAGGCGCGTCGCGAGCGCAAGCGTCAATCCGACGATCGCGACAGCGCCGAGCAGCACCTCTTTCGGCCGCGCCATGAACCGGCTCAACACGGGCTCGTAAGCGCGCCGCGCCCAGCCCATCAAACGGTTCTCCTTTTCCTCGACACGCTCGCCGATGAACAGCGCGACGGCGGCGGGAATGAAGGTCACCGTCAGGACCATCGCGGCCGCCAGCGCCATCACGACGGTCACCGCCATCGGATGAAACATCTTTCCTTCGACGCCCGTCAGCGCGAAGATCGGGAGATAAACCACCATGATGATCAGCTGGCCGAAGATGAGCGCGCGGCGCGCTTCCTGCGAAGCCCCGAACACTTCGGCGAAGCGCTCCGCGCGCGTCAGCGGCCGGCCCGCCGACGCCTGCGCGTGCGCGAGCCGCCGCACGCAGTTCTCGACGATGACCACGGCGCCATCGACGATGATGCCAAAGTCGAGCGCGCCGAGACTCATCAGGTTTGCGCTCACTTTCGCGTTCACCATGCCCGTGAAGGTCATCAGCATCGACAGCGGAATGACGAGCGCGGTAATCAGCGCAGCACGGATATTGCCGAGGAACAGAAACAGAATGACGATGACGAGCACCGCCCCTTCCAGCAGGTTCTTCTTGACCGTCGCGACCGCCTTTTCGACGAGCACGGTACGGTCGTAGACGGGGATCGCCCTGACGCCGCCCGGCAGCGAGCGGTTCACGTCTTCCATCTTGCGCGCGACGGCCTTCGCGACGGCACGGCTGTTTTCGCCCATCAGCATGAAGACGGTGCCAAGCACGACTTCGTCGCCGTTCGACGTCGCCGCGCCCGTACGAAGCTCGCGGCCGACGTCGACCTGTCCGACATCCTTCACGCGAACGGGCACGCCCTTGACGTTGGTGAGCACGATGTTGGCGATATCGTCGACGGAGCCGGCCTGGCCCGGGACGCGCACGAGATACTGCTCGCCGCGCTTTTCGATGTAGCCCGCACCGACGTTGTCGTTGTTGAGCTCGAGCGCCCGCACGATGTCGGCGAGGGTCAGGCCGTACGACATCAGCTTCGCGGGATTGGGCGCGACCCGGTACTCCTTCACGTAGCCGCCGATCGAATTCACCTCGGTGACGCCCGGCACGTTGCGCAATTGCGGCTTGATGACCCAGTCCTGCAATTCGCGCAGATCCGCCGGCGTGTAGCGGCTGCCGTCCGGCTTGCGTGCGGCGGCATCGGCCTCGACGGTCCACAGGTAGATTTCGCCGAGCCCCGTCGACGTCGGTCCCATTGCCGGCGCGATGCCTTGCGGCAGCTTCTCCTTCGCCTCCTGAATTCGCTCGTTCACGAGCTGCCGCGCGAAATAGATGTCGGTGCCGTCCTTGAAGATCACGGTCACCTGAGACAGGCCATACCGTGAAATGGAGCGTGTTCCAGCGAGACCCGGCACGCCGGCCATCGCTGTCTCGACGGGATACGTGATGCGCTGCTCGGCTTCGAGCGGCGAATAGCCCGGCGCGGACGTGTTGATCTGCACCTGGACGTTGGTGATGTCCGGCACGGCGTCGATGGGCAGCTTCTGGTAGCTGAAGACACCCAGCGCCGCGACGGCGACGATAGCCAGCATCACGAGCCAGCGATGGGCTATCACGAAACGGATCAGTCGTTCAAACATGGAATGGCCCCATGAACTATGCGGCGGCCGCGCAGCGAGCGCATCGGCGGCACGGCGCACGCGATGTCATTCTTCTTCGGCGCTTGCCTTGCCAAGCTCGGCCTTCAGCACGAAGCTGCTCGCAGCGACGTATTGCTGTCCGGCCTGCAGACCGCTCACGATCTCGACGACGCGGGGGTCCCGGCGTCCCGTCTTCACGCTCTGCGCGACGAACCCCTTCGGCGATTGCACGAACACGGCCGGCGTGCCGTCGATCTCCTCAAGCGCATCCTGGCTGACGGCCACGGGCACGGACTGCCGGCCCGCGTCGACCGACACGTTGACGAACATGCCGGGGCGCCAGACGCCATCGGGATTGGGCAAGACCACGCGCGCCGGCGCCGAGCGCGTCTGCTCGCCGAGCAACGCGCCGACGTAAGCGATACGGCCGCTCGAACTCGAGTCGAACGCGGTCGCCTTGACGGTCGCTTCGCGGCCGACGCGCACGGCGTTCAGATGCTGGGCGGAAACCGCCATTTCTGCCCAGACGGTCGATAGGTCCGACAGCGTGAACATGCTGGCGTCGGCAGCGACGGCCTCGCCGGCCGTAGCGTGCTTCTCGACGATCGTCGCGGCGAAGGGCGCGCGCAGTTCATAACGGTTCAACGGCCCCGCGTTCGCAGCCGCGTCAAGCGCCAGAAGCTTCTGACGCGCGTTCTGTGCCGCGATTTCCGCTTCGCGAAGCTGGACCTGCGCCTGCAGATAATCCTGCTCGGCGGAAATGCGTTCCTGCCACAGCGTTTTCTCGCGAGCGTATGCGGTCCGCGCCGCCGAAAGGCGACGTTCCGCCGTCAGCAGTTCGCTTCTGCGGTCAGCCAGGTCCGTGCTCGCGATGACGGCAAGCAGTTGCCCCTTTGCCACTTTCTCGCCGACGGACACCGCGACGCGCTCGACGATCCCCCCGACGCGCGGCACCACATGCGCTGTGACGTCCTCGTTGAATCTGATTTCGCCCGGCACCTGCAGCGTCGCCGTGATCTCCGCCGGGCCCGCCTTCGCCACTTCGATACCTGCCGTCCTGATCTGCTGGGGGCTCAGCGCGATGACGCCGTCGCTGCGCGAATATGAGAACGCGGCCGATCGCCCTTGCCACGACATGCGTAGCTCGGCATCGAATACATGAGGTTTCGCTATCGGCTGCACCGAAGTGAATGCGTTGCCCGCAGCGACGAACTGTATGTTCTCTTTTGCGCCCTGAATGCGGGTCAGGATTCCTGACATGACGAGGCCGCCGCCTTCGAAGCGCTTGCCGTTCAGATACGGGTACACGACGAGGCGGGTATCGTCGGGCTTTTCGGACAGCAGGACTTCAATGGCGGCATCCCCGGACTTGAGCAACGTGCCGCCGCGCGGGCCCGTCGCCTGCCCGTCGATGAGCGCGTTGCCCTGCATGCCCGGAGGCGTTCCGCTATCGGACGGCGCGCGCGTCAGCGCATAAGCCGCCAACGCGATACCGGCTCCAACGACGATGGCGGCAGCCATCGCAATGAGTTTTTTGTGCGGCATGACGGGGCCTTCAGGGTTGAGAGGTTGCCGGGGAAAGGCCGGACGGCAACGGCGTGCCGATGATCCGTCCGAGTTCCGCATACGCGGCATGCGCGTCCATCAGCGAGCGCACGTAGCGCGACTGCTC
Organism: Paraburkholderia sp. LEh10; assembly: GCF_017814945.1. Lineage (GTDB taxonomy): Bacteria > Pseudomonadota > Gammaproteobacteria > Burkholderiales > Burkholderiaceae > Paraburkholderia. Next base: position 14,489 of record NZ_JAGIPX010000090.1, read on the forward strand.
CTGGAACAAGGTCCGTTGAGCGTCGAGCACATCGAGGAAGCTGAACTTTCCGAGCGCGTAGCCGCGTGACATCGCGTTCAGCGCATCGCGGGCCGCCGGCAACACATCGGACTTCAGCCGTTGTGCTTCCTGCGTGGCGCTTTCATAGCCCGCGTAAGCCCGGGTCAGTTCAAGCTGCAGCCCCGCCTTCTCGCCATCGAAATCAGCCGATGCCTTTTCGGCCTTGTGCGCAGCCTCGAGAAGCGCGCCCTTGTTCGAATCGAAGATCGGCAAAGGTATCGAGACGCCGACCACTGCCTGGTTGTCCAGCGCGCCTCCCGTGACGACCCGCTTCATGCCGGCGCTGATCGTGATGTCGGGTACCCGCCTCGCTCGCTCGACTGAAACGGCTGCATTGGCGCGAAGCATCTCTGCTTTCGCCATGCGTGACAGCGGCGCGTCATCGAGGCGTGTGAGAAGCTGCGGCAACGGCTCGATGGAAGGAACGGTCTCGAGGTCGCCTGCGACAGCGCGTGCGCGCACGGAAGCACTGCCCGTCGCGTTGGCCAGCGTCTGCGCGGCCGTCGACACCCGCGCCCTGGCGTTGATGAGATCGATCTGCACGCCCGTGGCCGCAACCTTCGCCTTGGTGGCTTCGACGGGGGATACCTTCCCCGCCCGCGCGCGCCTGTCCGCCAGATCGGCGGAGCGCGCGGCGATATCCGCCGACTCCTCCGCGACCTGCAGCTGACGCTGCGCGGCGAGCAAGCCGTAGAACGCGGCGATAACCTGCGCGCGCAGCGCCGCCGCGCGGCCGTCGAGCGTCGCAAGCGCCAGTTCCCGTCCATATGACGCGACGTCAAGGCGCGCGCGACGCTTGCCGCCAAGTTCGATAGTCTGGTTGACGAGTGCCGTCGTCGTGCGCTCCCCCCTGCTGAAGCCTTCCTGCAGCAAAGACAACTGAGGGTTGGGCCGCGCGCCCGCCTGCATGAATGCGCCAGCGGACGCGTCGACATCCTCGCGCGCGCCGCGCAGCACGGGATTTGCCCGTGCGGCGATACCGAGGACGTCTTCGAGCGTCAGCGCCGCTTGCGCGCGCTCATCGGGAAGGCCGCTTTCGACGATGGGCCCGCCGGCATCGCCGTTGACGGCCAGCGGCTCCGCGTGAGCCGAGGTTGCGGCCGCCGCGAGCAACAGCACAGAGAAAGAACGTTTAGACATGAACGAAGATACCGGTGAGCAGCCGTAGCGACGCTACGGTTGCGCAGCAATGCAGACGGGACGCGAACATCTGGGGTTCCTGTCATCGTTCGCATCGAAGCGTGTCATGCGGCCCCTGGGGCTTGCCCGTGTGCCTGGGGTAGGCGGCGCCGGTACTGAAGAAAAAGGCGCGCCCGGTACTCGCGGCGCGCAAGGTAGTCCGCGTGGAGAACGGGACTAAGAGCTTCTACTCAGCTTCTACTCCGCGGGCACAGCAGGTGTCGCTTGGGTCGTTACGCCGTTCGAATGCGTGATGGCATAGAGCTCCTTGTTGCGTGCGATGGTTGCCTTGCTTGGTGGATAGTCGTGGCGCCGGTATGGCAACAAGCCATCCCTGCGCGCCTGTTCAATTTCTGCCCGCACCTGCTCACGTGTCTTCCACGGCCCGGTCGAAACGTCTTGTGCCGCAACTGTCCCTGCTGCGGCGGCCATAACCAGGGTGACTGCAATTGCTTGCCGCTTCATGTCGATTTCTCCTTCGCCGGATACGCGTTATCGACGCATGCGTTCAGGTTGGCGGAGAAGCGGTGCGCCTCGATGATCCGTAGATGACAAAAATGTCATGCCATCGGCGAATCATCGTTGAAGGTCATGGACGGCCAGTCACCATCGTTGCTGTCGCGCTAGAACGTGCGTTGTCGCGTGACCAGGATGCGGTTCAAACCCGAAGCTCGCCGTGCCCGTCACGGCACGGGGTTGCCGCATTGCCCGCAGAATCGGGTACCCGCCTGAAGCGCTCCGTTGCATTTGCCACAGGCAGACGGACTAAACGGTGCGCCGCACCCGTTGCAGAAGCGCGCATCCATCGGACTCGACGTAGAGCATCGCGCACATGTCCTTCCCGTTGGCGCCGACCACACGGAAACGCGCGGACGCTCCCAATGCCCGTCGCTGTTCCGCCCATGCTCCGCGACCTGCGCGTTGTGATGAGCGCGGCTGCTTTCGCGGCGGTGTCCGCCGTTGTTGTGGTGTCCACCATGATGGCTTCCGAATACTTTTTCCCAGATGTTCATCTGTCGCTCCTGCATGGCTGTTGCATTGAATGTCAATTGCGCAACAGGCGAAGCCCGTTGCCTACTACGATCAGGCTCGCGCCGACGTCCGCGAACACTGCCATCCACATCGTCCCGAAACCCGACACGGCGAGAACGAGAAACACGGCCTTGATAGCGAGCGCCAACGAGATGTTTTGCACGAGCACCGAATGTGTCGCCTTCGAGAGACGGATGAAGCGCGGAATCTTCCGCAGGTCGTCATCCATCAGGGCGACGTCGGCCGTCTCGATGGCCGCATCCGTTCCCATCGCGCCCATTGCAAAGCCGATGTCCGCGCGTGCCAGTGCCGGTGCGTCGTTGATGCCGTCGCCGACCATCCCGACCAACGTCGATGCCGACGACAGATGCTCGACCGCGCGCAGTTTGTCCTCGGGCAACTGGTTGCCTTCCGCGCGGTCGATGCCGACCTGGCGGGCGATGGCCTGCGCAGTGTGTGGGTTGTCGCCCGTCAGCATCACGGTGCGCACGCCAAGCTGATGAAGCTGCGCAATCGCCTCGCGGCTCGAGGCCTTGACGGCATCGGCCACCGCGAACAGCCCGAGAATCCGGCTGTCGTCCGCCAGCATCACGACGCTCTTGCCGCTGCGTTCGAGCAGGTCGAGCCGCAGCTCCAGTGCGGGTGAGCACAAATGGAGTTCTTCCATCAGCCGGTGATTGCCGAGCGAATAGGTGCGCGCTTCGAGCGCGCCTCGCACGCCGCGGCCGGGAATCGCTTCGAAGGCCTCGACCGTGAGTTCAAGCACATCGTCAGCCTGTGCAGCTTTCGCAATCGCCAGCGATACAGGATGGTCCGAGCGGCCCGCCAGACTGGCTGCAAGAGACCTGACTCGCTTTGCGTCGAGATCCGTGGCAAAGAGCTCGAAGTCCGTTTGGACCGGTTTGCCTTGCGTGATCGTCCCCGTCTTGTCCAATGCCAGCCAGCCCAGCTTGCGTCCTTGCTCAAGCCACGTTCCGCCTTTGATCAGAATGCCCTGCCTGGCTGCGGCAGCGAGTCCACTGACGATCGTGACGGGCGTCGAGATCACGAGCGCACAAGGACACGCAATGACCAGGAGCACCAGCGCGCGGTAAATCCAGTCGAACCAGCTCGCGGCCAATAGCAGCGGCGGAAAAACGGCGACGCCAAGCGCCACGATGAAGACAATGGGCGTGTAGACGCGCGCGAACTGGTCGACGAATCGTTGGGTGGGCGCCTTTGCGCCCTGCGCCTGCTCGACAGCGTGAATGATGCGCGAGAGCGTCGTGCTGCTCGCGACAGCCGTCACCCGGAACTCGAACGACCCGGACTCGTTGATGGTGCCTGCAAACACGGCATCGCCCTCGGCCTTCTCGACAGGCAGGCTTTCGCCCGTAATCGGCGCCTGGTTGATTGCCGAACGTCCAGCCGTTATCTGTCCATCGAGTGCGATGCGCTCTCCCGGCATGACACGCACGATGGCTCCCTCTGCCACGCTGCCCGCATCCACCTCGGCCCATGTGCCGTCGTCCTGCCTGAGCGTCGCCTTGTCGGGTGCGAGTTTCATCAGCCCCGCTATCGCGTTGCGGGCGCGGTCGAGCGACTTCGCTTCGATGAACTCCGCAATGGTGAAGAGCACCATCACCATCGCCGCTTCCGGCCACTGCTGGATGATCAGCGCCCCCGTCACGGCAATGCTCATCAGCGCGTTGATATTCAGATTGCCGTTGCGAATGGCGATCCAGCCTTTGCGGTACGTCGTCATCCCCGAGCAAACAACGGCAGCGAGAGCCAGTGCCGCAACGAGCCACGACGGCTGACCCAACCAGCTCGCAGCCTCCGATGCGATTGCCGCAACACACGCGAATGCAAGCGGCCACACCGACTGCTTCACGGGCGCGGGCGCTTGCGCGGATGCCGCGCCCGTGCCGACGGTCTGCGGCGTGAAATCCAACGAACGCAATGCATCGAGCACCTGCGCAAGCCCCTGCGGCTTGTGCACGACGGTGAGGAGCCGCCGCATCAGGTCGAACTCCACGGACACCACTGACGTCATGCCCATGAGCTTCTTGCGGATGAGCGCCTCTTCCGTCGAGCACTCCATCTGCTCGATGCGGATTTGTGTGCGCACGTCATCGCCAATCGCCGTCTTCACCGCGAGCGTGTCGGGTGATGCCTGTGCATGCGCCTGGCATTCAGACACATCAGCTCGATAAGCGCGGCACGCGCATGATGCCTGCCCGCTTTGAGAACCTCGCTGGTTTTGCATGTTTGTTCTTCCTGTATGTACGTTCAACTAAACACCTTGAAGTTGCTCCAGGGTCAAGACTCAAAACTCACCGCTCAAGACACGCTGGCTTCCTTTTCTTATTTGTGTTCAACTAAACACCTTGGACTTGCTCCAAGGTCAAGTCGGGAGTGAAAAAAATGAAAATTGGCGAACTTGCACGGCGCATGAATTGCACGCCGGACACAATCCGCTTTTATGAAAAGGAAGGACTTCTGCCGCAGGCCGACAGGACGGATGCGAACTATCGCACGTACAACGAGAGCCATTTCGAGCGGCTCCGATTCATCCGGAATTGCCGGTCACTGGACATGACTCACGAAGAAGTGCGGACGCTATTGGATGCAGCAGATGACCACGCGTCCCGTTGCGACGCTGTCGATGCGCTGGTCGATGAGCACATCGGACACGTGAGTATGCGAATCGACGAATTGCTGAAGTTGCGGGATCAGCTGACTGCATTGAGAAACAAATGCAGTGGAGAACATCCCGTCGATGCGTGCGGCATCATGCAGGAGTTGACGTCGCGCGACGCTCCGCAAGCGAAGACGAAAACGTCTCACCTCGGCTGACGGTTTTGCAAGGTTGCGGGTTGGGCTTCCGTCTTTTGCGTTTCAGATGCGCACAAGTCATGCGGGTCCGGCTCGCAAGATCTGCGCCGGGACCGTCAGGCCGCTTCTACCATCATTGATCGTCGTTCAGTGGTGTGCGGAACCCGCTGCCGGCGTTTGCCGCATCGCAGCGACGGATGCCGCTGCGGGAAGCGCATCCGTTGCCGCAGCAAGCGCGGGTTGCAGCGTGGCGGCGGGAATATTCAACACCTTGCAGACGCGACTGACAAGAAGCGGTGCAAGCTTCCTGTACCCGTCGGCCGTCGGATGAATTTCATTCTCCCAGTCGTTGCTCTCGCCAGTGGCCGACCTGTCCGCCCGGGTCAATGTGCGCCGCGTATCGACAACATGAAAGTTCGGCAGGTTCAGATTCATGACGACTGCGGCAAGCTTGTCGATGAACGCATCAGCCAATGCATTCCAATCGTCTTCGGGAATCTGGTACGTTTTCAGCGCGGGCAGCAACCACGGTCCCAGCTTCAATCCCGCACCGCTTGCGCGAGGCGTCGCATAGTCGTAGGTGTGCGTGAAAATAGGCGTGTTTTTATTGTCGGTACTCGTCGAGCGAATGAAATCCAATGCCTTGAATTGAAGTACAAGGTGATTGGCAAAGTTCTCCCAGCCTTGCGCGGAGATGTACTTGTTATCGTTGCTGGCAAGCACCCCGCCCCATTCCGTGCTGGTGAGCAATAGCCGCTCGTGCGGTGCCATCGGAACCTGGTCGTCTCCCACTGCGGGCACCTGGACGGCGTCGATCAGATCGTTTCCCCCGGCCGACAGAAAGATGGCGCTCCACGGCATTTGCCTCGGGCCCGCGAGGCAAGCAAAGAACAACGGGTCCCGCCGCCATTCGACCATATGGGCAAGCGTATCGCCGGGATCTGCACAATTGATTGCAATGGCTCTCTGCGGAAACTCCATTTGCTCGAGCAGGTTCGATCGACTCCATGGCTTCAATGTACTTGTCGAAAACCACGAATCACCTTGCACGAGAAATTGCCAGTTGAACCCGCCCATGATTGGAGCCGAATTGGTGCCCAGCTTCTCCGAGTGGACGATTTCCATTTTCTCAGCCATGGTTATCTCCGCCGATTGCACCAGCACATTGGACGTTCAACCGATAACAGGCCGGTTCGCCTCTCAGCCGACGAACCTGTCTTCTTGAAAGCTTATACCGCGCGATAAAAGCGCCCTCGCCTTTGGATGTGGCTGTGTTCGGCAACGCACATTGAAGTTTCAGGTTTAAATGCTGCGCGCACGTTAGCTCATCTGGCGAGCGGCGCCGAAGGCAACGGGGAACGTGACAGACGACCGTTGTCGCGGCTCGCGCTATTCCTGCGAAAACCGCGCATGGCATTCAAATGTGAGTTCGGCCTCGTGTCTTTCGAGCGCCCTGACACCCGTGGACGACTCCGACACGACGCTCAGCATTTGACCGCGTTGCGCGCAGAAGTCGCTGGCCCTTTGCACGACTGCCTTGTGAGACCTCGCCCAGGCCGTGCTGCCACCCGCGGCACTCGCGTGAAGCGAGTACCGGCCCCGACTGCCTTGTTCCGCGACGGTGCCCGAGTTGGCGCAAGCGTGCATCAGCAGCGGCGCGACGGCGAACAAAACCGCGCGCGCGAAGCGGCTTCGCATCACGCCTGCCAGGCCTCGCTTGGTCAGATCAGCATGATCCGTCGAGGCAAGATTTCCTCCGATAACTTTCACAGCGACCTCTGCGTTCAAACAGCCGACAAGTATGAATCGGCGGCGTTTCGCGGTCAGCTATCGAAGTTGCAACACAGTGTTGATAATCCGTTTAATCTCGCGCGGCTTAAAGCGCCTCCTGGCACAAGGACATCATCCGTTGCACCATGGTGCTGGCTTCGTTCAGTTCCATTTCGCTCGTAAAGAGCGCATTGACGCTGGATAGACGCACGGCGATACCTGCGTCCAGCAAGTCCCGGCTCGCGATCTTCAGCGCGAGTTGGCCGATCTTCACGCGGTCGAGCCACGCCATTTTCACGTCGTTTTTCCTGAGCCAACTGCGGCAGCATTCGACGACGTGGTCCACACGCCATTCCTGTGTGAGCGCATACGACGCCGCCGCAATCGCGACGAGGTAGCAAAGCAGTTCGGGACGCGCGCTGTCCGCGTCGTCAAATTCGGGTTTCAGCATGGCTTATGGACCTCGATTCTGTTCGTCCTGTATTCAATACGTGCGTGCTGATGCACAGAACACAACCTGCGCGCATGGCGCGCAACGCGGCCGCCACAACCGCGTCGTCGCACCCGGTTTCGCGTGCGTAAGCGGAAAGTCTACGCCAGTTTCCGTGTTCGCCAAATCGACGGATGCAGGAAAATCGCGGCAGCGATGCATGACCTGTCCCTAGCTCGTCAATCGCCGATATGCATTAAGATGCCGCAATAATCCTTGCTTGTCGCCAAGGCTTTCGAGCAGCATCGCGAGGTTGTGGTGGGCGTCGGCATACGACGGATCGAGTTCGAGACAACGCTCGTAGCTGCGCTCCGCTTGCGCGAGCCGATCGAGCCCTTCGAGCGCGACGGCCCGGTTGAAATGCAGCACGGCATCGTCGGGGAAATGGGACAGTGCCTCGTCGAATACGCGCAGCGCGTCTTCAGCGCGCCCTTCGCTTTCGCACAGCAACGCGCCCAGGTCGACGTACGCGGCATAAAAGGGTTCGTTCGAAAGCGCGATCGCCTTGCGGTACGCCTGCTCGGCGCCCTTCAGGTCGGCGCTCATCAACTGTCCGCCGAGGTCGTACCATTCTTCCGCCTGACGTGCGGCATCCTTCGTCGCGGGCGACGACTCGAGAAAAACGACATCTCCCTTGATCTCGGCGACCTCGAAGTCCAGCAGATGCTGCCCCGTGATCGCGTCCCATTGCGAAGGGCCTGTCCTCACTGCGATTTCACTGCCCACGGCCGTCACGCGAATGCCCGACAGCGGCAGTTCGTCCGGCAATTCGGACCTGAGCCGCGCGAGCGCCTGGACGATCTTTCGCGGCGCAATGCTCGACGCCCGCAACTGTAGCGCGGTCCTCAGCAGCACCACGTCCTGAAACGTGAAGCGCAGCGTATTGCGCGGCCCGCGCGCCGGCATCACAAAGCCCGCTTCGACGAGTCCCGAAATGACGCGCCGCGATACGCGCAGCATCGACTGCAAATCGCGCATCGTCAGGCTATGCGCCGCATCGGCCCGCGTCACTTGCGCGCCCGAACCTTGGTGGGCGCCTCGGCAGGCGCCTGAGCGGGCGCTTTCGCCGCGCGCGCCGCGGGCTTGCGCGTCCTCGGCGCTTCGGCGATGTCGGTCACGGGCTCAGCGCTCTTGCGCTTCTGCGTCGTGGCGGGCTTGGCCTTGGCGCTGCCGCGCAAGCTCGCGCGCAAGGCGTCCATCAGATCGATGACTTCGCCGCCCGGCTCCGGCACATCCGCGCGTTCGGCCGAAATGACCTGCCTGCCCTCGATCTTCCTGTCGATGGCGGCGAGGATGCGCTTTTTCTCTTCATCCTCGTAAGCGGCAGGGTTGTAATTGTCCTCGGCGCCTTGCTCGATGATCTGCATCGCGAGCTTCAATTCGGAGTCGGACACGGGGACGTGCTCGATATTGAGCTCCTTGATCGATCGCACCTCGTCGGCGAACAACAGTTGCTGGAAGACCAGCCCGTCGTCGGATGGTCTCACCTGAACAATGCGGGTTTTACCCTTGAACGCCCATTTCGCCAGCGCGCAGCGGCCGCTTTCCGCGAGCGCCTGTTGCAGCAGGCTGTACGGCTTGCCGCCGCGCTTATCGGGCGCGATGTAGTACGCCTTGTCGTAGTAGATGGGATCGACCGACTTCTCGGGAATGAACGCGACGATCTCGACGACATGGCTCGCGCTTTCTTCCAGCGCTTTCAGCTCGTCGGCCGTAAATACGACGAATCGGCCTTTCTCGAACTCGTAGCCCTTTTTCATCGTCGAGCGCTCGACGACGGCCCCCGTCGACTCCGAGATGTATTGCTGCTTCACGCGGGAGCCATCGGGCGCGAGCAGGTTGAAGCGCACATCGGATGAGCTTTCCGTCGCGGAATACAGTCTGACGGGAATCGACACGAGGCCGAACGAGAGGGACAACGATGCAATCGAGCGAGCCGCCATGAGCTTCTCCCACGGGCCGCGGCCAGAGCCGGCAGACATCGGACGAATACCGGCACGGGCTTGACGCCGCCCTTAAAAATCGTTGAATGCTTTTGCAAGCTTAGCACCGCGTCCGCGCGGTTCGACATTAGTCGAGAATCGGATGCGACTTGCCCGGTATCGGCCAGCCCCGGCTATCGGTCGGCACGAGCTGGGTCTGGAACGCCACGAACAGCGCCTGGAACCGTCCATCCACTTCGACGATCACCGCGCCGTCCTGAAACGTGCCGTTTTCCGACGAATGATCCCTCACGCGGCTGCCCGGTTGCGGCTTCGGATTGCCCTGGTTCATATGCGTCTCGTGCAAGCCGTCCTCGCCCGGCTCGAACAGGAACCCGAAGCCGTACACCGTGACGGGCTTCGCGGGCTTCCAGGCGCGCCGCATGTCGCTGCCGCTCTTGCCCGGATACCGATAGTCGACGGGCGCCGCCGACATATCCAGTTGCAGCATTGCGTTGACGAGGGCATTGATGTCGTTGTGCTCGCTGCCCGTGTCGAGCGTGATCGGACGCATCGTCGTGAGATCGACGAGACGCCGATCGTGCACGTAATCGAGCTTCGGAAAGCCAGCGCGTGCAAGGCCTGCCGGCAAGCTCGCGAGATCCGTCACCATCGGATGATCGAAATACGGGTTCCACGAATACAGCACGAGGTAACCAGCGGCGCCCGTAAGCGAGCTGTCGGACTTCACGTTCGTGACGATCCTGAACTCGCCGCCTTTCGCGTCGTCGACGACGATCACATAATGCGGGTCGCCTTGATAGCCGCTGAGAAAGGGCACGCCGAGCTTCAGCGCGCCCTTGAACACGACATATTCGTTGCGCGCCATAGGCGGGCTCCTTCGAACGTTGATCGAAGCGCGCCCGCTTACAGCAGCGCGATCACCCGCACATCGCCCTGCTCCGCCGACGCCACGACCTTGCCGGCGACGCGCCTGAACGTGACCGATACCGACGCATCGCCGACACGCAGATCGCCGATCTCGATCCAGTCGATGCCTTCGGGCAGCATGGGCTGCTCGATCAGCACTTCGCGCCGCGCTGCGTCGATCGTCATGCCGAGGCACGCCTCGAGCATCATGAAAGGCGACCCGGCTGCCCATGCCTGCGGCAGACACGCGACGGGATAGGCCGTCGGCGGCTCGCCGCGGCGGCGCGGAAAGCCGCAAAAGAGCTCCGGCAAGCGCATGTCGAAATTGACGGCGGCCTCGAACAGCGCCTGCAACAGCCGCACGGCCGCCGCCTTGCCGCCGTAGCGAGCGAGGCCGCGCGCGCAAAGCGCGTTGTCGTGCGGCCAGACGGAGCCGTTGTGATACGCCATCGGATTGAAACGCGGCTGGCCCGCCGCCAGCGTGCGCACGCCCCAGCCCGTGTGGAAGAGCGCCGATTCGAGCGCCTGCGCCACGGCCTCGCCGCGTGCGCGCGACGGCAGGCCGAACGCCAGCAGATGGCCTGCGTTCGACGCCAGCACGCGGCACAGTTCACCCTTGCCGTCGAGCGCGATGCCGTAGAAGCTCGCGTCGTCCATCCAGTACTTTTCCTCGACACACGCGCGAATCGCCGTCGCGCGCTGCGTATAGCGCGCGGCGTCGTCGGAAAGGCCGCGCATCAGCGCGAACTGCGCCATCGTGTCGAACGCCGCGCTCGCATACGCCTGCACCTCGACGAGCGCGATCGGCCCTTCGGGGAAGCGCCCGTCAGCGTGAAAGACGGAATCATGGCTGTCCTTCCAGCCCTGATTTGCAAGCCCGCTATGCGACGCGCGCTGATAGTCGAGCAGACCATGGCGGTTGCGGTCGCACACGCCCGCCACCCACTTCGCCGCGCGTTCGAGCGCGGGCCACAATTCATCGACGAGCTTCGTGTCGCCCGTGCGCGCGACATACGCACCCGCGAGCACGATGAACAGCGGCGTCGTATCGACACCGCCGTAATACAGCGCGAACGGCACTTCGCCCGTCGCCGCCATTTCGCTGCGGCGCATTTCGTGCATGATCTTACCGACGGCGGCATCGCGGAACGCCGAGTCTTCTTTCGCCTGATGCTCGGCGAGAAAACGCAGCACGCCGCGCGCGAGGCCCGGTTGCAGCCAGAGCACCTGCAACGACGTGATGACGGCGTCACGCCCGAACGGCGTCGAGAACCACGGAATGCCCGCGTACGGATACGGCCCCGTCGCGAGGTCCGTCGTCAGCAGGTTGAGGTCCGCCTGCGAGCGGTCGATCCACGCGTTGAACAGCGGATTGCTGGAGCGCACCCGCGCCGATGCGCGGCGCCGTTCGCGCATGACGAGGTGCGCGTCGACGAGCGCGGCGCGCACCGCCGCGCGCCCGACGCGCGGACGCGCCGCGTCGATCTGCGACACGTGCAGCTCGGTGACGGTGTGCGTCGATTGCGGCACGTCGACATCGGGCGCGCCCTTGTGCGCCTCGACCTGCACCGCGACGGACAGATAGATCGACACACACGCCTGCGCGGGCAGCTTGATCGTGTAATCAGCGCGGTCCGCAAGCAGCTTGTCGGGCATCGGCGAGAATGCGACGCGCACGCGGCGCGCGACATCGTCGAGGCCGACATAGCCGAGCAGCACTTCGTTCTTGTGCACGCGCGGCGCTTCGACGGTGCCCTGCTTCGCGCGCCTCAGGCCGCGCACTTCGAACATGTCGCGAAAGTCGCCCGCGAACGAGATCGACAGCGGCACGACAGCGTCCGTCGTGCCGTAGTTGGTCAATTCGATCGCTTCGTTCAACACCGTGCGCGACAGCACGCGCACGCGTTCGACGTGAATCACGCCCTCCGGCGTGCTGTCGCCGCCGAGCGGCGGCAGCGGACGGTTGGTCAGATGCGCGGTGAATGAGGTGTTGTCGCTGCTGACGCTGCCCGACAGCAGCGATGGCGCGCGCCCGCCGAAAGTCAGGCGCAGTTGCGACAGCACGCGGGTGTCGTTGACGAACAGGCCGTCGTCGTGGCCGGTGACATCGCCGAGGGGATCGTTGACGATGAACGTGCCGCCCGACTTCAGCACGTGCTGGGTCGCGCTCGCGATGTTCAGGTTTTCGGGCGCGATGAATGCGCCATCGACCTCCTCGCCGTGGTAGTCCACGCCGCCCTGATGGGTCAGCCCGCCGAGTGCTTCTGGATCCTGCATCAGCTTGCTCCTGTGTGCTAGTGGCTTCGTTCCGATTGTAGAAGGTTCGAGCGAATAGGACAGAGGATACTGCGCCCAGTGCCCCGATTCTTCATGAAATTTTCATGCAAGGGCTGCGGCCCCTCCATGCGCGGCGCAGATGGCACGGGTCGTGCTGTCGGTTCGTGCAAATGCCCCGCTGCGGCGCATGCAGCAGCTTTCTGTCGCGTACGGCGCGAACGCGATGAGATTGGTTCGTCGTCCTTCTGATCCCCTCTTCGATTCGCCGCTTCAAATGAAAACAGGCGCCGCTCCCCTCTTGCGGGAGCGGCGCCTGCGCTTTCACATGCTGCCGCGGATAGCGGCGTTCAAAAGCAAACCTGACTGTGGATCAACCCTTGCGCTGCGCGATCGGCTTTGCTTCACGCGACGTTTCGCCGATGAAGAGCTGACGCGGGCGGCCGATCTTCTGCTCGGGATCGGCGATCATCTCGTTCCACTGCGCGATCCAGCCGACGGTGCGCGCCATCGCGAAGATACACGTGAACATCGCGGTCGGAATGCCCAGCGCGCGCTGCACGATGCCCGAATAGAAATCGACGTTCGGGTACAGCTTGCGCGACACGAAGTACTCGTCTTCCAGCGCGATCTTTTCGAGCGCCATTGCGAGCTTGAACAGCGGGTCGTCGTGCAGGCCCAGTTCGTTCAGCACTTCGTGGCACGTTTCGCGCATCAGCTTTGCGCGCGGATCGTAATTCTTGTAAACGCGGT
>NZ_JAGIPX010000091.1 GCF_017814945.1 Paraburkholderia sp. LEh10
TTGCTTCCTTTCTTTGCCGCGGCAAAGAAAGGAAGTGCCGCCCCGCACAGGGGCAACGCCCGCGCCGCGAGGCGCTAACGCGGATGCCCGCGCAGGGCAAGGCGAACCGCATCGGATGCCCGCGAAGGGGCAAAGCTCACCGCATCGGATGCCCGCGAAGGGGTAAAGCTCACCGCATCGGATGCCCGCGAAGTGGCATAGCTCACCGCATCGCGGATGCCCGCGCAGGGGCAAAACACACCGCATCGCGGATGCCCCGCGCGGAAGACACAACCAAAGCCCCGCCCCGCGTCGCAGACATCAATCAAAACCCACTCAATACCAGCTTCCCAATCGCCCGCCCCTCCTCAAGCAGCTTATGCGCGCGGCGCAAATTCTCCGCATTGATCTTGCCGAGATTCTCACCGACCGTGGTCCGCAACGTGCCCGCGTCGATCAGACGCGCCACTTCCGTCAGGAGCTTGTGCTGCTCGATCATGTCGGGCGTGCCGAACATCGAGCGCGTGAACATGAACTCCCAATGAAACGCGGCGCTCTTCGCCTTCAACAGCTCGACAGCCACCGGCTTCGCATTCTCGACGATCGTCGCAATGCCGCCCTGCGGCTTGATAACAGCGGCGGCAGCCGGAAAGTGCCGATCGGTGTCATTGAAGATCAGCACGTAATCGACCTGCCCGAAACCAATCTCCTCCAGCTGCGCAGGCATGTCGCCGAAATGATCGACGATATGATCCGCGCCCAGCTCCGTCGCCCACTTCGCGGACTCGGGACGCGACGCCGTCGCAATCACCGTGAGCTTTGCCAGCTGCTTCGCGAGCTGGATGCCAATCGAGCCGACGCCGCCCGCGCCGCCGATAATCAGCACCGACTTGCCCGCGTCCGCGCCCTGCGGCGATACCCCGAGCCGCGCAAACAGCGCTTCCCATGCAGTGATCGCCGTAAGCGGCAACGCGGCGGCATGCGCGAAATCGAGCGACGCCGGCTTGCGCCCGACGATCCGCTCATCCACAAGATGAAACTCGCTGTTCGCGCCCGGACGCGTAATGCTGCCCGCATAGAAAACGGGGTCGCCAGCCTTGAACAGCGTCACCTCCGGGCCGACCGCCTCGACGGTGCCCGCGGCGTCCCAGCCCAGCACACGCGGCGTCTTCTCGATTGTGTCCTTCGGTGCGCGCACCTTGTAGTCCACCGGGTTCACCGAGATCGCCTCGACCTTCACGAGAAGGTCGTGTCCCGTCGGCTGCGGCTTGTCGATGTCAATATCGACGAGCGATTCGGGGTTGTCGATGGGCAGATAACGGGTGAGGCCTACTGCTTTCATGACGGCTCCTTGAATTGGGTGAAGTCCTGGACAAAAGGTCGGAAGCGGCGGCTCGCGCGAATCTGAAAGCCCGCCGCTGATCTCGTTGACTCCATCGTAGGAAACTCTTTACGCTGCGAGAACCAGCATAATGACTGAAACATTTTCTGGATTTTCCGAAGAATCGATGGAACAGCTTCCTCAGACACCAACCTCCGCGACCGCATCGCCGGCGACGGCCAGCGAGCGCGAGCGCCTCGATCTGCTCGACGTCGCGTTGTTCGTGCGCGCCGCACTGCTCGCGAACGTGTCGGCGGCGGGACGCGAGTTCGGCCTCTCGCCCGCCGTCGCGAGCGCCCGGATCGCGAATCTCGAACGGCTGCTGGGCGCGCGCCTGCTGCATCGGACGACGCGCCGCGTCAGTCTTACGCAGGACGGCGAGGTTTTCGCCGTGCGCGCCGAGGCGCTGCTCGACGCGGCGGCCGCAGCGCGTGCCTGCGTCGGCCGCGCTCGCGCCGAGCCGCAAGGGCGGCTGCGCGTGTCGATGCCATCGTCGTTCGGCCGGCAGCATGTGTCGCCCGTCATCACGCAGTTTCTGCGCCGCTATCCGGGCGTGAGCGTCGATCTGCGCCTCACGGATACGATCGTCGATCTCGTCGATGCCGGCGTCGATGTCGGCATCCGGCTCGGCGCGCTGAAGGATTCGACGCTGGTCGCGCGACGGCTCGCGGATAACCGGCGCGTGATCTGCTGCGCGCCGTCGTACCTCGCCGAACACGGCACGCCGCTTCATCCGTCCGATCTCGCGCAGCACGAATGCGTGATCCTCTCAGGTCAACGCGACTGGTCGTTCGTCACGCCGGCGGGGCCGCTGACCGTGCGCGTCGGCGGCAGGCTCGCGACCGACAACGGCGAAGTGATCCGCGATGCGCTGCTGGCGGGTTTCGGCATCGCGCTGAAATCGACGTGGGACGTCGCGCCTTATTTGCGCACGGGCGAACTGGTCTCGGTGCTCGACAGCTATCCCCTCGCCGAAGCGGTCGCGATCTGGGCGGTGTATCCATCCCGCGCGTTCGTGCCGCCGAAGACGGTCGCGTTCATCGACTTCCTCGCCGCGCATTTCGGTGATCCGCCTTACTGGGACCGTGATCCGCGCTGACCCGGCGCGCGGCGCGGGCCCGGTCACGCCGCGTAGCGCCGACGATGCAGCACGACGCGGTGTACCACGCAGGGCACGATGCGCTCAGCGTCGTTTGCCCGGCGGCGAAGGCGAATTCTCGTTGGCCTGCGCGTCGTTTTGCGTGCGCGCCTGATAGTCGCCGCCACCACGGCGGTCGGTGTCTTCGAGCCCCCGTTCGAGATCGCGATGGGCCTGCTTGCCGACGCCGCGCGGCTCAGGCTCGTTCTGCGACTGCGCGCTCTGATCCGTTTCATGCGGCAAAGGCGCGGCCTGCTCGTGGAACGGGCGCTTCGGCACATTCGATTGATCGTTGCCTTCCGGGCGCGTCGCATGTTGCTCGTGATCGTCGCCCGTGGCGTGTTGTTGCGATGTCTTCATGATGCTCTCCCTCAGTTGCACGCGTGCGCTTCGCGGACTCTCTGCGCGGGCATGATGTTCATTCATGCCCGGCCGTATCGAGCCTGCGGCGCATCGCTGCCGTAATGCGCTGCTTCGTCTTCGCGTAGCCGGCCCACGGATCGCTGTCCAGGGCGTCGAGCCGTTCGTGGACGTTCGCGATGTTCCATTGATCGCCCGCCGTCGTGCCGGGCACTTCATCCCACGCGAGGGGCACGGATACGCCGAGCCCCGGCCGCGCGCGCAGCGAATAAGCGCAGACGGTGCTCGAGCCGCGGTTGTTGCGCAGATAGTCGACGAAAATCTTGCCCTTGCGGTTCTGCGCGCCCATCTTCGCGGCGAAGTGTTTTGGCAGCGTGTTCGCCATGTGCTGCGCGACGGCTTGCGAAAAAGCCTTGACCTCGTCCCAGCCGAGCTGCCTTGCAATCGGCACGACGACATGCAAACCCTTGCCGCCGCTCGTCTTGCAGAATGACGCAAGGCCGAGTTCGTCGAGAAGCTCGCGCGTGAGCTGCGCCGCTTCCGTCATCCGCGTCCAGCCGAGCGCGGGGTCCGGGTCGAGATCGAACACCATCCGGTCCGGCTTTTCGATGTCCGCGGCCACCGCGTTCCACGTGTGCAATTCGATCGTGCCCATCTGCGCGGTGCCGACGAGGGCCGCCTCGCTCTCGACCGTCAACAGCGGCGGATGGTCCGGGTCCAGCCCCGGATGTTGCGTGATGTTCGGAATCGCCATCTTCTGGCTGTGCTTCTGAAAGAACAGCTCGCCGCCGATATCCTCCGGCGCGCGCACGAGCGCGACGGGCCGGTCCTTCAGGTGCGGCAGCATCCACGACGCCACCGACGCGTAATACTCGACGAGCTCGATCTTGCGCACGCCAGTGCTCTTGTCGATCACGCGGTCGGGGTGCGAGATGCGCACGCCCGACACTGTCGCGGTCGCGGATTTCGTCGTTGATTTGCGCGTGGCGGCTGTCGCCGTTCCGCTCGCAGCCTTTACGGTGGTTGCGCTCGCATCGTGCGCGTCCGTCTGCTTCGCCACGCGCTGTTTCGCCACGGTCTTTTTCGCCGTGGGCTTTTTCGCCGTAGGCGTTTGCGCCTCGCGGGCGCTCGTCTGTTCGCTCATCTGTTGCACCTCCGCTCCCTTGTGCGGCGCTTCGTGGACGATCTGCCTGGCGGGCTTGTCGTGACGCAAGCTGACGAACGACGCCTGCCGCACGACGCCGTCGCTCGTCCATTCCGCGAAATTACATTCGGCGACGAGTTCCGGCTTCACCCAATGCACGGGCGTGCGGCTGCGCTCGCGCGGTTCGCTCGCGAACGGCATCCGCGCCGTTTCGCGCGCGTCGAGTTCCTTCTTGACGGAACGCAGCAACGCGGCGTCGAAGCCCGTACCGACGCGCCCCGCGTATTGCAGCTTGCCCTTCGTGTCGTAGACGCCGAGCAGCAGCGCGCCGAACGCCGCGCGGCTGCCCGCGGGCTCCGTATAGCCGCCGATCACGAACTCCTGGCGACGCCGGCACTTGAGCTTGATCCACGCCGGCGAGCGGCCCGACAGATACTGGCTGTCGCGCCGCTTGCCGATGATCCCTTCGAGGTGCGTGTCACAGGCGCTCTTCAAGAGTTCGTCGGCGGCAAAGCCGAAGTCCTGCGAGAAATGCAGCGTCGCGTCGTCGGCGGTTTCCAGCAACGCGCGCAGGATCGCGCGCCGCTGCTCGAGCGGCACGCCGCGCAGATCGTAGCCGTTCAGATAAGGCAGGTCGAACAGATAGACGGCGATGTCTTGCGGCCGGTTCGCGTCGAACGCGTTTTGCAGCGCCTGGAAGCTCGGCACGCCGTCGCGGTCGAGCACGACGGCCTCGCCGTCGAGCCACGCGCTCTCGATCCCGAGACGCGCGATCGCCTTCGCCTGCTTGCCGAATTTCGTGGTCCAGTCGTTGCCCGCGCGCGTGAAGATCTTCACCGGCTCCTTCGACGCATGATCGATGCGCGCCAGCACGCGATAGCCGTCGAACTTGATCTCATAGAGCCAGTCTTCGCCGGCTGGCGCGCTGTCGACGAGCGTGGCCAGTTGCGGCTTCAGCGTCGCCGGCAGGTTCGCCTCGACGGCGCCCTCGATCGACGGATGCGCGGCCAGTTCGCGCAGTGACTCGGCGTTGCGCGTGGCGACGATGTCGGGACGGTCGGCGCTCGCGCCTTTGGCTTTGCGCGATGCCGCTGCCTTCGGCGCCTTGAGCGCGGCGTTCGCGCGCCCGCCCCGCCTGCTGCGCTGACTGTCGCCGGCCTTGCCGGCGCGCGCGCCCGGCGCGTCGGACAATACGCTGCCGGGAAGCGCTTCGAGCACGTCGAACTCCGCCTCGCTGCGCGCTTCGTCGTCGCGCTCCTTGATGAGCAACCACTGCTCCTTGTCACCGCTGCCGCGCATGTGGCTGCGCACGAGCGTCCAGCCGCCGTGAAGCTTTTCGCCGTCGAGCCGGAACTTGAGCTTGCCCGCCGCGTACGCCTCACGACCGGCCGCTTCGCCGCCCACGGGCTCCCACGTGCCGCGGTCCCAGACGATCACCGACCCCGCGCCGTAGTTGCCCTCCGGTATGTCGCCTTCAAACGTGCCGTATTCGAGGGGATGATCCTCGACATGCACGGCGAGCCGCTTGACGGACGGATCGAGGCTCGGCCCTTTCGGCACGGCCCACGACTTCAGCGTGCCGTCGAGTTCGAGGCGAAAGTCGTAATGCAGGCGCCGCGCGTCGTGCTCCTGGATGACGAACGACAACCCGTTTTGCTTCGCGCTCCTGCTGGCCCGAGGCTTCGCCGCGCGAGTCGTATCCTTCGGGCTGTCCGTTCGCTTCGCGCGCGCGGCAATGCCCGACGGCTCCGGCGTTTCGTCGAAGCGGCGTTTGCGATGATAGGTGTCGAGCTTGTCCGCCATGATCGCTCCGCGCGATGTCGCCTATGCGGCGCGCCGCTTGCGCGCGGCGGCAGCCGTACTCTTGCGCGCCGTCGATGCCGTCGCGCGGCGTGCCGTTTTCTTCGCGGCCGCACGCGGCTTCGTTGACGCTTGCGTTTCGCTGTCCGCTTCGTCGCCAGCGCGAGAGGCGCCCTTGCCCTTGCCGCCGCGTCCGAGGCTGCGCTTGAGCAGATCGGACAGGTCGAGAATCTCCGCAGAAGGACGCTCCGCGCGCGGCGTTTCGACGTCCATCACTTCTTCCGTCTTGCCCGCGCGCACCTTCTTGTCGACGAGTTCGAGGATATCGTCGCGGAACGTGTCCTTGTACGCGGACGGATCCCACGCATCGCTCATATCGTCGATCAGCTTTTTCGCCATCTCGAGTTCGCGCGCGCTCACGCCCGACTTCTTCGGATTTTCGTCAGGCAGCTTGAGCTCGTCGAACGGACGCACTTCATCGGCCCAGCGCAGCGTATTGAGCGCGAGCACCGGCCCGACGGGAATCAGCACGGCGAGATGCTGCTTGTTGTGCAGCACGACGTTCGCCACGCCGACTTTGCCCGACGCCTTCATCGCGTCGCGCAGCAGCGCATAGACTTTTTCGCCCTTGCGGTCGGGCGAGAGGTAGTACGGCGTGTCGAGATAGAGGAACGAAATGTCGGACGCTTCGACGAACGCGAGAATGTCCACCGTCTGAGTCGATTCGGGATTCGCCGAGCGAATCTCCTCGTCGGTCAGCACGACGTACTGGTCCTTCTCGTACTCGTAGCCGCGCACGATGTTCTCGCGCGTCACTTCCTTGCCGGTGCGCTTGTTGATCTGCCGATAGCCGATGGGATCGATCGTGCGCTTGTCGAGCAGATTGAAGCCGACCTTTTCCGATTTGGTCGCCGGATACAGTTGCACCGGCACATGGACGAGACCGAAGCTGATCGCGCCTTTCCAGATCATATGAGCCATCGCGCGCTCCCGGAAGTTGAACTCCATGCGAAGCAGCTAGCGTGCCCAGCCCCCGTGCGATCGGGGCACGCGCTCGTCGCGCGGGGTCCGGCGCCGCGCGCGAAGGCGGCGCTGTAAGTCTTGCCTGCCGACGGAAAAACCTACGGGCGCGCGCTCGATCCGGCGCGCCGCGCGGTTGCACGTGCCGCGGCGGCACGTGTCACGCGACAGCGATGGGCACGGCCGCGTAGCCGCGAAAGCGCACTCGCCCGCCGCGCGTCGGCTCGCCGCTGATCCGATACGACGGAAAGCGCCGCACGAAACGTCCAATTGCGATGCGCGCTTCGAGCCGAGCAAGCGACAGTCCCGCGCACTGATGAATGCCGAGGCCGAACGCGAGATGCCGATTCGGCGTGCGCCGGATGTCGAAGCGGTCCGGATCGGGAAACTGCTCGGGATCGCGGTTCGCCGCGCCGATACAAAGCGTGACGGGCGTGCCGCGCGCGACGGGCAGGCCGCCGATTTCCGTATCGAGCATCGTCATCCGGTTGCCGAGCTGGTTCGAGCTCTCGAAGCGCAGACATTCGTCGACGGCGCTCTCGATCAGTTCCGGCTCGCGCAGCAGCGCATCGCGCTCGCCCGTCCATGTGCACAGCGTGACGAGGCCGTTGCCGATCAGATTCGTCGTCGTTTCGTGACCGGCGTTCAGGATGAAGATGCAGTTCTGCAGCAGCTCGACTTCGGATAGCTGCTCGCCCCCCGCCTCGCCCTGAATCAGCCGCGTGAGCACGTCATGTTGCGGATCGCCGGGCGCGGCGCGGCGACGCGCGACGAGATCCTTCAGATACGCGACGAACTCCGTCACCGCCCGGTTGCCGCGTTCGTGCTGCGCGTCGGTGAGCGCGGGCTCCAGCGCGCCGAGAATCGCGAGCGACCAGTCGCGCAGCGGCCCGCGCTCGTCGTGCGGCACGTCGAGCAGATTGCCGATCACTTCGACGGGAATCGCCGCCGCGAAGTCGCCGATCAGGTCGATCTCGCCGCGCGCGGCTGCGCGATCGAGCAGGTCGTCGACGAGACGCACGAGACCGTCTTCCATCGCCGCAATCGCGCGCGCCGTCAACGCGCCCGCGATCAGCTTGCGCACGCGTGTATGCAGCGGCGGATCGTTGAACACAAGGCTCGTCGTGTGATGCTCGAAGAGCGGCGTGGCGCCGTACTTCGGCGCGAACTCGACTTTCTTGTCGGAGCTGAAGGTCTTCGGGTCGCGATAGACAGCCTGCACGTCGCGAAAGCGCGTGAGAAACAGCGAGCCGTCCGGCATCCGCTTGACGGGCTCGTGCGCGCGCAGCGCGTGATACACGGGGTATGGGTCGGCGTGGAACGACGCGTCGAGATGACGCAAGTCGAAGCGGCGCGCGATGTCGGCATCGCGTTGTGTCGTGTGGGACAGGGTCATGGGTGTCTCCGTGCCGTCTTCGCCGCCCATGTGACCACATGCGCGGCTGCATGTTTCGAGACGCCAGTATGAACCACGGCGCGCCGCTCGCGTGCAGCATCATGCCGCCGGCAATCCTGTCAATGGATACACGCGTTATTTGCCGGGAAACGGTACGAACGCCTGGCTGCAATCGACGTGCGCAACAGGCGAAGCCGCCGCGGCCGTGATCGAAACGCCGCTGGCCGTCTGAAACGGCAACGACCCACCGCCTGCACCGATCGCAATCTGTGCATCTGCGACGCTCAGGACAGGTCGTAGACGTTCACGTTGCTGACGCCCGGATACAAGCCGTTGACGGGTGTCACGTCCGGGTTCGCCACGCCGTTGTCCGTGCCTGCCGATTCGCTGCCGACATGCCGTGTCCTTCGTAGAAGTGGCTGCGCGCGACGGTGACGTTATACGTGCGTTCGCTGACGGCTGCCGTGCCGCCCTTGATGGCCATATTGTCGTCGCCCGTCCGGATCGATGTGTACGCAACGAGGATATGGCTCGCGTCGCCCGTCAGCTTGCCGGGGTTGCCGGGGTTGCCGGGATTGCCCGTAATGGGCCCGGAACTGGCGGGGTCGATGCCGTCCGTGTTCTTCGCCGTAAGCGTGCTGTACGGCATGCAAGATAGTTTGTCATTGCCCTCGTAGGCCGGCGTCGACGTGTAGATCTTCACGCCCCACGCAGTGAAGCCTTCGACGCCGCCCGGTACGACGCGCTACCCTTGCAAAAGATTGCTTTCGCCCGGCCAGCCGGCCTTCCAGAGCAGAACCGCTACAATGGGCGGATTTCCCGCGCCGCATTCCGGCGCATGTCATGCGCATGCTTTGCTGCGCCCATTTCCCGCATCGACATGAATCTCGTCATCCAAAGCCTCGCGCCACTCGCTGCAGAACACCACAAACCGCTCGTCGCGTTGTCGCGCGGCTCGAATCTCACCGTGATCGATCCCCACGCGGTTCGCATCGACAACGCCGATCTCGCGCAGCGCGCCGACCTCGACGTCTACTGCTCGACGCATGCGCTCGACTTTGCATTCGTCGAAGCGGGCCGCCGCCTGACCGACTTCGGCCTCGTCGCGATGGACATGGATTCGACGCTGATCACGATCGAATGCATCGACGAGATCGCGGATTTCTGCGGCCTGAAGTCAGAGGTGTCGGCGATCACGGAAGCCGCGATGCGCGGCGAGATCAAGGATTTCAACGAGAGCCTGACGCGCCGCGTCGCGCTGCTCAAAGGCCTCGATGCGGGCGCGCTCGAAAAGGTCTACGAACAACGGCTGCGCCTTTCGCCGGGTGCGGAAAAAATGCTTGCGGGCGCGAAGGCGGCCGGCCTGAAGACGCTGCTGGTGTCGGGCGGCTTCACGTTCTTCACGGAGAAGTTGCAGGCGCGCCTCGCTCTCGATTTCACGCGTGCAAATACGCTCGAGATCGCCGACGGCAAGCTGACGGGCCGCGTGCTCGGCGAGATCGTCAATGCCGACGTGAAAGCGCGCACGCTGCGCGAAGCCTGCGACAAACTCGGGATCGAGCCCACCCGCGCGATCGCGATGGGCGACGGCTCGAACGATCTGAAAATGATGGGGACGGCGGGCCTGTCGGTGGCCTTTCGCGCGAAGCCCGTGGTGCGCGATGCCGCGAGCGTCGCGTTCAATCACGTCGGACTCGATGGACTGCTGCGGCTGTTCTGAACCTGCGTGTTCACATCTGCGGATAAGCAAAGGCCCGCTCGACGGCGAGCGGGCCTTTTTTGTTCGCTACAGCGGGAGCCCGTTTAGCCCAGCGCCACCAGACAGCGCTCGATATCCGCGCGCAGATCCGCGGGCTCTTCAAGACCGATATAGAAGCGCACTAGCGTGCCCCGGTGCGGCCACTTCGACGCGGTGCGCATCGACGCGACGTTGTACGGCATCGCGAGACTCTGCGCGCCGCCCCAGCTCCAGCCAAGCGAAAACAGCTCCAACGACTCGCAGAACGTATCGATCTGCGCAGGTGTGTAACGCGCGTCGAATACGACCGAGAACAGCCCGCCCGCGCCCGTGAAATCACGCTCATAGAACGCATGGCCCGGGCAGTCGGGCAGCGCCGGATGCAGCACGGCGGCGATCTCCGCGCGCGTCTTCAGCCACTTGGCCAGTTCGAGCGCGCTCTTGTCGTGCTGCTCGAAGCGCACCTTCATCGACGGAAGGCTGCGCAGGATCAGCGAGCAATCGTCCGACGACACGCCGATGCCCATGCGCATGCGCGCAAGCTTCAGCTTCAGGTGCAACTCGCGGTCGACGGTGATCGTCGCGCCCATCAGCACGTCGCTGCCGCCCGACTGGTACTTGGTGAGCGCCTGCATCGAAATATCGACGCCGTGATCGAACGGCCGGAACGCGAGGCCGGCGGACCATGTGTTGTCGATCGCCGTGACGACGCCGCGCGCGCGGGCGACGGCCGTGATCGCCGGGATGTCGGATACTTCCATCGTCACCGAGCCGGGTGCTTCGAGCCAGATCAGCTTCGTGTTCGGCTGGATCAGGTCCGCGATGCCCGCGCCGATCATCGGATCGTAGTAGCGCGCGGTGATGCCGAAATCCTTCGCAAGCCACTCGGCGTGATCGCGGTTCGGTGAATAGACGTTGTCGGGAATCAGCACGTCGTCGCCCGACCTCATGAGGCCGAAGTACACGTTCGAAATCGACGACAGCCCCGATGGCTGCAACAGCGCGTGATTGCCGCCTTCGAGTGCGGCGAGACGCTGCGCGAGTGCGATCGACGTCGGCGTCGCGTGCAGGCCGTAGCGCCATTGCGCATCGTTGCGCCAGTCGAGTGCGCGCATCGCGGCCAGGTCCGGAAAAACGACCGTCGACGCACGCGCCACGGGCACCGAGAACGATTCGAAACCGGGCGTCAGCTGATCGCTCGGCTGGACGATGCGGGTCTGCAAGCCGTGCTTCGGAGTGTATTGAGTCATGGTCAGTGAGAGTTGGATTCGAATTACTTGAGTGAAGCGTGCGGCGCGCTCATTTGACCGTCGCCCTTATTCGCCCGTGGTCAGGTTGCTCACGCCGTTGACGGGCTGGCTGCCCGTGCGCGGTTGGGTGGGCTGCGCAGCCGGCTGTGCGGCCTGCTGCGGGACCTGCTGTGGGACTTGCTGCGGCGCGGCTTTCTGTGCCTGGACGGGCGCGGGCGCCGGCGCGCTCCTGCCGGCCGCCGCCGGCGCCTTTTGTCCCGCCGCGAGCGGCTGCAAGGAAAATTCCTGTGGATCGGAATCGTCGACGTTCATGCGCTCGCCTTCGAGCGAACCGTCGGCGGCGAATTTGCCGACCCAGTTGCCCGTGATATGCGTGCCGTCATTCGACTCTTCGACTTCGAGCGTGTCGCCGTCGCGGTCACCCGCGATCAGGATCACCTCGCCCGTGTCGGCGAACTGATACTCGCCGTGCACGCCGGAAGGATCGTCGGTCTTCGCGCCGAGGCGCAGCACGATCTGCCGCTTGCCGAGCGTGCCCGAGTATTGCGGAAACTTCGCGAACTCGGCGCTGGGCTTCAGGGGCAACTGGATGGCCGGCGGCGCTGCAAGCGCCTTGACGGCATCGCTTTGCGCGTGCGTCGCGACAGGTAGCGCCACCGTGGCGGCCAATGCGGCGGCCGCGATCATCGAGGGCCACGACGCCCTTTGCTTCGACTTCAATACGTGCATCCGTGTATTCCTTTCAACCGGCTTGACGACGTCGGGTACGTCGCCACTCCGCCGAGATCCGGCTTCGACCGGTTATACCGCAAGTTCGTTCAGAGACGGGACAGCGAGGCTGCCCCGCCTCGCCCCGTCCCGCATGCAACTCAGATCCGCTCGAAGATCGCGGCAATACCCTGTCCGCCGCCGATACACATCGTCACGAGCGCGTAGCGGCCGCCGATGCGCTGCAACTCGTACAGCGCCTTCACGGTGATCAGCGCGCCCGTCGCGCCGATCGGGTGACCGAGCGAAATACCCGAGCCGTTCGGGTTGACCTTCGCGGGATTG
This sequence comes from Paraburkholderia sp. LEh10, assembly GCF_017814945.1. Lineage (GTDB taxonomy): Bacteria > Pseudomonadota > Gammaproteobacteria > Burkholderiales > Burkholderiaceae > Paraburkholderia. The sequence continues at coordinate 12,260 of NZ_JAGIPX010000091.1, forward strand.
AGGCCCAGCTCCTTGCTGACGGCGCAAGCCTGTGCGGCAAACGCCTCGTTCGCTTCGATCACGTCGAGATCGCCGACTTTCAGGCCCGCGCGCTCCAGCACCTTTTGCGTCGCGGGCACGGGACCGATGCCCATGTAATTCGGATCGACGCCTGCGTGCGCGTACGCGACCAGCCGCCCAAGCGGCTTTGCGCCACGCTTTTCCGCGACGCCGCGCTCCATCAGCACGACGGCTGCCGCTGCGTCGTTGAGGCCCGACGCGTTGCCCGCCGTCACCGTGCCGTTCTCCTTCGCGAACACGGGCTTCAGTTTGGCGAAGTCGTCGGACGTGGCGTTCATGCGCACGTGCTCGTCCGTGTCGAAAAAGGTTTCACCCTTCTTCGATGCAATCGCTATCGGGAGAATCTGTTCCTTGAAGTAGCCGCCTTCGATTGCCTTCGCGGCGCGGCGGTGCGATTCGAGCGCGAGCGCATCCTGCGCGTCGCGCGTGATGTCGTATTTCTTCGCGACGTTTTCGGCCGTCACGCCCATGTGGATCGTCTGAAACGGATCGTGCAGCGCGCCGAGCATCATGTCGACGACGCTCGTGTTGCCCATGCGCTGACCGAAGCGCGCCGACGGCATCGTGTAGGGCGCGCGGCTCATGCTCTCCGCGCCGCCGCCGATCGCGATGTCCGCATCGCCGAGCAGCACCGTCTGCGCAGCGGACACGATCGCCTGCAAGCCCGATCCGCACAGCCGGTTCACCGTGAGCGCGGGCGTATGCTGCGCGACGCCGCCGTTCAGTGCCGCGACACGCGCGAGATACATGTCCTTCGGCTCCGTGTGGATCACGTTGCCGAATACGACGTGACCGACTTCGTCACCGGAGACGTTCGCGCGCGACAGCGCCTCGCGCACGATTCGCGCGCCCAACTCCGTCGGCGCGAAGTCCTTCAGGCTGCCGCCGAAGTCGCCGATTGCCGTGCGCACGCCGCTGACCACCCATACTTCACGTTGCATCGCTTGCTCCTCCTTTGTTGTCTCAGATGAATCTCACGCGCTTTGTGAAAACAGTGCGAAAGCTTGCCTTGTCCGTGTCTGACGCTATTGTGCCGCGACGGCTGTCACCTGTGCTCGAGCGCGCTCACGCGGCGACGATCTTCTCGACGGACGCGCGATCGGGAATCGGCGCGACGGCGCCGAAGCCTTGCGTCGACAGCGCCGCCGCGACGTTCGCATAACGTGCTGCCTGAAACGGATCGTCGCCCGCGACGATCCGCGCAACGAACGCGCCGCCGAAGCAGTCGCCCGCGCCCGTCGCGTCGACGGCGTTGACGGCATGGCCCCGCACGACGCGGCGCTCGTCGGGCGTCGCGATATACGAGCCGTCCTTGCCGAGTTTCAGCGCGACGACGCGCGGCCCTTGCGCGAGCAGGAAATCGACGATGTCGTCGCGTTCCGTGAGGCCCGTGAGTTCGGTGACGTCGTCCCAGCTCGGCAGGCAGATTTCCGTCTGGCGGATCGCTTCGAGCATCACGGCGCGCGCCCGCGCGAGCGGCCACAGCTTGAGCCGCAAATTCGTGTCGAAGCTGACGCGCACGTTGTTCGCGCGCGCATGGCCGATCGCGGCGAGCGCGGCATCGCAGGCGCTCACGCTGATCGCGAGGCTGATGCCCGACAGATGGACGACCTTTGCGGCAGCGATCGCATCGAGCGGCAGATCGCGCGGCGCATAGCGGCTCGCGGCGGAACCCGCGCGCAGATAGTCGAACTGATGGCCCGATGGTCCGTGCGACACGAAATACACGCCCGTCGGCGCCTGGTCGTCGACGCGCACGAACGACGTATCGACGTTTTCGCGCCGCCACAGATCGAGCAGCAGACGTCCGAACTGGTCACTCCCGACAGCCGACACGAAGCCCGCCGACGCACCCTGCCGCGCGGCCGCGATGCAGAAATTCGATGTATCGCCGCCGAAGCCTTGCAGATAGGCCGGCTGGTTCTTTTCGGACTGGTTGAATTCGACCATCGCCTCGCCGAGTGCGAGGATGGCGGGCGTGCCTGCGGCCGGGTTCGACGACATCGCTCAGACCTCGCCCCAGAGATCGTGGCCATCGGCGCCCGTGATCTTCACGGAGACGAAATCGCCGACCTTGTAGCGCCGGGACGCCTTCGTCGCCGGCGCGATGTAGACGACGCCGTCGATTTCCGGCGCATCGGCCGCTGTGCGGCCAATGCCGCCGTCCGCGTTGATTTCGTCGACGAGCACCTTCAGCGTCTTGCCGACCTTGCGCGCGATGCGCTTTGCCGATACTTCCTCCGCGACTTCCATGAAGCGCGCGCGGCGTGCTTCGCGGACTTCGTCGGGCAATGCGCCATCGAGCTCATTGGCCGTCGCGCCTTCGACGGGCGAGTACGCGAAGCAGCCCACGCGATCGAGTTGCGCCTCGCGGATGAAGTCGAGCAGCGTTTCGAACTGCTCTTCCGTCTCACCCGGAAAACCCGCGATAAACGTGCTGCGGATGGTCAGGTCGGGGCACATCTCGCGCCATGCGCGCACGCGCTCGAGCACCTTCTCGGCGTTCGCCGGGCGCTTCATGCGCTTGAGCACTTCGGGGTGCGCGTGCTGGAACGGCACGTCGAGATACGGCAGCACGTGGCCCTTCAACGGGCCTTCGGCCATCATCGGAATCACTTCATCGACGCTCGGATACGGATAGACGTAGTGCAGACGCACCCACGCGCCATATTGCGCGGCGAGTGCGCCGAGCGCGCCGACGAGGTCCGTCATGCGCGTCTTGATCGGCTTGCCGTTCCAGAAGCCCGTGCGGTACTTGACGTCGACGCCGTAGGCGCTCGTGTCCTGCGAAATGACGAGCAGTTCCTTTACGCCTGACTTGAACAGGTTTTCCGCTTCGAGCATGACCTCGGCGACGGGACGCGAGACGAGGTCGCCGCGCATCGACGGGATGATGCAGAACGTGCAGCGGTGATTGCAGCCTTCGGAAATCTTCAGATACGCGTAGTGGCGCGGCGTCAGCTTGACGCCCGCTGCGGGAACGAGATCGACGAACGGATCGTGCGGTTTCGGCAGATGGCTGTGCACGGCCTGCATCACTTCGCCGAGCGCGTGCGGGCCCGTTACGGCAAGCACCTTCGGATGCACTTCTTCGATCAGGTTCGAGCCGCTTGCGCTCTGCTTCGCGCCGAGACAGCCGGTGACGATCACCTTGCCGTTCTCCGTCAGTGCTTCGCCGATGGCGTCGAGGCTTTCCTGGACGGCTTCATCGATGAAGCCGCACGTGTTGACGACAACGAGGTCCGCGCCGTCGTACGTGCCGGAGATCTCGTACCCCTCCGCGCGCAGTTGCGTGATGATCTGTTCGGAATCGACGAGGGCTTTCGGGCATCCGAGTGAAACGAATCCGACCTTCGGAATCGAAGCGGTCGGCGCGGCGGGGGTCGAAGTCTGCGACATAGAGAATGGTCCGGCGAGAAGCGATGAGTGACGCGTTACATGGCGGCTTGGATGTGCAGCCCGGGCGCCAGATCGCGGCAAACGTGGGTGCACCGCGCGGCGGCGCCATTGCGGGAATGGCCGCCGTGAAATGGGGCCATGCGATCGGATTGAAATCGGTTGGGCCCCGCGCAAGCAACCGCACATTATACCGCGGGCGTGCCGGCACGGCTCGCGGCGCGACTGGCGAAGCAAGTCCGAACCGAACCAACGCGATCCCTGTTTGCGACGACTACTCCCGCTTACCGCGCAGCGTTGACCGGTTGCCCGGTCAAAACGACACCAGTCTCGCATCGGCGGCGCTAGAAGGCTGAAATTGGATTTGTATTCCTTTCGAAAGCAATCCGCACGCCGCGACCCGTGCAGACGCATTTATTAGGAGCCCATATTGAGCATTTCGAAAAAACACCAATCCGATATCTTCTGGAGAGAGCAATGCCAGTTTGAGCGTGAAGATCACGCACCGCCGATCCAAAAACGCTCCACCGCCCGGAACATCGCCGGGCGGATTCAATCGAGCAACCCCACCCGGCGAGTTACTTCTTCTCCGGCTCCGGATTTTCCTGCGGCGTGGCCTGCGTAAATGGGAACGAACTGAACATCGTCTTCGCCTGGTTCTGCATCTGCTCTTGCATCTGCACGAACATGTTCTTCGACTGCTCGATATAGCTCGTCATCATCCCCTGCATCATCGGGGCTTGCATGTTCATGAACTGCGACCAGACTTCCGGATTCATCGTCTTGCCTTCGTACAGGCCCTTTGACTGATCCGCCAACTTGTTCTGAATATCGATGAACGCCTGAATGTTCTTTTCCAGGTACGTGCCCATCATGCCCTGCATCGCGTGTCCGTAGAAACGGATGATCTGCGACAGCATCAGCGAAGAGAACATCGGCAGACCACCGCTCTCCTCTTCGAGAATGATCTGCAGCAGGATGCTGCGCGTCAGGTCTTCGTTGCTCTTGGCATCGATGACCTTGAAATCCTCCTGATCCAGCACGAGCTGCTTCACATCGGTCAACGTGATGTAAGTGCTGGTCTCTGTATCGTACAGTCGACGGTTCGGATATTTCTTGATGAGTCGTTCGGCTGTTTTCTTTGTAGTAGTGGTCATGTAACGCCTTTGAGCGCGAATGAAGCGCAGAAACGGCGTCCTGCCGTACGCGCAGTTCGACACTGCGCGTACGAGACGCCGCCAGAAACATCTGAACCATGCAACGTCCCGGTTCGCCGTTGCTGCGACGAATCAGGACGCCCACGGATCAGCCCATATGCAGGCCGCCGTTCAGCGAGAAGTCAGCCCCCGTCGCGAAGCCCGACTCATCCGACGCCAGCCATGCAACGATCGACCCGATTTCATCCGGCGTGCCGAGACGGCGCACCGGGATCGTCGCGACGATCTTTTCCAGCACGTCGGCGCGAATCGATTTCACCATGTCCGTGCCGATGTAGCCCGGCGAAACGGTATTGACCGTCACGCCCTTGGTGGCCACTTCCTGCGCGAGCGACATCGTGAAACCGTGAATTCCCGCCTTCGCGGTCGAGTAGTTCGTCTGACCGAACTGCCCTTTCTGCCCGTTCACCGACGAGATGTTGATCACGCGGCCCCAGCCGCGCTCGACCATGCCGTCGATCACCTGCTTCGTCACGTTGAAGAGGCTCGTCAGGTTCGTGTCGATCACGGCCGTCCAGTCTTCGTGCGTCATCTTGCGGAACACGACGTCGCGCGTGATGCCCGCATTATTGACCAGCACGTCGATTTCGCCGACTTCGGACTTTACCTTGTCGAACGCGGCCTTGGTCGACTCCCAGTCGCCCACGTTGCCTTCCGACGCAACGAAGTCAAAACCCAGAGCCTTCTGATCTTCGAGCCACTTGACGCGGCGCGGCGAGTTCGGACCGCAGCCCGCGATCACCCTGAAGCCATCCTTGTGCAGACGCTGGCAAATGCTCGTGCCGATGCCACCCATGCCGCCCGTTACATACGCAATTCGTTGTGACATAAAACACACTCCATTATCGTTTTACGAGACGCCAGCCGCCTCGTGCTTCGCTTCCCAATCTCCACTGCGATGCCGCGGACGCCGCGGCGCGCAATGCAATTGGACCGCGCCACGCAGCCGGCCGCCTTTCGGCGAACGGCGCGCGTGGCGGCCTCCTGATGAAACGGCCTCGTTACGGACGCTCGAGCGCGAGCGCCACGCCCATCCCACCGCCGATGCAAAGCGATGCCAAGCCTTTCTTCGCGTCGCGCTTCTGCATTTCGTGCAGCAGCGTGACGAGAATCCGGCAGCCCGATGCGCCGATCGGGTGACCGATCGCGATTGCGCCGCCATTCACGTTGATCTTCGACGTGTCCCAGCCCATCTGCTTGTGCACGGCCAGTGCCTGCGCAGCGAACGCCTCGTTGATTTCCATCAGGTCGAGATCATTCACGCTCCAGCCCGCGCGCTCCAGACAGCGGCGCGATGCCGGCACGGGACCCATGCCCATCACCTTCGGATCGACGCCCGCGTTCGCATACGCCTTGATGCGCGCAAGCGGCGTGAGACCGAGCGCTTCCGCCTTCTTCGCCGACATCACGACGACAGCCGCGGCGCCGTCGTTGAGGCCCGACGCGTTCGCCGCCGTCACGGTGCCTTCCTTCGAGAACGCCGGCTTCAGGCCCGCGAGCGATTCAGCCGTGACGCCGTGACGCACGAACTCATCGGTTGCGAACGACAGCGGGTCGCCCTTCTTCTGCGGAATCTGGATCGGCACGATTTCATCATTGAAGCGGCCGGACTTCTGTGCGGCTTCCGCCTTATTTTGCGAAAGCGCCGCGAACTTGTCCTGGTCTTCGCGCGAAATGCCGTATTCCTTCGCGACGTTCTCGGCCGTCACGCCCATGTGGTACTGGTTGTACACGTCCCACAGGCCGTCGACGATCATGCTGTCGATCAGCTTCGCATCACCCATGCGGAAGCCGTCGCGCGAGCCGAGCATCACGTGCGGCGCGGCGCTCATGTTTTCCTGGCCGCCCGCGACCACGATGTCCGCGTCGCCCGCGATGATCGCGTTCGCCGCCAGCATCACGGCCTTCAGGCCCGAGCCGCACACCTTGTTGATGGTCATGCCGGGCACCGCCATCGGCAGGCCGGCCTTGATCGCCGACTGGCGCGCCGGGTTCTGGCCCGACCCCGCCGCCAGCACCTGGCCCATGATGACTTCGCTCACCTGCTCGGGCTTCACGCCCGCGCGCTCCAGCACGGCGCGGATCACCGTGGCGCCCAGCTCAGGCGCCGCAATCTTCGCCAGCGACCCACCGAATTTGCCGACGGCCGTGCGGGCCGCCGATACGATCACTACGTCAGTCATTTCCGTTTCCTTTGGGGCTGCGGCCTGTTGCTCCACAGTGCCCGTCAAGTTGTTAATCCGGTCAGTCAGCGTTCCTGCGTGTACAGCGTCTGTCTCACTCCATCCGTCGTCACTCGTTATTTTTTTGCGGCGGCCGTTCTTTCTCTGTGCGATGGCGACCGCTCGTGCAATGCTTCAGCACCCGAACGATCACTCGCGCTCCTGCACGTAGCGGCCAGGCGCGGGTTCGATCACGGGGAATTCCGCCGACCCTGCTTGCGCCGGCGCCTTGATCTTCTTGCCGCCGTATTGTTCGAGCCAGTTCGTCCACTCGGGCCACCAGCTGCCGGGCGTTTCCGATGCCGATTCGAACCAGTCGTCCGGATTCTCGGGCAGCGACTTCTCGTCGCCCTTCACCGACCAGTAGCTGCGCTTGTTTTTCGATGGCGGATTGATCACGCCGGCGATATGCCCCGACGCGCCGAGCACGAACTTGCGCGGCCCGGACAGCAGCGGCACCGATGCATACGCCGTTTCCCACGGCACGATATGGTCTTCGCGCGAACCATAGATGAACGTCGGCACGTCGATACGCGTCAGGTCCACCTTCTCGCCGCACGTCGTCAACGCCCCGGGCTCGCGCAGCCGGTTTTCCAGGTACGTGTTGCGCAGATACCAGACGTACATCGGTCCGGGCAGACTTGTCGAGTCGCTGTTCCAGAACAGCAGGTCGAACGGCATCGGCGTGCGGCCCTTCAGATAATTGTCGACGACGTAGTTCCACACGAGGTCGTTCGGCCGCAGGAACGAGAACGTGTTCGCAAACTCGATGCCGCGCATCAGGCCAGGCGGCGTGCCGTTCTTGCCGCCGATGGTCTGTTCGCGCATCTGCACATGCGCCTCGTCGACGAAGATGTCGAGCACGCCCGTGTCGGCGAAGTCGAGCATCGCGGTGAGCAGCGTCATCGACGCGGCGGGATGTTCGCCGCGCGCCGCCGCCACGCTCAACGCCGTCGCGAGCAGCGTGCCGCCGATACAGAAGCCGAGCGTATTGATCTGCTCACGGCCGCTGATCTGGCGCGTCGTATCGATTGCGGTCAGCACGCCTTCGCCGATGTAGTCGTCCCACGACTTGTGGGCGATCGACTGGTCCGCGTTGCGCCACGAGATCAGATACACCTGATGACCCGCTTCGACTGCATGCGCAACGAGCGAGTTCTCGGGTTGCAGATCAAGGATGTAGTACTTGTTGATGCAAGGCGGCACGATCAGCAGCGGCCGCTCGTGCACGGTCGCCGTGCGCGGCTTGTACTGGATCAGCTGCATCAGGTCGTTCTCGAACACGACAGAGCCTTCCGTCGTCGCGAGATTCTTGCCGACGACGAAACGCGATTCGTCCGTCTGCGAAATCTTGCCGCGCTGCATGTCGGCAAGCAGGTTCATCACGCCCTGGCGCAGGCTTTCGCCGTTGCTCTCGAGCAGTGTTTTCTGCGCTTCCGGGTTCAGCGCGAAGAAGTTGCTCGGCGATGCCGCGGCCGTCCACTGCTGCACGGCGAAGCGGATTCGCTCGCGCGTCTTCTGGTCGGCTTCGATTGCGTCGGCCAGTTCCTGAAGATAACGCGCGTTCAACAGATACCATGCGGCCGTGTACGTGTAGACAGGTGTCGTCTTCCACGCGTCCGCGCTGAAGCGCCGGTCCTTCAGTTCGATGCCCGACGATGTTGCCTGCACCGCCTGCTGCAGCAATTGCATCGCTTCACGCGAATAGTCGGATTGCAACTGCTGCAGACGCGCGGCCGGGATCGATGCGCTGGGCACCTTCAGGCCTGCGAGCTGCTGGGCGAACTGTTGCGCGAACTGCGGATTGAAGGCTTGTCCGAAGAAAGCGTTGAACGGCTCACCATTGGGTTGACCTTGCGTCTGTGCAAACTGCTTTGCCATTTGCTCGACGAAAGGATTGGAAAACGGCAGTGCACCGGCCTGCGCCGTCGCCGCTTTCGCGAAGTCGGGCATGGACGGAACAGTGAAGGGATTGCCGTTTGCTGCCGCCGGCGCGCCCAGCGAACGCCATGCGTTCATCCAGGCATCGAACCATTGTTGCACCCCTGCGGCGTCCGCTTGCTGCTGCGTGCCGTCCGATGAGGTGCCGGTGCGAGAAGAAGTCGAGGAAGTATGAGATGCAGCCATGCCTGCTTTTAACCGAAATGTCCTCGCGGACGGGTTGAGAGGCAGGTACTCGCGCGGGACTGCGATTGACCCCGCCCGCGTTGCGCCCTTGCCTGGTGAAGAAACATTCTTGCGCCCCATCGCAAGGCATGTCAATGCTTGCTCCCGATTTTGCCGCACTGCGATATTTTTTTCATTATCGTTTTCCCGATGTATTTCAAAGCAGTTCGCCGATGAGAGAACGATCGTGCTGTGCAATGCAAAAAGAGCCCGCTGTGACGGGCTCTCTTCCCCCTGCATGGGGCCGTGAAAGGCTTTTGCAGTGCGCAAGCGCGTAGGTCTTCTTACCTTCACGCACTGCAGCATAACCGTGCTTCGGTTGCACGCTTCCGATTAATCGCCCGCAGCAAAGACACCGTAAAAATTGCCTTGCACAACGGGGAGTTGGAGCAGGCGTTACCGATCCGCGAGCCAGATTATCGCGGCCATCCGGCCTGTCTCGCGATCGCGTCGATATGAGTAAAAACGCCCGCGCTCGGTGAACGTGCATCGATCGCCACCGACCACGTTCGTCACACCTATTTGCGCAAGACGCGCACGCGCGAGTCGTGGCAGATCCGCGAGGTACTTGCCCGCGTTTCGAGGATGCTCGACGAAGGCGCCGGCGACGATATCGCGTTGTGCGCCGCCGACACCGTTCATGAAGGCGTCACGCACGTCTGGTCCGACCTCGAAGGCTTGCGGGCCGATGCACGGTCCAAGATACGCATGCAGCACTGACATGTCAGCGCCCGCGAGAGACGCGACACGCTGCGCCGTGCTTTCGACGACGCCCGCTGCCAACCCTCGCCAGCCCGCGTGCGCTGCGCCGACGGCCCGGCCTTGCGGGTCGCACAGCAACACAGGCATGCAGTCGGCGATCATCACGACGCATAGCGTGTCCGGCCGGTCGGTCACGCTCGCGTCGGCCTGAAAGAGCGGCTCGCCGCGCCGCGCGGCCGCAAGCGCGTCGTCGGCGCTCACGACGTTCGCGCCATGAACCTGCGAGAGCCACGCGGCTTCGCCGCGGCCCGTGAGCTTCATCAGGCGCGCGCGGTTCGCTTCGACGTGCGCGAGGTCGTCGCCCGACTTCTTGCCGAGATTCAGTCCCCCCGGACCCTCGACGCCATCGCGCCACGTGCCGAACGGCGGCAGGCTCACGCCGCCGTTGCGCGTCGTAACGAGGGCGTGCACGCGCGGCGACACGGGCCACTGCGGCCGCAGCACATCGTTCATCGTCAGTTCAGGCAGGGTCATGCGCGATCTTCCTTGTCGGGTGATTCGTCGGCTTCGTCTTCGTCGTCGCAGCCTTCGTCGATGGATGCGTCGACATCGTCTTCGTCATGGTCGTCGTAGTCTTCGACGTATTCGAATTCTTCGTCGTGTTCACGGCCGAGCCCCAGCGCCTCGGATAGCGCCGCGATATCGTCCGGCACGTCGGCGCGCCACTGCATCGTACGGCCCGTCCGCGGATGAACCAGCGCGAGCCGCCATGCGTGCAGCGCCTGGCGCGCGAAGCCGCCCGGCAGCGGCGTCACCGAACGCTTGCCGCGCGCGCGGCCATAGACGGGATCGCCGAGCAGCGGATGCCCGACATGCGCGCAATGAACGCGGATCTGATGCGTGCGCCCCGTCTCCAGATCGCAATGGATGGCCGACACGGGCTGCCGTTCCCATACCGTCGAATCGATGCGCCTGAAGTGCGTGCGCGCGGGCTTGCCCGCCGCGCCCGTCACCACCGCCATGCGCGTGCGTTCGCGCGGATCGCGGCCGATGGGCGCGTCGATCGTGCCTTCGTCCGGCATGCTGCCCCACACGAGCGCGAGATAGCGGCGCTTCACGGTGCGCGCCTGCAACTGGCGCACGAGGTCGGTTTGCGCTTCTAGCGTGCGCGCGACGACCATCAGCCCCGAGGTCTCCTTGTCGAGCCGGTGCACGATGCCCGCGCGCGGCAAGCCCGCAGCCGCGTCGCCATAGCGATGCAGCAGGCCGTTCAACACCGTGCCGCTCCAGTTGCCGGCAGCGGGATGCACGACGAGCCCGGCGGGCTTGTTGATCACGACGAGCGTCTCGTCTTCATAGACGATATCGAGCGGCACCGGCTCCGGCGTGAACGCGAGCTGCTCGGGCAGCAGATCGGGCACGAGCTCGATCGTTGCGCCGAGCGGCACGGGCTGGCGGATCTTCGCGCCCTGTCCGTCGACACGCACACGCTGCGCCTCGATCCAGCTTTGCAGCCGGCTGCGCGAGAACTCGGGGAAGACTTTGGCAAGCACCTTGTCGAGCCGGTCGCCCGCGAGCTCGGGCGGCACCGTGACGACGCGCGGCGCTTCGTCCTCGCGCGGCGCGGCGCCTCGTGCCTCGGCGGCTTGTGGAGCGAGCGCGTCGCTCGTCAGATCGTCGTCGAGCGCGTCGGCTGACGGATCGTCTGCATATGCGTCGGCGGGCTCGGCGCTTGGGCTATAATCTTTGTTGCTCTTCCGCGCGCCCTGAACGGGACACTGAGCGGGACGCGGAGTATTGGAACGGGTCATCGAGACTGGGTCACCTGGACGTAAAGCTAGACTGGAAAATGCGAGCCTTGAACATCATTACTCAAACTGTTCGAAAGACGGTGGCCCAACAGATGGCCGCAAAGGCGGCCAGCTATGTCGCGTGCGCGGCGGCCGTCGCGCTGGTGGCGGCCTGTCATGGCCTGCCGGAGAAGACAGACGAAACGGCCACATGGACCAACAATAAATTATATACGGAGGCGCAAGACGCCTTGAGCGGCGGGGACTTCGGCAAGTGCGCGAAATACTTCGAAGCGCTCGAAGGCCGCGATCCGTTCGGCCACTTTGCGCAGCAGGCACAGATCAACGTCGCGTACTGCAACTGGAAGGACAGCGAAACGGATGCTGCCGACCAGGCCGTCAACCGTTTCATCCAGCTGCACCCGGACCACCCGGACATTCCCTACGCGTACTACCTGAAGGGCATGATCCACTTCAACGACGACCTGGGGCTGTTCGGCCGCTTCTCTGGCCAGGACATGAGCGAGCGTGATCCGAAGTCGCTGCGCGAGTCATATGACGCGTTCAAGGTCGTCGTCGACAAGTATCCGCAGAGCAAGTACGCGCCGGATTCGGCACAGCGCATGCGCTATATCGTGAACGCGCTGGCATCGCACGAAGTTCACGCCGCCGACTACTACTACCGCCGTGGCGCGTATGTGGCCGCGATCAACCGCGCGCAGCTCGCCATCAAGGAATACAAGAACGCGCCCGCCATCGAAGACGCACTGCACATCATGATGCTGTCGTATCAGAAACTGGACCAGCCGCAACTCGCGGAAGACACGAAGCGCGTGCTGGCAGGCACCTTCCCGGACAGCCCGTACATCACGGGCCATGCGCGTCCGGGCAAGGAAAAGTCGTGGTGGCAGTTCTGATCCGCCCGAGCGCCTGAACAAAAAAACGCCACGGTTCGAACCGTGGCGTTTTTGTTTGCGCAGCGGTGTTTCCGGTGTTGTCAGTCCCGCTCGAACAACGCAATCGACTCGACGTGCGACGTGTGCGGGAACATGTTCACGACGCCCGCACCCTTGAGGCGATAACCCGCTTCATGCACGAGCAGGCCCGCGTCGCGCGCGAGCGTGGCGGGGTTGCACGATACGTAGACAATGCGCTTGGGCAACGGCCCTTCGCCGCTTTGCGCGATATCCGCGAGCGCCTTCGAGACGGCCAGCGCCCCTTCACGCGGCGGATCGATCAGGTATTTGTCGAAATGGCCGAGCGCGCGGATGTCGTCTGCCGTGACTTCGAACAGGTTGCGGCATGCAAAGGAGGTATGACTGTCGACGCCGTTTTCCTTCGCATTGTCGAGCGCGCGCGACGTCAGCACCTCGCTGCCTTCGATGCCCACCACTTCGCGCGACACGCGCGCGAGCGGCAGCGTGAAGTTGCCGATCCCGCAAAAAAGATCGAGCACGCGATCGGTCTTCGCGGGCGCGAGCAGCCGCAGCGCGCGGCCGACGAGTACCCGGTTGATCTGGTGATTGACCTGCGTGAAGTCGGTCGGACGGAACGGCATGCGGATGCCGAACTCGGGCAGCGTGTAATCGAGCTGCCGGTCGAGCGGATAGAACGGATAGACGGTATCCGGGCCCTTCGGCTGCAGCCAGAACTGGACGTTGTGCTGGTCGGCGAAATCGCGCAGCAGTTGCTCGTCGGCCGCGTTGATCGGCTCGAGAATGCGCAGCACGAGCGCCGTCACGGAGGAACCGACGGCCAGCTCGATCTGCGGCATGCGATCGCGGATCGACAATGCTTCGACCATATGCCGCAGCGGCACCAGCATGTCCGACACGTGCGGCGGCAGCACTTCGCAGCTCGTCATGTCGGCGACGTAGCTGCTCTTTTTCTCGTGGAAGCCGACCAGCACGCCGCCCTTCTTGACGACATTGCGCACCGTCAGGCGCGCGCGATAGCGGTAGCCCCACGACGGGCCGTGGATCGGCCGGAACACGGTTTCCGGACGCAGCTTCGCGAGATGCAGCAGGTTGTCTTCGAGCACGCGCTGCTTGACGGCGATCTGCGCGCGCACGTCGAGATGCTGCATCGAACAACCGCCGCATGTGCCAAAAAACTTGCACTGCGGGCGGGTACGGATCACGCTCTCTCTAAGAATATCGACGATCTGCGCCTGTTCGAAACTTGGCTTCTTCCGGTAGCTCGAATAGGTGACGCGTTCGCCGGGCAGCGCGCCCTCGACGAAGATGACCTTGCCGGGCGAGCCATCTTCCGTGACGGTCCGGCCGACGCCGCGCGCTTCCATGTCGAGCGAGTCGATTTCGAGTTCGGGCGCCTTGAACGGGCCAGCGGCGGCCTCCGCACCCGGCTGCTTGCCCTTTCTGGGCGAGCGCGTTCTACCAATGTGGGGGATGGTTTCAGACACCTGCGACTTCCTGGGACTGTGTAAAAGTGGGACCAAACACGAGATTGTAGACGAACGACAAACACCGACGGAGATTTGACGATGCGACTGATCAGCTGGAATGTCCAGTGGGGACGCAGTGCGCACGGGGACGTGAACCTCTCGCGCACGATCGACGAAGCACGGCGGCTCGCCGATTTCGACGTGCTGTGCATGCAGGAAGTCACGCGCGGCTTTTCGGTGCTGGCGGGCCATCCGGGCGACGACCAGTTCGCCGAGCTGGCCGATCTGCTGCCCGGCTTCACGGTGCTCGGCGCAATCGGCGCGGATCTGGCGCCGCTCAAGCTCGACGCGCCCGCCGCGCCGCGCCGGCAGTTCGGCAATGCGCTCGCGACGCGTCTGCCTGTCGAGCGGGTGATCCGTCACTCGCTGCCGTGGCCTGCCGATCCCGACTCGCCGTCGATGCAGCGCGTCGCGCTCGAAGCGGTGCTGCGCGCGCCCGGGGGCCCGGTGCGCGTAATCGTCACGCATCTGGAGTTCTATTCTCTCAAGCAGCGCCTCGCGCAGGTGAACCGGCTGCGCCAGCTGCAGCAGGAGGCGGCCGCGCATGCCGCGCACCCTGCCCCGGCCGAGAACGCGATCGGCCCGTTCACCGATACGGGACGGCCCGTCAGCGCGATCGTCTGTGGCGATTTCAATAGCGCGTACGGCAGCGAAGCGTACCGGCGCATGCTGGAGCCGCTCGACGGCAGCCCTTCCTTCATCGATGCATGGACCACGCTGCACCCCGGCCAGACGCCGCCAATGACTGCGGGTGTCTACGACAAGGCGCAATGGTCGGACGGCCCTCTTACCTGCGATTTTCTGTTCGCCACGGAAGACTTGCGGCCGCGGCTGCGGAGCTGCGAGATCGATGGCGGGACGCGGGCTTCGGATCATCAGCCCATCGTGTTGGAGATCGATTAGGTTTGCTTTTGGCGCTGCGCGGGCATTGGCGAGGCGGTTGTGCCGTTGCTCTCTGCGCGGGCATGCCGCGATGCGGGTCGCCTTGCCCTTTGCGGGCATCCGCGATGTAGTTCGCCTTGCCCTTTGCGGGCATCCGCGATGTGGTTCGCCTTGCCCTGCGCGGGCATCCGCGATAGCGCCTCGCGGCACAGGCGTTGCCCCTGTGCGGGGCGGCACTTACTTTCTTTGCCGCCGCAAAGAAAGTAAGCAAAG
>NZ_JAGIPX010000092.1 GCF_017814945.1 Paraburkholderia sp. LEh10
CTTTGCGGCGGCAAAGAAAGTAAGTGCCGCCCCGCACAGGGGCAACGCCCGCGCCGCGAGGCGCTAACGCGGATGCCAGCGAAAGGCAAAGCAAACCAACCCAACCCAAACCACGGCAACGCAAACCATCCCAACTGCGTCGCAGACAGAAAAAAGCCACATTTTTCAAACTATCTACATCAATTGCCAAAACGGTGCCCTTCCTGCGGCAAGCAGGAATCATTTCCGATATAGTCGCCATTTTTGGCCATTCGAAAAGCCCGCGCGCAGCGAAGAAAATGCACGAATGTCGTTTCGAATACCAAATGAAAAACCTAAAAGACCATTAACTCTTTTCCCTGGAAATCGAATGCGAGCAATCATTCTTGCCGCGGGTCTCGGCCTGCGACTCCAGCAACCGCCGGGGGAGCAGTTTCCAAAATGTCTGTTGCGTTTCGACGGCGTCACGCTGCTCGAACGTCATCTGCAGATGCTGGAGGCCGTTGGCGTCGATGACGTCGTCCTCGCGCTCGGCTTCCAGCCGGAACTCGTCGAAGGCGAGCTCAATCGCGCGGGCCGCAAGGTGCCCGAGATCAAGCTCAATCCGCGTTTCGATCTCGGCAGCGTGCTGACGGTGCACACCGTCGCCGATGCGCTCACGCGCGGCGGCGACGTGCTGCTGATGGACGCCGACGTGCTCTACGACGAACGCATGCTGGCCGCGCTCGTCGCGGGCGACCACGCGAACCGGCTGCTGATCGACCGCGACTACGAAGCGGGGGACGAGCCCGTCAAGCTGTGCCTGAAAAACGGCGTGCCCGTCGAGTTGCGCAAGCAGTTGGCCGTCGGCCTCGACTACGACACGATCGGCGAATCCGTCGGCTTTTTCCGCTTCACGCAAGCCGCCGCGCAACGCTTCGCGCAGATCGTAGCGGGCTATATCGATAGCGGCCGCGCGAACCTGCCGCACGAAGAAGCCGTGCGCGACCTGCTGCTCGAACGCAGTCACGCATTCGATACGGCCGACGTCACCGGCCTGCCCTGGATAGAAATCGATTTTCCCAACGACGTTGCGCGGGCAACCGAGGACGTCCTGCCGCAACTTCAGCGTCCAGCATTGCATGAGACCCGGGTAAGCGCCAACGCGCTAACCCAGGCCGACACAGGAGTAACACGATGAACGCACGCGAACCCTCTTTCGTCACCATTGCATCCCGTAGCGCACGCCTGCGCCAGATGCTGACGAGCAACGAACTCGAATTCCTGATGGAAGCCCACAACGGCATCTCCGCGCGGATCGCGCGCGAAGCCGGCTTCAAGGGCATCTGGGGCTCGGGCCTCGCGATCTCGGCGCAGTACGGCGTGCGCGACAACAACGAAGCAAGCTGGACGCAGGTCGTCGATACGCTCGAATTCATGGCCGACGCGAGCGACCTGCCCATCCTGCTCGACGGCGACACCGGCTACGGCAACTTCAACAACGTGCGCCGCCTCGTGCGCAAGCTGGAGCAGCGAGGCATCGCGGGCGTCTGCATCGAAGACAAGGTATTCCCGAAGACGAACAGCTTCATCAACGGCGAAGCGCAGCCGCTCGCCGATATCGATGAGTTCTGCGGCAAGATCAAGGCGGGCAAGGACTCGCAGACGGACGAGCATTTCTCGATCGTCGCGCGCGTCGAAGCGCTGATCGCGGGCTGGGGGATGGAAGAAGCGCTGAAGCGCGCGGAAGCGTATCGCCAGGCGGGCGCCGACGCGATCCTGATTCACAGCAAGCTGTCGCGTCCCGACGAGATTCTCGAATTCGCTCGCGAATGGGCGGGACGCGGCCCGCTCGTGATCGTGCCGACCAAGTACTACAGCACGCCGACGGAAGTGTTCCGCAAGGCGGGCATCAGCACGGTGATCTGGGCGAATCATCAGATTCGTGCGGCCACGTCGGCGATGCAGGCAGTGGTCAAGGAAATCTACGAGAACCAGACGCTCGTCAACGTCGAAGACCGTATCGCGACCGTCAACGAAATCTTCCGCCTGCAGGATGCCGACGAGTACTCCGAAGCCGAAGAGCGCTATCTGTCGGCGTCGCGTGCATCGGGCTCGGCTGTCGTGCTCGCCGCGAGCCGCGGCAAGGGGCTCGAAGCCGTCACGACGGATCGTCCGAAGGTCATGCTGCCGATCGCGGGCAAGCCGCTGTTGCGCTGGCTCGTGGATGCGTTCAAGAAGCAGGGTGTCAACGACATCACCGTGGTCGGCGGCTATCGCGCCGATGCGATCGACACGGCGGGCATCAAACTCGTCGTCAACGAGCGTCATGAGCAAACGGGCGAACTGGCGTCGCTCGCGTGTGCCGTCGACGGCTTGCAGAACGATACCGTGATCTCATATGGCGACCTGCTGTTCCGCAGCTACATCGTGCGCGATCTGGTCGATAGCGAAGCGGCGTTCAGCGTGGTCGTCGATTCGTCGAGTGCCGCCGAATCGGGCGCGAACCAGAGCGTGCGCGATTTCGCATGGTGCTCGTCCGCCGACGATCGCGGCCTGTTCGGCAACAAGGTGTTGCTGCGCCGCGTGTCGAGCAACGAAGCCGACGTGAAGGGCGAAGCGCCGCACGGCCGGTGGATTGGTCTTTTGAACGTGCGCGGCGCAGGCTGCGAGCGTCTGCAGGCGGTGATGAAGACGCTGCGCGCGCGCCCCGATTTCGACTCGCTCGATATGCCCGCGCTGCTGAATGCGCTGATGGAAGCCGGTGAGGAAATCGAAGTGCAGTACGTGCATGGCCACTGGCGCGGCGTGAACGATCTCGAGGACTTCCGCCGCGCGGGCGATTTCGCGCACGAGCAGACACCCCTCGCGAAGGTCGACGCAGCGGGAGGCGCCGCGCAATGATCGATGCAGCACAGTTCGTCGAGGCGGCGCGCGAGCGCGGCTTTGACTGGTACGCGGGCGTGCCGTGCTCGTACCTCACGCCGTTCATCAACTATGTGCTGCAGGACCCGAAGCTGCATTACGTGTCGGCGGCGAACGAAGGCGATGCTGTCGCGTTCATCGCGGGCGTCACGCTTGGCGCGCAGAATGGCCGCCGTGCAGTGACGATGATGCAGAACTCGGGGCTCGGCAATGCCGTGAGTCCGTTGACGTCGCTGACGTGGACGTTCCGCTTGCCGCAGCTTTTGATCGTCACGTGGCGCGGCCAGCCGGGCGTGCCCGACGAGCCGCAGCATCAGCTGATGGGCCCCATCACGCCGGCAATGCTCGACACGATGGAAATTCCGTGGGAGACGTTCCCGACGCAAGCGGAAGCGATCGGTCCCGCGCTGGATCGCGCAGTCGCGCATATGGATGCGACGGGCCGCCCGTACGCGCTCGTGATGCAAAAGGGCAGCGTCGCGCCGTATGAGTTGAAGGACTCGGGCCGCGCCGCGAAACGCGAAGTGCGTGCGCCGCGCGATGTTTCGCGCGATGTTGCGCCCGATGCGCTGCCGACGCGTAACGAAGCACTGCAGCGCGTGATCGCGCACACGCCTTTGAATTCGACGGTCGTGCTTGCGTCGACGGGCTTCTGCGGCCGCGAGCTGTATGCGATCGACGACCGGCCGAACCAGTTGTACATGGTCGGCTCGATGGGATGTCTGACGCCGTTCGCGCTGGGTCTCGCGCTCACGCGCCCGGACCTGCATGTCGTCGCGCTCGACGGCGACGGCGCAGCGTTGATGCGCATGGGCGTGTTCGCGACGCTCGGCGCCTATGGCCCGCCGAACCTCACGCACATTCTGCTGGACAACGGCGCGCACGATTCGACGGGCGGTCAGGCGACGGTCTCGCCGCAGGTGTCGTTCGCGGGCGTCGCGGCGGCGTGTGGCTATGCGTCGGCTGTCGAAGGCGATGACGTGAGCCTGATCGACGAACTATTCGCGTCGCCGCAACTCGACGGCCCGCGCTTCGTGCGCGTCGCGATTCGCCGGGGCACGCCCGACGGCCTGCCTCGCCCGACCATCACTCCACCCGATGTGAAGACGCGTTTGATGCGCCACATCGCCATTTCCGGCTCGAACGAAGGAGCACGCTGATGCTGCTGATGAACCCTGGCCCCGTCACGCTGACCGAGCGCGTGCGCAACAGCATGCTGCAAACGGACCTGTGCCATCGCGAAAGCGAGTTCTTCGATCTGCAGGACGAAGCGCGTACGCGGCTGCTGAAGCTGTACGACCTCGACCCCGCGCAATGGAGCGCCGTGTTGATGACGGGCTCAGGCACGGCCGCCGTCGAAAGCATGATCGCGGCGCTCGTGCCGGAAAGCGGCAAGCTGCTGATCGTCGAGAACGGCGTGTACGGCGAGCGCATTACGCAGATCGCGACGCAGTACCGCATCGCGCATCGCATCGTGAAGCACGAGTGGATGCAGGCGCCCGACCTCGCGCGCATTGCGTCCGCGCTCGATGCCGACACGTCGATCACACATGTTGCCGTGATTCATCACGAAACGACGACGGGGCGCCTGAACGATCTGAAGGCGCTCGCACAAGTATGCCGCGCGCGCAACGTGAAGATGCTCGTGGATGGCGTGAGCAGCTTCGGCGCGGAAGATATCGATTTTGCAGAAGGCACGATCGCCGCCGTTGCCGCGACGGCGAACAAGTGTCTGCATGGCGTGCCTGGCGCGGCATTCGTGATCGTGCGCCGCGATGCGCTGGCGCAGGCGGCGAGCCGCACGTACTATCTCGGGCTCGCGCGTCTCGCGAGTCTGCAGGATCAGCGCAACACACCGTTCACGCCTTCCGTGCACGCGTACTACGCGCTCGTCGAAGCGTTGCGTGAACTCGATGACGAAGGCGGCTGGCATGCGCGTCACGCGCGTTATGCGGCGCTCGCCGAGCAGGCGCGCGCGGCGCTGGCGGCGCGTGGCATCGATAGCGTGCTGTCGCCGCAGGAGTCGTCGGTGGTATTGCGCGCGTATCGTCTGCCGAAGGGCATTGCGTACGAGCAGCTGCACGATGCGCTAAAGGCGCGCGGCTTTGTGATCTACGCGGGGCAGGGCGGTTTGTCGAAGGAGTTGTTCCGCATCTCGACGATGGGCGCGATTCACGCGCCGGATATCGACAGATTGCTTGCGAGCTTCGACGAGCTGATGCGGGTCGCCGTGGATGAAAACGCGGGTTAAGGCGCTGTCCCAGCACTGACCTTGCATAAACGCCCGGAACCGGCTTCGACTGTCCGCATGAAAGGGCGTTTATGAAGGTTGCACAAAGGTTCTTTTGGGGAAAACACTAGAACATGGTCCCGAACATCGGGACAAGGAAGCGATTCCCGTATTCGCTCATGTGGTGCATGTCCGAATAGAGCGGCCGCCCCTGGTACGAGCCGCGACACTTTCCATTGGGGCACAGATAGGGCGTTGGATCGAGCAACTTCACGCCGCACTGATCGCGTGCTTCGCGCATCAGCGCAAGGACGTGCGCGTTGCGCTTATAGTAGTCGGCGACATCGAGCGTCATGTCCGGCGCGGCCGGGTTCACGAGCTTTTGCCGTGCAAGGGTGGCTGGCAAATTCACGTCGAATTCGGGAACGGGCTCGACAACGTAGACGGGTCGGGCTTTGGCAAGATTGCACATCGTCGTCAGGAAATGTTTCCTGTACTGATCCATCGAGAAGGGCATGCCATTGCGCTCCGGATGACCCGGATCGACGAAAGATAGCTGGCTAGTGGCGTCACCCGACATATATTGCGACCAGTGATTCACGATGATGACGGGCGGCATCTTCGACGTATTCTGCTGGAGCAGATTGAGGTACTTCTGATTGGCGTCGAGGCAAGCACCGTCGGCGCGGCGCACGCCTTCCACAGTAGGGCACCCTTGGAGCGCAATCAGAATGACGTCGCCACGCTGGCCGTTCGGGACGGCCGCGCTGATTGCTCCCGCGAGTGCTTCCGCATGGCTGTCACCGAGGACGACGGCGCGGCTCTTCACCTGCGTCTTGAACACGTCACAGGGGTCCAGCAGCATATGGCAGACGCTGCGATCTGGATTCGTGTCGTAGGTTTCACGATCGGCGACATAGACCGACTGATCGAAGCGGTTGGGTATGCCTTGCTGGTAGTAGACCACCGCGCCGCCGACAAAGACGATCGCTGCGAACGCGAGTGTCACGCGAAGCTGGGCAAGGGGCGCCAATCGACCGGTATTGGACACCTTTCCATGTGTGCGCGATTCGACGAACTTCCATGAGAGGTAGCCGAGCGTCATCGATCCGACGATGCCACCCGCTATCCATAGCGGATTCCCCAAATGTTCGTAGTAGCTTATCCCGACAACGATCGGCCAATGCCAGAGATACACCGAATAAGAAATCTTGCCGACGAACTGGGCAACTCCAGAACCCGTCACTTTGGAATCGTTCCGTGCGGCCGCGACGATCAGCGCGGTGCCGATAACGGGTACGGCCGCCAACCAGCCGGGCCAATCCATACGCGTGTTGAAGCTCACCGCCGCGAGCGCGATGAGCAGAAGACCCGTCCACTCCAGCGCCACACGCGCGCGTGCGGAAGCGCGCAGCGGGTACAGATACACCAGCGCGCCGGCCAGCATTTCCCACGCCCGCGTTGGCAACAGGAAAAACGCCGCGGTTGGCCATTTCGTTGGTGAAGCGAGGTATACGCAGATGGCGAAGGATATGACCGTCGTCGCAATGATCCATCTGCGTACCCACGCGAATGACGCCCACCTCGTCAACAGGACGAGCGCGAGCGGATAGAGCATGTAGAACTGCCACTCCACTGACAATGACCACGTATGCAGCAACCACTTGTCGAGGGAGCGAACATCGAAATAGCCGGCCTCGCGCCAGAACGAGATATTGGAGAAGAATCCGAGACTCGCCGCCGCCTCTTTGCCGAGTGCGCGAAACTCCGATGGCAAAAGGACCATCCATCCAAAGACCAGCAATGCGAAACAGAGCACCGCAAGGGCCGGAATGATCCGTCGTGCACGGTACCTGTAGAACGTCAGGGTCGAAAAGGATCCGTTGTTGATGCCTCTGAAGATGATGTCCGTCATCAGGAAGCCGGAGATGACGAAGAACACATCGACACCAACGAAGCCGCCAGTGAAATGAGGTACGGAGAAGTGGTAAAGGACGACGATCAATACGGCGATGGCGCGGACACCGTTGATATCGTTTCTGAATTTCATAGAAGCGCTCCTATCGCTCGATGCACGCGGGTACGGGAGACGGCAATCGAACGTTCGGACAGACCCGATATCCACTCAGTTCTGGCGGGCGGCGCAAACACGCACTTAAGCTCCGTTGTCTTGTCGCCCGGAGTCTGGCAACTCGCATCCATGTGACGCGACGCTTTGCTCTCGGTGTCCATCTTTTCGTCTCCAGAATCACGAAAGAGATGCGGCGAGCCGGCACCCACGCAAAGGAGTGTCTGTCGTTTCGAATTCTGGCTCTGTTGGTTAGCCCACGTAGTGGACCGGCCTGCGCCGATTCCATGGTCGAAGCGAATCGGCAGTGGCGCGAAGTTATTTCAGGGGCGGAGCACTAGATCAAGATCTCGACGGAGTGCATCGCACGTTGGATTTCGGATGATTGCATCCATTTCTCGCCGCGCACCGTTTCGATCAGGCAGTCGATGAAGCAGCGGGATGCCGCATCCGGCGGCTCGCCGCTGCGCGTGATGATGCCGACCATCGAATCGGCGAGCTGTTCACGCAACGGCAGCGCACACAGGCCGTCGCGCTCAGCGCACAATTCGATCAACGGCCACGGGAAAATGCTGACCATGTCGGTGTATCTGAGAAGCGCGACGGCCACGGCCAGTGAGTGAAGATAGTGAATACTGCGAGGCACGGGCAACCCGTACTGCGCGAACATCCGATAAGGCGCCTGGCCCTCGGTTTCGGGGTCGAGTGCAACCAGCCAGTCGAGATCGAGCAGGTCCGCCAGTGAGCGGCTTTCCGCATTCGGATGATTGCGTCGCGCGACCACTGCGCGGCTCGACGCGAACAGCGGCCGATACGCAAATTCAGTCGTGGTGCTGACGCCGGGCGTCTGTCGGCCGATATAGATGTCGAGGCTGCCGTCGCGCAGCCGCGGATTCGCGATCGCGAGCAAACCTTCGAACAGTTCGATTTGAATCTGCGGCATCTGCTCGCGGAAACGGGCAACCGTTTCCGGCAAAAACGTCAGCGCCACCCATGCAGTGACGGCAACGGAGAGACGCTTGCGTGCATTGCCGCGCAGCGCGTCCATGGCTTCGTGCGCGCGCGATATTTGCGACACAATCAGCCGTGAGTGAGCAGCGTTTGACCTGAAGCCGTCAGCGTGACGCCGGATGGCGTGCGCAATACGAGCTGCATTTGTAGTGAGTCCTCCAGTAACTGAAGGCTTTGAGTGACTGCGGCGGGCGACATGTTGAGCAGTCGCGCTGCGCCGCGAACGCTGCCGACCTCGGCGATTGCAACCAGCACTCGGAGTTGATGGGTTTTCATCAGGACACCAGATTTTGATCTGTGTCATGCATGGTGTTCAGTTTCGCTTTACGCGTTCGGTGACAAGGATCATTCCCGTCATGAATTCAACGGCTTATCCTCGCTTCACGTGTTCGATTTGCCGCGTTGTGTTCCGCCAAAAGGCGTTGATGCTTTAAACGCTGCGCGCAGATTGCTGCATGTTGTATGTGCTGTGTCCACTACCAATGTTTAAGCATAGGAGTGTCGCGATGATTCAACAAGGTTCCAGGCAGCACGCGGGGTCCACTCCGCTCAACGCCGCGGACTTATCGCGGGGCAAAGGGAAGGGCGCGCTGCATGAATGCAGTACTGCTTCACGACGGGCAGCGCAGTTCGATCGCCGATCAATGTTCGATTCGCTCACTGGTCTGTACAGGCGGGCCTATGTTGTCGAGCGTGCCGCGCTGCTGCTGAACTCGTCGCACACGTCAGTGTTGTTCATCAACCTGGACGATTTCCGGCGAGTCAATGAGACGGCCGGGTACGCGTCGGGCGATCGGGTGTTGCGAGCCGTTGCGCATCGGCTTGCGGGTGCGGCACGTTCCGGGGATCTGATCGCGAGGTCCGGCAGCGACGAATTTCTCATTCTGATGGACTGCTACGAAGAGCGTGAGTTGGCCAGATGCGCTGCCCGGATCATCGGTCTGATCGGCGCGCCCTTCATGATCGATGGTCGGGAGCTCACGGTGGGCGCGTCGGTCGGCATTGCGCGTCGATCCGATGGCAAGCCCGACACCGCGACGCTCGTGCGCAATGCGGAGATGGCGATGCGTGCGGCCAAAAGGCTCGGCCGCAACTGCACGCAGTTCTTTACGCAAGCGATCGACGGCGAAATGGAGCGTCGCGCCAAGATCCAATCGGCATTGCCGGGAGCGTTGGCGGGTGGTGAGCTGGCGCTTGCGTGGCAACCCGTCGTCGATGGCGCGTCAGGTAAGACGGTTTGCGCGGAAGCGTTGCTGCGCTGGACGCATGACGAACTCGGCGCCGTGTCGCCCATGCAGTTCGTGCCGATCGCCGAACGGAACGGTCTGATCGGGAGCATCGGCGATTGGGTGCTCGAGCAGGCATGCACACAGGCGCAACAGTGGCGCCGCAGTGTTGCGCCCGACCTCGGCATCGCGGTCAACATCTCGCCGCTTCAACTCGACAAGCGCTTCGT
This sequence comes from Paraburkholderia sp. LEh10, assembly GCF_017814945.1. Lineage (GTDB taxonomy): Bacteria > Pseudomonadota > Gammaproteobacteria > Burkholderiales > Burkholderiaceae > Paraburkholderia. The sequence continues at coordinate 9,649 of NZ_JAGIPX010000092.1, forward strand.
GAGGAAGATCTCCCGCGTTCTCGAACTCAGCGGAATTCACCCTTCGGCGCTCGAACTGGAGATCACGGAAGGCAGGCAGGTGCTCGACACGCCTTCCGTCATGTCGTCGATGGCGGCCATTGCCGGCTTCGGCGTGAAGTTCGTCATCGACGATTTCGGCACGGGGTATTCGTCGCTGTCGTATCTCAGGCGTCTCCAGGTGCACGGGCTGAAGATCGATCGATCATTCGTTGCCGGGCTGCCGCACGAAAGCCGTTCGGTTGCGATCGTGGAAGGGCTCGAGAAAATCGCGCATTCGATGGGCCTGACCGTGACGGCCGAGGGCATCGAGACGAATGAACAGGCAGCGTTCCTGCGCGAATGCGGGATCGACCGCATGCAAGGTTTCCTGTTCAGCCACCCGCTAAAGCCCGACGACTTCATCAACGGTTATGGAAGGCGCGGAAGCTAGCGACCAGAAACGAGACATCACAGTTTGCAGCCGGAACGGGCTGTACATGAGCGCCATCGAAGCGCGTTGAAGTGGAGTGAGAAGGAGAGAGAAGATGTGGAGAGAAAAGATGTTCGATGCGGAAGCCGCCGTGACGCTGTTGAACAACACGGCTTACCCGATGTTCGCCGACCGCGGTGACGGGCACCTCGACGTTTTACGTGAGGGTAATCTCGAGTTTACTCACGAGCGAGGCTTCGTCGGCACGCCCGGTATTGACGACATTACCGTTTGCCTCGCGGAATCGCTATATTTCAGCGACGGCTCAAGAGCGTTGCGCATCACGGTCCCGCACAGCGCAAGTGGCTGGTCACAATGGACTGCATTGCAGCCGCTTCCTCAAACGCAATTGCAATGAGCCACGGGTGAAAGACCCGCTCGGCGCGGCGATGAGCGCCCCAGACTTTTCCCTTTAAGCAAGAAAGCGCCTCGCGTCAGCCGACGCGAGGCCCGCAAAACCTCCCGCAGATCTAACGCATTCTAGTCACTGATATGGCTAGGGAAACGAACGAGCCAAAACAATAAGGATTCCATAATAAAAGACAAAAAATTCTGTTCAAGCCCGTCATGGATAGAAACAGCGATCGCGATTAAATTTGGAAGTATAGAAAATGAAGCATCTTAAGAGCTTTGTATTTGTCGTCCTTTCAATTGTCGTTTCGATTGTCTTTTCGTCAGCGGCGCACGCGCAGAGCAGCGGCAATCCAGCCACGGTTGTCGTCAACGGTGTCACATGGACGAAGTGTGCCGACGAGCATGGCACGTGCAAATTCTCCGGCACGCAAAGCGTGCTCTATGGTTCATGGCCTCCGAATTCGCCTTCGGCAATGTACGCGGTGAACGGCACTTATACAGGTAGCGTGCCTTGCGACAATAGCGCGATGGCAGACTCGGCGTACGGTTATCGGAAGTCGTGTTATATCAAATCGGCCACCACGAGCACCCCTGCGAGATACACGCCGCCCGCGCTGGTCAACCCCGTCAGCCCGGTCGCCTATGGCGCGAAGTGCGATGGCGCAACGGATGACACGGCCGCGTTCCAGAAGGCGATCAATGCGAGCGATGTGTTGGTTCCTGCCGGCACATGCGTCATCAATGGCACGATCAACGTGCGTTTGAGCAACCGCCATATCCAGTGCCAAGGGACCATCCTCAAGCGCACCACGGGCTTCAACATGCAGATGTTCATCATCGGCGACTACAAGAACGCGTATCACGATGACAGCATTGTCGAGTGCAACTTCGTGGCGCAAACACGGCAGCCCCGCAGTACTACGACAATGATGCGCGCCACTGGGATATTCCGATTGAAACCGCGGGTCCTGTCAGCAAGTTTTTCCTGGCAGGCAACAGCTTCAAGCAGTTCTTCGGCCAGTCGATGTTCCAGACCTACGGCACGACGGATGGCGGTAGCGGTGACATCATCGAGTACAACACGTTTGCAAGCTGCGGCTACTATGGTCCCGTGTTCGTTGCGCATACGAACGGCTACATCGGGCATAACACGGTGACCGACTGCGCTGTGGGCATCGAGAACGACAACACCATGCAGGCGACGGGCCACAACGTGATCGAGTACAACACGATTAACGCCGTGTATGGCTATGGCGCACCCGACATGGGGTCGTCGGTGATGCTGACGGGCGGTGTCGCGGCGAGCGCCGACTACTCCACTAACATCGTTCGCAACAACACCGTGTCGGGCAAGAGCAATGTACAGGGTTTCCGTGGCGCTAATATCCCGAGCAAAACCATCATCGGCAAGAACTGGGGCGTGAAATCCGCGCAGTATTCGAATAACACCTGCACTTCGGGTTGCTCGGTGACGCCGTAATCATGCATCAATAAGTGAAGCGGGCAGCTTCACGTGAAAAAAAGCGCGCCTCACGTCAAACGACGCGAGGCGCGCAAATCGCACGCAGCTCAAACGCTTTTAGAAGCTGTGCTTCAGTCCCACTGTCACCGACACCTGCTTGTCGGTGGTCGAATTCGGCAGATTCGGAATCTGCGCGTAGTTCGCAGCCTGTCCCGTCACGGGGTCCGTGCCGATCCCGCTGCCTGCAGCCTTCTGGAAAATTCCCACTGCGTACAGCGTCGTACGCTTCGACAGGTTATACGTCGCGCCAAGATTGACCTGATGGAATTTCGGCGAGCCGCTCACGTCGGTTTTCATCGAGTTGTAGATATACGCGATGCCCAGCGAAAGCGCGGGCGACAGCGCGTAGGTGCCATTCACCTCGACGATATCGAAACGCGCATCGGCGCCTTGCGGCAACGCGGCGCTCGCGAAATACTGGCTGTCGTCGAGCCGCGTATGCGTGTAGACGAGGCCGATCGTCGCCGGTCCGATCGTATATGAGCCGCCCGCGCCGAATGCCTTCAGCGAGTGCGCGTTTTGCAGTTCGCAGTACATCGCGGTCGGATTGGAACACGCGAAGTCGCCGATATAGCCTTGCTCGCCGCCGAGCGCGGCATCGAGCGGATTGTTCAGGTCGAGATAGCCGATGCCGAACGAGAAGGGCGCGGTGTTGTAGCTCGCGGCGACGGCCCAGCCGCGCTTCTGCGAGAAGTCGCCCGCGACCCCGCCCAGCGAATACGTGCCGCTCACGGAGAAGCCCGCGATGGTCGGGCTAACGTACTGCACCGCGTTGTTGAGATTGAGCGCGGCATTCAGGTTGTCGACGTCGCCGATGTGCGAGCCGTACAGCGTGGCCCACGTGATGCTCGACGCGTACGGCGCGAGCGCGTTGGTGTACGAGTCGAACTGGCGGCCGAAGGTCAGCGTGCCGTAGGTTTCGTTCGTCAACCCGACCCACGCATTCTGGTTGAAGAGCGCGCCCGCTTGCACGAAGTTGCCGCTGCCCGTGAAGAAGCTGTTTTCCAGCTTGAACGTGACGGCCGTGCCGCCGCCGATGTCTTCGCTGCCCGTCAATCCGAAACGCGACGGCGCGAGGTTGCCGCCCGTGAACTGAAAGTTGTGGCCGCCGCCGACGCTGCCGTCCGCATGTGTGACCTGCTGGTTGTTCGTGTACGTGATGCCGGCGTCCACATCGCCGTACAACGTGATGCTGTTCTCCGCGCGTGCGCCCTGCGCCACGCCGAGTGCGGCCGCCGCGGCTGCGAGCGTTGCCGCCGCCGCCGCGATTTTGCGCGGCGTCGTCCGATGCTTCATGTCTGTTCCCCTATGTTTGTGCCTTGTGATCGTGCGTTCGACGTGCATCGCCGATAGAGCGGCGATGCACGAGGAGTGCTTACGCGTAGTTCATCATCACGGACTTGCTTTCCGTGTACTGGTCGATGACCGCGCGGCCCAGCTCGCGGCCGAAGCCCGACTGCTTCATGCCGCCGAACGGCAGCGCGTTGTCGAGCAGCGAATGGCAGTTGACCCACACGGTCCCTGCCGCGATGCGCGGAATCAGCTTGTGAATCGCCGACATGTCGTTCGACCAGATGCTCGCGCCGAGGCCATACGGCGTGTCGTTCGCGAGCTGAACGGCCGTGTCGATATCCTCGAAGGGCATCGCGACCAGAACCGGCCCGAAGATCTCTTCGCGCACGATGCGCATCGTGTGGTTCGTATCCACCATCACGGTCGGCTCGACGAAAAAGCCCGGCTTGTCGACGGGCTTGCCGCCTGCCGCTGCGCGCGCGCCTTCCGCGAAGCCCGAATCGATATAACCGCACACGCGGTCGCGCTGTTTCGCGGACACGAGCGGACCGATCTGCGTCGACGGGTCCATGCCCGCGCCGATCTTCATGCTTTTCGCGATCTGCGCGACGCCGTCGATCACCTTGTCGAACACCTTGTTGTGGATATAGACGCGCGAGCCCGCCGTGCACACCTGGCCCTGGTTGAAGAAGATCGCGTTCGCGACGCCTTGCGCGGCCTTGTCGATATCGACGTCGGGCAGCACGATCACGGGCGACTTGCCGCCGAGCTCCAGCGACATGCGCGTCATGTTGTCGAGCGCCGCGTGGCCGATCAGCTTGCCCGTTTGCGTCGAGCCCGTGAACGCGATTTTGTCGATGCGCGGATCGCGCGACAGCGCAGCGCCCGCCGTATGGCCGTAACCCGTGACGATATTGACGACACCTTCCGGGTAGCCCGCTTCGCGGATCAGTTCGCCCAGACGCAGTGCGGTGAGCGGCGTGTCCTCAGCGGGTTTCAGCACGACGGTGCAGCCCGTCGCGAGGGCAGGGGCGAGCTTCCACGCGGCCATCAGCAGCGGGAAATTCCACGGAATGATCGCGCCGACCACGCCGACGGGCTCCTTGCGCGTGTACGCGAACACTTCGCTGCCCGGCATGTACGGCATGCCCGCATCGATCACGCTGCCTTCGATCTTGGTCGCCCAGCCCGCCATATAGCGGAAGCACTGCGCGGCCATCGACACGTCGAGCCCAAGAGCGACCATCACCGATTTGCCGTTGTCGAGCGATTCGATTTCGGCGAGCTCGCGCGCGTTCGCGTCGACGAGATCGGCGAGCTTCAGCAGCAGACGCTCGCGGTCGGTGGTTTTCATCGTGCGCCACGGGCCTGCATCGAATGCGCGGCGCGCCGCGGCGACGGCCTGCTGCACGTCATGTTCGTTGGCTTCGGGCACGCGCGTGAGCACGCTGCCATCGGCGGGATTGACCACGTCGATCGTGCGGCCCGACGACGCATCCGTCCACTCCGCGCCGATCAGCATTTTCTTCGGCTTCGCGAGGAACGCTTGCGTCGCGGCGAGCAGCGGGAAGGTGTTATTCGTCTCCATCTTTCGTTTCCTTTGCTTGGGATGTTCAGTAGCGGTCCGCGACGCCCTTGATGCCGCGCGCGTGCAGATCGCGGATCAGTCCGGCGCGCACGGTCGCGACATCGGAGAAGGCGGGGCGGCGGTGCTCGGTGACTTCAGCGGCCGTATAGGGCTTGAAGTCCTTCGGCAACGCGTCGCGGTTCATCGTCGTGAGCAGCCAGTTCAGCACGTCGGCGAGCTCCTGATCGGAGAGCGCGGAGTTCGACGCGCCCGGCACGCGCATCACGTATTCGCGCCCGGCGGGCAGATGCTCGAAGTAGCCGAGCGAGTTCGCGAGCGGCGGCACCTTGCCTGCAATGCCGCCACCCGTCGCCGTGTGGCAGCCCATGCAGTTGAGCACCCAATGCTGTTGCGCGAGCGACGCATCGGCATGGCTTTGCGCGTTCGCGGGCGAGGGCGGCGCGAAGGTCGCGGCGCACGCGACGAGCAGCATCGATATGCGGCGCGCCGCGCCGATCCACAGCGCCGCCGTGCGGGCAGCCCGCGCGCCGCGCGCGGGCTGCTGCGTCTGAACGCGGTCGCCGGCACGAGGCACACGGGCGGCGATCATAAGCCGAGTCCCTTCGTGACGAGCGCGCGTTGCGCGTGGACGGCGGCGCTATCCATCGCTTGCGCGCGCGCGGCCTTGATGTCGGCAGCCGTGAACGGCTTCGTGTCGCCATGCTGCGCGTTCAGGTCGAACACGACGTAGTTCAGCACCTGAGCCAGGTCTTCATCGCTTGCGCTTGCGAAGCTCGGCATCTTGAAGTTGTAGCTCTTGTCGTGGACCTTGATCTCGCCGAACATGCCGTGCACCACCGTCGACGTGAGCTGCGCGCGGCCTTGCGCCGTCGTCGAATATTTGCCGGGATACTCGGTAAGCGGCGGCGCGAGACCATCCTGACCCTTGCCGCCCGCCTGATGGCAGACAGCGCATTGCGCGTCGAACATGCTCTTGCCGGCGGGGTAGTGGACCGTCTGCGCGTGCGCGCTGCCCGCTATTGCAAACGATGCCGCCGCCGCGATGCACGCGGTCGCGATTTTTCCAGCGTGATTCACTTTCATTGCTTTGCTGCTCCAAGCAGGACCGAAACCGAACAGTGATAGTTCGAATTGCCGTTCGCCATGCACCAGTTGATGTCGTTGTCGAGCGACAGCTTGTAGAGCGGCTTCTCGCGTTCGTTGCGATTGCAGAAGCACTTGCCGCACGAAGTCTTGCCGCAGCAGTCGTTGTACGAAACGATGTAGTCGGAGCCGTCATGAGGATTGCGGCAGGTGCCGATCCACGTGATCGGCGAAGGCGTCGTGCCCGGCGGGCAGCTGCTCGACGTGCCGCCGCAGCAGCTGCAAAGCCAGCCGTCGATCGCGCAGTACTTCCAGTAGTCGCAGCTCATCGGATCGTCGCTTGCGCCCGATGCAGCCGCGCCGGATGCAGCCGATGCCGCCGACGCCGCATCGGCTGCATAAGCCGTGCGATCGACGGGCAGCAGCGGCAGCATCGCCGAGCCGACCAGCACCTTGCCGAGCTTCGCCATCGCGCTGCGCCGCGAACTGCGCTGCGCGACGCCGCGCGCCGACTTCTCGAACCATGAATCAAAAACGCCCATGTGATTGTTCTCCGCTCAGGTTGTATTCGGGTTCGGCGCCGTATCAAACGTGTTGTGCGTGTTGCTCGTGCTGCTCGTGGCGATGATCGCCATGCACGAACTCCTGCAGCGATGCGACGCCGCGCTCCTTCGCTTCGAACAGGCTTTCCAGATGCTCGCGCGTATTGACGAGGCCCTTTGCGCGGACCTTGCCGCTGTCGTCGAGCAGCACGGCATACGGCAGCTTGCCGATCTGATAAGCCATGCCCAGTTCCTGCGACAGCACGTACGGGAAGCGATCGAGGTTCTGCTTCTGCGCGAAGCGCTGGTGTTCGGCGAGATCGCCGTCGCTCGCGAGCACGATGTTGACGGGCGTCGACTCGCTTGCCTGCAGCGACGGCAGCAGCGGCAGCAGCTTCTTGCAGACGGGGCAGGTCGGCGACAGGAAGAACAACAGCGTGGCCTTGCCTTGCGCGTCGATGCCGCCCACTTTGACTTGCTGGCCGCGAATGTCGGACAGCTCGAAGGTCGGTGCGATTGCGCCGACAGCGGGGCCTTTGTCGATCATCAACGCGCCGGCGGGCATGATGCGTTCATAAAGAATGCCGACCTGGCGAACGAGCGCGAGACAGATCGCGCCGAGCGCGAGAACGGCGATCCAAAGGAGCGCGGTGGAAACGGTGAGAGCGGTTTGCATCATGAATTCCTCAGGTGGGTGAGGCGCGGCACGTTGGCGAGCAGCACGTCGAAAATGAGCAGTGCGCAGACGATCAGCAGCACGGCGAAGAAGAGCGTCAGGTAGTCGAACCACACGATCGAACGCGTCGCGGGCTCGATGAACGCGGTGGCGGCGAGCGCGGCGAGCAGCAATGCGCGCGCGACATGGAACCAGCCGATGCCGCGCGGCGCGTTGGCTTGCGTTGCCGCTTGCGTCGCGGCAAAGCCCGAGCAGCCGCAGTCGATATCGGTGTGGCCGCGCAGGATGTTGAACGCGAGCCCCGCCGCAAACACGAGCAGCAGCGCGACCAGCACGATCGCGCCGATCACGCGCGTATCGGGGAACAGCAGCGCCGCTGCGCCGACCGTTTCCGCAGCCGCGATCGCGAACGCGGCGGGCGCCGTCAACGCGTCGGGCAGCAGGCGGTAATCGCCGAGCGCCTGGCGGAACGCAGCCGGGCGCCGCCATTTGGCGACGGCGCCGAGCAGCACGACAATCGCCGTGCTGGCTTGCGCGAGCGTCGCGAGTACAGGATCGAGCATCATGTCGGCCTCACGGATTGACGAGCAGCGACGACGTATTGCCGACCTGCTTTTCGACGTGCTGCAACTTGCCCGTGCGCGCATCCATCACGACGAGATCCGACGTGCCCGTGATGCCGTAGAAGAGCGGCTTGTCGTCGTCGCTGACCTGGATCGATGCGATCGGGTCGATCTTCTGCTGCGACAGATCCCAGCGCGCGATGCGCTTCCTGGTCTGCAGGTCGTACACCCAGATTTCCGTGCCCGGGTCCTTGTGCGAGCCTTCCTCGCCCTTGTGCATCGCGACGTAATAGCGATGCAGCTTCGCGTGCACGGCCGTCTGCTGCAGGCCGCCCGGACGCCAGCCTTCGGCGCGCTCGGCATCCGTCAGCAGCGACCACGGCTTGCCGAACACGGGCTTGTCGCCGTGGAAGTCGGCGCTGCTCACCATGCCGTGGAAAGTCGTGAACAGATAGCCGCCCTGATACGGCGATGCGTTGATGTACGCGGGGTCCTTGTCGACGTCGATGAATGCATCGGACTGCGTGCGCTTCGCTTCGTTGCCGTTTGCATCGAGCGTGATGGTCAGCGCCTTGCCGCTTTCGCACAGGCCTGTGAAGCGGTCGTTACCCGACGGATACGCGAGCACGCATGCCGCCATGTCGATCTCCGACAACACCTTCTTCGACGCCACGTCGATCACCGTCACGGAGGCGGCGGGCGTGATGTTCGACACGTACAGGCGCTTGCCGTCCGCGCTGAACGTGGTGTTGTACGGCGTCGGAATGTGCTGGCCGTGCTTCGGCGGAATAATGATTTCGCCCGTGTGATCGAGCGTCCCGTTGTCGGTCAGCTCGACGACGTCCGTGCGCGTGCCGTGCGAGCCGCGCGCGAAATAGGTCGTCGACACGAAGCTCGTCTTGTGGTCCGGCGAGATCGCGAAGCCGGGCGCGAAGCCCGCATCGATCTGGCCGAGCAGCTTCTTCGCATCGGCGTCGTACAGGTAGACGCGCGCATCCGTCATCGACGGCATCGAGATATCGACGACGAAAACCTCGTGCGGATGCCACGCCGGCAGCTTCTGCACGGTCAGTTCTTCGGGTTTTTCGATTGCGTGCGCGCTGCCGATGCATGCAGCGATTAACGATAGCGTCGCCGCGATGGACGCGGTTCGTCGCCTTGTTCTCATGTCGCCTCCAGTTGAGATTTACGATGTGTAGGGCGACTTTAGTTCGACGAAAAATCGGGACAGCGCCGAAACCGGCAACCCGTGCGTGCCGATTTGGGATATTGGTAGCCTTGGTGAAAGGGATGTAGGGCTTGTGTCGGGTTGCGGCCCGTCGAATGGGGCGGAGTAGGGGTTTATCACGAGAGGCGCGAAAGCAGCGCGCCAGCCGTCATTGCGCGTGAGTTTCAGCGTGAGCGCGGGCGGATGCTGCTGCGTGCCGAGGGTCGGACGAGCGCGCGATGCGCGTTTGGGGGTTCTGCGCGCGTGCAATCGGCGCCGCGGGAAGAAAGCGCCAGACGAGCAGCACCAGCGCAAGCGCGGCGGGAATCCAGCGGATATCGGTGGCAACGGGTATCGGATGCGCGAACCGCGCATCCGTCAACGGCGCGCGCAGGGACTCGGGCGCGACGAGCCGTCTGTAGCCGAAGCCGAGGTGGTTAGCGACGGCTTCCAGATACGTCTCTCTCAGTTCAGACAGTTCTTCGTGGCTTTCGGTCGCGGCGGCCGCGCCCGACGCGCCGGGCGCGGGCTGCACCTGCCGGACCTCGTCCGCGCGCCAGTAGCCGGTGCGCACGCCGTTCGCGTCGGTCTTCGGGATGGGCGCGGGCTGGTCGCCGCCGACGCCGATCAGCCAGCCATGCACGAGCCCTTGCGGTATGTCGCGCACGGTGGTTTCGTTCGGCGCGACGGGCGGCGCTTCCTGGCCGTCGGTGATGAACACGACGTCGGTGCCGCGGCCCAGTTCCGCCGCCGCGCGGATCGCCGAATAAAGACCGCCTTGCGCGATCACGCTGCTGTTGACCCAGCGCATCTTTCCGCTGATCTGATCGAGTGACGCGAGCAGCCCGTCATAGTTGCCGCAGACTTCGACGGGCGCGAGCAGCAGCAGTGAACGCTGATTGGTGAACACGCTCCAGCCGATTTCCGAGCCGCACGGCAAGCGCTGCAGCGCGTCGGCCATCGCCGCTTTTGCGAAGTCGATGCGGCTGACAGGCTTGCCGCCCATCGCAATGTCCTCGACATCCATGCTCTGCGTGATATCGAACGTGACGACGTAGCGGAACACGGGGCGCGTGAACCCGACTGGCGGCAGCCACACGGCCGAGGCGAGCAGCAGCGAGGCGAGCGGCAATTGCCACCAGCGGCGGCCCGCATGCGCGATCCACGTGAGCCCCGGCCGCTTCACGGCAATTCCTCCGGCGCCGCGCCGCGCACGTTGATGCTGTGCTGGTCCTTGATGTCCCTCGTGTCGTCGGCGGTATCCTGGGCTTCGGGCGCGACGCGCAACGCGCGTTCGAGGTTGTAGCGCGCATCCCAGTCGCCGGGATCGGCGCGCAGGACCTCGCGATAGCGCGCCTTCGCGGCTTCGAGCAGCGGCGGCGAGCGCACGGGTCCTTGCGCGTCGTTGCCGGCCGCTTCGCGCAGATACATGTTCGCCAGATCGTAGAGCGCGACGCGGCCCAGCTCGCCAGAAGGCGCAAGCCGCGAGAGATCGTAGTAGAGCTTGCCCGCCTCGTCGCGCTGACCCGCGCGCGCCAGCGCGACGGCTTGCGCGAGGCGCACGTCGGGATCGTCGCGAGCGGTTGCCCGCGTGCGCCATTGATCCGGCGGGTGCGAGCCGATCGCGGCGATCTCACGGCTCGACGCCTCGACGCGCTGAAGCCGCGCCGCGTAGTACCCGGCGATGGCGGCGCAGCACAGCGCCGCCGCGCCGAACATCAGGTGGATGGGCAGCCGCTTCATCGCAGACTCCGCTTTTGCATCAGCCATAAGCTCAGCAGCAGCACGCAGCACAGCAACGCCGTCGCGAAGCACCATGCGCTGCCGTCCTGTCTCGGCAGCCGTTCGACGAACGACACGGGTGCATTCTCGTTGTGCGCGATGTCGGTCATGGCGCGCGCGACCTGTTGCGGGCTGTCGGCCTGATACAGGCGATAAGGCGTCGGCAGCGACAGGAAGAAGCGATGCAGCTCGGCTTCCGGCGAATGATCCGAATCGGCGGGGCGCGCGTGCAGATCGGGGCTGTACACGCCGCTGCGCAAATAGATGAAGTACAGCGCGACGCCGTTGCGCGACAGTCCCGTGCGGATGCGCTCGCGCGCGACGTCGTCGAGACGCGCGCCGCCGTCCGACACCAGCACGATCGCGCGGCTGCTGGTGCGCGCGCGCTCGTCGAACAGCTCGACGGCGGACTGAAGGCCGTGGTCGAGCAGCGTGTCCGGCATGCCGCGTCCGACGCCCGTCGCGTCAATGGCGGCGTCGATCACCGTGTGCTCGCGCGTGAACGGCACGGCCAGCATCGGGTGCGTACCGAACAGCATGAACGCGAAGCGGTCGTTGACACGCTGCGCGACGAAGGCCGCAATCGCGTCGCGCGCCATCTGGTTCTTCGTTTCGCCCGCCGTCGGCGCATCGGCGGTGTTCGAGCCCGCGCTGCTGACGGGCGAGTACATGCTGCCGCTGCCGTCCATCAGGATCAGGATTTCGGCGCCCGTGCCCGTGATCCGTTTTTGCGCGCCGGAGCAGCCCGGCCCCGCCAGCCCGACGATCACGGCTGCGAGCGCGAGCATCGCGGCCGTCCTCCAGAGCAGCGCGACGGCGCGGCCCGCGCGATCGCGAGGCAGCCACGCGACGCTCGACCAGGCCAGCGTGTCGATGCTACGGCGCAGCAGCGGCAGCGCGGCCAGCGGCAACAGCACGAGTGCCCACGGAAAGAGGAAATCGGGCTGCGTGCTCATCGGTGATGCCGTTTTTCTGCGCGATACAGCGCGCGGTAGAGCTCGCGCAGCGAAAAGGGCGCGGCCACTGAAAGATCGCCGAAGAAGCGGTCGGTCGAGCGCGTGAAGAACTGTTCGAGTTGCGGGCGCAGTTCGCGCAGATGCGGCGCGCTGTCCGTCAGGCTGTCGATCGTGCCCGCGTGCACGACGCGTCCGGCCGCCTCGTTCAGCGCGTGATGCAGGCCGCGCCACGCATCGGGGTCGGCTTCGAGGGCCGCGTTGTCGTGCCGGCCAAAGCGCATCCACGCCTTCGCGAATGGGAGCTTCATTGCGTCGCGCCGGTTGCGCGCTATCCACCAGCCGAGCCACGCGAGCAGCACTGCCGCGGTGAGCGCGCCCCACGCGATCATCGCGCGACGCAGCGGCGCGGCGGGCTGCGGCGGCAGCAGCCGGTCCGGCTGGAGCACGGCGAGACGTCCCGCGTCGGCGATGCCCAGCGGCGCGAGCGGGCCGATCGACAGCGCGCTTTCCGCGACATCGAGCGTCGCGCCCGATGTGAGGCGCAATTGCAGCGGCGGCGTCGAGGTCACCGTCGGCGCGCGCGGCGAATTGATCACCTGATAGTCGAGCACGAGCCAACGACGGCCATCGGCATCGGTGCTGAAGGTCGGCGGGCGGCGTTCGAGCCACGCGTTGACGCGGCCCGTCGAAGGCAGCGCCGACAACCCGGCCTTCCCCCCAACGGCATCGAGCAGCACCCGCTGGGTCAGGACGTCGCCGAGCACATGGCCGAACGCGCGAGGCTGTTGCACGAGGGCCGGGTCCGCGTGAGCGCCGGCGCTCGCGATCAGCAATGCAAGCGCGGCGCGCCGGGCCGGACGCCGGATGCGTCGAAGCACCGGCTGCAGCGGGCGAATGGCGGCGCGCGTCATGCCGTCAGCTCGAGAAAGTAGCGGCTGAGCGCTTCGGCGTCGAACGCGCCTTCGTTGAAGAACGGCCGGATGCCATGACGCGCGAACAACGCGCCGATCTGCGCGCGGCGTTCGGCGACGGCATCGCGCCAACGCTCGCGCACGCTGCCGCGCATCCACATCGTTCTCGCCTCACCCGACTCGATATCGCCGAGCGACAGCCAGCCGTTGCTCGACGGCGGCTCGACCTCGGCGCGGTCCCACACGACGATGGGCACGACCCACGCGTGAGTCAGCGTATCGAGCAGTCCCGGCAGCGCGGCCAGCGGCCAATGGAAATCGGACACCAGAAAGACGAGGCAGGCGCAGCCCGCAAGACGCGTCGCGATATCGCGCAGGCCGGATGCGCGCGGCGGCGCGCCTGTGTGCCGCGGTGCGCAATCGCGCAGCAGTTCCGCCATCAGCGGGCCCATGCCGCGCGCGTGCCGGGCGGGGACGAACAGATCCTCGCGCGCCGCGTCGTCGAACGGGAGCATGCCGACCGGGTCGCCGATACGAAACGCGCTATGCCCCAGTGCTTCGACGAACGCCGCAACGACATCGAGCTTCGTGCGCGCCGCGCCGAAGCGCATCGACCCGGACACATCGACGACGGCATGAACGGGCACGGCCACGCGCTGCCGGTGCACGCGCACGAGCCACTCGCGCTGGACGGTGCGCACGCTTGCGCGCACATCGATGCGGCGCGGATCCGGATGATCGAACAGGCGCGTGTGCGCGGCGAACTCCTGGCCGATCCCGACGCTCGAGCCGCGATGCCCGCCGGGCCGCGCGCCCGACACGCGCAACGGCAGCCGGTACTGAAACTCGACGAGCGTGTTCACGGCGCGGCGATCCTCGAGACGATCTGTGCGATCAGCGCTTCGGCAAGCTGCTGACGGCGCAGCTCGTAGACGGGCGTGAAGTACACGCGATGGCCGAGCGTCGGCAGCAGGACGCGATGGATGTCTTCGGGCACGAGATACGTGCGCCCGTCAAGCCACGCGACGACCCGCGCCGCCCGCAACAGCGCACTCATGCCGCGCGGGCTGGCGCCGGCGAGAATCAGGCGCTGCATGTCCACGTCGTCGAGCGCGATGTCGAACTGCAACGGGTTTTCGGTCGCGCGCCAGATGTCGAGTGCGTAGCGTTCGATTGCCTCGCTCGCGTGGATGGCGCGCTGAATCCCCGCGCCGATCGCGTTCAGACGCTGCCAGGGCAGCACCTCGGGCGTCACGCGCGCAAGCAGCGCTTCCGTGTCGTGATAGTCGGGATCGAACACGAGCGAGCGGCGTGCGGTCCCGTCGTCGGGAGTCGACATGTTCAGCTCGAACATGAAGCGATCGCGCGCCGCCGACGCCAGTTCGAAGGTCTCTTCCTTCTCGACCTTGTTGCGGTCGGCGAACACCGTCATGTGAGGAAACCGGTATTCGCGATCGAACGCGAACACGGAACGCTCGGCCATCGCGCGCAGCAGCAGCGATTGCACCTGCGGCCGCGCGCGGTTGATCTCGTTGAAGAAGAACGTCGCGAGCCGTTCGCCGTGTTTGATCAGCGGGCCCGGCTCGATGCGCGGCCTGCCTTCGGCATCGACATAGCTGTGATAGACGAGGTCGCCCGGCATCAGGTCGATCGTGCCTTCGACGCGCTCGAAATCGCCGCCGATCGCCCGCGCGAATGCGCGCAGGATCGTCGTCTTGCCGACGCCGACGCCGCCTTCCAGCAGCACGTGGCCACGCGCGAACAGTGCGACGTTGATGAGCCGGATCGTCTCGCTTTGGCCGATGACCGCGTTCGCCACCTGATGCTCGATATCGAGCGCGAGCTTGCGCCAGTCGTCGAGTAGCTCTTCGCGATCCATCGGATTCGCCTCCGCTGCCGGCCAAAGTCGAAGGGGCGACACGGGCGCCGGCGGATTCGACGGGATGCGGCGGGGAATCGGCGAAGAGACGGTGTGCGTGTCGGGTATGCGTGTCGGTGTGCGCGTTGCTGCGCATACCGGCAGCGTGGCGCGCACGGTTCGTGCCAGCGAAGGCGTTGACGCAGCGTGCTGCGCCGCCGAAGCCGATGGTGCGGCAAACGCGCAGCCGGGTGAGGGCAGTGTGTCACACGGGGCGCTACAGAGTGCGCCAGGTCTGGCGTGCAATGCGCGATGCCCGTCGCACGCCGACGGGCATCTTGCGACGCTAGACGTGTGTTGCCGGATCAGCCTCCTTCAGCCGAGATGCGTGCCGAGTCGCTGATTCGCGCCGAACCGTACGACATCTCCAGCGAAGGCTCTGCGTGTTCGAGCGCGTACGCGCGGCGCATCGGCTTGAGCACGAACAGCGCCAGAAATGCGGCGAGGGCCGCCATGCCCGACGCGAGCATGAACACGGCGTGCCAGCTGCCCGTCGCCGCCGTGACGATGCTGGTGAACGGCACCAGCAGCGCGGCCGTGCCTTTCGCCGTGTAGAGCAGACCGGCGTTGGTCGCGGCGAACTTCGGGCCGAACGTGTCGCCGCAGGTGGCGGGGAACAGGCTGTAGATTTCGCCCCATGCGAAGAACACGATGCCCGTCAGCACAACGAACGCAACGGGACTGTGGCCGAACTTCGACAACGCGAGAATGCCGATCGCCTCGGTTGCGAAAGCGACGAACATCGTGTTCTCGCGGCCGATGCGATCCGAGATCCAGCCGAAGAACGGGCGCGTCAAGCCGTTGAGCACGCGGTCGATCGTCAACGCGAAGGTCAGCGCGGGCAGCGTGAGTCCGAGCAGCGACACGGGCGAATCGTGCAGGCCGAAGTCCTTGGCGATAGGGCCGAGCTGCGCGGTCGCCATCAGGCCGCCTGCCGCCATCATCACGAACATCAGGTACATGACCCAGAACACGGGCGCGGAAACCACCTCGCGAGGCGTGGCGTTATGGACGACGCGCTTCACCGCGCTCTTGACGTTCGCGAGCACGCTTGCGGGCGGCGCGAGCAGGAACAGGCCCAGCGCGAACACGACGATGCCCTGGCCGAGGCCGAACCAGAGGAAGGTCGCCTCATAGCCGCTGCTCTTGATCATGTTCGCGATCGGCACGACGGTCGCCGCCGAGCCCGCGCCGAAGCCTGCAGCCGTGATGCCCGCAGCGAGCCCGCGGCGGGTTGGGAACCACTTCAGCGCATTGCCGACGCACGTGCCGTACACGGCGCCCGCACCGATCCCGCCGATGGCGGCCGCGGCATACAGCAGCGGCAGCGACGACGCCATCGAGTTGATCGTCCACGCCACTGCGCATAGCAGCCCGCCGCCGACCACGACGGGCTTGGGCCCGTACTTGTCGACGAGATAGCCTTCAATCGGCACGAGCCAGGTTTCCGTCACGACGAAGATGGTGAAGGCAACCTGAATCGCGGCGCGGCCCCAGTGATACTTCTCGTCGATCGGATTGACGAACAGCGTCCAGCCGTATTGCATGTTCGCGATCATGGCCATGCAGATCACGCCGAATACCAGTTGCACCCACGGTGATGCGTACCACGATGACGCGCCTTCCTGATGCTCCGTCTTCATCACTGTCTCCTTTTTGTCGAACAGGGCTCGCGCCGCAGCGCCTGCCCTCGTGCCATGCACGAATGTGGGTCGGGCAGAGCTGGCGCCCTGCACGATGGTTGCTGACCTTGCCTGCAAGTTATGTACGGAGCCTTGAGCGGCTGTTCCGATCACCGTCCGTGCAAAAAGCGACGCTGATAGATTCCATACGATATGTGATATATCAAGTAAGTCAAGTGAAAGCGTGAAGGGGTTTTCACCGAGTCGAATCGTGTGATGAAAGGAATTCGTATGTGACGGGTGCTTAAGCGGGCGCACCAAAAAAGAAGCCCGCTGGCTAGCACGGGCGGGCTGAGGACATGTGCGAGACAGGCGTGTTCGCAACATGCCCTGTCGTTATATATGAAAGTAAAACGTAAAGAAAGTTTTTTGTTTGTAAGTAGCCGGCTGTTGGGTGAGCGCGTCATCATCAGCAGCCGCGGCTGGGTGCGGCGGTTTGTTGGGCGCGCAACCATCCTTGCGCAGCCGGGTTTTCGCCTTGTCACTTGATAAGGAATGCAGAGCGATATGCAAGTTCGATACCCGCGTCGAAGCACGGAGCTCGGTCGTCAACGCGAATCGCGGAGCACAGCCTATCGGTAATTACCCTTCATTGACGCTCGCAGATTCGAGCCGCTAAAGTGTTCGCGATTTGAAAGGTTGTGCGATATGCGAACACTTTCGATCCCGAGCGCGCACGGTCGCGCAGGCAATCCATAGAACTACAACTCTCACACGCGAGATTCTTGATGAAGTCACTGACCCGCGCAATTCCGTATGTCGTTTGCGCAGCTACTGCCACTGTGTGCATGCCCGTATGGGCGCAAAGCAGCGTGACGCTGTACGGCATCGTCGATAACGGTTTCGGCTATCAGTCGAGCTCGACGACGCTCGGCTCGACCTCGGGCGGCCATTCCGCCTTCAAGATGGTCACGGGCGTGTGGGCGGGCAGCCGCTTCGGCCTGAAGGGCGCGGAAGACCTGGGTGGCGGCAC
>NZ_JAGIPX010000093.1 GCF_017814945.1 Paraburkholderia sp. LEh10
AAGGCGCCGCCGCGGAAGGAGCCGGTGGACATCAACGAGGCGATCCGCGAGGTGATCGAGCTCACGCATGGCGAAGCCACGAAGAGCGGCGCCTCAGTACAGACGCAACTCGCGGACGGCTTGCCATTCATCGAAGGAGACCGTGTCGAACTGCAACAGGTGCTCCTCAACCTGATCATGAACGCGCTCGAGGCAATGAGCGGCGTCAGCGATAGCTCGCGACAGTTATTCGTCAGTTCGGACAAAGCCGACTCTGACTGCGTGCTCGTTACTGTGCGCGATTCAGGGCCGGGTTTTGCTCCCCACGGCGCAGAGGACGTTTTCGCGCCCTTCTACACCACGAAGCCTACCGGTTTGGGGATGGGGCTGTCGATCTGCCGTTCGATCATCGAAGCGCGTGGCGGCCGGTTGTGGGCAAGTGCGAACGTGCCGCGCGGCGCCGTCGTTCAATTCACCGTGCCAGCCCATCCAGCGGCTCTGTCAAGTTGGGGCGCGTAGGCTATGTGCTCAAATAGAGCCCGGTTTTACCATCGAAAGTGCATACATCGATGAATGGTGATTTGCCTGCCATGGTGCAGGACGTGGCGCGCCGGCAGTTCTCGCGGATCGATTCTGGCGCTTTAGGTCGAGTTTTTTGTGCAGCCGGCTCATCAGGCAACATTTCAAGCTCAAGCGGCATTTACTGCGCGCTTCGCGCTACCGCGCAACTCGCGACGACCAGGAAACTGTCGACGGATCTTGGGCGCGTTCAGCGATTCTCACCACGCGACAAACCTGGGTGCCTGCGCCCGATCCATTCCGCTCTCGCCAATTGACAATGCCGGTTTGAGCTGCACCGGTTGAGTTCTCTGCCATCGCGGAACTGACATGGCCCAGTCCCGCGATGGCTTTTTGACCCTTCTGGCCGTGCCTGCGAATCGATATCGTGTGTGGCATGCAACTTCGAGAATGCGCATGGACGCATCATCACCCATTCAGCATCTCGACTCGCCCGACGACCTTGAGGCAGGCCTTCGACGTAACGGAACGTCGGCTCGGGTGAGTTTCATAGCCGACGAGCGTGCGCCAACCGGGTTTCATAACGGCAAATGTGCGTTACGTGCGCGTTCCTAAGCGCCGAAGTGTGCCAGCTTTCTGCTTCAAGAAGGACTATGCGCGATGTCGAAGCCGTCACCGAAGTGCCGCAAGCGGCTCGAGAAGCAATCAGGTGGCATGGAGTCTTCGCGGTGAATGTACTGCGGAAAGCGTGATGATGTCCTCGTACAAATCTCTTGTTTCCAGCAACTGCTCTGTATATGAAAGAGAACCTGGAAAGCGTATCACAACGCAATTCTTGGAATAAGCGCTGCCGCGTAAGCGTTAGGCGTACACGCTGCCCTTTTTAATGGGCTTCGGTTAATACCAACGTCGTTGAGTCAAAAATGTCAACAGCAGACGAAAAGATGAAGTTCCGAGATCATCTCCCATCGTATATAGGATGGGAGCCACAGTTTGATGATCTGAATGGATATTGCCGCCGGCCGGTGGTTGAGATGGAGTCTCATGCACGGGCCTTCTACGAGAGCATTTGCCGACGGATGGGGTTCCTCAACGATATCTGCGCAAGACCGCCGTCAGAAAAGCCCTTTTTGCTTTTGGTTACGGGATTTCCCGCCGACGGTTGCACTGTGCCTCGCTTCGGTGGCGTGAAAAAGTCAGAGGACGAGTTTTCAAGCTGGCTACACTGATTGCGATCGCAGCGTGGCTGCGCGTTCAGTTACCTCTCTGGCGTGCGATGCATCGCGAAGAAATATGCTCGGCCAACGGCGTCTTCGCAGATAGATTGACTCAGATTTCCGGAGGTGTGCTCGTCGGATCATGGTACAGAAGATATGTTTATTCTTGGTCCTTTCCTGTGACTTGCCTCGAAACTACAATGGCAAGTTCAAAACAGAAACACTTCCGGGGCACGGGTCTATAGACACGCGCCATGTCGCACGAGACTACTGCAAAGGGGAGCGCTCGTCCGTTCGAACTGCCTTTTGAGCGACAAAAAATTTGAAGTTCGCACTGAAGAGCAAAGAAATCGAAGACTGGCATGACGAGTCTTTCGCCTCTTGGCGCTCGTATCTTGGAGGATCTCTATCGCGACCAGACCTTTGGGCGTCGTACTGATTTTTGATCGGTTGCAGGCGGTCAACGAAAACGAAGCGGTAGACGTCATGGCGCAGCAACGGTAAGGAAAATATGTACAGCAGTGACAACGTAGGAGACAGCCAAGCGTGGCATCGAACTCTCGAGATGCTGTCGTCCGGCAGTGATGACAGGCGTGACAGAGTTCGGAGCAGCATTACCGCAGAACCAAACACATCATCGGCGTACCGCACAGGCGACAAAGTGCAGGTTCGTATTCTCGAACGGCCGACCAACTCCACTCTGATCGTTCTCTGGAGCGATCCAGGTCGGTGCTTCTACGGTCATCAATGTTGGCGCGCCACAAAAGCGCGACTTAGTTTTGACCGAGCTACAGAGTCATTTCAACACGGTCAGAGGACCGCAATCATCATCGGCAACAAAGGTAGCGAGAATCGAGGCCGGTTCCGTCGTACCCGCGTTCTCTGCAAACAAGTGAACCGTCCCTGGGGTTTCGAAGCAGTTCTGCCCGACCGTGTAAGTCTCTACAGGGGCGCGCCAACGTGACCGATTTGCCGGGCGCATTGGGAAGCTTCTGGCAAGTCAGGGGGTGACGGTCGTGCGTGGCTTGGCTCCCGAATCCGCACTGCCCGCAGCAGCACTCATGTGCATCGCGTGAGCACTGTTACCGATTGACGTTCCGACAATCGTTGGAACACGATCGGCATAGATCGATAAAAGCGCGACTGCACCAGCGACGCTTGCAGCAACGAAGACGGCGTTCAAGCGAGGACGCGTGAAAGCCGATTCTTGCAAATTGAAACCAAGAATGTTGCCGAACCTTGACAAGCTCCTCCAGTGGTTGCGATAGTCGAAACGCATTTCTGGCAGCAATCCAGCTGGTTCACGTTCAGTCGTGCACGATGCCGAATTGTTGCATCGTTCCTGTGACCACACACCGACAGGATTCCGGTAGCCTCACGGAACAGAATTCCGATTAAACGAGATTTCCTAAAGTTGTTCAATGTTCCATTGGTATATACGTTCGATACCCTGAATCTTTTAGGGAGGGTTGCGGCGTGATTCGAGGTCGGTTGCGTGCGTCGTGTGGAATTCTCGATATCGGTCAGCCATTTCTATAAAACGGGTTGAATCTGCGTCATCACTGAAATCAATAAGCCCGGGATACCCCGCGTCATGAATCTGAGTGAAGTCGATCTCAATCTGCTGCTGCTGTTTCAGCGGTTGATGCAGGAGCGTCGCGTATCGACCGTGGAACATGAGCCAGCCTGGCGTGAGCAACGCGCTCGCCAAACTTGCGTCGACGGCTCGGTGATCCGCTGTTCGTGTGGGGGCCGGGCGGAGTCGTGCCCACACCGTTCGCGTTGAGCCTCGCGGAGCCAATTTCTCAGGCTCTTGCAATCCTGCAAGCCGCACTCAATCCCGAGACAGGTTTCGATCCGCTGTGCGTCACGCGCACGATAACCACGGCATGACCGATATCGGCGAGGTCGTCTTTCTGCCCGCACTTGTCGAACGGCTATCGCACGAGGCGCCTAGTGTTGCGCTCAATACCGTTCGCGACACGAGCGACAATCTGAGCAACGAGATGGCCGAGGGCCGCGTCGATCTCGCCATCGGCCTGCTTCCGCAGCTCAATGGTGGCTTCTATCAGCGCCGACTGTTCGATCAGCGGTACGTCTGTCTTTTCAGGCGCGGCCATATACACGACGACGGGCCGCTCACGCTCGCTGCCTGGCGTGACGCTGAGCATCTGTAGTGGCCGCCGGCACCGGACACGGTCAGGTGGACGATTGGCTGAAACGGCGAGGCGTGCAGCGCAGGGTGCGACTGACGGTGCCGCACTTCATGAGCGTCGGCTACATCCTGCAGCGCACCGATCTCATTGCCACGGTGTCGGATCGCGCCGCACTCAACGGCATCCTGTTCGTCATGAAGACAGGAATGCGCTGGAACCACTTGCCAACGCGATTGGGATTTGGCTCAGGCGTAACTTGCTGGCGCCGACTGCCCGACTGGCAGGAAGCCGGCGTATGGGGCCGTTTGTACGAGTTGTGCGGTTCCAAGCACCATGACTTGGGATGAGCGCGCCGCGGGCAGCGCATATAAACGGCCGAACTTTCCGACCGAATTCAAGCGGCAGCTGGTTGAGCAATCGTTCCAGCCGGGTGCGTCGGTAGCGTTGATCGCGCGCAGCAATGATATCAACGCGAACCTGCTTTTCAAATGGCTGCGGCTCTATCTGGCAGGAGAGTATGGTCTGCCATCGCTGCCGGAGGGCGCGGAGCCTAAACAGACACAGCAGGCACCTTCGCTGTTGTCCCTGGATGTCGTCGCTGAAGCAGCCCGCCATACGCCACCGATGGCAGTCACGAGAGCGCGGTCTCCAGAGAATCTTTGTGAGATCGAGTTCGAGCGTGCGCGCCTGAGAGTTCGCGGCAACGTGTCACCGGATATGCTGCGTCTGCTGATTCGGGAGCTCACCCGATGATCGGCCCGCCGGCTCGTACACGCATCTGGATCGCTGCCGGCGTCACTGACACGCGCGCCGGTTTTCAGGGTCTGGCGGCGAAGGTGCAGATGGCGCTTGAGGAGAATCCGCTGAGCGGCAAGTCTTCATTTTTCGCGGGCGGCGCGGCGACCTGATCAAGATCTTGTGGGCCACAGAGGACGGGCTTTGGCTCCTTGCGAAGAGCAAGGCTGCTCTCGTCCAACTACGATCGCTCCTCTGCACGCCAAGGTGCCCCATTCGAGCGTCGGTCGAGCGTCGGCACCGCTCCTGAAACCGCTGACGCGCGAGCACGCTTCGCAATGCCCGATGTTGTTGCCGTCAGTCGCAGGCTCGCGGCATGCGACGAGCCTGCGCCGTCCTGACAAGAGAAATCGGCGGATGTCGGGTGCGAGCCGGCCGCCATCATGAGCCCGTCGCCGGGCCGCTCGCCGTCGAGAGCGCGCGCACGATGTCGAGCGCGCCCTGCGCTTCGAGCTGGCTCGCTACCTCGCGGCCCAGTTCGAGTGCTGCCCCTGTCGTGGGCGCGGGCGCTGACGCTTGCGCGCTCAGCACGCGCTGGCCGTCCGGCGTCGCGAGGATACCACGCAGATGCAGCGCGCCGTCGTGCCATGTCGCGTACGCGGCGAGGGGCACTTCGCAACTGCCGCCCAGCGTGCGCGACACCATGCGCTCTGCTTCGACGGCGGCCGCCGTGTGCTCGTGATGCAGCGGCGCGAGCCACGCAGCGAGATCGTCGCGGCCGGCGCGAATCTCGATGCCGAGCGCGCCCTGGCCGACAGCGGGCAGGCTGTCCGCGGGATCGAGCAGTGAACGGATGCGCTCGCCGAGACCGAGACGCTTGAGGCCCGCCGCAGCGAGAATGATGGCCGCATAGTCGCCGCGGTCGAGCTTGCCGAGCCGCGTGTCGAGATTGCCGCGCAGCGGCTTCACGACGAGTTCGGGATAACGCGCGCGCAGCATCGCTTCACGGCGCAGGCTCGACGTGCCGACTACGCTGCCGGACGGCAGCGCAGCCAGTGAGTCGTACTGGTTCGAGACGAACGCATCGCGCGGATCTTCGCGCTCCATGATGGTCGACAGCACGAAGCCCTCGGGCAGCTCCATCGGCACGTCTTTCAGCGAATGAACGGCGAGATCGGCGCGGCCGTCGGCGAGCGCGTTCTCCAGTTCCTTCACGAACAACCCTTTGCCGCCGACCTTCGACAGCGTGCGATCGAGAATCTGATCGCCTCGCGTCGTCATTCCGAGGATTTTTACGTCACAAGATGGATATAATTTGTGCAGCGCACACCGTACGTGTTCGGCCTGCCACATGGCAAGCCGGCTTTCCCGCGACGCGATCACAAGCGTGGCGGGCGGCGTGGGCGCAAGCGTGTTGGAATTCATTGTTTGAGGCATTAAACGACGGGATGTGACAACAAACAATGTTAGCACGCGCTTCGGCAACTTCTCGCTGGCCGCACGGCCATGCCGAAGCAGTTCGACAAAAGAGGCACGCCCGCCGCTGCCATGCGCGCGAGCCGGTCCATGAGCCGCATCGATCGTGACTCGCGTGGCCGCCAGAAGCGCCAGCACGCTCGTGGCAACAACAGCGATCCTAGCAGGCGCTGTAAGGGCTTCCTGCCAACACCCGTCTCGCCTGCAGCGTTAGCAATCGCTGTACCTGAAAACCGCCCGTCAACGTGTCGGTACTTTTCTCGCGGCCGGTGATTCGCCGGACTTTGGTAGCGGTGATTGTGAATGTGATCGTATTGTTCGGCTCTTACACGGTCACCGGGTTGGATGCCAACCTTCTTCGTGAGTCAGGGCATGAGCGTGACACACTCGCTCCGCTTCAATGCTGCGATGATGGGGGGATACGTCGCTGGCCCGTTCCTGTGCGCGTTCATCGCTGATCGGGTGGGCCGCCGGTGGGGCGTCGCGCTCGCCGCAGTCTACCGATGTTTTGCCGCAAACGCTGCTGGCGAAAGGCAGTTCAGTGCGCTGTGTGGCCGTTGCTCGTTGTAGCGACACGAAGCCGGACCAATGACTCTCACATAAAGGCTTCCAGTTCCCGGTTGCTGTCCGTAGGCGATGGCAGCCGACTTCGACGCTGAGGTACCTGGCCCTATCATCGCGGTACCGACTATCCCTATCGTCTCGGTAACCGAGTTGGACAAAACGAGATTTCAGCCAGGTTACTATCAGGTGATATTTGAGTTACCAGATCCAAATGACGCCCTGGGCGCAGTGCAGTTTTGCTACATGGTCACTGTCACGCAGGCTGAGGACCCTACCACACTCAAGGTTCCCTTCGGGCAGGCCCTTGCTTCTTTCTTTCGGGTCGGCACATAGGCGCGCGAAGCTGTAGAACCGCCTTTTGCATCCGGTTGTCGGGGTCGTTTATTTCTTTCTCGGTCTAACCTAACTTCGGTAGATACGGGCTATCGGGCGGTCGCTTGGACGGATTGTGATCCTCGAGACGTCGCCACCGTCTTAGCCTTGTGCAATCATCTCGTGAATCAGCCGGTTAAGCGTTGTTGCATCGGATGGCGGGTCGACCCAGTCGACAGTGCCGCCAGGATTTAGCATTTCGTACTCACCGGCCTGCGCATGTTCAACGGCATTTGTATTATTAGGACTCCAATAGTACTCGGCTTTGCGTGTCCTACTGAGGTCCGCGATCGGATGTAACCCGGTCCTCGAAAAAGCCGCTGCGGAAAACATCCGACCCACAAGGGACAGTGAGCTTCTACTAGGACTAGGAGGTCGCCTTTCTGTTGGCATTTCTAGAGAGCGCCAGTCGGGAAGATTTGGCATGAGCCATCGACCTGATTCCCTCGTGGCGCCTCGCGCTTTGGCTCAGTGCAGCGTGCGAGACTGCGCCGACATGTCCTTGTGATGCTCGGGCGTGTCCTCTTCGTACTCGAGGAACTCGTCCGGCATCGGCGGCGCCACGTCCGCGGCCGAGTGCGTCGCCTCGGGCGCGGCGGGCACGTCCACATGATGCGCGCCCATCACCGCACCTGCACCGGGCGCGCTTGCCGAAGTGAGCACGGTCGCCTCGGCCTCGCTTGTTGGGCGCGTGGTCGCATCGGGAGCCGCCTTCCATGCAGGCTCGTCGCGCTGTTTCTGCGCGCCGCGGCGGCGCATGGCCTCGGCGAATTCGGATAGGCCCAGTTCATCGAGCGCCGAATGCTCGCGCGCGATTGGGCGGTCCGTAGCAGGCCACCGCCACGGAGAGCCACGCAGCGTGACCTCCATCGCATGTTCCTCGCGCAGCGTCGCGCACGCGAGGTCGGCGTGCGCCTCGTCGCTCACATGCACGCCGATGCGCACCGCTTCGCCCGTCAGCGGCGTGATGCCGGACTGGGCCTCCGAAGTTCGCCGCAGATCGCTCGTCGTCGAGAAAAAACTCGTCACGAGACGCTCGATACCGGCCAGCACGCCCTCGGTGTGCGCTGGCAGGTCGATGTCGCCCGCCGCGAAGCCGCGTTGGAGCAGCCTTTCCTGCGCGTGGCGCGCATCATTGTGGGTCTTGAAAACGCCGGTCACGGTCTGTTTCATGGCACCCTCCTTCGTCAGATGGCTACGCTCGCTTACATGATGCGCCGAATGGCGCACGCTGTGCGCTACGCCTTGACCGGCTGTCTGTGGGCGAACGGCGAGAATGGCGGGTAACGCCAGTTCACGTCAGCTGCCAGTGATCGGCCTTTGACGAATTCAACGAGCGCTCGGTAGAGCGTTCTCGAATTGGTGCCTTCGGCCAAGAGCGGCCGTTCGACGTCGCCGCTGAATTCGCTGACAATCGCCCCGAGACGGCGACCTCCTGATCAGCAAATGAGAACGGAGAGTGCATACGAAAATAGACTCGCAATATGGCTCGCTGAGAGTTGTGAATGAGCCAACATACTCGTTCGAGTCACAAGACAACGTGCATTCGTACCCGCTTGAAGTGCGTCTTACGAACGGCTCGCTGACGTCTATCCATGGTGTCGAGTTAAACGGCCGCGGCATTACGGTCGTTGGTGCCGGTGGAGGATGCTCCGCGGTGCATGAGCGTTCAGCGTTGGTGATTGACGACAAAGTTTACTTGGCTGTCGGTGATCATGTGGCGCGGCTGTCGTTGGTGTGGCCCTATCAGTTAATCTGGTCAACTCGGGTCGATACCGCGACGTGCTTTTGTGTCTACTGGGGCAGCGAGCGGGCTGCCCTCATTTCGCACGGGGAACTGGAAATTGCATGCCTGTCACTACATGGCGATCTGGTCTGGCAGGCGTCCGGAGCCGACATATTTTCCGAAGGAATGGACATCGCCCTCCCTTCGGGGACGCATCCGGGGTCTTTTCCACTCAACTTCATTAGTGGGCTGCGCATCTTTCGGCAGGGTCACATCAGAGAGACGTCCATATCGCTCAATTGCACTCGCGTCGTACCGGCATTGGCGAAAGTAATCGCTAGCATTAGACTGTGGTCGAGGCGCCATGCGACTTCGGGCCAGTGAGATCGGACGATCCGTCGGGCAAATGGTGGGTAGGAAAGGTACCACATTCTGGAAGTCTGATTTCGAATTAGAGGCCGGCGAACTCGAAATTGCCGCCCATAGCGGGCTTTCGACGTGAGACGAATATGTTCATGGAAAGGTCAGCGGCCGGATTACAGGCGCATGAGTTTGTACTCTCGAATCTTTCGCCCAGCGTCGCTCAAAGGCGGTTCGCGCTTTGCGTTGTGCTAGTGCTGCTCATCGTCTTTGTCATCTTGGCAGGCCCGCTCTCGGGCCTGCCACTGAGGCGGGTTGACGCCTTTATACCCGCCTACGGCACTGCGATTTTCGTCATCGACTCTATCACCGCAGCCCTGCTCTTCTCGCAGTTTTCCGTCCTACGCTCGCATGCGCTCCTCGCACTGGCGAGTGGCTATTTCCTGACGGCGCTCATCGCAATTCCTTGGACGCTCACATTTCCAGGCGTATTGGCGCCGGAGGGCGGCCTTGGCGGCGGCCTCCAGAGTACGGTTTGGCTCTATGTCCTGTCACACGTGGGCTTCGCCCTGTTCGCGATCGTCTATATACTGCTGAAGGATGCCGCTCCAATGGAGTGGCTGTCGCCACGCTCCATTCGATCGAGGGTCCTTACGACTGTCGGATCAGTTACTGCGGTGGTCTGTTGCGCAACAGTTTTCGTTACAGCAGGCCATGCGCTCCTCCCGCGCATCATGCTCGACACGGCGCAGGTTTCCTCTCTCTGGTACTACGTGGTCGGACCGATGGCGGCATTATTCGTCGGCGCGCTTGTCTTGCTATGGCTGCGGCACCGCTCGGTGCTCGATCTCTGGCTGATGTTGGTCTTGTTCGCATACATCATCGAGATCTCCCTCACCGCCTTTCCCATCCCGTACCGCTTTAGCGTCGGCTGGTATGCCGGGCGAGTTTACGGCGTGCTTTCCGGCAGCTTTGTGCTGCTCATCCTGATAAAAGAAGTGACGATGCTATACGGTGAACTGCTGCGCGCAGTCCTTGCCCAACGCCGGGAGCGCGAGGTGCGTCTGCTGACGGGGGACGCGGTCGCAGCCACCGTTGCGCACGAGATCAAGCAGCCATTGTCGGCGATGATTGTGAACGCCAGTGCGACCCTGCGCTGGCTTGATTGCGCGACGCCCAACATCGATGAGGCCAAAGCCGGATTACAGCTGATTGTGAACGACGGGCACCGTGCGGGCGCGGTGATCGAGAATATTCGGACGCTCTTCAAGAGGGATGCGCGAACCCGGACCTCGCTCGACGTCAACAATCTGATCCGCGAAGCTCTGGCGCTCGTGCGCGACGACCTGCAGACGCATCGGGTAGCGGTTCAAACCGACTACGACCAATCGCTCCCACCGATAGAGGGCAACCAGGTTCAGCTGCAGCAGCTGCTCGTGAATTTGATCACGAACGCGATCGATTCAATGGCCACTGAAGATGGGGACCGGGTAATTTCCTTAAGGTCGAAAGTCTACGACTCCGGCAGTCTGATGGTGTCGGTGGAAGACGTGGGGAAGGGTGTCGACCCGAGCGCTATCGATCTGATATTTACACCGCAGTTTACGACCAAGGTGCACGGGATGGGGATGGGACTGTCGATTTGCCGGTCGATCATCGAGGCCCATCGGGGGCGGTTGTGGGTGACCGCCAATCTGCCCCGAGGTGCGATTTTTCACTTCACGCTGCCCGCCCACCGGGAGCACTAGCATGCGCAGTGCCACTCTTGAAGATGCAGGAGGCCGAATTGCCTACGGAGGTCGCTTTGGCGTCCCGATGGCTTTGTCACGAAGGGGTGCGGCCGTTTGATATGGTCGAAACGCTGTCCAATCAACTATTTCGCCGATCTGCGGATGCTCTGCGAAAGGCGCAGGCTTCGCATCGATGCGATGACCCCGAGAAGTCGCTGGGGTCTGGC
Organism: Paraburkholderia sp. LEh10; assembly: GCF_017814945.1. Taxonomy (GTDB): domain Bacteria; phylum Pseudomonadota; class Gammaproteobacteria; order Burkholderiales; family Burkholderiaceae; genus Paraburkholderia. The sequence goes on from NZ_JAGIPX010000093.1 coordinate 11,062, forward strand.
TCCATCTGCTCGCTTGATGAATTTTCTACTCTCGCGTTCGGGATCACCTGGAGGTCGAAGACTGCGCAGGGGTTTTCGTCGAGCCCGTTGATCGCGGGGTTCAGCAGTCCGCCGAAACAGATGAGCTCGGCGACGAAAGTACCACTTGGCTGTCGCGTCCGACGACCCAACTCTAGAGTTTGGGCACCGTGCGACTGCCCCCACTGTCAACGACCACGACGACAGGAACTCCTCTAACGTGGTTGCCGCACAGGCAGGTCCGGCGTAGCACTTGCCTTCATGGACTGCGTGCGGACGGTACGCAGCGTTGGCATGTGAGAAACCGAGCGAACGCTGAGAGGCTTGGACAGAGCGTCAACGTCTTCTTCGCTCCTGCAATGCACGCTATACGTGAGACTGCCTGGCGAATAGCCCGAAGGGTACAAGGTTTCGTTTGTGATCGCGGCCGGGAACGACATGACCGTTCCCCTGCTTGACTACCCGCGCTCGCAGGTTCAGCTTCGGGCAGGCTGGATCACAACCTCGATGCCCCTCTTGTCGCGTTATCTCAGGATCGCAACTTCAGCGGCCTGATCAGATTGCTTGTTGATGCAACAACCTGATAAGGAATAACGCCGTTGTTATTTTTGTACGGGCGGATTGTCAGACGGCATGTTGTGCCGTAACGTTCAAGGTTCCAGAAGTTACAGTGGTGATCCCTGACTTTTGGTGCGTGTTGAGGCCCACCGTCCCAATCAGGCGGTGGGCTTTTTTTCAACAATCCGGGATCCTGAATTAACGCGTGGCCTGAAAGCTTGCCGATCAGGCAGCGCTGGGCAGGCATCAGCGTCTACTCACGGCGCAGTCGGGCCATACATATGTCACGGATCGCGCAGACGACCGGCAGCCGGTAATCGCGACGCCATCCATCCGTGAACAGCGGCGCCAGTGCTTTTTCCGTGGTGAGGCCGGACGTGGCGAGGACATCGGGTGCGAGATTGGCCGCCATGCGGGTGACCGCGATACGTTTCCGCCAGTCACTTCGTGCGCCGTTGGCATTCATCCAGTTGCCCGTTCGCGCCATGGCGACGGGTTCGCCGACCACGAGATCGCAGGGCACCTTGGCACGGGCTTCATCGTCGAAGCGCAAAGGCGTTGACGCGATGGCGCCCGGATACGGGGCCTTCCTGAGGCGGGTGCAGATTGCGGCAGCCTGTGGTCGCGGGAATTGTCGGGCGGCGACTGAAGCCGTCAGGGGCGCGCGAAATCGTCCCGCGTCAGTTCGATGCGCGCGACCGCGTGGCTGATGGCGGGCGTGATGTACTTCGCCCCCGCCGTGTTCCTGGCCGACGCTACTGCGCACGCTGCGCCGATCGTCGATCCGCGCGCGCCCATTGCGTTCCAGCCGACCGTCACGCAGAGCGCCGGGGGCGTGCCCGTCATCAACATCCCCGCTCCGAATGCGCAGGGGATTTCCGCCTCGCAGTTCCAGAGCCTGTCGGCGGGGCCTGAAGGCCTGATCTTCAATAACAGCCTGATCGGCGGGACATCCCTCATTGGCGGGGCGGTCGGCGCGAACCCGAACCTCGCTGGCCGCGCCGCGTCGACGATTCTCGCGCAGGTCACGTCCACCGGAAGCCAGTATCGTTCCGTGATAGCCGGGCCCGTTGAGATTTTTGGCAATACGGCCGCCCTGATCATTGCGAACCCGAATGGCATTTCCGTCCCGGGGGCACGGCGCTGACCAACATCTCGAACCTCACGCTCACCACGGGCACGCCGCAGTTCATCACCGGACCCGGCGGCACCGCGACCGATTTCACGCACGCGGGTGCCGTCGCCTATAGCGTCAGTTCCGGGAACATTTCCATCGCCGGGCCAGCGGGCAATGACGGTACGCCCGGGGCGGGCATCGCCGGTACGGTGGGCAATCTCGATCTGATCGCGCAAACGGTGACGCTGGCCGCGCCGCTGAACGCAAATGACCGCGTGAATATTGTCACGGGCAACCAGCTCGTTTCGCCCGTGGCAGCGGGTTCGAACGGCATCACCTACAGCACGGCGTCGAACGGCGCAGCCAACACGGCGGGGGCCATCGGGCTGCCAGCGGGCAGCTATGCGGTGGACGCCAGCCGCTACGGATCAGTGACGGCCGGACAGATCTACATCGTGGGGACCGCGGCGGGCCTGGGCGTCAACGCACAAGGGCCGCTGGCGGCGACGGCCGGTAACGTGCAGGTGAGTTCGAACGGCGATATCACGGTCGGGAACACGTTCGCGAACCAGAACGTCAGCCTCGTGAGCGCGGGCAGTACGGCGATCGCCGGCACGGGCCTCGCGAACCAGAACTACACAGTCACCGCCAATGGTGACATCAATTCGACCGGACCCGTGTCGGCCGGCCAGAACGCGTCCATGACGGCGGGTGGCAATCTCAATGCCGCGTCGGTCGCGGCCAACGGCAACACGACGCTCAATGCTGGCAATTCAATGACCGTGGGTTCGGTCTCGGGCCAGAATCTCGCGCTCCAGACCACTGCGGGTGATCTGACGGTCAATTCGGCGATGACGGCGCCGGGTACGATTGCCGCAAGTGCAGGCCGTGACCTGACGGTCAACGGTGCCGTCCAGGGCGGCAGCACCGTGGATCTCACCGCCGCACGCAACGCGGTTATCAACGGTGCGGTCTCGGGCGTGGGCGATACGACCGTGACTGCGCAGACAGGTACGGCGGGCGTGACGGGCAACGTGCAGACCGGTGGCGCACTGGCCGTATCGGGCCTTCAGGGCGTGAACCTGGGCGGCGCCGCGCAGGCGCAGGGGCCCGTGTCGATCCGTTCGCAATCCGGCTCGGTCACGGGCAACGGCAACGTCTCGTCGTCGGAGGGCGCGGTCTCGCTCGCGGCGGGGCAGAACCTTGGCCTGACCGGGTCCGTGCAGGCGGGCACTACGGTTACGGCCCAGGCGGGCGGCAACGCGTCGCTTGGCGGCACGGTTACGGCACCGGGCGCGATCGCGGTCACCTCTGGCGGAGACACCACCCTTGGGGGCAACGTCACGAGCGGCGGCACGCTGACGGTCGCGGCTGGCGGCAGTGCGACGATTAGCGGCGCGGCCGCGTCGGTCGGCGACCAGAGTCTCACTGCCGCCGGAGGTACGCTTGCCACGACCGGCAGCGTCACCACGCTCGGCAACCTGACGGCGAGCGGCCAGCAGGGCGTGAGCCTTGGCGGCAACGTCACCAGCGCGGGCAACGCCCAGATCACCTCGGGCGCGGGCAGTGTGGCCGTCGCCGGTGCGCTCGTGACGCCGGGCACGGTGACGCTCAGCGCCGGGCAGGATGCGACCGTCTCGGGCAGCGTGCACAGCGGCCAGGGCACCGCGATCACGGCCGCGCGCGACGTGGGGTTGAACGGTGGGCTCGAATCCGACGGCACCGGCAATGCGATGATTACCGCGGGGCGTGATATCACTGGCAGTGGCGCGGTCAATGTCGCGCACGACACGACGCTTTCAGCAGGCCGGAATATTGGCATCACGGGCGCGATCCAGACCGGCAACAACCTGAACGCGACGGCTGCGCAGAACCTGGCCGTCGGCGATACGACCGCCGTGGGCACCGGGACGCTGACCGCCACCCATGGCAGTGCGACGCTCGCCGGTAACGCGCTGTCCGGTGGCGACATGACGATCCGTGCAGGCACGGACGTGGCCGCACAGGGTAGCGTCCAGAGCCTGGGTAACCTTGCCATCAACGCACAGGGCGGCAATCTGACAGCAGGTGGTCCGGTCTCGTCGGCTGGCTCGGCCACCCTCAACGCGGGCCAGAACCTGACGCTGGCCGGCCAGACGACTGTTTCGAAGGACGCCACCCTCACGGGTACCAGCATCACGACGCAGGGACTCGCTGTCGGCGGCAATCTGGTTGCGACAGCAACGAACCGCCTCGACACATCGGCTGGCCAGCTGAGCGCCGCATATAGCGCGAGCGCGCCGGCACTCACCGTCGCGGGTAATGCGACGCTCTCCGGGGCGAACGTGACCACGGCCAACGCGGTGATCGGCGGGACATACCGTGCCACGGGCACGAGCAGCCTCACGACGGGTGGAACCGCCGCGTATCAGGGTGACGCGGCGCTGGCGGGCGGCACCGTGACGAACGTTGGGACGCAGATGGCCCGCGGCAACCTCAGCGTATCGGGCTCGACAGTCACGAACCAGGGCGCCCTGTCGTCGCTGCAGACGACGACCGTCAGTGCGGCGGATCTGGTCAACAGTGGTTCGATCTACGGGCCGGTGAATACGCTGAACGTCACCAACGGCACGACCAATTCGGGTGCGCTGCTTGCGACGGATACGCTGGCGCTGACGACGGCCTCCTTGAATAACAGCAACGGGCTGATCTTCGCGGGCGACGTGAACAACCCGACGGCTGCGGCTGGCAACACGTCGGTCACGGTGACGGGCGGTAACGGCAGCTATAACAACTCCGGCGGCCAGATCCTCGCGCAGAACGTCGCAACGCTCGCGCTGCCGAACCAGTCCGTCGATCCGTCGGCCGCATCGTTCGGGACCGTCAACGGCGGCAATGGCCTGAATCTGTCCGCGCAATCGGTCAGCAACACCGGCACGTGGACGCTGCCGGGCACAGCCGTGAATGTGTCCGCGACGCGGGGCATCAGCAACATTGGCACGATCAATCAGGGTAGTGGCACGCTTGCGCTCAACGGCGCGGTCACCAACGCCGGTACAGTCAACGCGCACGACCTGACGGTCAACGGGTCGCTGGCCAACCAGACGGGCGGCACGGTGCAGGCGAGCGATGCCTTCACGCTCAACGGCTCAGGTACGAACGCGGGCACGGTCGAGGCGCTCAACGCGCTGACGATCTCGGGTTCGGGTTACGACAATTCGAACGGGATCACGAAGGCCGGCAACGGTGCGAGTGGCACGGGCAACATGACGGTCAGCCTGAGCGGCGATCTGGGCAATGCCGGTGGCACGCTGTCGGCGACGAACGACCTGTCGATTACGGCGAACAACGTCAACAACTCGACAGCGTCGGGCACGACCACCACAACAACGACCACGGTCATCAACAATCCGGCGCTGGCCATGGCGTTGACGGTGGGCACCGATACGGTCGACAGTGCATCCCTGTATGCCGCCGAGAACGGTTTCTGCTGCAATGTCTATGCGTTCCAGCAGAATGTAACGCTGGCCGATGCGCTGTCACCGGATGGCATGGTATCGCCCCTGTCGGGCTACGGCGTCGCGACCAGCGCGCCCGTTACCACGTCTGGCACCGTAACGTTCGTTGAAGTGTCCACGGGCAGCGGGGGGACCGCATGGTTTGTCCAGACACCGCAGAATGCATCGAGCGCCATTGCGTCGATCACCGTTGCGCTGCCGACAGCCATTGAGACAACCACCACGACCGGATCACAGTCCGGGGCCGGTTCGGTGATTGCAGCCGGCCACAACCTCGGCATCACGGCGAACAGCCTGAACAATCAGGGCGGTTCCGTCAGTGCAGGCAATGATGTTTCGTTAAACCTTCAGTCGCTGTCGAACGGCGGATCAACCTATTCCTCAACGGTCACCGATACCGTTGACATGGCGTCGATCAACAGCTTCCTCACGAAGGCGCCGTCGACCATTTCGATCTGGAGCAGCTTCTTCGGGCCGAACGGCTCGAATGGTTGCCCGCAGACCGCTGGCGACTGTCTCGATCCATCCGGCATCCGGCTCAATGCGGCAGGGACCGTCACGCCGCTGTCCACCACCTCTTCGATGACCGTGCAGGGCGGCACGGGCCAGATCGTCGCCGGCCACAACCTGAACCTCGCGGGTGGCAACCTGACCAACGCGGGCACGCTCGCTGCCGTCAACGACGTCAATATCACCGCGTCCGGCTTCACGAACCAGGGCACCAACACCGGGACAATGACGACCACGGCAGGCTGTGCGCCGGGCTTTTCCGGTTGCGCGAGCGGGTCCACTACAAATCCGAACTCGCAGACGTACAGCTACCAGCACAACAACGCGACGGTCACGGCCGGTAACGACATCGTGATCGCCGCGAATACGGTCAGCAATACGTACGGCAATCTCGTCGCGAAGCGCAACGTCGTGATCGGCGGGTCGGGCACAGCGGCCAGCGATGCGTCGACGACGCCTTCGTCGCTCACGCAGGCAGCGAGCGTCACCAACACGTCGGGCACGATCGCGGCAGGCAACGACGTCAACATCAACGCGGCAACCCTGACGAACACCATTGTCGCGCCGGTGCAGGTCCACCAGAACTACGGCACGGGCACACCTTTCACGGGCTGCACGAGCAACTGTGAGGCGTACGTCGACGTGCAGTCGGCCAGCCCGGCGACGATCACGGCGAATCACAATGTCAACCTGACGGCAGGCAGCTTCAGCAACACTGGCAGCCTCGTTACCGCGCTGAACAATGTCACGATCAACGCCGCCTCCCGACCGTCAACAGCGCGGGACGGGTAACGACGCTCAGCGGCCAGCCGACGTCGGTAACGGGCGCGGCCGGGCTGCCGGCGAATACGCCGATCGGCGTGACGACGGTCGGCAAGCCGGTGGCGCCGACCGTCGCCAGAACCACGGCACCGACGGGGTCGAGCGTGCAGACGCTCGGCGGACAGACCGTGTCGGTCAGCTACCTGACGAACAATCCGGCTGCGCAGGTCATGGGCGACCTGTCGCCAGCGGCGCTGCTCGCGGCGCTGCCGTCGAACCTGCAGCCGGGCAGCGTGCCCTTCTACTACGACCCGTACACCGAAGACCAGCAGATCGAACAGGCAGCGCTGCAGGCCACGGGCAAGGCCAGCTTCTACAGCACGACCAGTGCGACCGATAGCACCAGCCAGTCCTCGATCGCCAACCAGGACAAGGCGGCCCTCTATGGCGCGGCGCTGCAGTACGCGAAGGACCACAACATCGCGCTGGGCACGCAGCTGAGCCAGGCGCAGCTCGCCCAGATCAATGCGCCGATGCTGTGGTACGTCGAGGAGACGGTGCCTGAGCCGGGTTGCACGGCCACCGGCAACGGCGCGTGCCCGACCGTGCAGGCGCTGATGCCCGAAGTATTGCTGCCGCAGAACTTTGCGAGCGTCAATGCGGATGGCGAGATCACGGGCACGAACGTCGCACTCAACTACGCCAACAGCATCCTCAATACGGGTTCGATCTCGGCGCAGAACCTCACGGTCAATACCGCGAGCCTCACGAGCGAGCAGCGCTCGACCAACATCGGCACGATCTACCAGGAAGTCGACGGCGGCGTCGCGGTGACGACCGGCACGGTGGTACAGCAGGGCGGCTTCATGTCGGCGATGAACTACGACATGAACGTGCAGACCCTGAACCAGATCGGCGGGGCGCTGCAGCAGATCAATGCCGATGGCAGCGTGAACCAGGCCGCCACGTCGCAGATGCTGGCGAACCTTAAAAGCCAGCTCGGCACGAACTTCACGCAGTCCACGGTCAGCAACAACCTGAACACGACGGTCATCGCCGATGGCGGCATGGGACCCATCATCGTGTTCCAGATGGTGATTATCGTGGCCATCTCCATCGTGACGGCAGGCGCGGCTTCGGCCGCGGTCGCGGGCGTGCAGGCTGCTGCGGCCGATGCGGGCATGGCCACGCTGGCGGCAGGCGGCACGATTGCCGAAGCGAACGCCGCAGCGGGGATTCTGGCGAGTTCGGCGTTTGCAGTGGGCGGCGTTGCCAATGCCGCCATCGCGGGTGCCGCGGCGGGTCTCGCCGGGGCCGCCGCCGGCGACTTCATGAATTCCCTGAGCCTGAACTTCGGCGATCTCATGAAGGGTGCCGCCGTTGGTGGCCTGACGGCAGGGCTCACGAGTGGCATTACGCTCGACAGCGGCGGCATCGGCTTCAACATGAGCGGCTCGCCCGACAGCCTAGCGTCGCTCGCAGGTGTGCAAAACGTGGGCAATTCGCTGGTGCCGCAGGCGGGTGCATCCACGGCCGGGTCGGTACCGATGCAGGTTGCTGCTATGGCTGGCGATGCGCTTGTCCAGGCGGGCGTGAAGACGGCCATCGACGGGGGAGTTTCCTCACCAGCCTGCGCAACAGCGCGGCGAGTGACGTGGCGGCCGCAGGCGCGTATGCGATTGGCAATCTGAACGATGCGAAATTCTTTGGGACAGGTGCGACCGGTGAGCTGGGCTACGTAGCGGCTCACGCGGCATTGGGCTGCGCCAGTTCGGCCGCACTGGGGACCGGATGCGCGGGCGGGGCGATTGGCGGGGCGGCCAGTGCGGCGCTGAGCCCGGAGTTTATTAGCGCGATCGATCAGACGGGTGCGCCGCTCGATGCGGGCCAGCAGGCGGCACTTGCAGCGTTTGCAACGCTTGCGGGGGGAAGCCTTGCCGGACTTGCGGGGCAGAATGCGATCGGTGGCGCGACGGCCGCACAGAACGAGGCGCTCAACAATGCTGGGCAACATATACGCGGTGTGCCGCTGGATCGCAGTTCGATGTCCGAAAGCGAGCGGGAGCGCTATGAAGACACGCATTCGGTTCCGGCGACGCCGATCCGGGATGCGGCCGGGGATAATGAGACAGCAACGGGTGGGCAGGAAGCGGCCGGTCTTCCGCCGCTTGCAGGAGGGGTCAAAAACTCGGCGGTTGTTCAAAGTGCGGCTCAGAATCTCGGTGTCAACCTGAATGCCGTTACAGTCAACAGCAGGGGCGTCGCGCAGGTCACAATTGGCCTAACAAATTCGATGAGCTTCGCGGATGTCCAAACGTTGGTGAATTACGCGGGGTCCTTGGGGGCAACGTCTGTTGAGGTAAATTCAGGATATCTTGCCAACCCGAAGCTTGATGCACTTCTGCAGAATTTCGCACAGAGCGGACGACCACTTTATGGCGGGACCGTCAAATTGAATCCCGGGACATCCGGTGATTACATCATCACGTTTCCGGTGGGAAAGAAATGAAAAAGTCAGACTGGTACGAAAATCGAATCCTGTGGCGAGCTGGAAAGCTTCACCTGGAGACCTATGCGTGGCGGCATTTCTTGCTATCGAACGAGCAGCCCGCAAGGAAAGTCTTGGAGACGGTGGGCGGGTACGGCGTTCCGCTTTTTATTTTCTGGTTGAATGATGACGTTTGGACGCTGCTTACCAATCAGTTTTTGGTTGGGAAGCTTGATGGGTCGCTGTCTTCGGTTGAGCTCGATAAGCTAGAGGAAGTATCGACAGTAAACGACGAGAACATGTCCCCGAATGAGTTAAAACGACGCGCAGAGTTCATCAGAGCGGGGGAAGATCGGAAAAACTTCTGGACGCCTGCCGGGAACGCCCATTTCTCCCTTAGAAACATTCTTGGGATGTTTCCGATAAACGTGCCGTAGTCGTTTTGTCAATCTGGACGTGGTCGCTCTAGTTTGTTGCCACAAACACGGAGAGCGAACTCACGTTCGGTGATAACGGGCGCAAGTTGGACTTCCTGTTCAACAACAACCACAACAACGATCGCGCATGCGTCGAACGGCTGTGGCTTGAGGATGGTCATGTTCGAATTTCTAAGAAGTCCAAAGGCACGTAAGTCTTGGTCGCTGTCACTTTTGTTTGCTGCGATATGCGGAGGCATTTCGGCCTACGCCAACTTTTCGGACACGGTATTGACGAATGTGGTCGGCCAGCCGCGCTGGATGCTGGAAACGCATGTAATCGCAGCGGTGATCGGAACGTTGCTTCTTGCACGCTTCGTTTCAGGCGCGCTGTCCGCGTTGTTTTGCCTGCCCGGAAGCGCCGTCTATGCCACAGGCAAGCTGGCAAATGGCGCTGCAATCCGCTACCGCGTCGATCTGAAAGAGACGTTCTTTTCCATTGTCCGATTTCTGCAAATACTTGGGTTTGTGCTGTGCATGATGTTGCAAGGTGTTACCGTCGCGCCCAGTGCTAGCAAGCAACCAAACCCGCCGGTGCAATCAATCCGCACTCACCTGGATGCCTTGTCAGCTTAATCACAAGCAGCATTGGGCTGCGCCAGTTCGGCGGCGCTGGGCACAGGATGCGCCGGCGGGGCCATTGGCGGGGCGGCCAGTGCGGCGCTGAGTCCGGAGTTTATTAGCGCGATCGATCCGACGGGTGCGCCGCTCGATGCGGGCCAGCAGGCGGCACTAGCAGCGTTCGCGGGGCTCGGCACCCCCGTACCAGTTCCAAGACGTAAGTTCGGGGCGGCGGAGTTCCAAACGGGGCGGTTGCCACTGATATTACGCATGGCGAGCATGCTCCGATTTTGGCGGGGAGCGATTTAACACATCAGGACTGCTAATCAGAAAAAAGCACGAATAACGCATGAAGATTTCTCGACCTACACGTATCGCGACTCTCGTCTGGCTGGCGATCGGGGTGCCAGCTTGTAGTGCCCATGCTGCAGGCATCGTTGCAGACGGCGGCACCTCGACCTCAGTTTCGACGGCCGCGAATGGCCACCAGACTGTGAACCTTGCGCCCGCGATCGGCGGCGTCTCGCACAACACCTATACGTCGTTCAACGTGTCGTCGGCCGGTGCTGACCTGATCAATACCGGCGTCAACGCAAAGACGATCGTCAACCAGGTGACCAGCACGAACCCGTCGCTGATCCAGGGGGCAATCGCCGTGCTGGGGCCGCGCGCCAATGTCATTCTGGCCAACCCGAACGGGGTGACGGTCGACGGCGGCAGCTTCGTGAACGCCGGCCACGTGGTGCTTTCAACCGGCCAGGTGAGCTTCAGCGACCTGACGCTCGCACCCGGCGTCACGCAACGCAACGTGATGCTGACGACGAACGGTGGCACGATCACGATCGGCCCGGGCGGCCTGTCGGGCACGCTGGTGAATCTCGATCTCGTCGCGAAGCATCTGGCTGTGAATGGTCCGGTCACGAACGACTTCACCAGTTCCACAGGCGGGGTGCGCGCCACGATCGGCGACAGCACGACGACATGGGACACCGGCTTTTCGCCATCGGACAACAGCCACGACTGGCTCGCCAGCACCACGTCGCCGGGCACGGCAAGTGCGGGTCTGGCGATCGATATCACGGCTGCGGGTGGCCTCACGGGTGGCCGCGTGCAACTGGTCGTCACCGACCAGGGCGCAGGCGTGCGCAATCTTGGAAGGCTTTACGCGAGCGCGGGCGATGTCGTCGTCTCGACCAACGGCGACATCACGGCAGCCGATGGCTCGATCAGGGCGGAGCACGACATCACGGTCACGACGCCCGGCACGGTGTCGCTGCAGGGCGCGCAGATGACAGCCGCGCACGACGTGACCGTCGCGGCCGGCGCGATCGCGCTCGCTGACGACGCCACCGGACCGTCAACCCTGGCAGCTGCCGCAGGCTCCGTCAACCTGACCTCGACCGGCGACATCTCGAACACCGGCAGCGTGATCCAGGCGGGCGGCGTCGCGTCCGATGGCACGGCCACCGGCGGCAATGTCACGCTCACCAGTGGCGGGAGCATCACGAATCGCTCGACCCCGGCGAACCTCGGCATCGTCTTCGCCGCGAACGGCACGGCCTCCCTTTCAGCCCAGGGCAACATCACCAACGACAATGCCCGCATCCTCTCGAACCAGGGCGTGACGCTTGCCGCGCAGGGTGACGTGCAGAACGTCATCGACCATAGCAGCGGCGTCAATGGTGGGCAGCCGATCGCTTACTCGCGCAACGGGGGCAGTTTCCTTTTCCTGACGCATACCACAAGCGGTTTCGACGTCGACTACGGCACCGTGACTGAACCGGCGCAGCTCGCCTACATCGCCTCGACGGTGGGCCCGGTGACGATCTCAGGTAACAATGTGACCAACGCCGGCGGCATCATCCAGTCGAACGATGGCGCTGTCACTATCACCGCGAAGGACACGTTCACGAACGCCGCGGTGTTTTCCGGCCAGGCGGGCTATTCGCGCGGCTGCTGGATCGTCTGTCACGCGAGCGCCTCGAGTACGGTGCTGCCGTACGGTGGCACGATCCAGTCCGGCACCGACCTCTCGATTACTGCGGGCAACGTCGCGCGCAACATCGGCGGCAATGTGTTCGCGCAGGGCAATCTCGACGTGACAGCGCCCGTCACCTACGCGCGGGGTGTCACCGGCTACTCGGCGATCAACCAGGACCGCGGCTTCAAGGCGTTCTTCGGCAGCACGTGGGCGCAGATCATCGCGGCCGACGTGGGCGGCGGATTTACGGCCGACGGCGCGGTGCGGCTTACCGGCGACGCGATCATCGACGGCGGTTCGATCAGCGGCGCGAAGGGCGTGACCGCCACGGGCACCATCACGACCGTGCATGCACCGTCGCGCACGCCGGTGCAGATCGGCCAGCATCTGGGCCTGACGACTTGGATCGGCTACTGATGCGCCTGCCCCCGCTCCCCGTGAGGCGGTGCGCGACGTTGCTCGCGGCCACCGTCCTGCCGGTCGTGACCATGACGCCGGCCCTGGCACAGACACCTCCATCACCAGCATCGATCCTGCCACCAGTCGCGCCGGTGCGACCGGTGCAGGACCCCGGCCAGCAGCTCATTGACGAGCAGCGCGAGCAGGCCCGCCAGCGGCAGCTCGCGCAGCCGCCCGCGTCAATCACCGTCGCGCCGTCGGCGCCGGAAACCACACTCGACATTCCACCGGATACGCCCGTCGACCAGATCCTCGAAACGGGACCGACCTTCACGGTCAGCCGTATCCTGCTGGTGAGGCCGGACAACACGCCGTTCGTGCCACAGTCCGGCGTATCGTCCTCGCAGCTCGACGCGATCGTCGCGCCGTTTACTGGCCACGCGCTCGGCTCGCACCGTATCAACGTGCTCCTGAAAAGGCTCACGGATGCGTTCGTGTCGGTCGGCTACGTCACCACGCGGGCGCTGCTCGGACCGCAAAATCTCGGTAGCGGCACACTGATGGTGACGATTCAGGTTGGCCGCGTCGGCGCCTATACGGTCAACGGCGAACCCATCCACCGACTCAGAAAGGATGAGCATCCGGCAGGTGGTGGATGGCTCACCGACGCCGGATACGAGAACGTTTTTCCGGCGGCACCTGGTGATGCGTTGCGGCTGTCCGACCTCGATCAGGGCGTCTCGCAGATTAACCGGCTGCGGCGTAACCAGGCCGAAGTGCAGATCCTGCCCGGCCAGAGTCTGGGCGACTCTGTCGTTGCGATCCGCAACCCGCCCGGTGACCGCCTGTACTACACACTCGGTGTCGACAACTACGGCAGCACGGCGACGGGTATCACGCGCTACCGCGCCGGCATCGAGGCGGACAACCTCATCGGCCTGCAGGAGTCGCTGAGCCTGAGCTTCATCGACAGCCTGGAGAGCAACGCGCTGGTGGGCTCGGTCGCCGTGCCGTTCGGTCGCCACACGTTCAGCTATACGCTGTCCGATTCGGAATACCAGCAGGTGGTGGGCACGACCGCGCTGCTGTACGGGCGCACGCTCAGTCACATCCTCGGCTGGAACTACACGCTGGATCGCACGCAGGCCAACATCGTCAACCTCGATGCGACGCTGTCGTGGCGGCGCACCGACCGCGAGGTCAACGACATCGACCTGAACCCGCAGCATCTCGCGGTGCTGCGCGTGGGCAGCAACTGGCTGCACCGCTTCGTGCTCAACGACGCGCCGGGCAGCGTCACACTCGATGCCGGTCTGTCGCAGGGCCTGCCGTGGCTGGAGGCCGATCATGACGCGCACGGCATCGCGCGCTCCGATGCGCATAGCCAGTTCACGAAGCTCGATGCGACGGCGAATTTCACGGTGCCGCTGCCGAATCTGGGGGCGGTTGCGCTCGCGTATCGCGGCACGTTCGGCGGCCAGTACGCGAACGTCGCGCTCTATGGCTCGGAGCAGCTGTACCTGGGCGGCATGGATACCGTGCGCGGCTTCCGCTCGGGCGAGATCGCCGGTGACCGTGGCCTGTACTCGCGCAACGAACTCGCGTGGGTTAACGCTCCCGCCTGGAAAGATGGCCGCATCGAGCCGTATGTGTTTTTCGACGCGGGCAAGGCAAGCCTGATCGCTGTGCCGGGCTTTCCGACGCTCGCCGGTGTTGGCGCCGGCGTGCGCGCGCAGTGGCAGTGGCGCAAACAGGTCCTTTCCGGCGAACTGCTCGCCGGGCGGGCGCTCACGCAACCGGCCGCACTGGGGCCGAAAGCCACCCTCATTCTTGGAACCCTGAACTGGAGCATGTGATGAAATTCCCTCATTGGACCGCATTTGCTGCCGCGTCCGCGCTGTATCTTGGTGTCGCGGCACCCGTGTTTGCGCAGACGGCTTCCGTCCCTGCCACGTCGCTGCCGACCGGTACAGCCGCCGTCGTCAACGGTGTGACGATCCCGCAGGCGCAGCTTGACGACGCGGTGCGGATCGCCGTACAGACGACACACCAGCCGGACACACCGTCCCTGCGTCAGGCGCTCAAGGGCCAACTGGTTGCACGCGAACTGTTCCGCCAGAACGCGGAGCAGGCACATTACGATGCGAAGCCGGAAGTGCAGCAGGCGATGAATGCGGCGAAGGTCTCAGCCGAGACGCAGCTCTACCTGAAGGACAACGTCCGACCGGCCCCAGTGACGGACTCGCAAGTCAAGGCGCGGTACGACGAGATTGTCGCCTCACTCGGCAAGGAAGAATACAAGCCGCGCGTGATCGCGGTCACTGATGTGGCCACGGCGGCTACCGTAATAAGCGAACTGAAGGCGGGCAAGTCGTTTGATGTGCTGGCGCAGCAGTACAGCGTCGCGCCCAGCAAGATGAATGGCGGGCAACTGCCGTGGGTGAGCTTCAGGACGCCTGTGGCAGAGGGCAAGACTAACGGCCTGCCGCTCGCGGTTGCGCAGGCAATTACACAGTTGCCGGTGGGCGGTGTGACGCCAGAATCGATCCCGGTGGGTAACGCCCGCTTCATCGTGAAGCTCGACGCGAAGCGCCCGACTCAGGTGCCGTCATTTGAACAGGTGAAGGACACGATCCGTCAGCAGTTGCAGGCGCTTGCGCTCGAGCAGGCCGCGGCGGACTTTACGGCGGGACTGATGAAGCACGCGACGATCCAGCAATGACCGCCTTGCGCCCTGTGGCCGGTGAATGGAGGAATCACACGATGGAACAACGGCAGTCGCGACAGTCCGACGGCGTGCGCATCGCGCCAGACCGCATGACCGCGCAGGAGCAGGCGTTCCTGACCGAGGTGGGCCGCAGTGGCGTGTCCGATGCGGCCTTCAGGCTCGCGCTGATCGCCGCGCCGCTGCTCAGTTTCACGACCTGGCGCACGCTTCTGATTGGCGACCTCGCGCGTCGCGCCGGGCTGTCGCCGACGGAGGTGAAGCAGGCGGCGAGAGAGCTGAGACAGCTCGGCGCGTTCCAGCGTCGGGTTGCGAGACTTGCCTGCCGGCGGCTGGAGTCATTCCGGCTGTGCGAGCACTTCCGCGCGCCCCTCTTGGACTCACTGCAGCTGACCGATCACGTGGACGTCATGTCGGAGACATCGGGTCGCGTGACGGAGCACGGGGGCGGTGGCTGAGCACATGGCCGATATCCATGCGGACCGCGCTGGTGGGGCGTGCGGAGCATGTGTCGGCGCAAGCTGCCGGGTTCTGACTCGACAGAGGCTGGCGTGCCGCATTGAGTTGCAGGCGCATCTGACACGACTGATCGATGAAGCGGTCTGAACGGTACCTGATCGGTACCGTTCGGGCGTTCGGCTTTACATAATTGTTTTTATCAACATTTTCATGTGTAGGTCCCAAATAGAAATGTCGGGTTTCCGCTAAATAGAAATGTCGTGTTCCGGGTAGTTTGAGCGCCGGACA
>NZ_JAGIPX010000094.1 GCF_017814945.1 Paraburkholderia sp. LEh10
TAGATATTGCAGGGCAATCCTCGCGAATGGCGCGCCGGCGAATACTCATACGTCCGGACTCACGCTACGAGGCGAGGACGACGTTGCGTGTCCGGGTATGTACTGTGTATATAGTCGATCGGTACGTAGTCTCCAAGACGAAACGCGAGCATTGCGGTCTCGCGCGTGCGCAAGAACAGACACGATCGCTGCGGCGCTTTCGGCGAGGTTTGTCGCGAAGTCAGCCTGTGAGCAGGATGCTTCTTACAGGGGGCAGCGCAACTGCGGCCAAGGCGACGGTGAAGAGATTCTAGGGACCGGGCGGGCGTGTGTGAATATCGGGAGCACCGATGATAGGTATCGGCATGCGTTGCCGCCTTCGAACGCAGTTCGACGCGATTTTGTCGTGTTGGCTTTCGGCCAGAAACGCCTGGATCTCGCGCACGCTCATGCCGCGCGCGTACATCGCAATGATGCGTTCGTCGACACGAGCGCCGTTTCACCGGCTTCGCGTGGTACGGAGGTAAGCCGTGCCGATCGCTTCGGCCAGCACCCTCAGGCCGTCGACCACGGCAATCAGGATGTCCTGGCAGCCGCGGGTCTTCAGTTCGTTGAACACCTTGAGCCAGAACCAGGCTTGAAGCGCGTGAAGATTGAGGCCGGGAGTCTCTGCAAACGACGGTCATCATGCTTCAAAAGCCGAACGACCAAACTGCCTGCCCACGCTTACGATCGATACGCCCTACGCTGCAAAAGAGCAGTGCTCTGAAAACGAGTTGTTCAGACCTTCCTTAGGTCAATGCACGGGCTACGGCACTCGAAACATTACCGTTCGACAAAAGTACCGGGACCTTATATGTAAGCCGCGTCTTCTTGCTTCCTGTCATCGCGAAACGGCAGCACGAGTAGCACCGTCCTTGTCAATCCGAGCTGATCTGCGGGAGCGTCACGCCTTCCGCTAAGAGATTCTGAATTGAGAGCAAAGAAATCGTGAATGTACTTTCAGTATCGCGCCCGCATAAGCTTGGTGTCCATGAGGTCTAGGACCGGAGGCACACGATGACGAAGTCCCACAAAAGGTGGCGTAATCCCGGATGCGAAAAAGCGTCACGCCTCTGGCGCGCTCAGATGCATGCCATGCCGCCTTCAAGGTTCATGGCCAGGCGAGCGAACATGTCGGCGGTCCCCAATACTATGAATCGGAATGAACCGGGGTTCTGGATCTGGCGAATGACTTGATTAATCAGAAAGTGGATTGGCAGGTTGCTGAAACATCTTTACTGAAGCAAGGCGGGGTCCGCATACCTACAGGAGTCGCCTTCGACTCCCGTTCGGTGAACCGTAGCCGTTCCGTCTTCGCTCAGTATTTTCTGGTGCGTAGATCTGCAAACGAAAGGGCGACATCCGGTATCGGATTACGCACGATCCCCCAATGGAGACGACTATGAGCAGTGTTTTCGAGCCAGCCGGCCGCAAGGGCGACGCGCCGTTCTTTTCGAAGGCGGCGACCGTTGCCCGACCGGACTTCTCCCGGTGGATGGTGCCGCCGGCCGCCTTCGCCGTGCACCTGTGCATCGGCCAGGCCTATGCGTTCTCCGTGTTCAACGGACCGCTCACGAGAGTCATCGGCATCACGAAGTCCGCACCGGACGACTGGACGCTGACCACGCTCGGCTGGATCTTCTCGCTCGCGATCGCGTTCCTCGGCCTGTCGGCGGCATTCGCGGGCAAGTGGCTCGAAAAAGTCGGCCCGCGCCGCACGATGTTGACGGCCGCGTGCTGCTTCGGCGGCGGCCTCATCGTGTCGGCGATCGGCGTGTCGACCCACCAGATCGTGTTGCTGTATCTGGGCTACGGCGTGATCGGCGGGATCGGACTGGGGCTCGGCTACGTGTCGCCCGTCTCGACGCTGATCCGCTGGTTCCCGGACCGACGTGGCATGGCAACGGGCATGGCGATCATGGGTTTCGGCGGCGGTGCGATGATCGCCGCGCCGTTGTCGGTCGCGCTGATGAACCACTTCAAGAGCGCAACGAGTGTGGGCGTGTCCGAGACATTCGTCGTGCTCGGCGTTGCGTACTTCATTTCGATGTCGATCGGCGCGCTCGCGATTCGCGTGCCGCCGGCCGGCTGGGCGCCCGCCGGCTGGACGCCGCCCGCGACCGCGAAGCAGAAGATGATCACGCGCAATCACGTGCACATCGACCAGGCGTTGAAGACGCCGCAGTTCTATCTGATCTGGCTCGTGCTGTTCCTGAACGTGACGGCCGGGATCGGGATTATCGGCCAGGCTTCGGTGATGATCCAGGAAAGCTTCAAGGACACCGTCACGGCCGCGGCTGCCGCCGGTTTCGTCGGCCTGCTGTCGCTGTTCAACATGGGCGGCCGCTTCCTATGGGCCTCGGCATCGGACTACGTGGGCCGCAAGAACACGTACTTCATCTTCTTCGCGCTGGGCGCCGTCCTGTACTACTTCGTGCCGACCTTCGCGGCGACGGGCAATATCGCGCTGTTCGTGCTGTGCTTCTGCCTGATCCTGTCGATGTACGGTGGCGGCTTCTCGACCGTGCCCGCGTATCTCGCGGACATGTTCGGCACGGCTTACGTCGGCGGCATTCACGGCCGCCTGCTGACGGCGTGGGCGGCGGCAGGTGTCGCGGGTCCCGTGCTCGTCAACTACCTTCGCGCGTACCAGATCGCGCATGGTGTCGCGAACGCGAACGCGTACACGATGACCGTACACGTCATGGTGGTGGTGCTCCTGATCGGCTTCGTCTGCAACCTGCTGGTGAAGCGCGTGCATGACAAGCATCACATGACGGAAGCGCAACTCGCGGCCGGCAACTAACGCTGCAAAGACACAAAGGAGAATTGCAATGTCGACGCAAACCGCTCATCCAACCAACAAGGTGTTGCTCGCCGTGTTCTGGCTGTATGCACTGATTCCGCTGACATGGGGTGTCGCCAATACGCTCGTGCAGGCGTTGAAGCTCTTTCATTGAACGCGGCGTCGCCCCGGAAGGGGCTGTGCATACGGCACTGAGACAGGACGAGATTCATCGGCGTCAAGGTCGTGCGGAACATTCGGGACAGACGCGATCAGAACGCTCAGGTGTATCTCGTCTTTTTCACCACGTGACTTCGTTCGCTCGAACCGGGAGAGTTCACGGTCGACGGCTCGACCAATCTCCGCGCCCCGCAGCAGCATCGTGGATCCTGCGGGGCGCTGCATCTTCAGCGCTTGATGCGGATTCGCCGAGGCTGCAGGGCGCCCGCGTCATACGTGCCCGAACTCCCGCGTGAGGAATTCTTCCGCGTGCTCGAGCATGAAGTAACGAAACGCTTCGGCGGGCGGCGACAACACCTTCGAGAGCAGATTCACCATATGCCAGCGGCGCAGCACCGGGGCGCCTTCCACGTCGATGATCGCGATGCGCTCGTTACTCAACTCGAGCCCGAGCGTATGCAGGGACAAGAGGCTGATCCCCATGTTGGCCATCACGGCCTGCTTGATCGTCTCGTTGCCTGACATTTCCATCGTGATATGGGGGGTGAGGCCGTGCCGCTTCCAGTACTCCTCCAGCACCGCGCGCGTGCCGGAACCGGGTTCTCGCACGATGAAGTTATAGCCGGCCAGTGCCTGTGCGGGCGCGTGCCCAAGTCGCACGAGGGGATGATCCGGAGCCGCGACGAATACGTGCGGATGCACCGCGAATGGTTCTGCCCGCGTGGCCATCTCGCTGGATGGGCGTCCCATCACGGCCAGATCCACTTCGTTGCGCTGCAATTGCTCCACCAGCGTCTGGCGGTTGCCGACGGACAGGCTCACCTCCACACCGGGATGGTCCTGGCAAAAACGCCCGAGTAGCGGCGGCACGAAATACTGCGCCGTGCTGACCATTCCGATGACGAGCCGCCCCGTCTCGACCTTCTTGAAGTGAGCCACCATGTCCTCGGCGTCCTTGAGCGTTGCGAGGACTTTTCGCGCGTAGACCAGGAAGTATTCGCCGGTGATGGTCAACGAAACGTTCCTGCCCTCGCGGTCGAAAAGCGGCAGCCCGATCTGCGTCTCCAGCTCGCGGATCTGCATGGTTACCGCTGGCGGCGTCAGGCTCAGCATGTCCGCTGCGCGCGAGAAGCTCAAATGGTGCGCAACAGCGACGAAGACCCGAATTTGCCGGAGTGTTACGCCTTTCATTAAGGAACCCTTAATCGAGAGTTATCAATTTGTGAATATACATTAATTGTCGCGCTGCATAAGCTTGGTGCTCATGTGGTCGGTCAACCAAACAGGAGACACTACGATGACCAAGTCAGTCGAAAGCGCCGTGATGCCCGATGCGAAGCGCTACGCCGCCGGCGTGCTCAAGTATCGGCAGATGGGGTACTGGAATCCGGATTACCAACCCAAGGAAACCGACATCATCGCGCTGTTCCGCATCACACCTCAGCCTGGCGTGGATCCGGAAGAAGCGGCCGCGGCCGTGGCGGGTGAGTCCTCGACCGCGACCTGGACGGTCGTGTGGACCGATCGCCTGACCGCGTGCGACATGTATCGGGCCAAGGCCTACCGCGTCGAGCCGGTGCCCAACAATCCCGAGCAGTATTTCTGCTGGATCGCCTACGATCTGTCGCTGTTCGAGGAAGGGTCGATCGCCAACCTGACCGCCTCGATCATCGGCAATGTGTTCAGCTTCAAGCCGCTGAAGGCGGCCCGTCTCGAAGACATGCACTTTCCGGTGGCCTACGTCAAAACCTTCGCGGGCCCGCCGACCGGCATCATCGTGGAGCGCGAGCGGCTCGACAAATACGGCCGCCCGCTGCTGGGCGCCACCACCAAGCCGAAGCTCGGCCTGTCGGGACGCAACTACGGCCGCGTGGTGTATGAGGGGCTCAAAGGCGGCCTGGATTTCATGAAGGATGACGAGAACATCAACTCGCAACCTTTCATGCATTGGCGCGACCGCTTCCTCTTCGTGATGGATGCCGTCAACAAGGCATCGGCTGCAACGGGCGAGGTCAAGGGCAGCTACCTCAATATCACTGCCGGCACCATGGAAGAGATATACCGGCGCGCCGAGCTTGCCAAGGAACTGGGTTCGGTGATCGTCATGATCGACCTGGTCGTCGGCTGGCCCTGTATCCAGTCGCTGAGTCAATGGTGCCGGCAGAACGACATGATTCTGCACCTGCACCGCGCGGGTCACGGCACTTATACCCGCCAGAAGAACCACGGAGTGTCGTTCCGCGTCATCGCCAAGTGGCTGCGTCTCGCGGGTGTGGACCACATGCACACCGGCACGGCAGTGGGCAAGCTGGAAGGCGATCCGCTTACCGTGCAGGGCTACTACCACGTCTGCCGCGATGCGGTGACGAACCAGGATCTGTCGCGTGGTCTCTTCTTCGATCAGGACTGGGCGTCGCTGCGCAAGGTGATGCCGGTCGCGTCGGGCGGCATTCACGCGGGCCAGATGCACCAGTTGATCGACCTGTTCGGCGACGACGTCGTGCTGCAGTTCGGCGGCGGGACCATCGGTCACCCGCAAGGCATTCAAGCAGGGGCGACCGCCAACCGCGTGGCGCTCGAAGCGATGGTGCTGGCCCGCAACGAAGGGCGCGACATCAAAAACGAAGGACTGGAGATCCTGCGTGAAGCGGCCAAATGGTGCTCGCCGCTGCAAGCCGCGCTCGACACCTGGGGTGACATCACCTTCAATTACACGCCGACCGACACTTCGGACTTCGTACCGACCGCGTCGGTGGCATGACGCCGCGACCGAGACTTCCCCAACGCTGAATTGCCGCAAGAGAGGACACCATGCGCATTACACAAGGCACCTTTTCCTACCTGCCGGACCTCACGGACGAGCAGATCACCAAGCAGCTCGAATACTGCCTGGACAAAGGCTGCGCGGTCGGCATCGAATACACCGACGATCCTCACCCGCGCAATACGTACTGGGAGATGTTCGGCTTGCCGATGTTCGATCTGCGTGATGCCGCCGGCCTCCTGCTGGAAATCAACAACGCCCGCAAGACGTTTCCCAACCAGTACATCCGCGTCACTGCCTTCGACTCGACGCATACGGTCGAGTCGGTGGTGATGTCCTTCATCGTCAACCGTCCGGCTGTCGAACCGGGTTTCCGACTGGTGCGGCAGGAAGACGAAAGCCGCCGGATCCGCTATTCGATCGAGAGCTATGCGGCTCAGTCCCGCCCCGAGGGTGAGCGCTACTAAACGAAGGAGAGTCGTATGTCCGCGCCTGTAACCATCGAGCAATCGCAGCCGGCCACCCTGTCCACCGCGCTCGCGACATCCGGCATCGCCGAATTACTGGCGCAGCTCGATCGCGAGTTGATCGGGCTGGCGCCGGTCAAATCCCGCATCCGGGACATCGCCGCGCTGCTGCTGGTCGACAAGCTGCGGTCGGCGCGCGGTTTCAGCACGGGCACGCCCAGCTTGCACATGTGTTTCAGCGGCAATCCCGGGACCGGCAAGACCACCGTGGCAATGCGCATGGCGGCCATCCTGCACCAGCTGGGTTATGTGCGCAAGGGACATCTGGTGGCCGTCACGCGCGACGATCTGGTGGGGCAGTACATCGGACATACGGCACCGAAGACCAAGGAAATCCTCAAAAAGGCGATGGGAGGGGTGCTGTTCATCGACGAGGCGTACTACCTCTATCGTCCGGAAAACGAGCGCGATTATGGCCAGGAAGCCATCGAGATCCTGCTGCAAGTGATGGAGAACAACCGCGAAGACCTGGTCGTGATACTGGCTGGCTACAAGGACCGCATGGACCGGTTCTTCGAGTCCAACCCCGGCATGTCGTCCCGCATTGCGCATCACATCGATTTTCCCGACTACAACGGTCAGGAGTTGCTGAAGATTGCCGAGCTGATGCTCGAATCGATGCAATACCACTTCGATGAAGAGAGCCGGGCTGTATTTGCCCGGTACCTTGAGCGCCGCATGGCATTGCCGCATTTCGCCAACGCTCGAAGCGTGCGCAATGCCCTCGATCGGGCCCGACTGCGGCACGCGTCGCGGTTGCTGAACGATGCCGACACGGTGGCGGACGACGCCGCGCTGACCACCATCACGGCGGCAGATCTGCTCGCCAGTCGGGTGTTCCAAGAGGCAAAAGACAAGGAGTGAGACGTGCAAGCATTGATATTCGACGTCGACGGCACGCTTGCCGATACCGAAACGGCGCACCGCGAAGCTTTCAACGCGGCCTTTGCCGAGGTTGGCCTGGATTGGTACTGGGATGAGGCGTTGTACGCGCGCCTGCTGAATGTAGCCGGCGGCAAGGAGCGCCTGCTGCACTACTGGCGCACGATCGACCCGGAGGAAGCCCGTGGCTGCAAAGTGAATGAAACCATCGACGCAGTGCATGCCATCAAGACGCGTCACTATGCCGCGCTCGTCAGTGGCGGTGGATTGCCGTTGCGCCCCGGTATCCACCGGTTGATCGCCGAGGCCGAGGCCGCCGATATACCCATCGCCATTGCGACCACCACCACGCCGGCCAATCTCGATGCGTTGCTGTGTGAGCCACTGGGTGCCGACTGGCGCAAGCGCTTCGCGTCGATTGGCGATGCCGCCACGGCGCCGGTGAAGAAGCCGGCACCGGACATCTATCACGCCGTGCTGGAGCAACTCGGTCTGCAAGGTGCCGACTGCCTGGCCGTGGAAGACTCGTACAACGGCTTGCGTGCTGCGACGGCTGCGGGCATTCCGACCGTCGTCACGACGACGCCCTACACGGAACTGCACTGGTTCGATGAAGCGCTCGTCGTGCTGCCCCACCTCGGCGATCCGGAGCGGCCATTGCCTCAGCTTGTGCCGGGCATGGGTCAACGCTGGGTGGACTACCTTGCCGCGCTTCATCACTGGCACGACGGCGTGCTTTCAAGGGAGAACTGAAATGAGCACCGCACAGATCCGCATTGCCCCGTCTATCCTGTCGGCCGATTTTTCCCGGTTGGGCGATGAGGTGCGCGCCATCGAAGCGGCCGGCGCCGATCTCGTTCATTTCGACGTCATGGACAACCATTACGTGCCGAACCCGACCATCGGCCCCCTGGTTTGCGAGGCGATCCGGCCGCACGTATCCATTCCCATCGATGTGCACTTGATGGTCGAACCGGTCGATTCGCTGATTCCGATGTTCGCCAAGGCCGGTGCGAATTTCATCACGTTCCATCCCGAGGCGAGCCGCCATATCGATCGCACGCTGTCGCTGATCCGCGATCACGGTTGCAAGGCGGGGCTCGTGTTCAACCCCGCAACGCCTCTGGGGTATTTGAATTACACCCTCGACAAGCTCGACATGGTGCTGCTGATGAGTGTGAATCCCGGCTTCGGCGGGCAGCATTTCATTGCCGGCACGCTCGACAAGCTACGCCAGGCCCGTGCCCGCATCGACCAGCACCGGGAGGCCGGCGGCCAGCCTGTCTCGCTGGAGGTCGACGGCGGCGTGAAGGTCGAGAACATTGCGGAGATCGCGCGCGCCGGCGCCGATACCTTCGTTGCCGGCAGCGCGGTCTTCGGAGCTGCCGACGCGGACGGCGGCTACCGCACGGTCATGCAACGCCTGCGCGCACAAGCCGCAGCGGCGCGCTGACTTACAAATGATCAAAAGACGATGGGAGACACATCATGCCTTTGACTCCGAAGTTCACCTTGACGCAATTCCTCATTGAAGAACGCCGGCGCCACCCCGAGGCCACAGGCGATTTCAATAGCGTCATCCTCAATGTGGCGATGGCTTGCAAGCACATTGCGCGCGCCGTCGCGTTTGGTGCGCTGGGCGGCGTGTACGGCAATGCTGGTGGTGCTGTCAATGTGCAGGGCGAACAGCAAAAGACGCTCGATGTGCTGAGCAACGACGCCTTTCTGCGCATCAATGAATGGGGCGGGCATCTTGCCGGCATGGCGTCGGAGGAACTGGAGAAACCTTACGAGATTCCAGCGCAGTTTCCACGCGGAAAATATCTGCTGTCGTTCGATCCGCTCGACGGCTCGTCGAATATCGACGTGAACGTGTCGGTCGGCAGCATTTTTTCCGTGCTGCGCGCGCCGGATTCGCTCCATGAGGGGGAGGACACAGACTTTCTCCAGCCAGGCTGCACCCAGGTCGCCGCGGGCTATGCCATTTATGGCCCGACCACGATGCTGGTGCTGACGGTTGGAACCGGCGTCAACGGTTTTACGCTGGACCCGAATCTGTGCGAGTTCGTTCTCACGCATCCCCGTATACGCGTGCCCGAGGATACGCAGGAATTCGCCATCAATGCGTCCAACAGCCGCTTCTGGGAAGCGCCCATCAAGCGCTATGTGGACGAATGCCTGGCCGGTACGGGCGGGCCGCGCGGCAAGGACTTCAATATGCGATGGATCGCGTCGATGGTCGCCGAGGCGCATCGCATCCTGATGCGCGGCGGGGTGTTCATGTACCCGCGCGACACCAAGGATCCCGCCAAGGCAGGGCGGTTGCGCCTGCTCTATGAAGCGAACCCGATCGGGTTCGTGATGGAGCAGGCCGGGGGACGCGCCAGCACCGGGCGCCAGCCGGTCCTGTCGGTCCAGCCCAGTTCGCTGCACCAGCGCGTCGGCCTGGTGTTCGGCTCTAAAAACGAAGTCGAGCGCATCGAGCGCTATCACCTCGAACCGGGCGGGGGTGATCTTCCGAGTCCGCTGTTTAACGAGCGCGGATTGTTTCGCGCACCTCTCTGAGATCACGGTCATGTCTGAACGCCATCCCATTATCGCCATTACCGGTTCTTCGGGAGCCGGTACCACGTCCGTCACACGGACCTTCGAAAACATCTTCCGCCGTGAAGGCGTGAAATCGGTGGTGATCGAAGGCGACAGCTTTCATCGCTACGACCGCCAGCAAATGAAGACCATGCTTGCCGAGGCGGAACAAACCGGCAATATGAACTTCAGTCATTTCGGCCCGGAGACCAATCTGTTCGACGAGCTGGAAAATCTGTTCCGCAGTTACGGCGAGTCCGGTACTGGCATGCGTCGTCGCTATCTGCACAGCACCGAGGAAGCCGAACCGTACAAGCAGGAGCCCGGCACGTTCACCGCGTGGGAAGGGTTGCCGGAAGGGACCGATCTGCTGTTCTACGAAGGATTGCACGGTGGCGTGGCGACCGACAAGGTCAATGTGGCCCAGTATCCCGATCTGCTGATCGGCGTCGTGCCGGTCATCAACCTGGAGTGGATCCAGAAACTGTGGCGTGACAAGAAGCAGCGCGGTTATTCGACCGAAGCGGTGACCGACACCATCCTGCGTCGCATGCCGGATTATGTGAACTACATTTGCCCGCAGTTTTCCCGCACCCACGTCAATTTCCAGCGCGTGCCGTGCGTCGATACCTCGAACCCGTTCATCGCGCGGGAAATTCCGTCGCCGGACGAAAGCATGGTGGTGATCCGTTTTGCGAATCCGAAGGGCATCGACTGCCAGTATCTGCTGAACATGGTGCACGGCTCCTTCATGTCGCGCGCCAACACCATTGTGGTGCCCGGCGGGAAGATGGAACTGGCCATGCAACTGATTTTCACCCCGTTCGTGTGGCGCATGATGGAGCGTCGCAAGCGCGCGCTCGGCGCCATTTGAGGAGAGCTGCGATGAATGCTCCGGAATTTCAATCGATGGAATCGCAATGCGCGAATGCCCTGCGTTTTCTCGCGGCCGATGCGGTCGAGAAAGCCAGGTCGGGACACCCGGGCGCGCCGATGGGCATGGCGGAGATAGCCGAGGTGGTGTGGCGGCGGCATCTGCGCCACAACCCGGCCAATCCGAAGTGGATCAACCGTGACCGCTTCGTGCTGTCCAACGGTCATGCATCGATGCTGCTGTACGCGTTGCTGCATTTGAGCGGCTACGATCTTCCGCTCTCCGAGCTGCAGCGGTTTCGCCAGCTCCATGCCCGCACGCCGGGCCATCCGGAAGTGGGCGTCACGCCCGGCGTGGAGACGACCACCGGCCCTCTCGGACAAGGTCTTGCCAATGCGGTGGGGATGGCGCTCGCGGAGAGGCTGCTGGCCGCCACCTTCAACCGCGACGGGCACACGGTCATCGACCATAAGACCTATGTGTTTCTCGGCGACGGCTGCCTGATGGAAGGCATCAGCCACGAAGCAGCGTCGCTGGCCGGCAAGCTCGGGCTCGGCAAACTGATTTGCCTCTATGACGACAACGGCATTTCCATCGACGGCGACACGTCCGGCTGGTTTGCCGACGATACGGCCCAGCGCTTTTGCGCGTATGGCTGGCACGTGGCGACCGTGGATGGCCACGACACCGTGGCCATCGACCGGGCCGTCGCTGAAGCCAAAGCAAGTGAAAAACCGTCGCTGATCTGTTGCCGCACCGTGATCGGCAAAGGCGCACCGAACAAGGCGGGAGGACACGACGTGCACGGCGCGCCGCTGGGGGCGCAGGAGGTCGCGGGCATGCGCGACGCGCTTGGCTGGATGGCTGCGCCTTTCGACGTGCCGGCCGATATTGCCGACGCGTGGAATGCGCGCGAGCGCGGCGCGTTGGCGGAGGACGACTGGACTCAACGCTTTGCCCGCTACAGCGCCGCGTATCCTGAACTGGCCGCCGAATTGCTGCGCCGCTGCGAAGGGACGCTGCCGCCCGATTACGAGGACGGCGTGATGTCCGCCGTGAATGAACATTCGTCGGCACTGCATCAGAAGATCGCGACCCGCAAGGCATCGCAACTGGCTCTCGAGCCGCTCGTCGCCGCGTTGCCGGAATTGTTCGGCGGCTCGGCTGACCTGACTGGTTCGAACCTGACCAATGTCAAGGCATCGACCTGGGTCAACCACCACGGCACGGGCAACTATCTGAGCTACGGCGTGCGCGAGTTCGGCATGGCGGCGGTGATGAATGGGATCGCACTGCATGGCGGGTTTATCCCTTATGGCGGCACCTTCCTGACGTTCTCCGACTACTCGCGCAATGCGCTTCGCATGGGAGCACTGATGAAGCTGCGTGTCATTCACGTGCTGACGCACGATTCCATCGGGCTGGGCGAAGATGGCCCGACGCACCAGCCGGTCGAGCACGCGTCGAGCTTGCGGTTGATCCCCGGCAATCGGGTCTGGCGTCCCTGCGACGGCGTGGAAACCGCGATCGCATGGCTGGCGGCCGTGCAGCGGGACGACGGGCCGAGCTGCCTCGTGCTGTCGCGACAGGCGCTGACGCCGATGGAACGCAGTGCCGAACAGATCGAAGGAATCAAGCGCGGCGGTTACGTATTGGGCGACGCGGCCACGGTCGATGTCGTGCTGATTGCAACCGGTTCCGAAGTGGAGATCGCGGCGCGGGCGGCGCAGACGCTCGCCGAACGAGGCATTGGCGCGCGCGTGGTGTCGATGCCCTGTGTCGAGCTGTTCTTCGCGCAGGACGCTGATTATCGTGACGCCGTGCTGCCGCCTGGCGTGCCGCGCGTCAGCGTGGAAGCCGGCGTGACGTGGTACTGGCGCGGTGTGGTTGGCGAGCGTGGTGCGTCTGTCGGTATCGACAGCTTCGGCGAATCCGCGCCGGCAGAAGCGCTTTACGAATACTTCGGCCTGACCTCGACTCGCGTCGCGGAAGCTGCCATCTCGCTGATCGGGAAGCAACCGTGATGGAAAGCCGCCAGACAATCTGCCAGACAGTGCTCATCGATCTGGACGGCACGTTGGTGGATAGCGCACCGGACATCGTTGCCGCGGCTAATCAGATGCTGGCCGATCTGCGTACCGCGCCGCTGCCGTTCGACACCGTCGCCGGTTTCATCGGCAAGGGCGTTCCGAATCTGGTGCGGCGCTCGCTCGAAGCCAGCGGTATCGACGGAACAGCCGACCCGGCGCAGGCCGAAGCGCTGTTCCACCGGCACTACGCGCGGATCAACGGGAGTCTGAGCCGTGTATTTCCCGGCGTGGTCGCGGGTCTGGACGCGTTGCGCGCGCAAGGGTACCGGCTGGGCTGCGTGACCAACAAGCCGGAATCGCTTGCCGCGCAACTGCTTGCGACGACAGGGCTCGCCGCGTACCTCGAAGTATTGATAGGCGGCGACACCATCGCGCAGATGAAACCCGATCCGGAGCCGGTGCGGCATGCCTGCCGCCTGCTCGGCGCCGACGTGGCCAGGAGTGTTCTGGTCGGCGATTCCCCCGTCGACGTTGCGACGGCGCGCGGGGCCGGCATACCGGTCTACATCGTGCGCTATGGCTACGCGGGACCGGCCGGCGCAGAGGCGCTGGACTGCGACGACCTGCTGGATTCACTGGAAGATCTACCAGACATTCTGGAACCGGGCAGGCGGGTATCGGCTGCCTGAAACCGACAACAATCGAACGGAGACAAGACCCATGACTATCAAGGTCGCAATCAATGGTTATGGCCGTATCGGCCGCAATGTCCTGCGTGCCCATTATGAAGACGGCAAACGGCATGACATCGAGATCGTGGCGATAAACGACCTCGGCAACGCCAGCACAAACGCCCATCTGACGCAGTACGACACGGCCCACGGCAAGTTTCCGGGCACGGTCAGCGTCGATGGGGACTATCTGGTGGTCAATGGCGACAAGATCCGGGTGCTGGCAGTGCGCAATCCAGCCGAACTGCCCTGGGGCGAACTCGGGGTCGACGTGGTGATGGAGTGCACCGGACTGTTCACGACCAAGGAAAGGGCGTCGGCTCATCTGGCGGCGGGCGCCAAGCGCGTGATGATCTCGGCGCCCGGCGGCAAGGATGTCGACGCAACGGTCGTCTACGGTGTCAATCAACAGGTGCTCCGCGCCAGCGACAAGGTCATTTCCAACGCGTCGTGCACCACGAACTGCCTGGCCCCGCTGGTCAAGCCGTTGCACGAAAAGCTGGGCGTCGTGACCGGGCTGATGACGACCATCCATTCCTACACCAACGATCAGGTCCTGACCGACGTCTATCACGAGGATTTGCGGCGCGCCCGCTCGGCCACCATGAGCATGATTCCGACCAAGACCGGTGCGGCCGCGGCTGTCGGGCTGGTACTGCCGGAACTGAGCGGCAAACTGGACGGCTTTGCGATTCGTGTGCCGACGCTCAATGTGTCGCTGGTGGATCTGTCGTTTATCGCCCAACGGGACACCACGGCGGACGAAGTCAATGCGATCCTGAAAGACGCGTCCGACGGTTCGCTGAAAGGCATCCTCGAATACAACACGGCGCCGCTGGTCTCCGCCGACTTCAACCACAACCCGGCGTCGTCGATCTTCGATGCGACGCTGACCAAGGTGTCGGGCCGGCTGGTGAAGGTATCGAGCTGGTACGACAACGAATGGGGTTTCTCCAATCGCATGCTGGATACGGCCGTCGCGTTTGCGATCGCAAGCTAGGAGACCGTCATGTCATGTGTCATTACGCTTGCCGATCTCGCCGCCGCGGATAACCTGGCGGGGAAGCGCGTGTTTATCCGCGCCGATCTGAACGTGCCGCAGGACGAGGCGGGCAACATTACAGAAGATACGCGTATTCGCGCGTCGGTGCCTGCCATCGAGCTCTGCCTGAACGCCGGCGCGGCGGTGATGGTGACCTCCCATCTGGGGCGGCCGGTGGAAGGTGAACTCAAGTCACGCGATTCCCTGGCGCCGGTCGCGCGGCGCCTCTCGGAGCTGCTTGGCCGCGAAGTGGTGCTGGTGCAGGACTGGGTGGACGGCGTGACCGTGGAGCCGGGCCAGGTGGTGCTGCTGGAAAACTGTCGCGTCAATCCTGGTGAGAAAAAGAACAGCGACGCGCTGGCCCGGAAAATGGCCAGTCTGTGCGATGTCTACGTGAACGACGCCTTCGGTACCGCGCACCGCGCTGAAGCCACCACCCACGGCATCGCCGGATATGCGCCGGTTGCGTGCGCCGGCCCGTTGCTGGCTGCCGAGATCGCCGCGTTGAGCAAGGCGCTGAGCCAGCCGGCGCGCCCGCTGGTCGCCATCGTAGCGGGCTCGAAGGTCTCGACAAAGCTGACCATCCTGGAATCGCTCGCGAACAAAGTCGACTATCTGATCGTCGGAGGCGGCATTGCCAATACCTTCATGCTGGCGGCCGGCCTCAAGATCGGCAAATCGTTGGCGGAGAAGGATCTGGTGGGCGATGCAAGGCGCGTCTGCGACGCGATGGCCCGGCGTGGCGCGTCCGTGCCGATTCCGGTGGACGTCGTATGCGCGAAGGAATTCTCGGCCACCGCCGCGGCGGTCGTGAAAGACGTTGCCGACATCGAAGACGACGACATGATCCTCGATATCGGCCCGAAGACCGCCGCCATGCTGGTCGATCGCCTGAAAGGCGCCGGCACCATCGTGTGGAACGGCCCGGTCGGCGTGTTTGAGTTCGACCAGTTCGGCAACGGTACCCGAGTGCTGGCCCAGGCCATCGCCGAATCCCCGGCGTTCTCCATTGCCGGCGGCGGCGATACGCTGACTGCCATCGCCAAGTATGGCGTTGCCGATCGCGTGAGCTACATCTCCACTGGCGGCGGCGCCTTCCTCGAATTCCTCGAGGGCAAGACGCTGCCTGCGGTCGACATACTCGAACAGCGTGCCGCCACGGCACACGACCCGCTCCATCACCAATCTTGCTAGGAGTACCATCATGGCCATCATTTCATTGCGTCAACTGCTGGATCATGCGGCGGAGTTTGGCTACGGCGTGCCGGCGTTCAACGTCAACAATCTGGAACAGATCCAGGCCATCATGGAAGCCGCGCAGGAGACCGACAGTCCGGTCATCCTGCAGGCTTCCGCGGGTGCGCGCAAATATGCGGGCGAGGCCTATCTGCGTCACATGGTGCTGGCGGCCGTAGAAACGCATCCCGACATTCCGATCGTGATGCATCAGGATCATGGCGGCAGCCCCGCCGTCTGTCAGGCGTCGATTCGCTCGGGCTTTACCAGCGTGATGATGGACGGCTCGCTGCGCGAGGACATGAAGACGCCGTCCGACTATGAGTATAACGTCGCCACGACGCGCCGCGTGTGCGAATTCGCACATGCGGTGGGCGTGTCGGTGGAGGGCGAACTGGGCTGTCTCGGCTCCCTGGAGACCGGCGCCGCCGGCGAGGAAGATGGCTCCGGAGCGGAAGGCACACTGTCGCACGATATGCTGCTGACCGATCCGGCGCAGGCCAAGGACTTCGTCGAACAAACCGGCGTCGATGCGCTCGCGATTGCCATCGGCACGAGCCACGGGGCATACAAATTTTCGCGCAAGCCAACTGGCGATATCCTGGCCATCGACCGCATCCGGGATATCCACAGCATGATTCCCGATGTCCATCTCGTGATGCATGGCTCGAGCTCCGTACCGCAGGAATGGCTCGAGATCATTCGCCAATACGGTGGCGACATCAAGGAGACCTACGGCGTGCCGGTCGAGGAAATCCAGCGTGGTATTCAGAGCGGAGTGCGCAAGGTGAATATCGATACCGACATCCGGCTGGCGATGATGGGTGCGACTCGCAAGTTGCTGGCGGAAGATCGCAGCGAGTTCGATCCGCGCAAGGCCCTGGCCGCGGCGAAGAAGGCGGCGAAAGGCATCGTCCGGCTGCGCAATGAAGCGTTTGGCTGCGCGGGACAGGCGTCGAAAATCAAGCCCATACCGCTTGAGCGCATGGCAACGATCTATCAGTAGCGCGCTTGCGCAGACCAATACGGGGAGAGGAAGCCTGACGGGTCAAGACGCTCCCGACCGTCGGCCCTGGCTTCCAGTCCGATCCTGGCGACGCCCGATACACCCGATACGGCCCGGCCGATACACGTGATGCAAGGACCCTGTCCCACATCGTGCGGTGGCTTTTCGCGCGCATCGCGAGAACGGGGGCAGGCGCGTGAGGGCGGGTGTGATTCCCTAAAGCGCTTGTACGCGATATGTTCAGTCATCCTGAAAAATGCGGAGGTCATCAATGACGATGATTCCAATATCCCGGCGACAGTTCCTGAAGGTGTCCGCCGCCACGCTCGCCGGATCGAGTCTTGCCTTGATGGGCTTCTCGCCGGCCGATGCCCTCGCGGAAGTCCGCCAATACAAGCTGGCGCGCACTGTCGAAACTCGCAGCACCTGCCCGTATTGCTCGGTCGCATGCGGCATCCTGATGTACAGCCTCGGCGACGGTGCGAAAAACGCGAGGCCGAGCGTCATTCACATCGAGGGCGACCCCGACAATCCCGTCAATCGCGGCACCTTGTGCCCGAAGGGTTCGAGCCTGCTTGACCTCGTTCACAGCAAGACCCGGGCGATCGTTCCCGAATATCGCGCGCCCGGCTCGGACAAGTGGGAGCCGATCTCGTGGGATGCCGCGCTCGAACGTATCGCGAAGCTGATGAAGGAAGACCGCGACGCGAATCTGATCGAGGTGGCGGAAGACGGCGCGAAGGTCAACCGCTGGATATCGACCGGCATGCTCGCCGCGTCGGGTGCGACGAACGAAGTCGGCTACCTGACGCACAAGATCATGCGCAGCATGGGGTTGCTGCCGTTCGACAACCAGGCGCGTGTCTGACATGGCCCGACGGTGGCAGGTCTTGCCCCGACATTTGGCCGTGGAGCGATGACGAACCATTGGGTCGACATCAAGAACACGGATCTGGTTCTTGTGATGGGCGGTAATGCCGCCGAAGCGCATCCCTGCGGCTTCAAGTGGGTGGTGGAAGCGAAGGCGCACCGCAAGGCGCGTCTGATCGTCGTTGACCCGCGTTTCAACCGCACTGCGTCGGTCGCGGACTTCTACGCGCCGATCCGGACCGGCACGGACGTCGCATTCCTGGGCGCGGTGATTCGCTACCTGCTGGCGAACAACAAGATTCAGCGCGAGTACGTAAAGCACTACACGGACTTCACGTTCATCGTGCGCGAGGATTTCGCGTTCATGGATGGCATCTATTCCGGCTACGACCCGGACAAGCACACGTATTTCGACAAGTCGAGCTGGGACTATGAGCGCGGCGCCGACGGCTACGTGAAGGTCGACGAGACGCTCACGCACCCGCGCTGCGTATACAACCTGCTCAAGCAGCACTATGAGCACTACACGCCGGAGATGGTCGAGCGCGTTTGCGGCACGCCCAAGGAGAAGTTCCTGAAGGTGTGCGAGATGCTCGCGTCCACGGCGGTGCCCGGTCGCGCGGCGACGATCCTGTACGCGCTCGGCTGGACTCACCATTCGATCGGTGCGCAGATCATTCGCACGGGCGCGATGGTGCAGTTGCTGCTCGGTAACATCGGGATCGCCGGCGGTGGCATGAATGCGCTGCGCGGCCACTCGAACATCCAGGGGTTCACCGACCTCGGTCTGATGTCGGACCTGCTGCCGGGCTATCTGACATTGCCGAGTCAGAACGAGCAGAACTTCGATGAGTACATCAAGAAGCGCACGCAGCAGCCGATGCGGCCGAACCAGCTCAGCTACTGGAAGAACTATCGTGCTTTCCACGTCAGCCTGATGAAGGCATGGTGGGGCGATGCCGCGACGGCCGAGAACAACTGGGCGTTCGATTACCTGCCGAAGCTCGATAAGCCTTATGACCTGCTGCAGACGATCGAGCTGATGCACCAGGGCAAGATCAACGGCTACATCGCGCAGGGCTTCAATCCGCTCGCGGCGGCGCCGTCGAAGGCGAAGACGGCGGCCGCGCTCGCGAAGCTGAAATGGCTCGTGGTGATGGATCCGCTCCAGACGGAGACGTCCGAATTCTGGAAGCCGCACGACGATTACAACGTCGCCGATCCGAAGAGCATCCAGACCGAAGTGTTCCGCCTGCCGACGACGGGCTTCGCGGAGGAGCGCGGCTCGTTTGTGAGCTCCAGCCGCCTGTTGCAATGGCACTGGCAGGCTCAGCCAGGGCCGGGTCAGACACGCAGCGATCTCGAGATCATGTCGGGTCTCTTCATGCGGATCCGGGAGATGTACGAGAAGGGCGGGGGCAAATTCCCGGATCCGATCGTCAAGCTGACCTGGCCGTATGCGGACCCCGAAAGCCCGACGCCCGAAGAGCTGGCGATGGAGTACAACGGCCGTGCGCTTGCCGATCTGCCGGATCCGAAGGATCCGACGAAGACGCTCCTGAAGCGCGGCCAGCAGCTCGCCGGCTTCTCGCAGTTGAAGGACGACGGCTCGACGGCGAGCGGTTGCTGGATCTTCTGCGGCGCGTGGACGGAGGCGGGCAACCAGATGGCGCGGCGCGACACCACCGATCCGACCGGCATTGGCAACACGCTCGGCTGGGGCTGGGCATGGCCGGCGAACCGGCGCGTGCTGTACAACCGCGCTTCCTGCGATCCGAGCGGCAAGCCGTTCGATCCGACGCGCAAGTTGGTTGCCTGGAACGGGCGCGCATGGACGGGCGCCGACGTTCCGGACTTCAAGGTGGACGAGCTGCCCGAGGCCGGCATGGGCCCGTTCATCATGAATCCGGAAGGCGTCGCGCGCTTCTTCGCGCGGGGGATGATGAACGAGGGGCCGTTCCCGACGCACTACGAGCCGTTCGAGACGCCGCTGTCGAAGAACCTGCTGTATCCGGACAATCCACGCGCGCTGAACAACCCGGCGGCCCGGATCTTCCCGGAAGATCGGGCGATGCTCGGCAAGGCGGACAAGTTCCCGCACACGGCAACCACGTATCGTCTGACCGAACACTTCCATT
The DNA here is from genome assembly GCF_017814945.1 of Paraburkholderia sp. LEh10. GTDB lineage: Bacteria > Pseudomonadota > Gammaproteobacteria > Burkholderiales > Burkholderiaceae > Paraburkholderia. Next base: position 19,673 of record NZ_JAGIPX010000094.1, read on the forward strand.
ACTGGACGAAGCACGTTCGGCTGAACGCGATCGTGCAGCCGCAACAGTTCGTCGAGATCAGCGAGGATCTCGCGAAGGAAGTGGGCGTCGTGGCCGGCGATCGCGTGAAGGTGTCGTCGAACCGCGGCTACATCATTGCGGTCGCGGTCGTCACTAAGCGGATCAAGCCGCTGATGGTCGACGGCAAGAAGGTGCAGACGGTCGGCATCCCGATTCACTGGGGATTCACGGGCGTGGCGAAACCGGGCTATCTCGCGAACACGCTGACGCCGTCCGTCGGCGACGGCAATTCGCAGACGCCGGAGTTCAAGTCGTTCCTGGTGAAAGTGGAAAAGGCGTAAGGGGGACCCGATGTCATTGCAATCGCTGGATATCAAGCGCCTGTCCGCTACGACGGTGACGCCGCCGAGCGATCGTGTCCCGGTGACGGGCACGGTCGCGAAACTGATCGATGTGTCGAAGTGCATCGGCTGCAAGGCCTGTCAGACGGCGTGCATGGAGTGGAACGATCTGCGCGACGAGGTGGGCACCAACGCGGGCGTCTACGACAACCCGAATGATCTGACCGAGCATTCGTGGACGGTCATGCGGTTCACCGAGTACGAGAACCCGGACGGCAATCTCGAGTGGCTGATCCGCAAGGACGGCTGCATGCACTGCGAGGATCCGGGCTGTCTGAAGGCGTGCCCGTCGCCGGGCGCGATCGTGCAGTACACCAACGGGATCGTCGACTTCCATGAGGAGAACTGCATCGGCTGCGGCTACTGCGTGGCCGGCTGCCCGTTCAACATCCCGCGGGTGTCGAAGAAGGATCGCCGCGTGTACAAGTGCACGCTGTGCTCGGACCGTGTCGCGGTAGGCCAGGAGCCGGCCTGCGTGAAGACCTGCCCGACGGGCGCGATCATGTTCGGCACCAAGGAGGACATGAAGGCGCAGGCGGCGGACCGGGTCGAGGATCTGAAGGAACGGGGCTTTGCAAACGCGGGGCTGTACGACCCGCAGGGCGTCGGCGGCACGCACGTGATGTACGTACTGCATCACGCGGACAAGCCGTCGCTGTATCACGGCCTGCCGGACAATCCCTCGATAAGCCCGTTCGTGAGCCTGTGGAAGGGGATCGCGAAGCCGCTCGCGGTCGCGAGCCTCGCGCTGACCGCGCTCGCCGGCTTTTTCCACTACACGCGCTTCGGCCCGCAGGTGGTCACGAAGGAGGAAGACGCCGAGGCTCGTGAGGAAGCCCACCGCATCGAGGAGGAAGTGAGATGAGCCACCAGGACCCGAACATGCTCGTTCGCTACCGGCCGAACGAGCGCTGGAATCACTGGATCACGGCGATGTCGTTCGTGATGCTGGTGCTGTCGGGCCTCGCGCTGTTCCATCCGTCAATGTTCTGGCTGACGGAACTGTTCGGCGGCGGCCAGTGGACGCGGGTGATGCATCCGTTCATCGGGCTCGTGATGTTCGTGTCTTTCGCGGCGATGGGCGTGCGTTACTGGCACGCGAACCAGATCGACGCGGACGACGTGAACTGGCTGAAGAAAATCGGCGACGTGCTGCAGAACAAGGAGGAAGGGCTGCCGCCGGTCGGTAAATATAACGCCGGTCAGAAGATGCTTTTCTTCACGATTATCGTCTGCATGCTGGCGTTGCTGCTATCCGGCATCGTGATCTGGCGTCGCTACTTCTCGTTGTATTTCCCGATCGAACTGATCCGCATCGCCGCGCTGGTGCATGCGGTCGCCGCGTTCGTGCTGATCGCCGGCATCCTCGTGCACATCTACGCGGCGATTTGGGTGAAGGGCTCGATCCAGGCGATGATGCTCGGGACGGTCTCGTATGGCTGGGCGCGCAAGCACCATCCGAAGTGGTTCCGGCAGATGATCCGGGAGCGGGCGAAGCAGGGTGCGAAATAACGGCGATGGCCGCCTTTCGGCGCTTGTTTTTTTGTGCATCGTGGTGACACAAGTGACTCAATACATTCTCGTACCGAACGACATCGCGTCGCTCAACCCGACGGAGATCCTGCGTTTCAGGCTGCCGGATCGGGCGACCGTGTTCGCCGCGCGCGCGGCGCGCCTGCGCAAGCTGGCCGACAACACCCCGATCGCCGACTATCTGCGACTGATGGCGGCGCTCGTCGACGCGCAGCATGCGGTGCTGCAAACCTTCGAAGCGAACGGGCCTAGCCGCGATGCGATCGCGCAAGCGCAGGCCCACTCGATGCCGATCGCGCCGGCCTTGACGGGCGAGCGCGATCGGCAGTGGCGCGACGTGCTGCTGCGCCTGCTGGACAGCGTCGAACGGGTCGGCCCGTGCACCCGCCGCTCGCGAAGCTGATCGAACGGCTGCGCGGCGCGGACGCCGCCGATCTCGACTCCCAGGTCGATGCGATTCTCGCGCTGCGTGTCGCCGACGTCGAGCCGGCGATGGTGCCGTTCATCATGGCCGCGCTGCAGGTCGTCTGGACGGACATCGCCGCACGCACGTGGGCAGCCGACGTGTCGTACCTCGACCAGCCCGGCCTGTGCCCGGTGTGCGGGTCCGCGCCGGTCGCGAGCGTGATCCGCCTCGGCGGCCAAAGCGAGGGCTATCGCTACCTGCAATGCGGGCTGTGTGCGAACGAGTGGCACATGGTCCGCACGAAGTGTTCGTCGTGCGATTCGACGAAGGGAATCGCGTACCTCGGCATCGAGGGCAACAGCGACGCGCTCAAAGCCGAATCGTGCGACGCGTGCCGCACGTACCGGAAGACCGGCTATCCGGCGAAGGATTTTGACGTCGAGCCACCGCAACGGCAACCCGGACCGCAACGGCAGCCTGGGCCGCGACAGATACAGCAGCGTCACCGGCATCCTTGGAGCTGAGTGGACGCGGGTCCGCCGCCCTCGATCCACTCTCAAGGGATGGCTGTGATGCCTGGAGCACCTGCTGCCTGTGGCAGCTAATGCAGTGTCGCGTCGTCTACCTTGAGTCGAGGCCATATGAGCACCATCACACCAGTCGGGCACGCCGAACGTGAACAGCGCGAACCGATTCTGAATACTGTCGACCGCGTTTGCGAACTGTGTTTTGGTCTGTTCATGGCATTGACGTTCATCGGCGCGGTCAAGGCAGTCACCGCCGGTGAAGACGCCGGATACAGGATGTTTCTCGCCGCACTCGGATGCAATCTCGCCTGGGGCCTCGCCGACGCCGTGATGTATCTCGTCCGCACGCTCGCCGAGCGAGGTCAGCGCCTGAAACTCGCGATGACCGTGCGGCAGGCGGGAGATCCGGCGGGCGCCGTGCGCGCGCTGCGCGACGCATTGCCTGAGAGGCTGGACCCGCTCGTCGAAGATGCTGCCCGCCTGGTGGCCGTGCCGACGCTGCCGGCCCGGGCGACTTTCGTGCTTGATGGCTTCGTCGGCGCGGTTGGCATCTTTCTGCTTGTTGTGCTGGGAACATTCCCGATCGCGGTACCGTTTCTCGTCGTCAACGATCTGACGACGGCGCTCGTCGCCTCGCGCGTGCTCACACTCGTAATGCTTTTCATCGCGGGATTTGCGTTGGGACGCTACACCGGCGCGGGGGCAATGAAAGCAGGCTTCGCAATGATCGCGCTTGGCATTGTGCTGATACCATGGCAATCATTGCGCTGGGCGGGTGATCGACGCTGACGCCGTGGTCCAACTCTGAACGGCGGTTGAGGGTCCGATCTTGGCCGCATTGGCGTGTGAGATGCAGTTTGGGCAACGACGGTCAGCCCATGCCAGCGACGCCGTGAAGCGCTAATACCCCTTCGTATAGATCGTTAGATGGTTACTCACCGACGTTACACCCGGCACGCCCATCGCAACATCCGCGGCCTGCTGGATCTGAGGACCGTCCGGCACGCTGCCGGATAGTGTCACGACACCGCCACGCGCCTTGACGAACACGTTCGAGACGTTGAAGTTGGGCGCTTTCGATAACGCCTTGCGTACATCGCGAGCCAGTTGCTTGTCCGTTGGCGCCGCCTTGCCTGAACCTGCAGCCGGACTTGACGCCATCGGCATGGCGCTGGCGGCTTGTGCGTAGACGTTCGGCGTCAATGTCACGCACCCCATGATCACGATCAGCTTCGCGACGTTGCATGCTTTCATGATTGCCTCTCCCTTTCATGATTGCCTCTCCTGTTCCGCCGTGCCTGGTGTGAGACAAAGATAGCCAAGATCCCGCTTCCAGGGTAGCTTCCTGCTCCACTACGGAAAAGCCCCCTTGCTGACGTGCGACCGCTGGCAGGCCGGTTGCCCGGGCAGCGTAAAACGCCTGCATCGACACGTCGCTGCATTCCGAAGATAGCAAAGGCCACTGGAAGGCGGTTAGCACAGAGCGGCAAGTGACCGAAATCGCTCCACGCTTTCATGAAGAATCCGAATTTGGGAATCCTGGCACGGGTGCGTGCCGAAGGGCAGGTAATGGACCTCGATGCTCGCGATCTATGATGCGCAGCGTGAGTACGCACAGACCAGTCGCGACGGTGAGGGCGTCCTTGCCTATGCGTCGCGGATGGTGAGTTCGCCCGGAAAACGCGACGGTCTGTATTGGCCGACAGGGCCGGATGACACGCCGAGTCCGCTTGGCGAGGCGTTCGTCGATGCGGGTTCGCGCAATGCGAAGAATGCCGGTTACCACGGGTACCACTATAAGTTGCTCGAGTCACAAGGACCAGACGCGCCGGGTGGTGCGTATGACTATGTTGTGCGCGGAAAGCTTTTCGGCGGCTTTGCCGTCATCGCATGGCCGGTGAAATACGGAGACACTGGGATCAAGAGTTCATGGTGAGCCATGCGGGGCAGGTCTATCAGCGAGACCTCGGACCTGACAGTGCCGCCAAAGCGGAGGCCACCAGGTCGTTTGACCCGGGGCCGGGCTGGAGCAAGGTGCCTGATGCCGATGTTCAATGACGCGCTGCATCCTCTTTGTTTTTGTCCTTGGCGAGCGGATAACTCAGCGTGACAAGGCTGGTGCGGCGGACCAGATCACGTACGCAGTTGGACTCGCGTACGCATTTCGATGATGCTCACCTTGCGCAGCCACGGAGGCAGAGCAGATGCTGAACCAGTTTTTCGAGACGATTCTTCTCGTTGTCGCAGGGCTGTTCCCGGTCATCAATCCGCCGGCGGCCGGTTTCATCGTCCTCAGCCTGGTGCCGCACGCAACGCCCACTGAGCGGGCCTATCTGGCGAGGAGCATTTCGCTCAAGAGCCTGATCATCCTGTTGGTGTCGCTCTCAATTGGCGCGCACGTGCTGTCGTTTTTCGGCATATCGCTACCGGCATTGCGAGTGGCGGGTGGGATGGTGATTGCGTTCGCCAGCTGGAACCTGCTGCACGCACAATCGGACGTGGATCGCGTGAGACGGAGCAACGGACCGTGTCGGGCGCAGCTCCCGAGGCCTCGCTGCGTGTGAAGGCTTTCTATCCGCTGACGCTTCCCATTACTGTTGGCCCGGGGTCGATTGCCGTCGCCATCGCGCTCGGCACCGGCAGACCCCGGGTATCCCCCTCGTCAGCCTCGCGGGCGCGGCAGTCGGGATGGCCGTCTTGTGGTGCAGCATCTACGTCTGTGTGCGCTACGCAGCGAACGTCACCCCGGTGAGCGTGAGCACGGAAGTCGATGGACTGTTTTGCAGCGTAAATGAGGGACGGCTGGCAAAGTAAAACGGGGACCTG
>NZ_JAGIPX010000095.1 GCF_017814945.1 Paraburkholderia sp. LEh10
CTTTCACAAATCGGGCGGGATCCGTGCCTTGTTCGATCATTTTTTAGGCACCAATCTGTCCGCTATATTTCTGACGTATGAGTAAAGTCAAGCTTAAACAGCGATTCTCATCAATTAGACATTGCATCAGCTTAAAGAATCTTCGTCGCCATTCGTTCGATCCAACTCCACCACGCTATTCCCATCGACGTTGCCGGAGTACTCCCTTTGGAATTTGCCCTCGAACTGCCCATCCGTGCGGGCGGCCTGTTATTGATCATTGCGCTTTGCCACGCATTCGCGCAGCGGCTGCGTCTGCCGGATTCGTTTGCGCTCACAGGTGCGGGCGTATTGTTCGGCATCGCATATTGGGCGCTAGAACACTTCGAGCCTCGATTCACCGCTGCAACGATCACGCCGTTTCTGTCACCCGCCTTGCCCCCCGAGGCGTACTTATGGATATTCCTGCCGCCGATTCTCTTTCAGGCTGCGATGGAGGTCGATACCAAAGAATTTCTTGCGGACCTCGCGCCGATAGTCGTACTAGCAATCGGCGCAGTGCTGGCCGCGGCGGCAAGCGTGGGGATCATGGCGCATCTGATCAGCGGTCAAAGCCTCACCGTCTGTCTTCTGCTGGGTGCGATCGTCAGCACCACGGACCCTTCCACGGTCATCGCGCTATTCCGGCGCAGCGGCGTGCCGGACCGTCTGATCCGGCTGGTGGAGGGGGAAAGCCTTTTCAACGACGCGGCCGCCATTGCGATTTCCACATTGTTGATCGGTGCGCTTTCCGTCGTTCCGGGTTCGAGCGACGCGATCGAGCATCCGTTAGGCCATTTTCTGTTTTCGCTAGCAGGCGGCTGCGCGCTGGGGAGCATCGTCGGCGCGCTGTTCGTCGCGGTATCGAGAGCGCTTCATAGCGCGCCGTTTTCCGCGTACACGCTGTCGCTTGCGTTGCCCAATCTGATTTATCCATTGGCCGAGCACTGGTTGCACATGTCCGGCGTTGCGGCCGTGGTGTGCGCGGGCCTGATGGCAAGCCGGCTGCTGCGCTCGCGCTGGCCGGCCTCGCACCTGCGCCTCTTTCAGCAGCTTTGGGAGTATCAGGCCGCGCTGGCGGCTGCCGCCGTCTTTCTGCTCGCCTCCGCGCATGTGTCCGGCATGTTGACGCAACTCGACGCGTTGGACGCGCTGACGCTTTGCTTCGCGCTGGCGGCGGCCGTCGCGAGCCGTCTGGCTGTCCTGACGCTCTGTGTGCCGCTGTTGAGCCGGATCGGCATCTGCAAACCGCTGCCGCGGGCGCACCGGCTGCTGATCGCTTGGGGCGGCGTGCGCGGACCCGTGACACTGACGCTTGCGCTATGCGTCGCCCGCAATGCGGCATTGGCCGACGGGCCACGCCAGTTTGCCGCGACGATGGCGGCCGGGTTCGTGCTTCTCAACCTGGTCTGCAACGGACTCACGCTCGGCAAGCTGACGGCACGTCTGGGAATCAGGCGCCATGAGAGGGTTGTGCAAGCAGACTCGCTGCAATGAGTCGGCCCGTTGATCCCGCCCGCCACGCTAACCATCAATGCAGCCGACCGGCCGGGACCATCGGACCACGAGACCCTGGCGTGCGCCCCTCACTGCCTGCCGACGCGCATCGGGAAGCCCGGACGCCTGACGCGCTCTTCCCGCGCGACGGGCGTAAGCTGCCGCAGCTCGACATGTATCCCTCGCGCGGGCGCCGCTGCCACGAACTGATCGATCAGATCCCGCACGTCGGGGTCGATGCAATCGGCGCGGCTGCCGTCCAGGATCACCGTTGCGCGGTCGGGAATCGACTTCAGATGCTCTTTCAGGCTGACCTTCGCGAGAAACGACACGTCCTTGCGGAACGACAGCAGGAAGTGGTTGTCATGCTGCGCCATCGTGATCGGCCGCTGCACGTGCGCGTAAATGGCGAGCGCGATGCTGCATGCGATACCCATCAGGATTCCCATCAGCAGGTCGGTCAGCAGCACGCCGGCAATCGTCACGATGAACGGGGCGAAACGCGCGAAACCCTGCTTCGCCGTATCCGCGAACATCGACGGCTTGGCAAGCTTCAGTCCCGTGAAGATCAGAATCGCGGCGAGACAGGCAAGCGGGATCAGATTGATCACCGCTGTCAGCGCGAACACGCTCACGAGCAGCAGCACGCCGTGCACGAACGCGGACCAGCGGCTATGCGCCCCCGCGTCGACGTTCGCCGAACTGCGCACGATCACGGAGGTAATCGGCAGCGCGCCGATCGCGCCCGCCAGCATGTTGCCGATGCCTTGTGCCTTCAACTCGCGATCCGGCTGCGTCGCGCGTTTCTTCGGATCGATCTGCTCGACGGCTTCGAGACTGAGCAGCGTCTCCAGACTCGCAACGATGGCGAGCGTTATCGCGAGGCGCCAGACGTCGGGGTTGGCCAGCTGCGTCAATTCAGGCCAGTTGAACGCCGCATTTAACGCCGCCGCGGAAGCGAGCGAAGGCAGCGACACGCGATGTTCGAGCGGCGGCGCGAAGCCGGGGGCGGCGACATCGAGCAACAGCGTCGCGCCGATGCCGAACACGACGACCGCGAGCGGCGCGGGCACGTAGCGCACCAGCGCGAAGCGGCGTGCGGCTCTGGTTTCCCAACTCGCGAGAATCCCAAGCGACACGATTGCAATCACGCATGCAGCGATGGACATCGCCCCGAACGGCGTGTCGATGGTGCCCGCTGCCGCGTTCGACACGCTCGCGCCGCTGTTGGCGAAGCCCGCCGCGAGCGGCACCTGCTTGATGATCAGCAACACGCCGATCGCCGCCAGCATGCCTTTGATGACGGAAGAAGGCACATACGAGGCGAAGCGGCCGGCCTTGAGCACGCCGAATCCGAACTGCATCACGCCTGCGAGCAGAACGGCCATCAGAAACGAAGGAAAGCTGCCTAGCCTCGCTATCCCATCGACGACGATCACCACCAGCCCGGCCGCCGGGCCGCTGACGCTCAGATGCGAGCCGCTCAGCAAAGCCACGATGAGCCCGCCGATGATGCCCGAAAGAAGGCCGGCAAACGGATCGACGCCGGACGCATTGGCGATGCCCAGACACAGTGGAAGGGCGACGAGAAACACGACAGTGCCGGCAAACATGTCGCGGGGAAAGGATTCAAACTGTTCGCGTAAGGTCATGAGAAATTCCAGACGTGTCTGCAAGATACGCAGATCGACGATGTCTTGCGGGAATGGAGGCGTTGAACGGCGTCGCGTCAGCGGGCAACGGGCTCCGCGCTGTGCGGATGCACGTTCAGAGAAGCGACGCGCTGACCCGATGCGATATGCGTCGTGTGTCGGCCGCCCGGTGCGAGCAGCGTGATGCGGCCGTCGTGAAGTCCGAAGATCCAGCCGTGCACGGCGGGTGAATGGGCCGCGTTGCGTACGATCGACGTCGCGCGAATCGTCTGGACCTGCGCGATCACGTTCAGCTCCGCGAGCCGGTCGACCTGGTCATCCTCGCTCGCGCACTGGGCGAGTTGCGCCTTATGCGCGCCTGCGAGCACGCACAGCGGCGAGATGCGCCGCGCGACGTGCGGCAGATCCGACGGGACGGGCTGCAGCGCTGCGCTGACGCCGCCGCATCCATAGTGCCCGCACACGATGATGTCGTCCACCTTCAGAACCTGAACCGCATACTCGAGCACGCTCATCGCATTGTCGTCAGCAGTCGAAAAGAGGTTGGCTATATTGCGGTGGACGAACAGTTCACCCGGCGTGCAATTCGTGACGATCTCCGCGGGCACGCGGCTGTCGGAACACCCGATCCAGAGTACTTTCGGACTTTGTCCGCGCGCGAGGCCAGCGAAGAATGCGGGATCGCGCTGCGCCGATTCGCTGGACCATGCGATGTTTTGCAGTAGCATGTGTTTCGTTCGATTCATTGAGTACTCCGTGTGAGTATCTGTTCGGCATGTGCGGAACTGCGTTGCCGGACGGATGTCTACTTCAGCGATCAAGCGCTGGATCTAATCTTTGATTCCACGATTGCGAGTGGAGAATCAGGTTTGCCTAATCTAACGATGACCCCGTGCGCGTGCATGACCGCAGAATGACAAATTCGTCATGCATGCACGCCCCATGACGAAGTAAATGAAAAGAGCCGAAATGAGAATACTGATTGTGGAAGACGAATCGAAAACAGGCGCGTATCTGCAAAAGGGCCTCAGTGAAGCGGGTTTTGTGACGGACTGGGTCGGCGATGGCGTGACGGGACTGCACCAGGCGACCACCGAGTCATATGATCTCGTCGTGCTCGATGTGATGCTGCCGGGGCTCGACGGATGGTCGGTGCTGTCGGCGTTGAGGCGCTCGCACATGACTCCCGTCGTGCTGTTGACGGCGCGCGACGACACCACGGACAAGATCAAGGGCCTCGAGATGGGCGCCGACGATTACGTGGTCAAGCCGTTCGATTTCGTCGAGCTGCTCGCGCGCATTCGCACGATTCTGCGCAGAGGAAAAGGCCGCGACCCGTCGGTTCTGCGCGTGGCCGATCTCGAACTGGACCTGACGCGGCGCAAGGCGACGCGCCAGGGCAACACGATCCTTCTCACCAACAAGGAGTTCACGCTGCTCTGGCTGCTGATGCGGCGCGAGGGCGAAGTGCTGCCCCGCTCGACCATTGCTTCACAGGTGTGGGACATCAACTTCGACAGCGATACCAATGTGGTCGATTCCGCCGTGAGACGTGTGCGCGCAAAGATTGACGACCTGTATCCCGTCAAGCTGATCCACACGGTCCGAGGCATGGGCTACGTTCTGGAGGTGCGCGATTGAGCCGGCTGATCCAATGGTACTTGCCGCGCACGCTGAGCGTCCGGCTGGCCGTTCTGTTCGCGCTTGCCAGCACCATTCTGCTCACGGCCAATGGCGTGTTCCTGTATGCGGTGCTGAAGCAGGAGATCCACGGCGATGCGGCTCAGGAGATCGACGGGACGCTTGCTGAAGCGCGCTTGCGCCTCGCCGCGCTGAGCGGCGAGGAGGCGGTTGCGGCGCTGAGTCCCGCGTGGTTCCATCCGTTCCATGCGCACGAAAATATCGCACTGGCGATCTATGCCGGCGACGGACGCGAACTCGTGCGTTCACAGGCTTTCAATCTGGGCGAAGGGATGCGTGTCGATACCGCCATCACGGCGCCGCGCGGCTTCGACCGGAAAATCGGCGCGTTCCGGTACGTGGGCGCGTCGGTGCCGCTCGCGGGTTCCCCGTCGCGCAGGGCAGAGGTGCTCGTCGTGGTCCAGTACAACGGCAGCCGCCAGCAGGCTATGCTTCGCACTTATGCGTTCAATGTCTTTCTGGTGACGCTGATGGGTGCGCTGATCTCCGCGCTGTTCGCGTACTCGCTCGCGAAGCTGGGGCTTAGGCCGTTGAAGCTGCTCGCGCGGCGGGCCGATCAGATTTCGTCCAGCAAGCTGACTCAGCCGCTGCCGGACGTCACCATGTCCGGTGAGATTTTCGCGCTGAACCAGGCATTCAACCGGATGCTGCAACGCCTCGACGAATCGTTTGCGCGGCTGTCGCGTTTCTCTTCAGATCTCGCGCATGACATACGCACGCCGCTGACCAACCTGCTTGCCGAGCAGCAGGTGGCGCTGTCGAGGCCACGGGACGCGCACGAATACCGTTCGGTGATCGAGTCGGGCGTCGACGAAACGCAGCGTCTTTCACGAATGATCGATGACATGCTGTTTCTCGCCAGATCGGAAAATCACATGCACTGCCTGAACTTCGTGAGGATCGGCGCACGCGAAGAGGCAGAGCGGGTGGCCGGCTACTATGAAACGCTGGCGGGTGACAAAGGCGTCGAAATTCGCGTGATGGGCGATGCCCAGTTCGATGGAAATCGCGTTCTGGTGCAGCGCGCGTTGAGTAATCTGATATCGAATGCGATCACACACGCTCCTGCGGGCAGTGAGGTCGTCGTGCAGTGCACGGAGCGCGGCGATGTTGCGGAAGTGGCCGTCATCGATACCGGGCCGGGCATCGCCGCTGAACATCTGGGGCGTATCTTCGACCGCTTTTACCGGGTCGATCCGGCGCGCCATGAATCGGCATCGGGTGCGGGGCTCGGACTTGCCATCGTCAGTTCGATCATGGACGAACATCATGGCGAGTGCAGCGTCACCAGCGAGCCTGGTGTGCGCACGGCGTTCGTGTTGAGTTTCAGGCGCGCTTTTGCCCCGGCGGCCGGGGCGGCGCATTGATGTGTTCAACCGGGTCAGACGGAATGAGCACGGCAAATTGGGCCGCCACGCCGGCGGGCCCGCCGTGCTCATCGTCCGGCATCACGAACCCGCGTAGATGTTGCAGTAGGTGACGGGGCCGACGCAGTGCGGGTTGCCGTAAGGCATCGGATTTCCGTGCGACGTATTGCCCGACTGCTGCGATCCTGTAGGCACGCCGCCTTCATCGCCGCCCGGCGACGCTTGCGCCTTGACCTTGAACTTGTGCGCGAAGGCGGGATGGACATCGGGATAGGACGTCTCCGTGACATAGCGCAAGCCGTTGGCCTGCGCGTCGATGAGTTGCTGTTTCACCTCCGCGCGTGTCAGGCTCTGCGCTTGAGCGGCAGAAATAAAGAACACGGCTGAAGCCAGAGCGAACGTGATGATCGGTTTCATATACGACTCCATGAGTCAAAGGGATAGGGCATGCTTGCCCAAACGCTGGTGCGATACGCAATGCGGTGTTGCGGCTTTACTTGAAGTGGCGTTCTATCTCGGCAAAGCGCGCCTTGTTGCGCTCGATGGTGAACTTGCTCGGCGGGTAGTCGGCCTCCGTTGTCGGTATAAGGCCATCCCGGTACGCCTGAATGAGTTCTTCGCGTACTTCGGCGCGTGTCTTGCCCCGGCTGGCAGGATTGGACTTGAGCGGCGTACCCGACGAGATAGTCGTGTCCGGCGTGCCGCCGTAAGCCTGGGATTGGCGCGCGGGAATGTCCACGGGATACGGCGGGCCGTTATCTGCAAGCGCCAGCGGGGTCAGGAAAGCGCTGAGCAGGCCCACACCAAGCGCATGTCGAACTTTCATTGTTGAGCCTCCTTTTGAGTCGGTGTCTTGAATGACGCCGGGTGAGGCCAGTTTGGCTTGCGGAGGAATCCCCAACATGATCCCGAGATGATGTTTCTGTCATGAAGAGGCGGGGTCATACGGACGTCATATTCGCGATCTGTCTGGAATCGCAGTCGGGCAACGGGAGTGTTTGGCAGGGTCCGAATCGCACCGCGCTTGTTTGCGCGCTGCGATGGTCATTCGCGATGCAAGTGGTGGCTTGCAAACTAATCTTGTCGCGCGAGACGTGGCTTTGCGCAGGTTGTTACTTCAGCCTGGAAATGGCATCGTGGACGGGTGCCATGCTTGCGATGCCTGGCATAGCTGCAGACAAGCGCACTCATTGCGAGAGGTATGGTCAGCCTTACGACCCAGCACACTGGCCAGCCGGTGGCGTGTGTGCAACTGCTCCTTCCACGCTACGCAGCCGGACGCTCCAGGGTCATATCGGGTAACGTCGGTGCAGGCGGAAACATCCTCTGGCAGCCGTCGTCGTGGCGAAAGAAGTACAGTGCGAGCTTCTCTGAGTCGTACATGGCCCGATCAGCTTCGAGAAGGCCACGCCGTACCTCAGGAAGTCTCTAGCCGTCAGGCCACCATCACTGGAACGCGACGCGCTAATGCACACATCAGTTCGTATCCAATCGTGCCGGACGAAGCTGCGACGTCATCAATCTTGACTTGTTCGCCCCACAGCTCGACCTTCGAACCGATGCCCGCGTTGGGACAGGGCGTCAGGTCCACGGTCAGCATGTCCATTGAAACCCGGCCGACGGTGCGCGTGATGATGCCATCGACGCAGATGGGTGTGCCCGTCGGCGCATGGCGTGGGTAGCCGTCTGCGTATCCACAGGCAACCACGCCGATTCGCATCTCGCCGTCGGCTCGATAGGTTCGCGCGTAGCCGACAGTCTCGCCGGCGCGCATCGTCTGGACGGCAATGAGTTCGCTGTGCAATGTCATGGACGCGCGCAGTTCAACGTCGCTGATGTCCTTCGATTGCCCGGAAGGCGAAGCTCCGTATAGAACGATTCCAGGTCGCACCCAATCGCGATGAGCTTGCGCATGCCACAGAGTGGCTGCCGAGTTCGAGAGACTGCGCTCACCCGGAATGTCGCGCGTCGCGTTATCGAATTGCTCGAGTTGCCAATCGACACTGCCTTCGTCAGCATTTGCGAAGTGGCTCATCAACGTGATGTTGCCGATACCTTCTGACGCAGATGCGCGCGCCCACGCTGCTTGATAGTTTTCGGGAGTGAATCCGAGCCGGTTCATTCCCGAGTTCATCTTCAGATAGATGTCAATCGGACGCCTGGGCTTGGCGGCAACGATCAGCTTGCGGTGCTCGTCGGAGTGCACGGCCACGGTCAGCCCGAACTCGTCGGCCGTCTTCACGTCTTCGTTTGTGAATACGCCTTCAAGGAGGAGAACCGGCTTCTTCCAACCTAGTTCCCGAATGCGAACCGCTTCGTCGAGGTCGAGCAGCGCGATTCCATCAGCGGCCGCGAGACCGCTGTAGACGCGTTCGATTCCGTGTCCGTATGCGTTTGCCTTCACGACGGCCCAGACGCGAGATTTCGACGCCTTTCTTCGGACGATATCGAGGTTGTGTGCAACAGCGTCGGGATGGATGGAAGCTTTGATTGGGCGCGGCATGACCTGAATTCACAAGGAGTTTGAACGACGACCGTGAGCCTGCGGCGAGTCGGAAGGCCGCCCGCAAAGGTGCATATGGGTCGAACGGCTAACGCCTAGCCAAGTGCGAAATCCTCGGGCACGGGCGCCTCTTTCTCGTATCGGAAGACGTTGAGATCATCGAACTGGATTGCAGGCTTGCGGCCCGAAATGAGGTCAGCCAGAAGCTGCGCCGAGCCGCACGACATCGTCCAGCCCAACGTCCCATGGCCGGTATTCAGATAGAGGTTAGGCACAGCGGTGTGGCCGACAATTGGAGTGCCGTCCGGCGTCATTGGGCGTAGTCCAGTCCAGAAGGTCGCATGAGTCGTATCGCCGCCGCCTGGGAACAGGTCGTTCACACACATTTCGAGCGTCTCGCGACGCGCCTCGCGCAAGCGCTTGTCGAAACCAACGATCTCGGCCATACCGCCCACGCGGATGCGCTTCTCGAACCGCGTGATGGCGATCTTGTAGGTTTCGTCGAGGACGGTTGAGACGGGAGCGCGCGCCTCGTCGAGGATAGGCGCGGTGATCGAATATCCCTTGAGGGGGTAGACGGGAATCTTGACGAGCCCGGACAGGAAGTTGGTCGAGTAGGACCCGAATGCGACGACGAACGCGTCAGCATGAATCAGCTTGGCGCCATGGCGCACGCCAACCACCTTGCCTCCCTCGACGACCAGACCATCAACCGTCGTGTTGTAACGGAAGTTCACGCCTGCCTTCTCGGCAAGCGCCGCGAGCCGGGTCGTGAACAACTGGCAGTCGCCCGTCTCGTCGCCGGGCAGGCGCAGTCCGCCCGTCAACTTATGCGACGTTGCAGCGAGGGCAGGCTCGGCTTTCGCAAGCTCATTGGCCGACAGCAATTCGTACGGGACATTCGCCTCCTTTAGCACAGCAATGTCCTTCGCCGCGCCCTCGAACTGCTGCTGCGTGCGGAACACTTGCAGCGTGCCGCCCGTACGGCCTTCGTACTGGATGCCCGTTTCCGCGCGCAAAGCCTTGAGGCAGTCTCGACTGTATTCCGCGAGTCGGACCATGCGGTTCTTGTTGATCGCATAGCGCTCGGCCGTGCAGTTTTGCAGCATCTGCCACATCCACTGCAACTGAAACTGCTTGTCGTCATCGTCGGGGCGAATCGCAAGCGGGGCATGTTTCTGGAACATCCACTTCACGGCCTTCAATGGCACGCCTGGGGCTGCCCACGGCGCTGCGTATCCGGGTGAAATCTGCCCGGCGTTCGCGAAGCTCGTCTCGAGCGCCGGACCTTGTTCCCGGTCGATTACAACGACGTCGTGACCTGCTCGCGCGAGATAGAACGCGCTCGTAACGCCAACGACTCCACTTCCGAGGACAACGACTCTCATGTCGGGTGACTCCGAAATCAGGAAGGACATGCTAACAAAAACTGCCTACACGGGCGGGTGGCAGTAAGTGCCGTGATGCTAGTGGTAAAACGATAGTTTTTATTAACGTTTTTTTTGGCAGTTTTGGTTGTATCAACTGATGTTGCTGCGCAAGGCCGTTTGGATAACGACAAGCGGGGCTGGGAACGCCTTGCGACGCTCCTCCGTGGGCGAGCCGACGAGCGGCGGCCATCCGCATCTTGGCAGGCTTATCGTCGATGTCGCGTACGGCGGCGACTTTTGCCCGATCGCCATCATCGTGGCGATGGACCCAGGGAAGTTCGGCTGCGCTTCGACCAATGGCGGTCAAATTTTTCCTCGGAAACGCAACGCGGGCGGCGATAGACTGAGACTTCCGCATGCGTTCCGGGAGCCTGAGCATGACTTCACAAACCTGCCACCGCATCGACCTCGCGCGCGAGCAGCTGGAGATGGCGCTCGACGCGTTCCTGGAGCGCCATCGCTTTGCTTCGGCCATCACCCTGGCCAGCGCGGCCGAACGTGTACTGGGCCAAGCGCTGCTGAACAAGGGGCAACAGGCCGGCGTGGACTGGAAGTTCGATGCGGCCGACCTGGCGCACACGAAGCTGCACGGCCGGCCGCTGGACCGCAAGACGTTCAATGAGGCGGACAACTGTGTAGCCAACGCACTGCGGCACTTTGACAAGGCCGATGCGCCGGACTTCGAGGCCGACCTCGAGGAGGCCGCGTGCTGGATGCTGGTGCGGGCCTGCGAGAATGCACACCGGCTCGGGCTGACCGTGCAGGGCTTCGACGCGTTCAACGACTGGTTCTATCAGCATACCGTCGGCGTCTGAGCACGGGGCGGCCCGAAGAACAACAACTTCAGAACGGTCAAACTTCGCGATAACGCGGCAGACGTTTTTTTAACGAAGAGCGTATGAATCATGACGAAGAAGTTGACCGCCACCGCAATCGCGACCTGCCTCGCTTTGGTAACCGTCGGCGCTCTGGCTGGAACTGTTGATGTCGACTACAGGAACGCGACCTTCCGCATCGACAATGAAGACGTGAAATTGTCGAACGGCGAGCGAGCGGTACCGGCCGCACCTGGCTCGGCGACGCAGCACGTGACGCGTGTGTTAGGCAAGCCCGTCGGTGGCCGGCTTGACTCGAAGCCTGCTGCCGCGGTATTCCTGGTCGACGAACCAGGCGGTAGCGGCATCTTCAACTATGTAGCGGTGGCATTCAGTGACTGCAGTAAGACCAACGCGGTCTTCCTTGGCGACCGCATCGTGCCGCGGTCGATTGTGTTCCATGGCCGCTCCGTCGTCGTCACCTATCTGGACCGAAAACTGGACGAACCCATGGCCGCCATACCCAAGGTGAAAAAGAGCATGACGCTTGGCTTTGGTTCCAAGACCTGTCAGCTCGCCAAATAACAACACGGGCCGTGGCGGTCCTCGATTTCAGCTACTCGCCACCGTGTCTCTATTGCCGCGGCGACCGGCCGACGGTCGAGCGGACCATCCGCGTTGCTCAACGCCCACAGTTTCGCGTGCGATTCGCCGCCGCCGGACGCCGCTCAGCGACTGAAGCGTCCAGGAAGCTGAGAGCTGAAATCCCGGCCTTACCCTTTCTTCCGTCGCCTATAGTGATTGCCATGGGCGGGACGGATACGCGAGTTGATGACCGGAGGTGTGCAATGGAAACAACCTCACCGAGGGCGAAAGTGGGTCGTGTTGTTCGTGGTGGTGCCAGCTACATGTCCCAGCAGGGCTCCGTGCATGCGCCCGGTATCAGCAAGGAAACGGTGGGCTCCGAGGTTCTTTACCTGGGCGTGGTGTCCGTGCCGCCCGGGGGCAGAACCAGCGCTCACATTCACGAACACCATGACACCGCTCATTACATGCTAAGCGGCGACGAAATCGAGTTCTATACGGGCGAGGAACTGGAAGACCGGCAGGTGGTACGCCCCGGTGATTACATCTTCACCCCGGCGGGCGTGGTCCATGTCGCCGTCAACCGCAGCCCGACCCCCGCCGTCTTCGTCGTCGCCCGCAATGAGCCGACAGCGCGGGAATGCGTGGTCATGCGTCCGGAACTCGACGCCAAGGTGCCGTGAGCGGGGTGTGATGCGGGCGAGGGAAGTTGGATTTCTAGATGTTGGTCTCGCGTCCTTCGCTGATGTCACGGGTAGCGGTCCAGTAGGGTTCGCGGTTGTAATAGTGATGGACCTGGTTGCCCCACTTTTCATCCGCCATCGAAGGCCAGTGGTCCTTGTCGACCCCGGGCTCATCCTTGAGTCGCTGGGCCGGGATGTCCACGACGAAACACCGGTCGATTGCATCCAGTGTCAGTGCGCTCCACGGGATGCCGTGCAGCGTATGACCAAGGCCGAGGAATCCCCCGGTCGAGACGACTGCATAGGCAATCCGTCCACTTCGCACGTCCACCATGAGGTCGGCAATCTTGCCCACGTGTTCGCCGTCGGACGACATGACCTTTTCGCCATTGAGCGTGGTCGCTGCCACCACCTCCCGTCCGGGACCCGCGCCGCCGGTGTTGCCAACGCGCCCGGCAGCGGATTGCAGCGTGACAGGACGTCTGATGGGTCAGCCTGCGTAGGCAGGCCTGCTGCCAGGTCACCAAGCGCGCCGAAGAAGTCAGCCGCCGGAAGCGAAGCAATCTCGTGCAACCGGCCCAGCACCGCCGAGTCGTCATACTCTACTCTCTCCGGGAAAGCGGCATTTTACAGCCCGGCGCAGACGCGCATAATGGCTGCGTCACCTAAGCTTTCCACTGCAAAGATGGAGCGCCGACAATGAACGAACCCAAAGTGAAAAGAGACCCCGAGGGCACGCGCCGGCGCATTCTGGAAGCCGCGAAGCAACAATTCGCAACGCACGGGCTCGCCGGGGCGCGCGTCGATGCAATTTGCGCCACGGCCAGCACGAACGAGCGGATGCTCTATTACTACTTCCAAAGCAAGGAAGGGCTGTACGTCGCCGTTCTCGAGGCCATGTACGTGGAGTTCGCGAATCATGAGGTGAGCCTGGACCTGTCGGGGCTGCAACCCGCAGACGCGATTCGGGCGCTCGCACTCTCCATATGGGATTACCTGAGGGCAAACCCCCAGTGGCTGAATCTCATCAACAACGAAAATCTGCACGGAGGGCAATATCTCGAGCGCTCGCCGAAACTGCGAGAGGCCATTTCGCCGGTGATTAGCTTATTGAACGCAACCTTGGCGCGTGGCGCAGCTGCCGGCGAATTCCGAGCCGATGTGGATGCGCTGGATTTCTACGTGACCTTGGTCGCAATGGGCTATTACGTGGTGTCGAACCGGTTCACCCTAAAAGCGTTCGTCGGGCGCGACTACTCGGAGCCGTCTGTCATCGAGGCAGTATCCGCGATGCAGGTTGAGATGCTGCTTTCGTTTTTGAGGCCAGCATCGACAGCCACACCCCTCTATCCTGCGGACGCTAGAGCTGCTGCACGAGAGGACGGGGCTAGAATGAACTGACGGTATCCGGCTCGCTATTGCCGACGTCGGCTTCCTGACACATGACCATCGTTCGGAGATTGCGCGCGGCCGGTACCGCGTTCCTGCTGTCGGCGCTTTGCGCAGCCTGCGCGAGCCCACACCCACCACCGGGCGCCAAACTGTACGCGCGGGAATACTTCGGCACGGCGCCGGGCCATGACGTCACCGACAGGGTCGAGTTCTTCGGGGTGGGCTTCTCGGCCAGCAAGTCGGTGGTGCTCCGCGTTGACCACCTGCCGGGCGACGCGCACGACACCGTCTTCACCGTCCCGGGCACGCCGCTCGCGGACCAGTACGGCTTCCTCGATTTTGACTACGCGCCACCGTGTCTCTACCGCCGCGGCGACCGGCCGACGGTCGAACGGCCCATCCGCGTGCGCGCGACCGATGTGGCCGGCTGGACCGTGTATGCCGACTCGCTGACCGCCCAGAGTTTCGCGTGCGATGCGCCGCCGCCGGACGCTGCGCAGAGACTCGGGCCGGCGAAGTGAGGCCGCTTTCAGCAACGGAGCCACGCACGCGGACTTGGGACAGACACGGAGAACAGCCAACCGGGTAACGAACTTATCGGGAACAACGGGCTTTCAGAGTGCCATACATCGCGATTGTTGACGTCATGACCCTGGGCTTCTGTGGGAAAGGTCGCTGAAGCGGTGACGGCTTCGATGCTCGGTATCAGCCAGGAGCACCCCTCCGGAGTCGTACTGGCCCGGCTACGAGGGCAGTCGGGTTTTTTCATGTGTCTGACTGCCGAGTTTGCAGGCGCGCGGCCGGAAGAGGCACGCCTATACTTGAATCAGGCCATCAAAGGCCAGGAAACAAGGAGAATCTCATGTTTCCAACCCTGAAACGTCACGCTCCAACACCGGAGGGCAAGTTCCGCGTCATCGAAGAGCATTTCATGTTTCCAAAGTGCCGATTCGCGTCCGACGACCCCAAAGCAGTCGCGGCATGGTTGCGCGAGAACGGCGGCTACGGTCAGCCAATCAAGCATGATGCTGGACTGCATGTAGCGACAGCGGACAACCAGTACATCCGCAGCGGACCGACGCTCGACCGCTGGATTGACGACGCGCTCGCCGCGCCCGCGAACCAGTAACAGACGCCTTTCCTCAAACCCGACTCCAGCGAGTCGGGTTTTTTGCTTGCAGCCTTTCGGCTAGGACTCTTCTTGCGCACTACTTATGCGCGTACGTGTCCGCAGACCACGGAGCCGGCTGCGTCCCCGTCGTTGGCCGGTCGACTGCGGAAAGGTCTGGAACCACTGGAACGTGGCCGCGCTGTGATTGAGCAGCAGTGTTCCGCACATAACATCGGGGTCGAGGGTGTCTCTGTGGAACAGATTGGGGAACCCACCTACAAAGCGGTCGCCGGGTATGTTTTCCGTGAGCTTCTGCGTTCCAATGACCGTGTTTCTCTGGCAGAAACGCGGCTGTCACGGTCTGCTTGAAAGGCTGGGCACAGGTGCCGCGGTGAGGCAAGTCGATTCCGCGAAAGCCCCACCGTTTTTTTGACTCGTTTGTTTAGTGGCCGCTGTCGGCGTTGCATCGTGGCAAATGACCACAGGTAGCCAATCCCGAGGGGGTTAAGCTACCACTTGCTCCGGTGCTATCGGATACGCCGCCATACCCGGAGGTGCTGTTTTTCATTTCGCCGTACATCGCAGCCAGCGGGATCGAGACAGGGTCCCCGTGGTAGGTCATGCCGGCAGTCGCCGCGCCATGCGCGTTGCCTCCGCCACTCCCACCATTGCCGTTGCCGCCACCCATTGCAAATGCGGCGCCCGACGCGCAGATTGAAGCGACGATGCCGCAGGTCAGGACGGTTTTCAATCTCAGATACTTCATGATTTGCCTCCTTGAAGTTCGACACACCCAGGTCGCGTCGAGACTCCATGTGCCGCTATCGACGGACCGGTTGCGTAGCGGCGGTGCACAAACGGTAGATTCACTCCGGAAACGCGGACGCTTGCGGCGTGAATATCATAGGAATACGCGTTAGTCGCGGACCGCTGCCCTAAATGACACGGCCGTTGCTCGAATGGCTCAACGAGAAGAGTGTCTCTAATCGCACAGCCCGATAGCGCTGCGTTTCCTGCATATACGGGCGACTCGGCTGGTCGGATGCAACCGTGGTGTGGCGGCCGGCTGCATTCCAGGGTCGGGGCGGGCTGTGTTCGGCCTGTGAGACGCAAGACGAGCTCGTGGGGAGGCAGTCAACGTACTCGAGGCCATCGGTCAGATTGCTCTCGATGAATTGGTTGAATTCAAGAACCTGGTCCAGAGCATGGTGACGCGCAGCGCCAGGTCTGCCGCGCCGCTGGGGCAGCGTGTGCTGTGGTCGCCAAGCTGACGCAGTCGCGCTATCGTTGAATTGTGCAGTTCCCAGTAGCACAAACATGATGCGAGGATTTCGGTTTTGCGGGCCATGCGGCGGAGCATTTGCGTTCGTAGGGCCTTTTCCCGCTTGGGGGCCGCCTTGGTGGGCGCTGAAACCATCTCGCAATTTTGGAGGCTATAGCGACGCTCCCTGGGCCGAGAAGCTTGTCGCGCTGGCAGAGCCAATTAACTGCCCTTTACGACTTAAAAGACGGACGCTGCGGGCGCGGCGGAATCGGTCTACGCTGCAGCAGCAGAACGTGATGGATGCGCATCACGCGGTTAGAACAGGCTTTGCTGGTCCGTGTCGGTAATATTGGAACCAGCCTCGACCACGAGGTGAGCGTCCATCAAAAGTGCAGTCACCAGTCTCGGCGACGCGCGCAACAGCCGCGAGATAACAGCCACGAACTCGGTCACGGTGCCGACGGGGTGACCGTCGTCGAATGAGTCGAGCAGCACTTGTACCATGTCCACCGGAATCTGCAACCCCGCCGGGTGGCGAGTACACGCAACTGACTGGCCGACAGGTTCGCATGCGTCGACCACACAAGACTTTCCTCAAAGTCCGTGTGCTTACGCAACACCACGTACAGGTCCCTGCGCGCATCGCGATAGCCCAGGATGCCGCGCGCGACGAGTTCCGAAAGATACGCCTTCGTCGCGACCAGGGTGGCTCCCGGGAAGGCAGGGGTGACGTCATAGCGCGATTCCACCCAGCCGAGCACCTCTGGCGCGGTAAAGTCACTACTCGCAGTGCGCGGCGTCGCGTGCAGGATGAACCGCGCGAGAACGTCCGCCTCCCAGATTCTCCGGTCGACGCCGAAAACTTCCCCGTTTTTCACCTCAATGTCGACTTCGGGCGGCCATCTGTCGCATGGAAGCTGCATCAGTCGCTCAAGCACTTGAAGTTTCTGTGTAGCCGCGAGCTGGCGATAAACCGCACTGTTGGTGAAAGAGACTGCGCGGTGCCACGGCTTCGACTCGTCGACGTCCTGCGGCCCGGGACTGGCAACGACACGCGAGTCGCCACGGTCGCTGGCCCTTGCGCTGGGTGCAATCAGCCATGCCTTGTTGTTGATGTCGTGAAGCAGCGCCTGTCTAAGGTCCGCGAATCCGCGAACCTCGCCGGGTGCAGGCAGGCTGACCTGCAGCATCGGCACGTCGGGAGGCATCTTCCCGCTTTTGGTGTCGACAGACGTGAGTCCGGGCACAACCAGGCGAATGGCGACCTGACCGAACTGGGAGTCGGACGCAAGAAAGTCGACCGGGACGCTCGCGACCTTGACGTCAGAAGCGGAGAAGCCCCAGAAAAGAAGGATGCCGGTTAAGCGCGCTCTGGGTAGGCCTGTCACCTCCTGCTTGTCGACGCGCGGCGACGAGGGAGCTGGCACCCGCATGAACCGGGCGTCTTCGAGAACGCTCTGTGCGGCGGCACGCATTGCGTGATGTGCCGACAGGCGGCATCGCACACCCGATGCGTGGATGAAGTAAGGAAACACCGAGCCACTGATTCGTTGCAGGGGCTTCTTACAGGCAACGCAAAAGTACTCCGACCGCTGGCTGACAAAAAATGCGCTGGCTGCCGCTATCTTGCCGGTGACGTCCTTTGCAAAAGCGATGTGCGCAGTGGACATGGGCGTGAGGGTCCGTTTGCTTGCCTTTCTTTTACATCATCTACAAAAAAAGCGCGCGAATGAGAACGCCGCAGGGTCGGCAAGCGTACAAACTGTTGGGATTGGGCCACGACGTCGTTCCACTGGCGGCCGGTGAACGGCGAGCACGGGTTCGCCAGGCAAAGCCGACGTGAATCCCACGACGGGCCGAACAGGCATTCCAGGCCCCCCGAACGCGCGACGCACGAGTTCGACACCGGACGCACCCGCGAGTCGCGCAGCATGATTTCCACACACCGCTGTGGGCGGGATTATTCTTGAATTGCGCGTCGGCGGTAGGTAGTCGATTGCTTGAGGGGGAAAGAAATGCGTGGGGCAGTTGTTGGCGATGTATCGGGCTCTTCGTACGAAGGCAGTCGCGCTTTGACTCGGGAAGAAGACCTTTTCGGCCCTGGTAGCACTGTGACGGATGATTCCGTTTGCACCGTCGCAATTGCAGAGGCAGTGCTGAACGATGTATCTTTCGCGCAAAGCCTGCAGGTCTGGGGGCGCGCATACCCCAATGCGGGTTATGGTGGCGCATTCCGGCGCTGGCTTTTCGAACCTGGTCCGCAGCCGTATGGGAGCTTTGGTAACGGTGCGCTCATGCGGGTGTCGCCGACTGTCGCTCTTTCGGATAGTCTTGACCACGCACTCGCACAGGCGCGCGCCGCTACCGAAGTTACCCATAATCATCCGATTGCCCTGAAGGCCGTAGACACCTACGTAAGCGCGCTTTGGGCCGCGATTCTGGGCGAAGGGCATGAAGCCGTCTGCTCCACCATCGAAGCGTCCGGAACGTCCGCGCACGATGTTGAGGTGGCACACAGAGAATACCTTCCACGAATTCGGGCAGACGAGACTCTCGAGGATGTGCTGTCTTGTCTCAGAAATGCCAATAGCTTCGAATCGTTGATGCGAGAATGCCTTTTCCATGGCGGTGACACTGACACCATTTGCGCCGTGGCAGGCGCTATTGGAGAAGCGCTCTGGGGCATTCCGCTTTCACTTCTTCAGCAAGCCCTAGCCCACGTACCGGAGCGGCTAACAGCCGTTCTGGTTAGAGAATACGACCGACTTTCGCAACTACATCCGCATCTGGCGCAGTGAAATTCTCGCAGCGCGAGCGGCACCGATTCGTTCTTAACCAGGCCTCCCGAGCAAGGTGTTTTGCGAAACTGTCTGAGTCCCGCAGGGGAGCCAGTCGAATACCGTGCGCCAATGAGAAGCGTCAGGCCGGCATCTGCCCCGGCGGGTCGTCCAGGATGCGAAGCTTGTCGCTCATATCAGGGGAGTTGTGACCTGCGGCGCGGAGTTCACTCACGAGTCGATGTGCCGCGGCCTTGCAGTGTGCTAGCGTCTCATGCAGGCGCGGCTCTGCCTGCAAGCCGATAACCGCCTTCTCAAGGTCAGCAGGCGATTCGCTTAGCAGGGCGGGAACAACTTCCTCCGGTGGTATCAGAGAGCCGTGACTCAATAGCTGAGCGGTCCAGTCGCATCCGTACAGAAGCGCACGTCGTTCGGCCTTTCGCGCTTCGTCCTGCTCGAGTGTCGCGAGGCTATGTCGGTTCTTCTGAATCTCGGAGCGCCACGTCGCCAGGATGTCGGCTCGCAGTGCCGCTATCGCGTCACCGAGCGACGTGTTCTGACCACCTGCTGCAAGGCGACGCTCATCAAGTCTGTCCACGTGGTCACGATAACCTTGGAGGAATGGTTGCCAGTTCAACGGCAACTCCTGCGTCTGGGAGAATGTGTGACGAACCTCAGTGAATTCGTTGCGGATGTCCTGGAGGGCCTGGTTGTCGGCAAGACGCGCTTCATGGACGTCGTGGGCTGTCACCAACTGACGGTGCAGGGGGAAGAGTGGATTGCTGTATCGGCGTTGCAGGTGTCGCTCGGCTGCGCCAGGCAGGGCGCTCCATTTCCAGTTGGGTAACAATTTCGCGTCAAATTCGACCGCCTGTATCATTGGTCGGAAAACAGCCAGCGCTTTCTCTGTGGCATGGCGAAAGCAGTCTGCCAACTTGTAGTCATTGCCTTGCAGGCTAGCATCCTGATTCCCGACGTAAGGCGAGTCGGGCGTGAGCCTGAGGGTGCCTGTGGCCAGGAAGAATTCCGTCGGCAGTTCCACGGACAGCCCCTCCTGTCTAAAGGTGCGCTGTTCAGCGGAAATTGCCTCAACAGAATGCGCCAGGCGGTTTTCGAAGTCGAGGAGCGCATCAATCGTGTCTCCCGATGTTGGCTGCGCCGCATCGGCAAGCAGGCAGAACGATTCGCGTGCCATCCTCGCCGCGATGGTGCCGTGCTTCTCAGCAAACAGCCAGAACCAAAGTGCAAGCTGATAGCCGTTGACACCGGTTCGGGCGGTTTGTTCGACGTCGGATGTAAACGTGATGCCGGGCGCTGCCCAGCTCGTGAACGGCGGTGCTCCATCGCCCTGGTACATGTCCACGAGTTGCCGTATCGATTCGTGCGTACCGGTGGGCCAGTTGTGCACCTCCTCGTGGCGCTTCTCGGTCTTCCAGAACCTCAAGTCCATGATGAACCTCGCAAGAGAGCAAGCGTATCCGTGCTATGCGCTGCGAGGGATACTTGCACACTCTGCGGGTGGCGTAAACCGGGGACTGTACTTCGTCGACGGCAGTTTCGCCAGGCGAGAGGCGATGCCGTTAGCCACGCCGCTTCCGCTGTGAGAGCGGTGGCGTGCCGGTTGAACGCAGCGGTTAAGGAACGCAAAAGAACGGGAGCAGACGGCGGATGGTAGCAGCCCACGCGCCTCTGCCCTCCTGGAAATGGGCCACGCGGAGAGTCGCTGCTCCATGTGACTTTCTGCGGCCATAGTCTCGAAGTGACAACGGTACGAGCGCGCCCCGCAGGGCGTCTTCTCAAGACTCGAGAGATTTCGCGTCGAGCGTCTACAGGTCATATTGGTTTCGACCCTTGATTCTCGCCAGCACGCCACCTATTGTGGCAAGTGCCATAACGGCACGAGACACAGGGAGTACACCATGCCAACGCCCAGAAAGGCCTCGCCTGCTCACGGGGCTGAAGCCGAGATGTCGGGCAAGAAGAAGGTAGCCTCGCCGGCGAAGGCTGCCGGGAAGGCGCAGGGCGAGAAAAGCCCTCAAATGACCAGGCAGCGACCCAAGAGCAAGTCGAAAGCTTGAAACGGAAGCGCCCCGAGAGACGCGGCGTTTTCATTCTGTGGCCACGCACACCCTCGTTTCCTGGAAACGAGGCGAACCCGCGTCGATGGGTCGCGACTTACCGACGGGTTCGATGCCGAAGCCGAGCAACCATTTCGAGTAGCAGAGGACGAAGTGGCGGACATGGCGCGCGCCACACAGAACGACCAGTGCGTAACGACAGTTGGACTTGTCCGTGGCGGCCGAATTACCGCGTGACATCCAGCGGGTTGGCGGCGCAGTTGCCTTTCATGGCGGATTTGTTCTATCCGAGGGATACGCGGGTGCTGTTGAATAGAGGTGCGGTCAAACGAAGAACGATTCGATAACAGCGTGCCGAACGATTCTGCTGATGATGCGACGACTAGGAGGTGCGTGCACGATGAAGTCCGTAACGTACGTTTGTACATCGAGCAGCAGGAAAATCGATGGAAGGCTCGACGAGAGCACAGCCTGGTTCGAATTCCATCAGGTGGCCCATCTGTTCGATATGAGTCTCGAACAGGCAGCCAAGCTACTCCGGCAAGCGGGCGTGACCGGCGACATTGAGGCTGCAAAAGACGTTAGGGCGTCCGACCGCTGCAAATGCCTGCTGAGTCATCGGGCAGTTGTCGCGGTCGGATACCAGGTCAACTATGGTAGGGCGACAGCCTTCCGTCACTGGTGCGCATCGGGCCTAGCTGTCCTGTTCCGTTAAATCTCCCTTGTACTGACAGTTCCATGAATCCTGTCACACACGTACCCGGTTGCACCGCGGAGATGCATGGGCCGTGACCGTCAGCACCAGGCAATGCTTCTATGCGCAGCCATGCACCCTTATGGTGGCATCTTTAATCGATGAATCGCTTTTGCTCGTTCGGTGTCGGGCTGTGCGATTGTCGGACCGCTTTGAGGAGCCGCCCGCGATACGACGTCAACGCTGTTCTCACCGGATTCGAACAATCGAACACAGCTAACGGGATGTTCGCTCGACTATTGGCCCAGAAAGTGCGTGCAGAAACGCAACGACATCCTGCATCTCGTCGTCGGTCATCTGGATTGGCATGCGCCCACTGTGCGACGTGCCCCTTTGGGACAGTTCTGACTGTCCAACCGCGGCTGCAGGTGCGCGTACGTAATGCGCGACAACGTCATCAAGGGTCGCCATCTGGCCTGAGTGCATGTATGGCGCTCTCAACGCAACATTGCGCAAGCTCGGGGTGTCACGGATCGGCGTAATCGAGCCAGGGATGGTCGGCGTAATGAGGCCACTCAGAATGGCCTCGAAACGCGATTTCGAAGGGTCTCAAGAATGCGGTTTTTTGCCTGATTTTGCAACCGTGTTTTCGCTGTTTTCAGGCATCGGTTTTGGCTTACGGAAGCTCTCTCCCTCGATCACAATGCGGTAGGCACCGTGGCGTAGCCGGTCAAGCGTGGCGGCGCCGAGGATACGGTTGTCGGGGAATGCATCGCCCCATTCGCTCAGATCGAGATTTGACGTGATGACCATTGCCGCTCGCTCGTACCTCGCGGCAACCAGATCATGGAAGTCTTCGTCGTGAGGTGCACGAAGGGGTTTGAGCGCGAAGTCATCGACAATCATGAGCGGCACGCGCACGAACTGCTGGAACTTTCGTTCGTAGACGCCCGTGGCGCGGGCCGCGTGCAGTTTCTTGAGTAAGTCCGTTTGCGTGATGAACAGCACGTCACGCCCCTGGCGGGCGGCGCAGTGGCCCAGAGCCTGCGCCAGGTGAGACTTGCCGACGCCTGTTTGGCCAGCCAGTAAAACGCAGACCTTCTCGTCGATGTAACGGCCCGTGGCGAGATCATGGATGTGGGCGCGATTGAGTTTCGGCAAGCGATCGAAGTCGAAGGTTTCGAGTGTCTTGCCCAGCGCAAAGCCGGCGCGGGCGAGTCGCACCCCCAGCTTTTTCTGGTCGCGCCGTGCGACCTCGTCGTGCAGCAGCATGGCAAGGAACTCGGTGTAGGCAAGCTGCCCGTCGATGGCCTGACGGTTGCGCTGTTCGAGCGAGTCGAGAATGCCCGACAGGCGCAGTTGCTTGAGGATCGTGTTCAGTTCTGGACTTGGATTCATGGAAGTTCAATGGAGCAGAATGGACTGGAGGTCGCGGCCGAAGCGGCCGCCGTTCAGATAGGTGCTGGCAGGTGCCGGCGTCTGGGCCGGCGCAGCCGCGGGCTGGCTCTCCAGCCCCTTGTCGAGAATGGTCTTGACGGTGCGGTACTTCGGGCTCGCGTACGCGAGTGCGCGTTCGCATGCAGCATTCAGGCGGTGATCGCCGACCTTCTCGCGCAGGCGCACGATGCCCTGTGCGCCGCGCAGATTCACCAGTACCTTGTCGTTGAACAGCGCGAGGATCACGGCGTGGCAGGCCGGGCCAATCTCCTTTGCGCGGGCCAGGCACCATTGGGGATCGTGCTCGAGCCACGCCTGTGCTTCGGGTGGCTGATGGTCGCGCACGGTAGAGCGATCGCCTGGCTTGCGCTTGCGGGCATGGGTCGCGACGAGTTCATGGCGGTGGAACACCTGCACGACGGTATCGGTCGCCTTCAGCCACAACTGCTTGCCGATCAGCGTGAACGGCACCGAGTACAGCACGTTCTTGTAGACGACGTGCCCGTCGGTGTGCACCTTGACCTCGCTCCACACGGCGAGTACCGGCGGCACATCGGGCAGTCCTGTGAGTAGCGGTTTCTCGATTGCGAATCGCGCCAGCGGCTGTTCACGCGTCGTGCCGTGCTCGCGCGTGCCTGCCTGCTGCATCACCCACTCGCGCAGTTGCCGGTTCGCATCGGCCAGATCACGGAATTCGCGCAGCGGCACGAAGGAGCGCTTTACATATTTGACTCCCGATTCAACGACTCCCTTCTTCTGGGGATCACGGGGCGGGCATGCGTCGATCCGGAAACCGTATGCCTCGGCCAGCGAGGCGTACGAGCGTTGAACCTCGGGGCTGTGCATGGAGTGCCTGATGATCGCGCATTTGGCGTTATCGATGGTCACACGGCCAGGACAGCCCCCGAACCATTCGAACGCACGCCGGTGGCAGGCCAGCCACGTTTCGACGGTTTGATCCAGCACGAGCTCGGCATACTGGTGCCGGGACCAGCACAGGGTCATCACGAAGATCCACGTCTTGAGCGCAGTGCCGGACTCGTGCGTCAGTACGGGCCCGGCGCCGAAGTCGACCTGAGCGGCTTCGGTCGGGGCAAAATCGAGAATTGTCGTCGCCCTGACACCGCGCTCGGCCTTCAGATGCAGCAGGAAGCGGCGCACGGCCGAATAGCTGCCGGTATAACCGTGGTTGCGTTCGAGCGCGCTGAAGATCGTCGTACCCTGTACGCCGGCGTCGAACCAGCCGCGCACGACGTCGCGAAACGGTTCAAGGGAGGAAATGCAGCTGCGCGCCACCTTCGGGTCGCGCCCGAAGATACCGGCCAGCTCCGCGTCATCCGGCAACGGCCGCCCGGGATCGAGCCAGCCACGAGCGAGCGCGACCTGCCGTACAGTCTTGAGCTTGCTGCGTCCCATTAGGCGGGCGCCGGCAATGTCGCGGTCGGAATCGCCCTGACGCATGCGCGCCAGGACTTGTCGATATTCAAACATTTCGAAACTCCTTCTACTCATCGACCCTCCGGGCAAAGACGCCGAAGGTACCGGGTTACGGAAGTTCGAAATGCGTTTCGGGCTGCAGCCCGACATAACCACGAGCCTGTCAAGTGGCCCGATTACGCCGATCCTGAGATGGCTCCAATACGCCGATCATCGAGTGGCTCCATTGCGCCGATCACGCACTGGCTCGATTACGGCGATCATCCGGTGGCTCGATTACGCCGATCATGAAATGGCTCTAATACGCCGATCCGTGACACGGGGTCTTAAAGGCTCCCTCCATGCGTGGGTCGTCGGTCACCAGAAAGCTCAGTTCCTGACACGCTTGCGCAGTCGCATCACTGTAGCGACCGAGGCAGTTGAATTCGTCCGATTGGACCCTGGCCGTTGCCGGCGCGCGGCCATGGTCAAGGTGTGCCATGTCTCTGGGCACAATGCCCGTATTATGGAACGCTTGGTCGGTCAGGAGTGGGCCGCTATGGCATGTTGCGCATTGGCCTTTGCCGATAAAAAGGTGCAGACCTTTGACCTCCTGTGAGGACAACTGAGGTTGACCCGGTTCGACGGACGGATTTGCAGCCAGCGATTTGATGCGATCTAACCTCCGTTGAGTGTTGAGTC
>NZ_JAGIPX010000096.1 GCF_017814945.1 Paraburkholderia sp. LEh10
GTTTCATGGGCGATGCTCTCAATAGCTATCGCTCAAGCATAGGCCATCTGTCCGCAAAATTCCTGACTTATGAGTAACTGCCAACAGTTTCCGGTCGCGCAACGCTGTCACGAATGGCTGGAGAGGGTCGCTTCTGCCGAAGCGCGCACGTCGGGCGTCCGGTAGGGCTCGGGCCATGAAGGGTCGGTCGCTCGGACGGTCACCCCGATATTCGGGCAGCCGGTTTGCTCTTCACAACGGGCCTTGGCGCGTTTGACCGACCAAGTCCAATGCGCATATTGGCGCGCTCAACCAGGAATATCGAGGAGTGGCGACCGACCGTAACGTAAGACAAGACATCGACATCGTTCGCTAACGCACAGACAGCGATGAAAGAACCTCAGCGGCCAAAGCAACAGGCACTATCATTCCTCTGTCGCGTTTGCTGTGTTTCCTCTATTTATCGCTTCCACTTGATCTTGTAATCGTTGACAACCGTATATCCAAACGCACGCATGTCATTAGGGACGAGGATTGACAGTCATGTCATAACCCGTTCGACCGTTGGCGTTTACAGCGAGACCGGCGACAAAGAACGGTCGAATATCGAATGGAGAAAGGTATGAATCTCAACTGCAGATATTCGAAACCCGTGCTTGCGCTGGCTGCTGCCGCCATGGCAATCGAGCTTATGACCGCGCAGGCAGCGTTCGCAGGCCGCGCAGGCATCGACGAATTCAGAGCAGATATACACGCCGTCGGCGGCGGAAGTGTTTTTTTCCCGAGTGGGGCGACCGACGGGAACACATACGGAGATTGGTCAACCGTGTGGTGGCAACACATGACATCGATACCGTTTGACCCCACAACAAATTGCGGTTACGGACAATCAGGCCCAGTGTGGTTCCTGGCCGAATCCCCGAGCGGTAAGGGTGCGCAAAGCCTCTCGTGCACAGTGCCCGCGGGAAAGGCGATTTTTGTACCGATTATCAATGTCGAGTGCTCTACGCTCGAGAAGCCGCCGTTCTCGACTTCGCCGAACGGGATGCCGAACGGCAATTTCGGTTGTGCCGATGAGGAAAGTTGCCGCAGGTGTGCAACGACTTATGGTGATCATATTGTAGCCAGCGATTTGAATGCTTCGATAGATAATACGCCGGTGACCAATTTGACCACGTTTCGTGCCGCATCACCGCCATTTACGTTTAATGCCGCTAACAAAAACGTATTCATAAATGCAGTAGGCCGCGGAACGTCGGCAAGCGACGGTTATTGGCTATTAGTACGACCACTATCGGTAGGCACTCACACCATCCGACTTCATGGTTCGTTCGATATTCTAAATAACTTTACAGAGGACGTCGTTTACACAATTATTGTAACGCCATGAATCGGACGCCATCAACGTGATCTTAGGGGCTAGGGGAGGGCGAGCGTCGATCGCGATGCTAAGTTTTTTTGTTTGCGATTAGGCTACGGCTCGCTAAGCTCGCCCTCCAAAATCCATTGACGCACGCTCTCGGAAAGCCGCTCAATTCGAAGGGTGCCGGAACCCTGTAGCCCTTTGAATTTCCCGGTCGCCCCACTGACTTCCCAGAGGCCATTGAAGACAGAGCGAGGCTCGTTCCCTCTACTCGGCACGGTGATCTGTCGCAACTGCGTCTTCAGATAAAGAAGGTCACCGGGACCGCTGGTCATAATGAGGTAGCCGGCTCCTCGACCATTGGTGTCCGGGCCCAATGTCACCTCATGGTATCCCCAATCCTGCACCGTCGCACCATGAAGCACTCCCGAGCTTACCACCTTGCCCGAACGCCGCACCTGTGCGATATAGCGGTTGCTGCCATCGGCGAACTCCAGTTTCGTATATTCATTCGACAAGCCTGGCTCGCCCTTCTTGATATCAAAGCGCAGTTCAGCAGTGAACGGCTTGCTAACGCCGGCAAGGTCAGAGATAACCAGCATGCGGCCACCATGCCGAGCATCGCTGCCAATTTCAGGAAATGTCTCATGCTCATACCCGTGACTTCGGTCGGTCAGGAAACAAAGGTGCTTCGATTGCCAGCGTAACCAGCGTGGGGAGCCAACGTCAACTTATAGGCAGCTCGATGGCGACGGACGCGAGAGGTGTTGACGGCGGCTGGGACCGATTGCGTTGAAGGTGCCGAAGCGGTCCGCGATCTATCAGGAATCAGGCGTGAAGTTCAATTCATCGGAGTCCGGCGTCCTTCGGTCCCGTTGATAATCCAACGTAGTATCCGATATTCCCAACGCCGCGGGGCAACCTATTTGACATGTGTAGAGTGTAGATGGTCCGGAGGGGCCAGTACTGTGATGGGACGGAGCTACCCGATTTTTTTGGAAACCGTGCCTAAAACATAGGCAGCAAAATGTTGCCGGTTTCGTGCAAAAAATTGCGCAGAAATTTTCGCTATAGGCGGGGCAGGTAACGAATAGGTGAGTCGAAAAGTGATAGAGATCGGCAACTACAGTGACTGAGCCAAGGAGGAGCTGTCATGGCCGTGCACGATCTTTATTTCTATCTCTCGTCCCTTGGTTCCGTCCTGAGCACTCTGCCCCTGCTAGACCCCAAATGGTGGTCAACATGGTCATCGGCTTTACTGAGACCAACAATTGCAGGGGTAGCCGCCCTTATCGCACATCGACAGGCAAAGACAGCGCGAAACAAGCTGAAATTTGATCTGTTCGAGCGCCGTTTTGCTGTGTATGACGCAACGGTACTTCTGATTAACAAAGCAATTTAAGTTAGAAACCCGCAGTGGACTGAGGAAGAGTTTCTTCATCGGGCCCTCCGCTGTTTAAAAAAGAAGGTTATGACAAACCTTAGGCTTGTCAATCAGACGAAAGAAACGGACTGCTAAGGGATTACGCGGACCAGGTAAGCCGTCGATCGTGATCCTGAAGACAACAGAAATAAATATGACTCATGCGTGGTCTTTAACGCCGTCGAATTAAAACCGATGCTCGCCGAGTGTGGGCTAACGCACACATTGCTCGTGGTTCCGATTGCGACGATCAGATTTCTGACTAACGTTCTGGCTGCAAAGGGAAGCACCGACAACGACTCTGTGCTTGCTGTTCAGACTCCGCCGTATATCGAAACATCACCCGCGACAGTTTCATTTTCATGAACGGAGATTCAGTGCCGTCACGTGGAGCGGCCGCGGCCGTGCGCCGTTTTGGATCAAGGAGAGGTGGCGCGACAAGTTTGTGATCGTATAGCTGGCGAACTTGGCTTTTAGCGCCGTGGCGGGCGCTGCGCGACCGGTTCTATGCTGACTCGTCTTCCGGTTCGGAGCTTCGCCCACAATGCGTCGATGGGTTCTTTGGTCAATCCTTGATGAATGTTGTCCAGTCCACGCACAACGAGATAAACGCTGGGCAATCAAGAATCCGAGCACGAAATTAGGATCTATCAGTGGCATTGGTTCGGTAGCAGCACTGGCGAGTCGATAGGCTACGACAATACCCAAACAGGCTTTGGTGACCCCATACAGCATCCTGAACTTCAGCCGAAACGAGAACAGTAACAGGGCGGCCGTCGCAGCGACCACCGAGGGCACCTTAATGGCAGTCACCACGTGCGGGTTTTGCAACGAGGCGAACTCCCTAATTATCAGACTGGACAAAGCAAACAGCCATGGCAGTATAAGAGCCGGCAGCGTCAAGAGCATTCCAGCGATTGCGGCTCGACTCCAGCGCTCCCTTTTGCGTGCGAAGTAATTTGCGTACAAAAAAAGAAAAAATCCGACGATCGAAGAAACGTACGCGATTATCACGGCCACTATGTAGGACTTCGGAGTCGGCTTCGGAATGATTTGGTCAAGATCTATAGTTTCTGACGTCAGATAACCGGCGATGATGAAGCCGAGCGAAACCGTTGCCGGTTCCGTCAGATAACGCGCCCAAGCTCTCAACCGCCATCGTGAATTTGACATAAATCATTTAGCGACGTTGCGTATCCTTATCAAAATGCAAACCGGCCAAGTGCAGCCAGTGGAAACGCCGACTGGTTCGTGCGTTGGGAACAAGAACGTCAGGCCGCGATCGCCAGGATCTTCAGGGGGGCCATCCTGAACAACGAGTTTCGCGTTGCCGTTCTGCGTGACGATGAGCGGCTCTCCGGGGTCGGTCAGATCGTTGACAATCCGCGCGGCCTCGCTTAGAGGCAGTTGATTGGCTTGATCGGCAATATCGTTCTGACGAAAGGGCACACTGCGCCGAACCCGAAGGAACACGCCGTCGAGCCAATCGCCGACCCCGTACGGGAGGGGCGGCTCTGATGAATATGTTATCAACAGGCTTACGCACAGAAATTGTGGATAAACCGTCGGCGCGAATTCCACGGCACTGGCGACGCACGGGTATTGAACGTGCAGTCGCTCAAAACGGCATTTCGTCGAAGCGAAGTGCTGCCTGCCGACGCTTCAGGTGTTTCAGCCAGGTTTTGAGTTTCCGGAGGTCTTCGAACACGAGCAGATCTTTTTCCAGATCGCGTATGCTGTGCTGAAGCTCAGTGATGTCACCCGCGAGATTGCGTACCACGGTGTCGGGAGATACTTCGATAAATGGCGCAATTCCGTAGGCCAGCCTGAATCCGGCTTCGACATGATGGATCTCCTGATCGAGTTCGCCGAGCTGCTCCTTCAGGATACTGTTGTAATGCTTCAGCCGATCTTCGCTGATGTCGTTGATCGTGCTCTGGTCGATGTGTTCAAGTTCCAGCTGCAGTTCCAGCAGTTGCAGGAGATTGTTTTTGGCGTAGGCCTGGTTGACCCGCTGCATCAGCGCAGTCTTGCGTTCCCGCTCCTGAGGATCGGATTCCCGATCAGGATGCAGGGCGCTGGCAAGTTTGCGATAGACCTCGCGGATAGACTGGCTCAACTGAGCCTGCTCTGCCTCCTGGCGGGCCTGCGCGGCGAGTTGCTTCGCCGACTTTTTCCGTTTGGCGCGACGTTCCTCACGTGCCTGGTTTCCGGCGATTTCCTGCGCCTGCTGCTCTTGCATTCTGGCATGCGCACGCTGCAGGACCTCGTCTGGCGAGTTCATGTCGAGGTCGTCACCCAGTTCAACGCCGAGCATTGCCTCCAGCACCGACTTCATGTCCTCGAGTTCGGCCGCCGCTTCGCTGTCATAGTCGGATTGACTGTGCCTGTTGTAGATGGCTTTCAACTGCGCATCGTCGCGCTCTTCGAGCAGCTCGCCGGCCAAGCCGGTGATCAGCTCCGAGATCATGCGGCGCTCGGATGCGGTCAATCCTTTCTGGTTGCCGGCGTCATCAAGCTGATAGACCATCTTGACCTGCAAATCCATCGAGGCACGTTCGAGCGGAAGCAACTCGTCGAGGTACTTTTTCTGGAAAACAGGTCCTACCGCCTCCCACGCACCGAGACGGTTACGCCGCTTTTCAATCTGCCTGATGAGCGTGTTGAATGCCTTCTGACCCTTCGACAGAGTGGCCTTATTGTGGCGCGGAGCGATGTTGACGGACCTGCGGTTCGTCCTTGTCATGGGATGGATTCCTCCGATTGCTACGGGAAGCGAAGCAGGCCGATATTTTAACCGGTCGATCGAGCCAGGTATTGTCGGAGCGTAGCGTCGGAACTGGCGCGCCAGTCCGTGTTAAACAGGCAAAACCCAGAAACGCCTCGAAGCGCTGTTGCCTGAAAGCTGAGCAGTCGGCATGACATTGCAGACATCGTCTGCAATGTCATTTCAGTGGCCAGGACTCGAGGAGTTCAGGCACGGCGACTGCCAGTCCAAGTGGGCGAATCACTCGCGAGACCAGAAAGGATTCGCCGCGCGTATCGAGCCACTGGGAAACTAAACGTTCCACGCAGCGGCGGATCCGGGAGTTTGCGTGGCGCGTTTCGTCATTTTTTAGCAGTGCTTTTGATAAGGTACCGGCCTGCATAACGCGAGACGACAGGACAAAAAGGACAGGACATGACAAAAGCAGCGCTAGACGTATCGTACTGGCGCGAAGTCGTATCGCTTTATCTGATCATCGTGGGTCAACAACACGATTCCTTCCGCCATCGCTTGACCGACGAGGAGCCGGTCGAATGGGTCCTTATGAAGGTGCGGGAGGGCAGCAACTTCGAATGCATGCTGTGCTTCGATGGACAGTTCTTCGTAACCAGCATCGAGCAGGTTCCTGCGAAGAACGCGTGCATCGACCTGAAAGTCGTCATGGCCTAGCGCGTTTTTTATGACGATTTCCCAGATGCTCGCGACGCTGAAGTACAGGGTGTTGTCGTTGTCCTCGATGGCAGCGCGCGCGTCGTGGGGTAAGGCGGGATCATCAGCCGCAGCCCAGACCAGCAGATGCGTGTCGAGTAACAATTTCACTTTGTTTTTCCCTCGAACATGTCGCGGATCTCGTCCGCTCCCATGGTGTCGAAGTCCGCAGGTATCTTGATTTGCCCCTTCATGAAACCGATGCGCCGCGGCGGTTTTTCCGCTTCGACGTCAATGCGTACGACCTTAACCAATGGTTTGCCGGCCTTGGCGATGACAAACGGCTCGCCGCCGTTCACGGTTTCCTCGATCAGCCGCGACAGGTTAGTTTTGGCATCGTGCATGTTGTAAATCTGCATGGTAGCACCATATAAACTTAGTTTATTGGACTTAGTTTAATCGGAAATTGTGGATGCGGCAACGTCACGTGGTGCAGCACCGCTCAGGCGGCCGCCAGCAGCTGGCGCCGTAACCCATCTCTTTTGAGGACCTCCTTCGCACGTCAGCCCGGCGTGGTGACGGCCGGTTCCCGCGGCGGTCAGGCTTTGAGAGTAAATCTGGGCCGATCCTTCCGACTGCTCGACCAGCGTCGACCGGGCCAAGCCGGTCGACGTGCCGCTGCAGATCCCTGGCCCCAGGGAAAGCCGCTCGCCTGGCCCAGGTCGCGCACCAGCTTCACGACCTTCACACGCGTGCAGTGAGAAAGGAAGGTATCGAGCACCTTCGGGCGGAGATTGCGCAACGAGGCGGCGATGCTCATCGCCTCCTCGAGCGACTGGCCTTTCGCGCGGCGCTTGCCGATGTCGCCGGCAAGTCCAAGCAGGGCACCCTCAGGCTCGGAAATGAGCAGCGAGGGGTCTCGATTGGGAAGGGGCGACAGACCGGTATCTGCCGGCAGGCAGTCGTCAAACAGGCGCGTGGTCTGCAACGTATATGGCATATGCTCGCCGACCCAGCCCGCCATGACGTAGGGGCTGTCAGCCCAAAACGACACATTCCCGGAAGTATCGCGCGACGATCTGGATGAGAGCTCTCATCTTGATTGACGCGCAGCACGGAAGCTCACGTTGTGGCGCACGCCTTGCCAGTCCAGGGCCGTCTTGCCGCCTATATGCAGGCCCGCTACCCGTCGGCTCAGGTAAGCCAGGATGCCGTCGCGAGTCGGTCTGTCGCCGGCGAGCAGATAGGCGCCCTTCGACAGACTCTGCAGCCATCCGGCTGGTGGTTTGCTGCGGACTGATGCCGCAATCGCGGAGCATCTCTGGATCGAGCGGTTCCCCGCGTGGCGCGACGTCCATGAGGGGGTATTCCGGGCCTATGGGATCCGACGCGTGGCAAAAAAAATACCCGCCACGGAGGGCGGGTGGAATCCATATCAGGAGGAGACATGGAGGAGACGGATCTAGTATAAACCCTTAGTCAGACGGAGCGCAACGGCCGGTTCAGCATGGCTTGGGCACCGGACTGGCCGCGGAGACGGTGACTATGCTGGTCTCTGATCGCGATTAACGGAAGGCTTGCCTTTGACAGAAGTGAAGCGTCCCCAATGTTTCGATGTTGTCTTGCGAAGGTCGGCGCCTGCGAGTAGGATTAAATCCTATTGCAAGGAGGCGACTATGCGAACGACGCAGCAGATGAGCATCACGTTACCCAACGAGATGGCTGAATTCGTACGGGACAAGGTCGCTCGCGGCGACTACGCATCAGACAGTGAGGTGTTGCGCGATGCGCTTCGCGTTCTTCGTGAGCGGGACCGCGCGGTCGAAGCCTGGCTGCGTGAACAGGTCGTCCCGGCCGCGAAGGCGCTTCGCGATAATCCTGAGCGAGCGCTATCGGCGGACGAGGTCCGCGCGGAACTGAAAAAGTCCCGCGCGGGCCGCGGATGAACTGGCGCGTCCAGTTTGCTCCCGAGGCACTAGCCCAACTGAAGGCGCTCGAACAACGGATCGCTGAGGCTGGCGCACCGCTTGCCGCCGAGCGTTATGTCCATTCGATCGTGGACTTCTGCATGAAGCTTCAGACGTTCGCAGCACGCGGCGTGGCGCGTGATGACCTGTTACCGGGGCTGAGAATCACGCACTTTCACAAGCGCGCGATCATCGCGTACCTGCTGGATCGCGAGGTCGTTTCGATCGTCGGTGTCTTCTACGGCGGCCAGGACTACGAGGCGGAGTTGATATCAGGCGATGAGTTTCCGTCGAAATCCTATGGCCGCGGTCCCGGTGGCGTTTCGTAGCGCATTGCAGCAAATTCGCACGCAATCAAACGCTTACCAGCATTTTCCCTACCGGTTGTCCACAGCCTCGTCCACATTTTCTGTGCACAACTTTCCTCCAGGCGTCCTGTGCCAGGAAGCAATCACGCCGAATCGGGAATGACGCGTAAAAGTCGACCGTCGGAATGCAGTTTGTCGCGGTCAGGCGATGGCAAAAGAGGCCCGCACCTTTGCGGGCCTGCTTTTTCTGGCGGAGCACAAGACGGGCGGCCAGTCTCCCGCCAGCCCCGCCTGTGCCCCGTTTGCGGCCACGTGCCGTTAACACGGACCACGTCTACATGTTAGACCCCGCGCCCGGCGGAGTTTTTATCTGCGTCCCACGACCGCGAGCGCATTCCGCGACCGTTCCGGGAAGCCAGTATCTGCCGGATGGTGGCCAACGACTGCTCCGCCGACCGTGCTGGGCGTAAGACGGCGCGGTGCGCTGAACCGGGGCGCCGTCACCCCGAGTGTGCGGCACACCGCTGACAGGTACGGCTTCGCCCCGCCGCATCGCTCCACCGCGGCGACGATCGATGCATCACCGACCCTCTCGCGCAGCCACGCAAGCGTGCGGCGGTCCCGTTCATTCTGCACGCGCACCAGATGCTCCATGAGGTCCTCCAGAACTGTATGTAGGCTCGGGCAGGGCAGCGCCGAGCGCGGTGTCTGTTTGGACCGGCATGACGGCGAGAACATGTACGCCGCGCGACTTCAGTACTGCCCGCATGGTGCGGGTAAGGTGTAGGGCGGCAGCTTTCGAGGCTGAGTACGTGCCGGCTAGTGGCAGCGTGACATGAGAGAGAATCGAAAGGATGTTGATTATTGCGCCTCCCGAGCGGAAGGCGGGCGTGCCGCGCAAGGCCTGAGAGAGCGCGAGCACGCCAAAATAGTTGACTTCCATCTCAGAACGGGCGGCCGTCGTGTCGGTGGCGGTTATCGCGCCCTTAAACGCCGCAGCGCCAGCATTATTGATTAGCAGGTTGATGTCCGAGGCGATGGTGGCGGCACCTGCAATCTGGTCGGGGCGGGTGACGTCCAGTTCAAGTGCAACGAGTTTTTCCGACTTCGCGAGCAAGTCCTGCACGGACGTCGGGTTTCGTACGCCCAGATAGATCTTCGCTGCACCTCGTTCGAGCAGCTCTTCAACGAATGCGCGGCCAATGCCGCCGTTTGCACCGGTCAGTAAAACTACGTACCTTCCATGTCCATATTCGATTCCTGAAAAGATAGGAAACCAAGCAGCAGAGTTCTGGATGGTCGAAGGGCTCACCGCGCCTCAAGCATGAGCTGCGCGACCTCGTCAGCCGCATCGATCTGTGGCCAATGACCGGCGTCGAGTGCATGAAGAGAAGCGTTCCTAGCCTGCGAGTGCATGTGTTGTGCGACGCTTAGGTGGAGATAAGGGTCGGCTTTGCCCCAGATAAGCAACAGCGGTATGTCCGACCGTCGGAACTCCACCAGGCGTGCGGTGTTAGCTGCGACCTCCTCGTGCAGCTGAGACGTCATTTGTGCGAACGCGGACGCAGCACTTGGCTGTTGCCTGAAGTTATTGTCGATGATGGGGCCGAGGAAATCGAAGTAATGGACCTTCTGTTCATCTGAAAGACCCGCCTGGAGGAGATTGCGCTGAAAGTCGATCAGCCAAGCAAATTGCAGCGGGCTCTGCAGAAAATGCTGGGCGAGCGCTCTCAGCTCCCTGTTCGAAAAAAGCTCGATCAGTTCGGGAACCCTTAGCCCAGGGGAACTGCCATAAAATGCATTCATCAGCACTACTTTGCTTGTACGCGTCGGATGATTCAAGGCGAAGTTTACGGCGGCTGGTCCACCCGCGTCATGTCCGACAGGGATGACCAGTTCCAGACCGAGCGCCTCGACGACTGTCTCAATGTCTCCGAGTTGCTGTCTGAAGCTGTATTGCGCGCCCTCGGGCTTGTCTGATGCGCCGAATCCCAGAAAGTCAACAGCAACGACTCTTCTACCGGCTGAGACCAGGCGCGGAATTAGCAGATCATATATGTGTGCGTCGTCCGGGAAACCGTGTAATAAAACAAACGCTGGTCCCTTGTTAGCGAAATCACGGACATAGACGTGTCCGGCAGCACGTGGGATGTGATGCTCGATGAACTCAGGAAGAGGTGGGTCTTCGGATAGGGTCATGGACTTTCTCCTTAGGGTGGAGGCGAGGGCTGGAACTCATCCAGCGTTTCCGTACCGCTGTTTGAGTGCTGGCCGCAGTTCAGTCAGGTCGTAGCCGGCATCCGCTGTGGTCTTGAGTACTGCGTCTAGAGAGAGTGAACCGGCTGAAGCTAGCGCCCATAACGTCGCTGCGCGTACCCCTGTCCGGCAATACGCGATCGATTACGGGTCCCTCCAGCTCCTCCAGCGCGGCGCCGAACCGGTCGACATCCGCTTGCGTAACCTTCCCGCGGACAACCGGAATCGCCGCGAAGCCAAGCCCGGCAGCCACCGCGGCTCGCCGCATTTCGTCAATAGTCGGTTGACCGGCTTCCTCGCCATCGGGACGATTCACGACGATCGAACAGAAGCCCATGCTGGCCAGGCGATCGACATCCGCGATAGTGAGTTGCGGACTAATAGAAAGCTGGGAGGTGATTCTCTTTGGATTCATAGGAACGGATCAATGGGATACAGTGAGGGTGACGGGGCGGCTCAAGTGGACGGAAGGCGGCGTTACGGGGCACGGACGTCATATGCTGTTAAGCGGAATCTTGAGGTATCGCTTGCCATTGCTTTCTGCCGGTGGCAATGCGCCACCGCGCATGTTCACCTGGACCGCGGGCAACATGAGCTTCGGTACTGCGAGCGTCGCGTCGCGAGCATTCCGCGCAGCGACGAATTCAATCTCGGTAACGCCTTCTCGCACGTGTACGTTGGCCATCCGCTCGGCGCCTATCGTCGTTTCCCATGCGTATCTGTCCCGCCCCGGCGCTTTGTAGTCGTGGCAAAGCAGTAGCCGGGCGTCATCGGGGAGGCTGAGCAGACGGCGTATTGAGCGGTACAGCTGCGCCGCATCACCGCCAGGAAAATCTGCTCTTGCCGTTCCATAGTCCGGCATGAAGATGGTGTCGCCAGAAAACACGGCGTCGCCAATCACGTAAGCGACGTCGGC
Source organism: Paraburkholderia sp. LEh10 (assembly GCF_017814945.1). Classification (GTDB taxonomy): domain Bacteria; phylum Pseudomonadota; class Gammaproteobacteria; order Burkholderiales; family Burkholderiaceae; genus Paraburkholderia. Next base: position 11,628 of record NZ_JAGIPX010000096.1, read on the forward strand.
AGGTGTGTGGCCAGGCACGGAAAGGACGCAACACTCTAGATCGCCGATCGCAAAGTCATCTCCGTCGCTGAACAGGTAATCGAACTGCGAACCGTCGCAAGAGAAGTTCGACTCAGCATTGAAGAGTTCACTGAAGATCCCCTGGACAGTGGTTATGCCCAGGCCAATTGCAAGTTTGCCGCCGAGCAAACTTTGCAAATAGGGTGCTGCTGTCAGATGGTCCGCATGCGCGTGCGTCTCGAGTAGCCATTCAATCGATAGCCCCTCGGATTCGACATAGGCAACCATCGCCTCCGCGGAGTGCGTCGTAATCCTCCCCGCCGACAGGTCAAAGTCCAGTACGGGGTCAACGATCGCGCCCGCGAGGGACACGGGATCGTGTGCAACATAGCTTGCTGTGAACGTTGCTTCGTCGAAGAACGACCGGATGATGGGACTAGGACGTCTGCCTGCCTTGGCATGTGTGATACCCGCTGACGCACGTGCAAGTGGCTGATCCAATGCTCTCTCCTGTCCGGTGGGCGCGGTTGACCGATATCACCACCCTTGCGCGCTGAGACCTTGCGTTGTTGATAAAAACGGAGGCCGGCAAAGGTGAAAGCGACCGTCGAGTCGGAAGGCCCCGAAAATTCTGAGGGTCGAGTACCAATGCGATTGAAAATACCCGCTCAAGTGAATCTGGATCTTGTACAAACCGAGGTTTTTTGCACAAACCGACGGTGATGCTAATTTGTAGCAGTGCGCTGGAGCGCTGCGAGCATTGGCTCGTTCGGTTTGTGAAAATGCTTGTCGTTGATCACACGGACAAGAGATGGTGGGGACGGGATTGGGTGGGACGGGCGGGCGTTTGTTGCGTGTGGAGTCGTTCGGGCCGGCGGGTGCATCTGAATCGTTTGAGCGCTATCTATTGCGCCGCCGCCAATCCTTCGGTGCGCAACCTTGCAGGCGGGCAAAGACACGGGAGAAATGACTCTGATCAAAAAATCCGCAGTCGAGCGCAATGGATGCAAGGCTGGAGTCTGTATTGCGCAGCATTGATTTTGCCCGCTCAATCCGACGTCTGAGAAGCCACTGGTGCGGCGAGACGCCCGTTGACTGCCGGAAGGCCTCGGCAAAATAGCTCGCAGAGAGTTCGCACTGGCGCGCAAGGTCCAATATCGACGGGTTCGCGCCCAGATTCGCTTCCAGGAAATCGACGATTCGTCGCATCTGCCACGGTGCAAGTCCGGTGCGGCGTTGATGGCGGGAAGACTCCTGCCTGCCATATCGTGTAACTACGTGCTCACAAACTGCAAGCGCGACCTGATCCACGAACAGTGCGCTGGCGGATCCGGGGTTTTCCAGAACTGGCAGGCACACCTGTGACATGTGAAAAAGGATCGGGTCACACGCGCCGAAACCTGTCTGAATGAGCCCCTGAGTGCGCCGTCGCCCATTCTGGTAAGCCAGTTCATCAATTGTCATCTGCGAGATGTACAGACGGATGTTGTCGAAGGGCGTGTCGAGCCGACAGGTCGGTCCTGCGCTGAGGTCGAGGAGATAACACCATCCCGGTCTGCAAGGCTCGGAAGGAGCGAAGTGGCCGCTCGAATAACGGACCTCTGGATCAGGACTTGGGATAAGCGGTATCTGAAAGACAAATGCTTCTTCCAGTTGCGGCGTGAGCGAGCGCCCGGGCCGCGGTTGGTCATCGTGCAGCCTTGAGATAGTAATGGGCGGCGCTAATGGCGCGACAGCCGCGCTCAAAGTCGGCGCTTTGCGCACCCGAAAGCGCGTGATCAGCGCGTCCTCGTCGACGAGCTCCTGGTTTGCGTAAGCTATGCTCTTCGCGACCATTCCTGTTGCCTGTTGCGACTATCCCGCCGGATCCGGTGGTTTCGTTCGCTCCTCGGGCAGCAGGAGTGAGCGTCACTTCTCGTGAGCGAGATCCGGTTATCTCGTCAACGCAAATTTGGCGAATGCATGGACGCGAGGGCGCCGGGAACGCCGACGTCCAGCACAGTCCATGCATCGGCGCGCATTCAAACCGCCCATCAGTTTTCGCCCAATTATGCGCACAGACGCGATGGGCTGCAATTCAGGGGCCGGTCGTGGATGCGATCTTTGAGGCAGAAGTAGTCGATGGTCCCTTCTCCTGCGCCACCGGGGCCGGATTCCAGCCGCCGCCGAGTGCCTTGAACGTCGAGATGGCTGCTCGGGCAGATTCGGTCTGCGCCTGGGCCCTCGCATCGGATGCCTGCAGTACAGTTTCGTCGGCGTGCAACACATCAATCAGACTTGCTGCGCCGCCCCGGTACGCTGCCATCGAGGAATTCCTTGCCCTCGACAGGGACGCTTCGGCGTGCAACAGGGTGCCGGCCTGCGTTTCGCGGTTCACGAGCGAGGACAGGGAATTCTCCACATCCTCAGTGGCACGAAGTACGGCCTGGCGATAGGCTGCAAGCGCCTCTGCATCGGCTCCCTTCGCCTCGCTGACCTGGGCGTTGATGCGCCCGAAGTCAAACAGGCGCCAGCGCAAACCCATGAGGCCGGCAGCCTGCGTGGCGCCGCCGGTGAAGAGCGTGCCCGCCGAAACTGCAGTCGCGCTTCCCAACATCGCGCTGAGCGAGAACTTTGGATAATACTCGCTGATCGCTGCGCCGATCTGCGCATTTGCGGAGGCCAGATGACGCTCAGCCGCAATCAGATCGGGCCGCCGTTGCAGCAAGTCTGCTGGCGTTCCCATATCTGATATGGATGGTGCAGAGGGAATGGGGGCGGCACTGGCCAACTCTGCCCGATGCGTTCCCAGGGGCGAGCCCAGCATGACATCGAGCGCGTTCAAAGCCGCATCCAGGCCTGCATTCAGGACTGGCACCGTCGCTTTGACCTGGTCGAGTTCGCCCTGCGCCTGCTGGACCTGATACTCGGCCGCAATCCCTTTCGCGTACAGCAGCTTCACATTAGCGACCAGGTCTTCCTGTGTTTTTACCTGATGACTGGCGATATCAAGCCTTGTCTGGATGCCACGGATCGTAACGTAGACATCGGCCGTCTGGGCTGCGACGGCAAGTCGGGTGGCAACGGCCGCCGCCCGGGTGGCTGAATAGTCGGCTAGCGCCGCTTCACGCTTCCGGCGCAGTCCACCAAATATGTCGATCTCCCAGCCAGCTTCGAGATTGGTTTGATACTCGCTTCCCCAGCGCTGGTAATTCGGCGTCGCATTGAGCAACTGGCCGACTGGCGTATCGACCGACTGGTAGGCTCTGGCTGCGGAAGCGGTGACACTAGCGGACGGCAGCAGCGCTGCGTCGGCCGCGCCCAGACGCGCGCGGGCCTGATCGATGCGCGCGACAGCCTGTGCGAGGTCCAGGTTCTCTGCAAGGGCCAGGGAAACGTAACGGGTCAGAAGCGGATCGTTGAACTGCTCCCACCAGACCGAGAGGTCTGCGGCAGGTGCGGCTGTTTGCGCATGGTCGGTCGGCTGCGACATGTAAGTGGCCGGCAATGGGACGGTGGGCTTCTGGTAGTCGGGACCTACCGTACAGGCTGACAGGATCGCGGCAGCGGAGATCAGGAGCAGGGGGCGTAAAGGTGAAGGCATGATCGGCTCGAAGGTCATAACGTTGTGACCAATATACAATATGGTCACTGGTTGTCAATCCCTCTTTTGGACGTTAAGCTCTTCACATGAACAAGCCCACCCCATCCCCACAACCGTCCCGTGGCCCCACGGAGCATGAGGTTCGCGCCCAGATCGTCGACGCGGCCACGGATTACTTCAGTCGGTACGGTTACGAGAAGACGACCGTTTCAGACCTCGCGAAGGCAATTGGCTTCTCGAAAGCGTATATCTACAAGTTCTTCGATTCGAAACAGGCCATCGGCGAGGTGATCTGTGCGAACCGGCTCGCCGCCATCATCGCTGCAGCCCGTGAGGCCGTCGCCGAGTCGCACGCTGCGACCGAGAAATTTCGCCGGTTGTTCAAGGCCTTGCTCACGGCCGGCGGCGAACTCTTTTTCGCGGATCGCAAGCTTTACGACATCGCGGCCGTTGCCGCAGCTGAACCCTGGCCGTCCGTCGGAGGCTATGAGGCGCAAATCAGGGATCTTTTGACGCAGATTGTGCTTCAGGGGCGCGAATCCGGGGAATTCGAGCGCAAGACGCCGCTGGACGAGACCGTGAACGCCATCTTCCTGGTGATGAAGCCGTACTTCAATCCGCTGCTGCTGCAGTACAACCTCGATGCTGCGGAAGACGCGACGATGCAGCTATCTAACCTCGTGCTCCGCAGCCTGGCGCCGTGAAAACATAGTTTCATTGTGTGACCATTGACTAAAATGGTCACTAGATTCAGAATGAGGACACTTACTCGTCGCAAGGAGAGTCCTCATGTTTTGGCGTCGTTCTTTCGTTTTGACACTCAGCCTGACGTCGATCGCCCTTGCGGCGTGCGGCGACAGGCATGTTTCTGACCCGCGTACTGAAGCTCCGCTGGTACGCGCAAGCGTGGTCCACTACGCGGCGGGGGCCAGCCGCTCTTTCACGGGCGTCGTGGGCGCCCGTGTCCAGAGTGATCTTGGTTTCCGGGTTCAGGGGAAGGTTGTCGAGCGTCTGGTTGACCCCGGGCAGACGGTCAAGCGCGGCCAGCCTTTGATGCGCATTGATCCCGTCGATCTCGGGTTGCAGGCCCGCTCCGAGCAGAAGCTCGTGGACGCCGCCCAGGCTCGTGCCACGCAAACCGCAGACGATGAAGCACGGTACCGCGATCTCGTCGCTGCAGGCGCGGTGTCGGCCTCGACGTATGAGCAGCTCAAAGCGGCCGCCGATTCTGCGAAAGCCCAGCTCATTGCTGCGAAGGCACAGGCTGACCTGGCGAATAACGCGTCGGGCTATGCCGTACTGGTTGCCGATGCCGACGGCGTGATCGTCGAGACGCTCGCCGAGCCGGGTCATGTCGTGAGCGCGGGGCAGGTTGTCGTGCGGCTGGCGCACGCGGGCCCCCGGGAAGCGATCGTCCAGCTGCCGGAGACGCTTCGCCCTTTGCCGGGTTCGCCTGCACGGGCAACGCTTTACGGTAGCGACACTAAGGGTATGTCTGCGACTCTGCGGCAGCTCTCGGATTCGGCGGACCGGCTGACGCGTACTTATGAGGCGAGATACGTACTCGGTGGTGTGCTTGCCGACGCGCCGCTCGGTGCTACCGTGACGCTTAACCTTCCCGCTGACGCCACGCAGACCGAACGCGCCATGGAAGTCCCGAGCGGCGCGTTATTCGATCCCGGCACGGGAGTGGGCGTGTGGACGATCGAGGGAGCGCCGGCTCACGCGTCGTGGCATAAGGTCCATGTCGCAAGTCTGAGCGATGACATAGCAAGCGTCACCGGCGACCTTCATGAGGGTGATCGCGTGATCGCTCTCGGTGCCCAGTTGATCCACGAAGGCGAGAAGGTGCGCGTAGCCGGTGACGGAATGGCGACGGCATCTGTGACCCGCGCAGGAGAGCAGCAATGAGCGGGTTCAATCTGTCAGCGCTCGCCGTGCGCGAGCGCTCTGTCACCCTTTTTCTGATTATCCTGATCTCGGTAGCAGGCATCGTTGCCTTTTTCAAACTCGGACGGGCAGAGGACCCGCCTTTCACAGTCAAGACCATGACGGTCGTCACGGCATGGCCGGGCGCCACCGCGCAGGAGATGCAGGACCAGGTGGCCGAGCCGCTCGAGAAGCGCATGCAGGAGCTGCGCTGGTACGACCGGACTGAAACCTACACGCGCCCGGGACTCGCATTCACGACGGTGACCCTGCTGGACAGTACGCCGCCGACCGAGGTGCCGGAAGAGTTCTACCAGGCTCGCAAGAAACTCTCCGACGAGGCGAGCAATCTGCCGCGAGGCGTGATCGGGCCACTCGTGAACGACGAATACTCGGACGTCACCTTTGCATTGTTCGCGCTGAAGGCCAAAGGGCAGCCCGACCGGTTGCTCGTACGGGACGCGGAAAATCTGCGCCAGCGCATGCTGCACGTCGCAGGTGTGAAGAAGGTCAACATCATCGGCGAGCAGGCTGAACGTATCTACGTGTCGTTTTCACACGATCGGCTGGCGACGCTCGGTGTGACGCCGCAGGACATCTTCGCGGCGCTCAACGGCCAGAACGTCCTGACACCCGCCGGGTCAATCGACACCGCCGGGGCGCAGGTTTTCATCCGCGTCGAGGGCGCTTTCGACAAGCTGCAGAAGATCCGGGACACGCCCATCGTGGTGCAGGGGCGCACGCTCAAGCTTGCCGACGTGGCTACGGTCGAACGGGGCTACGAGGATCCGGCTACCTTCCAGATCCGCAACAACGGCGAGCCGGCGTTGCTCCTCGGGGTCGTCATGCGCGAAGGATGGAACGGACTGAATCTCGGGCAGGCGCTCGACAAGGAAGTGGCGGCAATCAACGGCGGGCTCCCGGTGGGCATGAGTCTGTCGAAAGTGACTGACCAGGCCGTCAACATCCATTCCGCAGTCGATGAGTTCATGGTCAAGTTTTTCGTCGCGCTGCTCGTCGTCATGGTAGTCAGTTTCGCAAGCATGGGCTGGCGCGTCGGCATTGTCGTGTCGGCAGCCGTGCCATTGACGCTCGCGGGCGTGTTCGTCGTGATGGCTGCGAGCGGTAAAAATTTCGACCGCATCACGCTGGGCTCACTGATCCTTGCATTGGGTCTTCTCGTCGACGATGCCATCATTGCCATCGAAATGATGGTCGTGAAAATGGAGGAGGGATATAGCCGCGTGCAGGCGTCCGCGTATGCGTGGAGCCACACAGCGGCGCCGATGCTCTCAGGCACCCTGGTCACTGCCGTTGGTTTCATGCCCAATGGCTTTGCGCGCTCCACGGCTGGCGAGTACACCAGCAACATGTTCTGGATCGTCGGTATCGCGCTGATCACGTCGTGGATCGTTGCTGTCGTCTTCACGCCATACCTCGGCGTCAAGTTGTTGCCTGACATCCCGAAGATCGAAGGGGGGCACGAGGCGATTTACAACACCCCGAACTACCAGCGGTTTCGCCGGGTCCTGGTTCGCGTCGTCCAGCGCAAGTGGCTCGTTGCGGGGATCGTGCTTGCGTCCTTTGTGGTCGCTGTGCTGGGCATGAGCGTGGTGAAGAAGCAGTTCTTCCCCACCTCCGATCGGCCCGAAGTACTGGTCGAGGTTCAGATGCCTTACGGCACTTCAATCGAGCAGACGACCGCTGCCACGACCAGGGTTGAGGCATGGCTTGCGAAGCAGTCGGACGCAAAAATTGTGACGTCCTATATCGGGCAGGGCGCGCCTCGCTTCTATCTGGCGATGTCTCCCGAGCTTCCGGATCCGTCCTTCGCAAAAATCGTTGTACGTACGGACGACGAGAAGGAGCGGGAAGCGCTCAAGTTCCGACTGCGCAAGGCCGTTGCCGAAGGGTTGGTGCCCGGCGCGCAGGTACGGGTCACCCAGCTGGTGTTCGGCCCCTACTCGCCGTATCCCGTTGCATTCCGCGTGATGGGACCTGATGCCAACACCCTGCGAGCTATCGCCGCTCAGGTCGAGGGCGTCATGAATGCCAGTCCGATGATGCGGACGGTGAATACCGACTGGGGCCCGCGTGTCCCGACGGTTCACTTCACGCTGGACCAGGATCGACTTGGGGCTTTCGGACTGACCTCGAGTGCCGTCGGCCAGCAGCTGCAGTTCCTGTTGACGGGAATACCGGTCACCGACGTGCGCGAGGATATTCGCTCTGTCGAGGTCGTCGCAAGGTCGGCTGGCGATATCCGACTCGACCCGGATCGAATCAATGGGTTCACCCTCATCGGTTCTGCAGGTCAGCGCGTACCGCTGTCGCAGGTGGGAAAAGTCGATATCCGCATGGAGGATCCCATCCTGCGCCGTCGTGATCGCACGCCGACCATCACGGTACGAGGCGACATTGCAGAGGGTCTCCAGCCGCCGGACGTATCGACGGCGATGCTGGCTAAGCTGCAGCCGGTGATTGCAAAGCTGCCGGATGGCTACCGGATCGAGGAGGCCGGCTCGATAGAAGAATCAGGTAAGGCGACAAAGGCGCTCGTGCCGCTGTTTCCCATCATGATCGCGCTTACGCTGCTCATCATCATCTTCCAGACGCGGTCGATCGCCGCCACCATCATGGTGTTTGCGACCAGCCCGTTGGGCGTGATCGGCGTCGTTCCCACACTGTTGCTGTTCAATCAGCCGTTCGGTATCAATGCACTGGTGGGACTGATTGCGCTTTCAGGCATATTGATGCGCAATACGCTGATCCTCATCGGACAGATCGAGCAGAACACGCGGGAAGGGATGACGCCTTTTCATGCGGTGGTCGAGGCCACAATCCAGCGGTCGCGACCGGTGATCCTGACTGCTCTGGCTGCGATGCTGGCCTTCATTCCGCTGACCCACTCGGTTTTCTGGGGCACCCTGGCCTATACCTTGATCGGCGGAACCTTCGCGGGAACGATCCTGACGCTGGTGTTCCTGCCGGCGATGTATTCCATCTGGTTCAAGATCGCGCCTGGCTCAGTGGAAGCAGGCACCCGCCAGGCGGAGCCGCAGCCAAGTACTGTCGAGTAGCGGGGACGATGCCGTTATGAGTATCGGATCCTGTGCCAGCTGGCCAGGCCAGGAAAATCCGAACGTCGTACCGCGCGAAAGTGCGCGGGCGGACGCGGCGCACCGCGGAATCGTACCCAACCGTAGGTCTTCTTAACCAGGCGAAGGGCCACCGGTAGGTGGCGCCTTCGTTTTGGAGGGGCGATTCGGTACCGAGGCCATGGCGGAGAAGAAAAATAGTGGTGCGTTGATTAATTGAGACATCGAGACGCCAGGGTGAATCTTGACCGGCCAACTCCTTTCAGCAGATAGAAAATCGATGCACTCGTGTGGGACGAAGTGTGACCGCGCGAAGTTCAGACGGCACAGGGATCCGTGTCGACCTCTCAGTGCGAGGCGGCCCTTTGCTGCTTGCGGCGAACAGCCGGACACCTGCGCAGCGCGAGCGGATCCGCACGGCGTTCCAGGCAATGCAGCCGCCTTCAAAGTGAGTATCAGCACAGATTTCGCAGGATACTGTTGCTCGGCGTTATGTTTACTCGACATCGAACGCCTGTAAGCCGTGGGCGACGGCGGGTCTCGCTGCGATCTGTTCGTACCAGCGGCGCATTGCGGGCAGTGTCGGCCACGGAAGATGCGTTTTGACCGATCCTGCGATCGTGAACGCAGCGATATCCGCGATCGAAAACGAGTCGCCGGCCATGTACTGCTGATTTTCGAGATAACGCTCGGCTGTTGCGAGCGTGGCTAGCATGCGCTCGGTAAGGAGCGCGTAGCCGTCTTTAGCGCCGGCGCGTTTGAGCGTGAAGGCGGCATGACCCACTGCGATTACGTCAGTCAAAAAAAAGAAGTATCGTTCGTATGCCACGGCGCGGCTACGCATCTCTTCCGGCAGCAGGCGACCGGGCGACTTCTCCGCCACATAAAAAATGATCGCATTGGACTGAGTGATCACGAACGACGGTTTGTTTCCTTCGCGCGCGACAAGAACCGGCACCTTTCCTGCGGGGTTTAGAGCAAGGTGGGGTGCATCTTTATGTTCGCCGGCGGCGAGATCGACGAACCGAACGGTATAAGGGAGTCCGGCTTCCTCTAGAGCGATCGCGGCGCGAATGCAGTTGCCGGGCGGGGCACCAAAAAGTTCATACGTTGCTTCCATTGGACACCCCGAAAGTGCGGTGAACGGCATCATACTGTTAAGCGCAGGCTTTGCGACGTACGCTACCGGGCCTTCGACTGCGAGGGAGATCATCCGTGAGACTGCTTATCTCTATCTCGAAGGCAAGATTCAACAATGATATTCCCTGCAGGATCGGGTTGGTTAAATGTCGTGGACGTAGTAATTGCGCGAACGATGCGTGAGGAGTCGCCGCTCGGACGATCATGAATTTCCTTCCGCTTCCTTTTGAACCGTCGCATACCACCGTTCGGATGGAGCGGGTAACACTTCCTAAAGCAGGCAGCCCAAAACCCCCCAAATTTCGGGACGGTCGACATCAAAAGCGTTACCCCCGTGGAAGCCTAAGGGCAGCGTAGCACGTAACACTTTGTCGGCCTGTCGTAGATGTGATTGGGCTCGACGAAAGCCAGTCCAGAAGCATTGCGATGATTGCCAGAGACGAACAGGCAGACATCGCTACAAGACAGGCATCAGGATCATTGTCTCTATCGCCGCTAAAGTACTGGACCAGCGATCACGTATGGACGATGCTGGGTTGCCTTGCTGAGCCGTCGGATCTTCCGTTTCCAAGTCCGCTAGCACCGTCGACTATCACGCAGCTATCCCATATCTACCGCGCGGCTAACGGCGGCGTATGTGGCGTTGTGCTGGGCGAGGGTGGGGCGCGCGCAGCTTGCGGTTCCAGGTTTGGTTGTGCGTTCTGCTGCGTCTCGGGCGAACGCGACAAGTCGATGGAGTTTATGGTGCAGGAAGAGGAGTATGTGCACCTCAAACCGCTCAACGAGTTTCGCAATTACCTTCTCGCTGTGCAGTGGGATATGTCCCGGCGAGAACTGGTCGGGCGGACACTTAGCGACGCGGGATACACGCGGATTCAGGCAGATACCTATGCTTTTTCTGAAAGAGTGACCATGCTGCGAATGCTCCTTTCGATTGATGCGAACGAGAGAGATCGTGCAGAGGTTCACTCGGGTGAGCTGGCGTCGGGGCGCATCCCTGACACAGAACAGAACCGCGAACTATGTGATCCGCAATTCGAGTTTGTGACGCCGCAGCAGCTCGTGGCAATTGACTTTTTCCTGTCGATGCATCACTACGCACCGCATGCGTTCCCAGCGCTTGCGGTCTGGCACGACGTGAATGTCCTCGGTCGCAGATATGCCGTGCCTCACGTTGAGCCGCGGAAATCGTCCTGCACGGCTGGTATCCGGTCGGTCAGTACGATCGTGATGCTCCCGCGATCGGGTTGCGCGACTTCGACGCGAAGCAATGGAACCGCTATCTGCATCCTGAACGGCCTAGCCGCTACGCCAGAACCACAGGCGGCGAGCAGACGGTCTACTTCGAAGAGGCTTCGCAGTTTGAAGTCGACGCGCAAGCGGCATGCGAGTTTGTGACGTGTTCGTACGACACGGCTTTCATGCTGGAAACGCAGAACCGCGAAGCAATCGAATCAGCGCGTTTCTGGCTCAACGAAGGGATCGTAAAGCTGCCGCTCGGAATGGCTCAGCGGTATCAGGACATGGCTAAACGGGGGCAGTATTTTAGTGGGCTCGCGCAGCGCCTCAACCTCACTCCGCATGAGCTGGACGCGCAGCTTGTTTCAAACTGCATCAGTGACGGTGAGCATCAGGCCCGCATACGCCGCGATGCACCGCAGCTTGACTTGTTCGCGGTAGCTGCCTGAAGGCCGCTTGCAGTTTTTTTTTGACATCCCCGGGGGCTTGCAACCCCGGGGATTTTTTTGGCGGGGCTGGACGCGAAAGCCGCTGTCTCCGGATTCCCTTGTAATCCCCCCGCTCATAGACGCTTTCAGAGATGGCGCGTCCATTCAAGTGGCGCGCCTCCGTGCCGTTAATCCATGCTTGGGGGCTGGACGCTTGACCGGTCGAACGTAGTGGACTAACATGGACTTAGTCCACTTGGAGCAGATATGCAGACAGTCAATATTCATGAAGCGAAGACCCAGTTTTCGCGCCTGGTCGATGCCGCTGCCAATGGCGAGGAAATCGTAATTGCCAAGGCCGGAAAGCCAGCAGCCCGGCTTGTGCCGATGGAGAAGGCGAAGGTGGTGCGCCGATTTGGCGGGTTGAAAGGGAAGGTCCGCATTGCGGACGACTTTGATGCGCCTCTGCCCGACGACGTCATCGCGGCATTCGAGGGCCGTTGATGCGCCTTCTTCTCGATACGCACATTTACCTTTGGTCGGTCAGTGACGACCGAAGGCTGACCAAAGCGGCACGCAAACTGATACTGGATGCCGACGACGTTTTCATCAGCAGCGCGAGTATTTGGGAGGCGGCGATCAAGGCCGGTCTTGGCAAACTCCACGTAGACGTGAATCTGCTGGTGTCTGAAATTGAAGCGAGCGGCTTTTCGGAATTGCCGGTGCAGGCTGTTCACGCGGCGATGGTTCGCGATCTACCCGACATTCATCGCGATCCATTCGATCGGCTACTGGTTGCACAGGCTCTCTCGGAGCCGTTGCGGCTGGTAACTTCGGACGACCACCTGTCCAAGTACACCGATCTTGTTATCACCGTCTAGGAAGGCAAAGGACAAAGCGTGGGCCGTCGATTTAACTGAAGTTGACCCGCCAAAACGGACACCTATCCTTTTACAGGAGGTGCCGAAATGGGCAAGACGCGTACACCGTACCC
>NZ_JAGIPX010000097.1 GCF_017814945.1 Paraburkholderia sp. LEh10
AAATAGGTCGACACCGGTCCGATGACACGTCGTCGTGCGCCTGATTGCCGTGATAACGGGGCAGTTATCGCGGCGTGAATGCTTCACAGCCGCGCGCCGCCTCTCGCGAATTCACCCGATTTACCAACACGCACGGACAAATACACAGCCGCCGGGATTCAATCACGATTCTCATCGGATACTGACCGCCTTATCAGACTCCGTCGTGCGCTCACTGGTTTCTCCCGCCTTAATCTGGAGCTGGCGTGAACAATCCCTTGCTCTTTGGCTTTCTGCTAGTCGCGCTCGACGTCCTCGTGTGGTGTTGCGTGATCCCTCGCAACGAAGTTGCGAGACTGACCGTGCGACTCTGTATCTATGCAGCCTTCAGTGCGCTTCTGTTCGCTTCGAACCTGAGTCCGTTCTCGCAGGCGCCCTATGCCGATTCGTGGGCGCTGCACATGCTGGGCCAGCTGCTCGAGATCACCTGGTGGCTAACAGGCGCGCGTTTGTTCAGCAAAATGCTGGACACGCTGCTGCTTCCCAAGCCGTGGCGTCGTCAGCGGCTATTCGAGGACGTGTTCGGCGCGCTTGCATTTCTTGCCGCGATCGTCGCGTCGCTCGGTTTCGTACTCGAACTGCCCATACGCGGACTCGTTGCCACTTCCGGTGCGCTTGCACTCGTACTCGGTCTGGCGATCCAAAGCACGCTCAGCGATGTGTTCGCAGGCATCGTCATCAACACTACCGAGCCACACGAAGTGGGCAATTGGGTGAGCATCGATGGTGTCGAAGGTCAGGTCCTGGAAATGAACTGGCGCGCCACGCATCTGCTGACCTCGCAAGGTGCCGTTGTGATCGTGCCGAACGCCGTCGCCGCGAAGACGAAGATCATCAACAGCAGCCGGCCGACCACGCTTCACGGCGTGAGTGTCATCCTCGAGATTGCGCCCGAGGCGCGTCCGAAAGTCGTGTTGCAGGCCCTCGACGATGCTTTGAAAAGCGTGCGCGCCGTGCTCACCGATCCAGCACCGTATGCGCAAGTGAAGACAGTCGGCACGGAGTCGTTCCAATACGAAGCAACTGCCTACGTCGATGACATGAGCCAAAAGCGCGCTGTTTCGAACGAACTCTACGATCTGTGTCATCGGCACCTCGCGGCGGCGGGCGTCGAGCTCAGGTCGCTAGGTGTCCCCTATACGAGAAGCGCGCTGCCCGGACGGGACGACGAACGGGTGAGGCTGTTGCAGCGCGTCGACATGTTCGCGGTGCTGACCCCGGACGACCTCGCGCAGCTTGCTCCGCGTCTTTCACGTCGTGATTGCGAAGCGGGCGAAGTGCTGATCACACCGGAAGCGGTGCCCGACAGTCTGACCATCATCGATTCCGGTGTGCTTTGTGCCGTTGCCAAAGAGGGGAGTGTGCAAGTCGAGATGGCGCGGCTAGGTCCAGGTGAGGCAGTAGGAGAGGGTGGTCTGCTCGCTGGACTACCCGCTCGCGTGAAAATCACGACGCTCACGAAGTCTGTTCTCTATACGCTGAAGAAAGACGACCTGACACCGATCCTGAAGAAGAATCCCGACGTCGCAAAGGCGATGTGTCAGTTGCTGTCGCGTCGTCAACGCATGCTTGACAAGATCGGCGCGCCTCCGCCTGCAATGCAATCCGAGAACTCGTTCTTTCAATGGCTACTCGACGGCGTGCGCCGGCTTCACGACTTGACCTTCTAGCCGTTTGCGGAGATGAAGAATCGCACACGCGTTCGACGTCCCCCGCAACATCTTCCGGATTCGCACGGCATTGCGAATGCGCACTGATAGGGGCATGTCTCGCGGGATTTCAGTAGTGTGAGCTGACTTACCGAAGCCGGCTCTGGAGACATGCCCATGGATAGCGATCGTAGCTCGCAGAATGAAGCGTTAAACGATCCCAATCTGAGTTTCGTCAATGCGATCGAACCGGAAGTTGCCGTCTCTGTGATCACAAACCGGAAGGATCAGATGTTCCCGTTTCTTCCGGAGCGGGAAGTCGACAGGACGCGCGCATTCGGTAAAGAAGTGCAATGGATGGCGGGAGCAGCCCGATCTAGTTTTCGCGCCAACGGAAGAGCGGGGCTTGAAGCTGCCGGTCACGCGCAAGAACGCGGCGATAGACGTCTGGTGCAGCTTCCGGGGAGAAGGGTGCATCTAGCAGATATTCCGTCTGGACATTTCCTTCGCCGACGAGGCGGAGATAGGTCCGGGTGCTCTGGCGAGCCAGATCCGGAATGGCATTCACGAAGCCGCCAATGACATGGAGCCCCTTGGAGAAGATTGCGCCATAGTCCAGAGTCATGGATCCGCCATAGCCCGTCGACAAAACTACGGTGGCGCGTGGCCCGGCAAGATGCAACGCCATATTCGTTCCGGCAGGATTGCCGGACAGATCGATTACTTTCGAGAGACCGCCCGTGCGCTCGATGAACGCGCCGAGGCGAATTTCGTCGGTTGGGTCGAGCGTTTCGGTCGCGCCCGCGAGGATCGCCGACTCCCGGCGGGATTCGACGAGATCCAGCGCGACAATGGGCGACGCCCCTGCGGCGCGGGCGAACTGGACCGCCAGATTGCCGATCGGGCCTTGTCCGACGATCCCGATCGAATCGGATAGGCCGGCACCAGCCAGCTTTACCATCATCGCCGCAGTCTGGCCGAGGATGAACAGGGCGGCCTGCTCGAACGAGACGTTACCCGGGATGACGTCGATATCCGAGGCGCGCACGAGCGAATGCGCGGCGTGTGCTCCAATCGGGCGTCCGAGGTTGTCGAACCCGGCAACAACCCTGTCGCCGGGATGCAGTCCGGCCACGCCGGGTCCCACGGCTGCCACATAGCCGGCCCGCGAGTAGCCGGGTACGAACGGGAAGGTTGTCCCGAGAACCCGGTGGGATTCGTCACTGGAAAGCCATTCCGCCTCAGTCCCTGGGCTCACAGTGCTGATGACGTTTTCAATGAGCACTTCGCCGGGGCCGGGCTGCCCGACTTCGATGTCCCGCAGCTCGACCGTACACGGGGCTGTCCAGACAATGGACCTGGTTTTCACCTCTTGTTTTCCTGAAACTGCTACGTAGATGAGCGTTGCCCTGGGGCGGACCGTCTTGTGGACCCGCCCCGGGGCCTCTGCGCCCGATGAAAGATGCGTGAGGTTGTCCCGTTATCAGATGCCGCCCAATGCGATGTACTTGATCTCGATATATTCATCGATGCCATACCGGGACCCTTCCCGGCCCAGCCCCGACGCCTTCACGCCGCCGAACGGCGCGACCTCCGTAGAGATCAGCCCTTCGTTGACCCCCACCATGCCGAACTCGAGACCCTCCGTCACGCGGAAGATCCGGCCGATGTCGCGGCTGTAAACGTAGCTCGCAAGGCCGAACGGTGTGTCGTTGGCCAACGCGATGGCTTCCTGCTCCGTCTCGAACCGGAACAGCGGCGCGACCGGCCCGAAGGTCTCGTCACTGAATATCTGCGCGTCACGCGAGACGTCGGTGAGGACGGTCGGCTCGAAGAAGGAGCCGCCGAGCGCATGGCGCTTGCCACCCGTGGCGATCTTCGCCCCATGCGAAACCGCGTCGGCGATGTGCTGTTCGACCTTGAGAACGGCTTCCTCATTGATGAGCGGCCCCTGCACGACACCTTCGTCGAGTCCGTTGCCGACCTTGAGCCGGGCGGTTTCGTCCGCGAGACGTCGCGCGAACGCGTCGTAGATCCCGGATTGTACGATCAGGCGGTTGGCCGCGATGCAGGCCTGCCCGGTGTTGCGATACTTGGCGGCGATGGCTCCCTTGACTGCGGCTTCGACATCCGCATCGTCGAAAACGATGAATGGCGCATTGCCGCCCAGTTCCATGCTGGTCTTCTTGATCGTCGGCGCGCATTGTGCGAGCAAATGGGCGCCCACCTCGGTCGAACCCGTGAAGGACAGCTTACGCACGGTTTCGCTCGAGGTGAGCTCCGTACCAACGGCGCGGGCCGAGCCGGTCACGATGTTGCAGACGCCAGGGGGCAGGCCCGCGCGTTCGGCCAGCACACCGAGGGCGAGTGCTGACAGAGGGGTTTGGCTGGCAGGCTTGATTACGCCGGCACAGCCGGCGGCCCAGCCGGGGCCCGCCTTGCGCGTGATCATCGCCGACGGAAAGTTCCACGGAGTGATGGCGGCGAATACGCCGATTGGGGCCTTCTGGACGAGAATCCGGCGACCCTGCGCATTGGACGGGATGATGTCGCCGTACACGCGTTTCGCCTCCTCTGCAAACCATTCGATGAAGCCGGCCGCATAGAGGATTTCTCCGCGCGCCTCGGCGAGCGGCTTGCCCTGCTCGGCCGTCATGATGAGCGCGAGGTCGTCGATGTGTTCGAGCATGAGGTTGTAGAGAGCGCGCAGTATTTCGGAGCGATGCTTCGGGAGCGTCGCGCGCCACTGGCGCATGGCCACCTCCGCCACGACGATCGCGCGTCGCGTCTCCACCGCGCCGCCGTTGGGCACGCGCGCCACCAGCTCGCCGGTGGCGGGATTGCGGACATCCAGCGTCTGCCCGTTGTCGGCCTGAACCCATTCGCCATTGATGAGCATCGCCTGGCGCAGCAGGCCGGGATCTTTCAGGGGAAGCAGAACCGGTTCACTCATGATGTTCGTCCTCATTCCGGATGACGCCCAATGAAGAAGGCCTCGTCAGGATCGCTCGTCGGATTCAGCCCGGCGGCTTCCTGCCCGCGTCGCAGGGCAGTCATGTCGCGCGAGTAAATGCGCGCGGTCGGGTGGCGCAGCGGGCCGCCGTTATAGCCCTGCAGCCAGGCCTCGTATTTCCACATGACCCGGTTGATCAGCCCGTTGGAAGCCTGCGGCACGCTGTTGAAGACTTTCCGGGCGGGATCGAGCCTGTAGAACCACTCAGTCGCTTCGTCGTATTTGCCCGCCTGGATGAGATTGAAGATCTTCGGCAGCACCGGGCCGTAATAGGCCGAGAAGTTCGTCCCGCAGAACTGCACCGGGATGATCTGGGCCAGCGGGATGTATTCCCATTCGATCGGCATCGAGATCACGACTTCCTTGTGAAACGCGCGGTGTACCTCGATGGCGGCCATGATGTGTGGCATCCCGCCCTCCGCCTTGATTGCGACGACGTTCGGGCAGTCGTCTACGAGCCTGCGCAGCAGCGGCAGCGGCAGATCGGACGGATGCAGTCGGGAGAAGCCCCAGCTCGGTAGCGGGAAGATCATGACGGCGAGGTTCGTCGCGTCGCACAGCGCGCGGGTGTAGTTGTAAACCTCTTCGTATGACTTCGGATAGAAGAACGGGGGGTAGCCCAGCAGGACCAGTTCGGCGCCGGCGGCTTCCGCACGCTTCACGGCTTCGATGTTGTCTTCGAGGGTGTTGAAGACGGCCTGATGGACAACGATGATACGGCCGTTGGCCTGCTCAGCCATGATCCGTGTGAACTGCTCGTATTCGTCGGGCGTAATCGCGACTTCCGAGCACGCGAGTGCGCCGGCGAAGCCATGACCGATTGTGGTTTCCACGTCATGGCGGATCGCCTTTTCGTTGAGCCGCCTGAAATCCGATGTCATCGTCGGGATGACGACGTTCGCAACGCCTACGAGATGTTCGCGTGCCCATTCACGGGCCTCGTTACGATGGTACCTGGCCATAAAAACTCTCCTTGTTTCAGCACTTGGTTTCAAAGGCGACCGGCAGCGGTGTGGCGAGTCCCGCCTCGAGCGCCCTGGTCAGAATCAGTTCGGCCACGACGACATCTTGAAGGCCGCCACCGACCGACTTGAACAACGGGGCCGCCGACGCCTTGACCCGTTCGTCGTGCGTACCACTCATCAGGTCGGCCAGGCTGATGGCTTTGTAATGGAACTGGATGCCGGCGTGGCTGGCGGCGATCATGTCGCCGGTCTGCTCGAGAACTTCTTCGAGCATGTCGCCGACTATGAGATCGCTGCGCTCCACGACCGAGATGTCGATCTCGCGCTGCTCCGGAACGGTCGAGCCGATCGACATCACGATGCTTCCGGACTTCAGCCAGTTGCCGTAAAGGATCGGCTGCTCGTCGCGCGAGCGGGCCGCCCCCAGCACCACGTCGGCACCATCGACCGCTTCCTGCGCGCTTGCGGCCGTCTTCGCCGGCACACCGAGGTCCTGCGTGAGCGCCTGGGCAAACGCCTGGCGGCGCTCGGGCGACGGGCTGAATACGGTCACGTCCGTGAACTCGCGAATGGCGGCGAATGCGCGCGTATGCATGGCAGCTTCCAGTCCGCTGCCGAGCACGGCCAGGCGGGCCGGGCGTCGCGGGGCGAGACGGTCGAGTGCGGCTGCCGAGGTTGCCGCGGTCCGGAATCCCGTGATTTGGTTGGCGTCGACGAATGCTGCGATACGGCTGGTTTCATGGTCGTAGAGCACTACGACATATTCGACGCCGGAGGTCGGTGAATGGGTGGCCATACCCATGAGTTTTGCGCCGTAATAGCGGCTCCCGGGCGGGATGGCCGGTAGCGTACGTAACCACGTTCCGTCCGCACGGGCGATCGTGCGCGGCGGTGTGGCTGCCGGCGTGATTGGCAGGCTGTAGGTTTTCTGGATGGCACGGATGGCGTCTTCCCATTTGAAGACTTCCCGGGCTGCGGCGCCGGAGACAAATACGGGCGGATGGATGGCCTGGACCATTGGGTGAGTTCCTGTGTACGTGGCGTGGAGTGAGTTACAGAGGTCGGCGCGGGGCTAGAACCCGAAGCCGCCACCGTCGACATTGATCACCTGACCGGTGATGAATGCCGCGGCGTCGGAGACCAGAAAGGCGAGGGCGCCTGTTAGATCGTCGGGCGTCTCCGTGCGCGGAATGAACTGCCGCGACCGCACGGCTTCGAACTGCGCCGGTGGCATGTTGGCGGCACTGCCCGCGTGGCGGGTGAGGCCGGGTGAAATGGCGTTGACGGTGATGCCATGTGCGCCGAGCTCCGAGGCGAGTGCGCGTGTCAGTCCGATTACGGCCATCTTGCTGCTGGCATAGGCCGTCATTCCCGGCGGCGGTCCCCAGACCGAGCTTGATGCGAGGTTGACGATGCGCCCCCAGCGCTGCCGGATCATGCTGGGCGAAAGCGCTCTCGCGAGCAGGAACGGCGCGTCGACGTTGACGGTCATGATCTGCCGCCACAATACAGCGGTGATCGAAGCCAGCGGGGCCATTGGCATGAAAGCGGCGTTGTTGACGAGCACGTCGACGCGGCCAACGCGCTCCAGCACGTGTGCCGCGAAGCCCTCGACCGCGGCAGGTTCCGCGAGATCGCACGCGAGCGCCGTCGCCCGGCCGCCCTTTGCGGCGATGCGCGCGGCGAGCGCATCGCAGGGTACGCGGTCGGTGAGTACCAGTTCGTGACCGCTTGCCGCGAGACGCAACGCGAACGCCTCGCCAAGGCCGCCCGCGGCGCCCGTGACGACGGCCACGCGTTCGTTGAATGAAGTGGAATGGGGCATATCAATGTCTCCTGCTATGGCGTCGTTCCACGCTCGAGCATGTCGTGTTCAAATCGGCTGACGCAACGCCTGCTGGGCCACGATCATCAGTTGCGTATGCTCTTCGCGCGAGCCGCCTTCGCGTTCGATTTCACCCATGCGAGCGGATGTCGTTACGACGAGTCTCGCGCGATCGTAATGACGGCCCGCATACGCGATCAGCGCGCCTTCCAGCGAATGGCGGCGGCCGAGTTCTTCCGCGAGCACGAGCGCGCCTTCGACGGCGATCCCCGCTCCGGACGCGAGATGCGGCGTGGTGGCGTGCACCGCGTCGCCAAGCAACACGATGCGGCCTTTGTGCCACGGACCGTCGATCATATGCCCCGCGAGCGGACGATACAGCAGCCGGTGATCCGTCAGCGAGCGGTCGAGCAGGCCATCGCGGAACTCACCGACCGCGCCGCCAAATTCTTCCAGCAGACCGGCCAGCATTCGCGGCCATTGCGCGGGCGCGATGAAGTCCATGTCCTCGCGCTTGTCGAGCACGAACAGGTAGCACTCGGTCTCGCTGATCGGATTCATCCCGGCCTTCGTGGTTTGGCCCATGTAAATCGTCGAGTTCTCGCGCAGGCGCGGCACGATTGCGCGCCATGATCCCTGGCCCGTGAACTTCGGACCGGCGAAGTCCGGCATCAGGTGCTTGCGTACTGCTGAATTGACGCCGTCCGCACCGATCACGAGATCGTAGTGGCTTCGGCTGCCATCCGTGAACAGCACGTCGACGCCGTTGCCGTCCTGCGCGAGCGTTTCGAAGCTCACGCCGAGACGCACCCGTGCGCCCGCATCGCGCGTGGCCTTGCCCATGATGTCCGCGAGGGTAGTGCGCATGATGCCCGCTGCGCCTGGCAGATCGTCCGCGCCGACAGCGGACGCGATGGGCACGGTCGCGTTCACATTGCCGTTCATGTCGCAGATGTCGACGGCGCGCCACGATCCGCCCAAACGCAAGACTTCATCAATCACGCCGACTTCGCGCAGGCCGCGCAGCGTGGGACCGCTGATCGTGATGCCGGCGCCGTCAGGCGCCCATTGCGGATTGACCTCGACGATATCGACGGCGATACCTTGCCTGCTCAGCAGGATCGCGGCGCTCATTCCGCCGATGCCGCCGCCGATGATCAAAACCTTGTTGACCAATGCCATAGTGTCTCTCGATGTCGTTATGTAGTCGCGCCGATTCTCACGCGAGCGTCCCGCCAAGCTGCTCGGCTAGCCAGTCCGCGATCTGGTTGCCCGCGTTCATCGGGTTGTCGAGCGAGCTGTGTTCGACGCCGCCTTCGCGCGCGGTGAAGACGAACAGGTCCTTCTTCGGGCTGTTGACGAGTTGCTCGAAGGTCGCGTGCGAATATTTGAGCGGGATTTGCCGGTCGTTTTCGCCGTGCGTAACGAGGAACGGCACACGGATGCGATCGAGCACGCCGTTCAGATGCATGCGCGACGCTTTCTCAAAGAAGTCGTCCATGTCCTTCGCGCCGAACACCCATCGCACGTGTTCCCAGTAGTGCGGCACTGGGTTCTCGCCTTCGCGCTTCAGACGCGCCTGCTGCACCTCACGCCAGTCGTGGTTCGCGCCCCACACCGCGCCGCACGCGAAGCGCGGTTCGAATGCGACCGCGCGCGGGCAGTAGTAACCCCCGAGCGACACGCCGAGCGCGCCGATCCGCTTCGGGTCGACTTCGGAATGCTGTTCGAGCCAGTCGACGATGGGCGCGGCCCACAACTCGGTATCGTGCACGGCGGGCAGGTTCGACAGACGCAGCGCCTCGCCCGTGCCCGGCTGATCGACGAACAGTGCCGACACGCCGCGCCGCGCGAACATCGTGCCCAACACACTTTTCTGCAGCATCTCTTTCGTCGAATCGAGACCGTTCATCACGACGACGACGGGCGCTCGCTCGCCTTGCTGCAAACCTTCGGCGCGCACGTACAGCGCGGACAGATGCGTATCGCGATAGGGAATCTCGACGCGCACGCAATTTTCGCGGCCGAACGTGCGACCGAGATCGAACAGTTCGAGCGAGCGGCGATAGATCGCGAGACGGGCTTCGAAGCCATGCGCCTGCATCCGCTCGGCGATGCCGTAATAGAGACCCGCGCGACCGAACTTCTCGCCTGCTGAGAGCTTGTGGCCGCGCGCGAAGTCTTCTTCAGCGAGCGCGGCGAGCTTGTCGGCGCCTGCTTTCCAGGCTTCGTAGAACGCAAGCGTACCGGGGTCGTCGCCCGCGAGCGCAGCTTCGCGCAACGGCGCGCACATCGCATCGACCTCTCCGACGTTGCCGCCATGCGTGAGGGCGATCATCGTCGAGAGGCTCCAGACATAGTTGGTGGGGAAGTACTGGAACATGGTGAGTATCGGTTTGTTGTTCGGTTCGTTGATCAGTCGAAGATCGAGGGCAGTTCGGCGGGAATCCACACCTTGCCGTTTTCAACGCGCGCGGGCACTTTCTTCAGGCGCTGGCCGGTGCACGGCCCGGCGAAGCACTGCCCTGTCCGGATGTCGAAATGCGCCGAATGCGCGTAGCAGACGATGTGGCGCCCGTCGCCCGACAGAAAACGGTCCTGCCTGTATTCCATCGGCCGGTGCTCGTGCGGGCAGTCGTTGAGCCAGACGAACACCTCGTCTCCCTGGCGCACGACGCACAACCGGTCGTCTAGCCCTTCGCGAAGCATGCCGCGCGAGCCGCCGTCCGGCAGATCATCGAGCGCGCACAGCAGACGGTCGGTGTTCATCGCCGTTTCCTCTTGTCACTCGCCGGGCGCCCATTTGTTGCGGGCGTCGAACAGGAAGATCTGCGAGTTGTCGGAGCCCGGGTCGCATGCACGCGGCACCCAGTTCGCGTCGTGCTGGTCCATGTCGGCGTCGAACTCGATGGTCGCGCCGAACGGGCTGTTGAAGTACCAGAAGAAGTTGCTGCCGAGAAAGTGACGGCCCGGTCCCCAGAAGCTCTGGTAGCCCTTCTTCACGAAGTTCCAGCCGTGCTGCAGCACTTCTGCCGCGGAGCCGAGATGGAACGTGAAGTGATTGCAGCCGATCATGTGATCGTTCTGGCTCTCGATCATGAAAAGCGTGTGATGATCCTGCGTGCCGGACGGACGCATGAACGGACCGAGATGATTGAAGCGATCCGTGACAATGAAACCCAGGCGCGCATAGAACGCTTCTGCCTTCTTCACGTCCTCGACGAAGTACACGACATGCGACAGCGTGCGCGGCTTGATCTCTTCATCGGGATTCGCCGCGCAATCGTTCGGCGCGCGTCCGGGCAACTGGCCCGGCACGTTGAAGCCGAGATAGCGCGCTTTGTACCCGTGCCGCTGGGTCACCATGAAGGCGACGCCGAAGCCTGCATCGTCAATGCAATGCACCGTGCCGCCGGCATCCACGCGCACCTCGCGTTCCGCTTCGAGATGCGCGCGAATTGTTGCGAGCGTATCGGCGCTGTCGACGCCGTAGACGGTCTCGCGCAGGCTCGGCGTCATGGCTTTGGGCGGCAGCGGTGGAAGCTGTGGATCATCGGCGGCGCGCATAACGAGGCCAGTGCCGTCGAGCGCCTTGAACACACCACCTTTGACGGGATCGTATTCGGCTTCGTCGAGCCCGTAGTCGAGCAGATACTGGCGAGCGCCCGCCATGTCGTCGATACCGAAGACGAGATATTCGAGTCCTACGATATTCATGTGCTGGTTCCTTTGCGTCGTGTGAGCGTCGGCGGGGCGGTCAGCCGGCCATCGCGCGCGTGATGAGTTGATCGACGGTGCCGTCGGAGCGCAACCCGAGTTCTTCGGCTTCGGGTGTCAGCAGCGGCGGATAGGCTGCGAAGAGCCGCTCGATGAACGGATCGGGTGCATAGGCGACGAGCGCCTTGCGGTCCGCGCCGAAGCGCGCGGCCAGGGCATCGACGACCTCGGCGATGGTGAGCCGCAGCACGGGCATCTGATACGTGCGACGCGCGTTGAAGCGTTCGGTATCGACGGTGGCGGCATGCAGCAGGTTGTCGACGCATGCGCCGACGGAGATCCACCACGCGAAGCCTCCGGCCGAAACGGGCACCGTGAGCGGCTCGCCGGCAGCCAGTTTCCAGAACAGCTGGCTCATGAACGCGGACATCAGGCCCGCGCCGTCGCCTGGACGCGCAACGACGCCCGGCAGCCGCAGCGAGCAACCTTGCACCCATCGCAGGCGCGTCGCATCGGCGACCAGCGTTTCGCCGATCAACTTGTGCGCGCCGTAGCTCAGCGCAGGCGCGGGCAACGTGTGCTCGTCGACGGTCGCGGGCAGTTGCTCGCCATACACGGCGACCGTGCTTGCGAACACGAAACGCGGCGCGTGCGCTTGGCCGCGCAGATCGTCGAGCAGGCCGATCGTTGCTTCGAGGTTGATCGAGCGGCCGAGTGCGTAGTTCTTTTCGGCGGCGCCGCCGGGAAAGCTCGCGAGATGGAACACGGCATCTACGGGCGATGCGTAGGCACGCCCTCGCAACTCCGCATCGGCGATGCTGCCCTTGAGTTGCATGACGCGCGCATCGTCGTGCGGCGCGTCGAAGGCGATGTCAAGCAGCGTGAGCTTCGCGACGCGCCGACCGCCGAGTCCATCGGCGAGCAGACGTTCGACCAGCGCACGGCCGACGAAACCTTTCGCTCCTGTAACGACGACGTGAGTCATCGCGCACCTCCCGTGCGGAACGGCAACGACGCCAGGAACGCGAGACGCGATGCGCCAAGCATCTTCAGGCCAGCGCGTGCGGATGCCGCGTCGAGCCGCGCTTCCATCGGCATCGTGCCGAAGCTCTTTCCCTTGATGACGCGTTCGTTGCCCACGCGTTGCAGCGACTCGGCATGTATCAGCTCTTCGTCGGCGGGGCCGCGCAGCACCATGCCTTCCTTCGTGGGCTGGTTCAACGCCTTCGCCGTGGCGGGCACGCCGCTGTCCTGGCGCGCGCCTTTCGCGACGCTGCTGAAATCCATGCCGAGTTGCTCGAACATGCGGATCGCCGTCGCGCGGGCCGCGCCCATCGCGACAATGTCGTAACTCTGGCTCATGCGTGTGCGCCTGCCCGTGCTTGCGCGTCAGCTGCCTGAGCTGCCTGACTTGCGTGATCCGCCTGTACGAAGCGGTGATCGATTGCACCAAACACCGACTGGCCGTCGTGGCCGAACATCTCGAAGCGAAGCCGCTCGCCGAAGCGCAGCCACGGCGTTGACGATTCGCCCTTTTCGATTGCCTCGATCGCGCGTTGCTCGGCGAGACACGCCGAGCCTGTCGTCCGGTAATCGACGTTGGAGAACGTGCCCGAACCGAGGATCATGCCCGCGCGCAGGTTGCGGTTGTAGGCGATGTACGCGAGCAATTCGCTGAAGCCGAAACTCATCTCCCGGCCGTTCGGACGGCCGAACGGCTCGCCGTTGCGATGCACGTGCAGGTGGAGATGCACACGGCCGTTCTGCCAGGCGTCGCCGAGTTCGTCAGGCGTGACCGCGACTGGCGCGAACGCCGTCGCGGGCTTCGCGAGCACGAAGCCGAATCCCATGCCGAGTTCGCGGAACAGATGCTTGCGCATGCTCACGTCGTTGAAGAGCACAAGCAGGCGCACGTGCTTCAGCGCGTCTTCTGCAGGCGTGCCCATCGGCACGTCGCCGGTTACCACGCCGATTTCACCTTCAAAGTCGCAGTTGTCAGCTTCGTCGGGAAACGGGTAATCGTCGTGCGGACCGGCAAAGTCGTCGGCCTGGCGCTGGATCAAGATCGGCACCGAGGCGTCCGTCTTCTTTTCCGGGTGATACGCCTGCGTCATGATCCGGCCGTGATTCAAGAATGCGGATGCGTCGACGAACTGATGCGTGCGCGGCAGTGGCGCGGTGCAGGCGTGCGGATCGAAATCGAAAGCATCAGGCGCGGCATCGGCGTTCAGTGCATCGTAGAGCGCTTGCAGCGCTGGCTGCGAGTGCGTCCAGTCGTCCAGTGCGGCACGCAGGGTCGGCGCGATGAATGTGGCGTCGACCGCGCGACGCAAGTCGCGCGACACGACGATCAGCGTTCCATCGGGAACACCCCTTTTGAGCGACGCGAGTTTCATAGTGCGTGTCTCCTTCGTTGTGCATTACTTGAGCGGACGGCCGCCGTCGACAGGCAGCACGCATCCGGTAGTGAAATGCAGCTCCCGCACGGCGGCCAGCACCGCGCGCGCAATTTCCCCGGGCTGCGCGAGGCGGCCGAGCGGCGTGCGGCTCGCCTGTTCGTCGTGCCACGCGCTATCCATCGACTTGACGAATTCAGTGTCGACGAGTCCGGGCGATACCGACACCACGCGGATCGACGGCGCGAGTGCGCGCGCGAGCGATTTCGTAAGATTGTCGAGCGCGGCCTTAGACGCGCAATAGATTACGTTGCTGCCCATCGCCGTTTGCGCGGCGATCGACGAGATGTTAACCACCACGCCGCCGCCTTTCAGTGCGCTGCGGGCGAGCAGCGGACGCAGCGCGCGCACCATCGCGAACGGGCCGCGCACGTTGGTCGCCAGTACGTCGTCGATCAGCACATCGTCCACAGCGTCGAGGTCTTCATGCGCGACGAAGCGCGTGGTGCCTGCGCAGTTGATAAGCACATCGCAGCGCGCGTATCGGGTTGCAACGGAGTCGGCGAGATGCATGAGTGCACCGCTGTCGGTCACGGGCGCGGCGAGCGCACTGTGTCCGTCGCCCGGCAACTGTTCGACGAGCGTCTGCGCCGCATCCGCGGAACTGCGATAGCCGGCGACGATGGCGAAACCGGCCTGCGCGAGCGTGCGGCAAATCTGCTCGCCAAGGCCGCCTGTTGCACCGGTGACGACGGCAACAGGGCGTGCGCCGTGCGCTGTGATGGGCGCAGTGAGTGGCGCCGTCATGTCAGTCCCGCTTGCCGAGACGCCGCACGCGGATATCGGCCTGTTCCTTGTGGCCCGAGAAGTGCTCGAGCGCGCACAGCCGCGAACAGACTTCGCCGATGTGCACCGATGCCTCGTCGGTCAGGATGCGCTGATAGCTGTGCGTCTTGATGAACTTGCCGACCCACAGGCCGCCCGTGTAGCGGCCCGCGCCCATCGTCGGCAGCGTGTGGTTGGTGCCGATCACCTTGTCGCCGTACGAGACGTTCGTGCGATGGCCGAGGAACAGCGCGCCGTAGTTGGTCATCCGTTGCAGGAACCAGTCAGGGTCGCGCGTCATCACCTGCACGTGTTCGGAGCACAGGCGCTCTGCTTCCTGCAGCATTTCTTTGTCGGTTTCGCACAGGATGATCTCGCCATAATCGCGCCACGCGACGCTCGCGACGGGCGCCGTGTCGAGGCGCGCGAGCACCGTTTCGATTGCGGCGGGCAGTTCGTCGGCGATCTTCTTGCTGGTCGTGATGCAGTAAGCGGGTGACGTTGGACCGTGTTCGGCCTGGCCGAGCAGATCGACGGCGACGAGTTCGGCGTCGACGGTGTCGTCGCAGATCACGAGCGTTTCAGTCGGACCGGCGAACAGGTCGATGCCGACGCGGCCATACAGTTGCCGCTTGGCTTCGGCGACAAACGCATTGCCGGGGCCGACGATCATATCGACGGGCGCGATATGTTCGGTGCCGAGCGCCATTGCCGCGACGCCTTGCACGCCGCCCATCACATAGATTTCGTCGGCGCCCGCGAGCGCCATCGCGGCGATGATTTCGGGCGACGGCTTACCGTCGAACGGTGGCGCGCATGCGATCACGCGCTTCACGCCCGCGACCTTCGCGGTCAGAACACTCATGTGTGCCGACGCAAGCAGCGGATACTTGCCGCCCGGAATATAGCAGCCGACCGAATTGACCGGGAGATTGCGGTGGCCGAGCACGACGCCCGGCAAGGTTTCGACTTCGACATCGCGCAGCGACATCAATTGGATCTGCGCGAAGCGGCGGATCTGTGCCTGCGCGAACTTAATGTCTTCGATGGCCTGCGGGCTCAGCGAATCGATGCACGCCTGGATCTCTTCCGCGGATAGACGGAAAGTGGCCGGATTCCATTTGTCGAAGCGCTCCGAATATTCGCGGACGGCTGCTTCGCCGCGCGCCTCGATATCGGCGATGATTTTCTCGACCGTTGCACGTACCTGCGCGTTATTGTCCGCTTTCACCTGGGCGCTCTGGCCCGTCTTGATGTGTTCGATCATGTCGCTTATCCAATGGGTCGGAAGAAGAATGGGGTTCGTACGGCTAGCTCGTCGCGTGGTTTGCGATCACGCGCTCGAAATGCAGCGCGCTCGGCGTTGCTGCACAGAACGGTTGCAGCAGAGCGCGCCACTGTGGGAAGCGCTGCGATTGGCGAAAGCCCTGCATGTGATCGTCCACTGTATTCCAGTGGACGAGCAGCCGGTACTCGCCGGCGTCTTCGATACAGCGCTGGAGTGCGTGATCGATGTAGCCAGGCGTGGCGGCGAGCAACGCTTGTGCGGTGGCGAATGCGGCCTCGAAGCCCGCGTTGCCGCCGGGCTCGATGCGGAAGTTCGCGATTTCGAGAATCATCGCGTGCTCCAGTGCGGCAGTGGGAGTCCGGCGATGGGTGAGCGAAAGCTCGGGAGTGTCGTGCCGCCAAGACTGCCGATATAGACGGTGCGCAGATCGGCGCCGCCGAACGTGATGCTGGCCATCATCGGCGCGAGCGTGCCGCGGCACGCGCCCATCAGTTCGGGCGTGGTCGTGCCGTGCCGGTAGTGTTCCTCGTAGCACGCGAGCGCTTCCCGCTTGCCGTCGTCGAGCAGCGTCCACACTTCGCCTTCCGGCGTGAGCGCGATCAGCTTTTCGGTGAGGATCAGCGTGATCCACAGATTGCCGTGCGCATCGAATGCGAAGCCGTCGGGAAAGCCGCCCAGATCGTGCGGGCCGTAAATCTCACGGTCGCTGAGCGAGCCGTCGCCGGCAACGCGCAGCCGCGAGATGCGGCGCGCGTTCGTCTCGACTACGTACAGCCACTCCTCGTTCGCATCGAACCGGATTTCATTGGTGCCGACAAAACCTTCCGCGACGATGCGAATGCCGTGTTCGTCGATCAGGCCAACATAGCCGTCCGCGGTCTTTTCGTTGATCGAGCGCGTCCACGGCACTTGGCGCGTCATGACCGTGAACCAGATGCGGCCCTTCGAATCTGTCAGCACAAAATTGGTCTTGCCGAGCGGCGCGCCGTCGATGCTGTCGTACAGCGTGCGCGACGCGCCATCGCGCGTCATCAGTTCGATCGCGTCGGTGCCGAAGTTCGCGATCACGATGTTGCCTTCGCGATCGAATGCGAGTCCGTTGGGCAGCGTGCCGCCGAGCACGAGTTGCTGCGCGTCGCCGGAAGTGGGCGCGTGGGCCTCGTCGGGTTGCTGTGCGATTAGCGTCTGCGTGCCGTCGGGTGCAATGCGCATCACGCCGCCGCGCGCATCGGCTGTCCAGAGTGTGCCGTCGCGCTCGGCGAGAATGCATTCGGGGCGCAGCAGGTCGCGGCCGACCATCTGAATGTCGTCGCGGTTCACTTGCCATCCGCGCAAGGGATTGAACGAAGTCGTCATCGGAAAACGCGTTGTGGGTTGAAGAGTGGACCGCCGTCGCGGGCTTGCCGCGCGTTACGCGGCGGGTTTGTCGACGGCGAGCGGCTGGAGCAGTTCGATCGGGTTGCCGCACACGTCATGCACAAATGCCGTCGGATTGCCGTCGACGACCAGTTCGAACGCGACGTCGGCGCCTTGTGCGCGCAGTGCGGCGACGGCGCCACGTACGTCGGGCACTTCGAAGCACATGTGCTTGTTGCCGTGCGTGCGCAGATCGCGGTTCGGCATGCGGCGCTCGTCGGGCAGCGGCGCGGCGCCGGGCCCTTCGAAGAGTTCGATGCGAAAGCCGTCGCGGCGCAGGAAAGCGATGCGCGCCGGAATCGTGTCGATCGTCATCTGCGATTCGAGCGCGAAGCCGAGCATGCGCCCATACCAGTCGATCGCAGCATCGAGATCGGGCACGCTGACGCCGAAATGATGCGGACGGAGCACAGGCGGGAGCGGGTGGAGCGGATGGTTCGAGGTCGCGGACCGATGGGCTGTGCGGTCTTCGTCGACATGCGGCGCGTCCTCGGGCAACTTCAGCGGCGCTGTCGTCATGGTGAATGTCTCCTGCTTGTCTGGCGCGTTGCGAGGCGCGTCATGTCGTTGGCTTGCTCGTACTGTAGAGACGTTCACCTGTCGAGACCATCAATTCCTAGTGGAAACACGCATTGATGACATC
Source organism: Paraburkholderia sp. LEh10 (assembly GCF_017814945.1). GTDB lineage: Bacteria > Pseudomonadota > Gammaproteobacteria > Burkholderiales > Burkholderiaceae > Paraburkholderia. The sequence goes on from NZ_JAGIPX010000097.1 coordinate 17,777, forward strand.
GGATGATTGCCGGATAGTGCCGCCCCATGAGACTGGGTCACTTCGACATGAATTTGCTCGTTGCGCTCGACGCGTTGCTCGACACGCGCAGCGTCACACGAGCGAGCGAACGCCTGCATATCGGCGCATCGGCGACGAGCAGCGCGCTGGGGCGCCTGCGCGAGTATTTCGGCGATCCGCTGCTGATGCAGGTAGGCCGGCGCATGGAACTGACGCCGCTCGGCAGGAGCCTTGCGCAGCCGGTGCGCGAGATCCTGCTGAACGTGCAGTCGACGGTCGTTGCGCGGCTCGAATTCGATCCCGCGCAGGCCCGCCGCAACTTCGTGATCCGCGCGTCGGACTATCTGACTACGGTGCTCCTGACCAATGTCGTGCAGCGACTGCAGCGCGAGGCGCCCGGCATCACGCTGCATATCGCCAACATGGCCGACGACGTGCCCGAACAGCTCGACCGCGGCGAAGTCGACCTCGTGATCTACCCCAGCATTTCAGTGAATCCGGCGCACCCTTCGCAGGCGCTGTTCGAAGAGAGCTTTAGCTGTGTGGTCTGGAAGGGCAATCCGCTGGTGGGCGATACGCTGAGCATCGAGCAGTACAAGGAGATGGGACACGTCGCGGCGACCTTCGGCGACAGTCGCAGCGTCAGCTTCGAAGGTCTCGTGATGGCTAATCTGGGCATGTCGCGCACGGTCGAAGTCACGACGACCAATTTCAACACGCTGCCGCAACTGGTGATCGGCACGACGCGCATCGCAACGGTCATGACGCGGCTCGCGAGAATCTATGCGCATTACCTTCCCTTACGGATTTTGCCGCTGCCGATGAACCTGCCACCCCTCGTCGAAATGATGCAGTGGCATGCGATCAATACCAGCGATCCCGCGCATATCTGGATGCGCCGGGTGTTGCAGGAGCAGGCGCAGATGTACGCGGACGCGGGCACGACGGTATTCGTCTGATCCTGTAGCGCGGATTCGCGTTCGTTCGACGCAGTCAAATGGTCGTGTCGACGCAATCTGATTGTGTCGTATGGTGTCTGCGGGAATGATTCGTCTCACACAAAACGGCAAGCGTTGCCCGGAATCTGCCGGTAGCCGCTGCCAGAACGGTCAATCAGAGACCTTCACAAACGGAGACGACCCCATGCATGTCCAGACGGAAGTGCGCCGCATCGCGCCCGCTACCCGCGAAGCAACCTTCTTTCACGCGCTTATCCTGCTCAGCACGGTCATTTGCGGCACGCTCGCGCCGACGGTGATCGGTCCGGTCCTGCCCGCGATGCAGCGGCATTTCTCGGACGTGCCCGGCATTGAAACGCTGGTGCCCGTCGTCGTCACGATGCCGATGCTGGTCGTGGGCGTGCTCGCGATGGTGATAGGCGCGATCAGCGACAGGATCGGCCGCAAGCGCGTGCTGGTTCTCTCGCTCGTGGCGTATGCCGTGGCGGGCACCGCGCCGCTCTATCTCGACTCAATTCACGCGATACTCGCGAGCCGTGCGCTCGTCGGCCTCGCTGAGGCGGCGGCGATGACGGTCAGCACGTCGTTCATCGGCGATTATTTCAGCGGAACGCAGCGCGACCGCTATGCGTCGTTGCAGGTGACCGTCGCGTCGACATCTGCGTTCGTCTTCAACCTGCTGGGCGGCGCGCTCGGCGCGCACGGCTGGCGCGCGCCGTTCGCTGCGTATGCGCTGCCGCTGCTGCTCGCGCCGCTGGTTCAGGTCTTCATCCGGGATACGCGCCGCGATGCGGGCGCACCTTGGGCCGATGGTCGCGCCGCCGTCGACGAACCCGCGTTCAGCCCCTGGCTGCTCACGCTCATTTGCGTGGCCGCATTCGGCGTCGGGATGGTGTTCATGGTCGTGCCCGTTCATCTGTCGTTCCTCGTGGTTCAACTCGGCGTGCAATCGACCAGCCAGATCGGCCTCGCCTACGCGGTGAACAGCGTCGGGATCATCGCCGGCACGCTCGCGTTCGGCTGGTTTATTGCCAGCCGCCTCCCGGTGTCGCGGCAGTTTGCGCTGGGCACGGCGATCTGCGGCGCGGGTTTCGTGTGCATGGGCAGTGCGCATGACTTTGCGACGCTCACGCTGGGCGGCGCGATCAACGGCGTCGGCTGCGGTGTGATGCTGCCCGCGCTCGTCAGCTGGGGCCTGCGTTCGCTGCCATTCTCGCGCCGTGGTTTCGGCACGGGCGCCTTCACCGCCGCGCAATTCGTGGGCTACTTCTGCAGTCCGCTGATCGTGATGCCGATGGTGGTGCTCTGGGGCTCGCGCTTCGCCGTCGTGCAAGGATGGGGTGTGGCACTGCTCCTTCTCGCCGCGCTCGGGTTCGCCGCTGCGCTCGTCAGTGCGCAACGCCTCAAGCTCAGCTGAGCGATAGCGGGACGACGACATGAAACCAGTCTTCAAACCCGCTCTGCCCGTTGCGCGGGGCGAACGGCTGCGCGGTAAGGTGGCCGTGGTCACGGGCATCGGCAGCGGCATCGGCCGGGCGTGCGCGCTGATATTCGCCGCGCAGGGCGCCCGGGTGGTCCGCTGCGATATCGATGCGGAGTCGGCCGCGCGCACTGTCGACGCGGCACGTTCCAACGGCTTCGAGATCGATAGCCTGCATCCCTGCGATCTGACCGATCCGAAGGGCGCGGCGAGCCTCGTCGAGTTCGCCGCTGCGCGGCACGGCGGCTTCGACATCCTCGTCAATGCGGCAGCGTTCGGCGCGTTCGCGTGGCTGCAGCAGATGGACTACCAGACGCAGTGGCGCCGGACCTTGACGGGCGAACTCGACATCGTCTTTCTGCTGTGTCAGGCCGCGTGGCCCGTGCTGATCGCGCGAGGCGGCGGGTCGGTGATCAACCTGGCGTCGGCCAACGCGGCCGTCGCGCTCGAAGGTTCGCCCGCCATCGCGCATTGCGCAGGCAAGGGCGGCGTGCTCGCGATGACGCGCCAGCTTGCGATGGAAGGTGCGCCGCACGGCATACGCGTCAACAGCATTTCGCCGGCGCTGGTCGAAACATCCGCCACGCGCGCACACATGGAAGCCCAGCCGGAGTTTCTCGAACGGGCGCTCGCGAAAGCGATGATCAAGCGAACAGGGCAGCCGGAAGACATCGCCTGGTGCGCGCTGTTCCTCGCCTCTGACGAGTCGAGCTGGGTCACAGCCGCCGACTTTCCGATAGACGGTGGCGCTACCGCCTGGTAGCGCGCCGCTACTCAACTGATCCCTTTCTCGTACGAACCGCGCCCGCCAGAGGCGCGGCGGGCACCGCTTTGCCTTCAAAAAACAAACAGGAGACACTTCATGTCAACGAACAGGTTTGGAGTATTTGGTTTTCGGCATCCTCGTGCGCTGCGTCTGTCGGCGATTGCGATTGCCGTGATGCTCGCGAGCGGAACGGCGTTCGCACAGACACCGAACGATGCGAGCGCCGTCAGCGAGTCGACGCGGCATGCCGATGCTCAGGCCGCTGCGTCGTCCACAGTGCAAGCTGGCGCAGCAGGGACGCAGAAAGCGGCGTCTAGCGACGCAAAGAGCGCGCCGGCTTCCCAGACACTCGCGCAGGCAGGAGACACCCTCAGGCAGGCGTCCACGGATCGCCCGACGGTTCATCAGGGCATCCCGTCCACAGACGAACTCGGTGTATCGCACGTCGGCAACGCGACGCCGGAACCGGCGGAAGGTCCGCGCCAGGGGCCCTTGTCGTCGATCGGACAAAAGATAAATGACTGGGGCTTCACGCCCGTCTTGAATCTCGTGCAGATGTACCTGACCAATCCGAGCGTCGGGCAGCAGACGGGTAATCATGAGGCGTTGACCTTCGTTTCGATTGGCGGCGATTTCGACCTGCAGAAGATCGCGGGCTTCAACGGCGCAACGATTCACTTCCAGCAGCTGTTCGTGCCGTTCACGCATAACCTCGGCTGGGGCACGCAGGTCGGGGACGTGCTGGCTGGTCAGCCTGGCCCGTACGTGCCGAAGGTCTCGCATCTGACGCTCTTCACGTGGGAACAGAAGGCGTTTCACGACAGGCTCGACGTCGAACTTGGCAAGAGCAATCCGGGGCTGTATTTCGGGGCTCCGGTGTGCAATCAGGGTTTCGGCTGTCAGAGCGTGATCCTGCAGGACAGCGCGGGCATGAATCCACCGATCTACGCGAACTGGGGCGGACGCGTGCGCTACAGCCTGACGCCTGAATGGTCGGTGCAGGCAGGCGTGTGGCGCTCGAATCCGGCGTTCCCTTTCACGAACGGCTGGGAGTGGACGGACAGCGCCTCCGACAGCAACACGTGGCTCGCGAATGCCGTGTATCGGACGACGTATGAGGCTGATCCCTTTCCGAAAAGCTATGAGCTGATGCTCTACTACAGCACGCGAACGCAGACCGACCCGCTCACACAGAGCACGCACAAGGGCACGTCGGGGTTATATTTCGGCGGGCGGCAGGTGGTGTATCGCCCAGATGGCGGTAAGGCCGGCGTGAGCAGTCCGACTGCGCTGTCCGTGTACGCGACGTCGACCGTCAGCTTCGATGCGCACGCGAGCACGGGCCTCGGTATGACGGGCGCCACTGGCCTGATCCTCGAAGCGCCGTTCCGCAGTCGGCCGCACGACAGCTACTCGCTAAGCTTCCTTTGGGCCACGCTGACGCCGCATGAGCAGGAATACCTGAAAGAGCAGAACCTCGCGGCGGGCGGCACCGGCTACACGGTCGGACGGACGCAATACGGCCTAAAGCTCGACGCCAATATCGCGGTGGGCCGCAGCATCATCCTGAGCCCGTATGTGATGCGCACGTGGAATACGAACACGTGGGGTAATCCCGTTTATGCTGGTACGCCGAAGAACGGTTTCGTCGCCGGTGTGCTTGCTAGTATCTTCTTCGATAAGATGCTGGGTCTGACAGATCACTGAAAAAGAACGCATCAAAGGGGCCGCGTACTGCGGCGCCTAAAGCGAGCCATTTCATCACTTCGGCATTCCTTCATAGAAGACGTGAATTTGCGCATTGTTCGCCAAGGCCCCGTTGCGCTGCGGTCGCACGATACGCATCGCGCGACTGCCGTTCGCCGGCCGCCCGTGTAACGCCCGAAGATCGTATTGTCGCTCGCCCGATTCGACGCGTTGTCCTCGCGAGTCTAACTCTGCGTCGCCGGGGCTTGGGTGGAAGAAGCCGGTGGACTGCCGATTCGCGCATGCGGGAAGGGTGGCATCGTTTGACGTACGCGGCCGACGCCGGGTCGCTGGGGACCGCGGACCAGTGGCTGTTGCACTTGGTTAAGAGACGCTCGGACTCGCGAGATTCGACCGGCGGGTGTGGGTCTATTC
>NZ_JAGIPX010000098.1 GCF_017814945.1 Paraburkholderia sp. LEh10
GATGGGCCACCTGTCGGCCCGTCGGCCTGGCGCCGGCGCGCCGACACCGTCGCCAGTCGATCCGCTCCCATCGCATATATCCACATTGGTTGGCCCACCATGTCATAGCCCAATCCTGCACGTGCTATCGGGGCCGTGGGAACCTACGCGTTCGGGTGGCGCTCTGTAACGACACATCTTGGCCGGCGGTACACATTCGCCCAACCTGCCGGAAAGCTGTCGTTGATGACCCCAGCGTCTGCTCCGGAGAGTGTTCGCCGAACAAGTGCTTGCGGCCGGCCATCTTCGGTCATTCGATGTTGGTTCCCAGATTGCTGACAATCGCCGATGGACCAGACTCAAACTCTGCAAGCGTGCCGTTACCCGGCTTATAGGCGCGGCCGACAAGGGCGATCAATCAAGGCGCTCGCCAGGTTGCCAGCGCACAGACGATGTCGCGAGTTGTCGGTGATCATTCGAACGACATCGATTTGTGCGTAGAGAACTTCTGGGTAAGAGAGTGAGAGAGATATTGGAGGCTCGTTCATTCGTTTCCGCATGTCACCTGCGAGACGACATCTAGTAAAAATCGAACCACGTACAAGGAGCGCGGATGGCAAACGAACTTGTAGTTCCGTGCTGGACGCGAGGTCGAATGTGGCCGACGCTCGTCTATTTCATTGGCGTCTCGGCGAGCAGTTTGAGGCTGTATAAAGGCAGCCATGCGGCCGGTCCTTGGATAGTGGCACTGTATTCAATATTGATCGCCGTGCCGGTTTGCCGAGTGCTGTTCAAAAAGAGATTCGTCTTCACGGGCCAGCCGAAATCTATTCAGTGCGAGTCGCGTTTCGCTGAAATACTGGTAAACACATTGCGTGGAAACGCTGGGCATCGCATCATGCAGTTCTTTCGCTGCGGAAATGGACGATTCTGGGAACCGTTTTGTGGGCACTGGTGGACCTACCATTGGACTTGATCACGGCGACGACCATGACCGAACGAGTTGCAGACGAGATTGCGTGTGCCTTCTATTTGACGCTAGCGGTGGGCGCGTTGTTGCGTGTCATGCTCTTGTCCTTATTTCTTCCGCGCGACACGTTTGACGGGCTCATAAATCATTTAAATTGCCGCCTTCGCCAGTGCGGCCAATATTCGTGTGTCGATTCGACTTGATGAGTCAATTGATCCGCAACGAATGCCGGTGATCTGCGGCCAGCAACGCCCCAGTCCCCGGGGGGAACGCGCATCGGTGCGCCATCCGGCCACGGTGACCGGTTTCGGCAAACCTGGCAAGCCGACGCTTCGCCTCCATTACGGCGAATAACGGCGTGATACTCATTTGACGGTCGTTGAAAAGCAGTATCGGCGTCACATGGCCAATGTCATCTGCGTCTATGTGCCATGCTCCGATGGACGTTCCCCGGCGGGCCCACGTCATGATACGTTCAAGCATTTTATCGAGCCAGTTAGGCATTAAGCTATCACATCCGACGCATATACTGGTCTCACTTACGGAAGCGAACTGATGAAACGAGTTTCTGCTGTCGCGCATCCGGGCCCTCGCACTTCAGACCGCCACTGGCGCCAAAGTGCCCATAGCTTGAACATGGAGAAAATCATGAATTACATCATCAACATATTGAGTCGTTCCGGTGTTATGACGCGCGACCTCGATTACCACCTGCTCCGCGCCGCGATGGTGATCATCTTCGCGTGGTTCGGTTACGATAAATGGTTCGATGTTGAGATTAGAGGGCTGCTTCCGTTAATCACCCACGGCCCGCTTATCTTCTGGATGCCTGCGGTGTTGGGTGTTGGAGGCACGAGCATCCTTTTGGGAACGGCAGAATGGACCTTCGGCTCGTTACTGTTCTTGGGCTACTGGAATAAGAAATTGGGCGTCTTGGGCGCCCTCGGTTCCACGTTCAGCTTCATTGCGACGTTCTCGATCTTTCCATTCGCTCCTGGCGCGTGGGAGCACGCCGCTGGAGGCTTTCCTGCCATGACAATCGTTTCGGCTTTCCTTTTGAAGGATCTTGTTCTGCTGGTTGTCTCCGTGTACCTGCTCAAGCAGGACGTTGCCCGAGTGATCGAGGCCCGGGGCTCTGCCGCGCAACGGGACACCAGCCCCTTCGGCAAACTGACGGTGTAACGGTTTTAGGAACGCGCCCCTGGTCCACGTGTCGTGGGTTCGGGGGCGATGTGCGTTTTGCGCGGTGTACAACTACCGCGTTATACGGCTGGGCATCATCTCTCTGACCGATCCGGTTGCACGTTGGACAGCGGCGCCGGCGTTCTATGCCTGCTCGACCAACTACCTGATCGATCTGAAGGCGGGAATCATCGTGGATGTTGAGGCCACATCCGCATACCGCACACAGGAGGTGGACGCAACCAGGACCATGATTGCTCGGGTCGAGCGGCGCTTCCGCCTCAAACCACAACGTGTGGTCGGTGACACTGCATACGGCACAGCATCGATGCTTGCCTGGATGATCAATGACAAGGCGATCGAGCCGCACGTCACGGTGCGGAGAAAGGGGCGCGGAGCGACGAGACGTTCGGGAACAGCGATTTCCAGTGGCTCGGGCAAAACAATGAGTATCGCTGTCCCGCCGGACAGGCACTACACAGCGAACGGCGTCCGTTCGAGAATCCGCGCACGCACATGACCAAGGCCAACACGATCGTCTATCGATCAAGCCAGTTGGACTGCGCGGGATGTGCATTGAAGGATCAATGCTGTCCGAACACACCAATGCGAAAGATAGCCACAAGCGTCACGAATCGGCACGCGACAAGGCAAGGGCTATTGCGAAAACACCGGCATACGGGCAGCCACGCAAGGACCGCAAGAAGGTAGACATCCTGTTTGCGCACCTCAAATGCGTCATGAAGCTGGAACGTCTCCGGCTGCGCGGACCATCAGGTGCGCATGACGAGTTCTTGCTGGCTGCAACTGCACAGAATTTGAGGCGAATGGCGAAGTGGTTAAACCAAAGCAGGAGGAAATGGCGGCCGCAGCCGCTTGAAATGCATCGCGGAGCGCTGCCCAGAAGAAGCGCGATCGGACAGAGCGCTGAGCGCGTCAATCACGTGCCCAAACATGCCCGCGCCCGCGCGCGAAGACACAGTTTGAGGTTGACGTTCGGCGCGTCGGCGCTAAAGTGCCGCTGCACCAGATCGGGCGCACGTCGTGCCCCCGCACGCAGCCGTGTGGTATGTGGTCAGCGCCGGCGGCTGGCGCCACACAGGCCCGCCATGCGCAACAGACGCGCTACCCACTTACTCCCAATGTGCACGCCTTCGCGCGCCAGTTGCACATGGATGCGTGGCGCGCCACACGTGCCGCGTGAACTCGCATGCAACGTACGGATACGCGCCAGCAGCTGTGCATCACTTCAGCATGCTGCGATGGCTCGCGTGTCAGCCACGCGTAAAAGCCGCTCGTCGAGATCTCGAGCAGCCGCGCTATCGTGGCTATGGGCCAGCGGGCCCGGTTCCCTTTCATGAATCCGTACCCTTCGGTGGCACGGTTCCCGTCTCCCGTGCGAACCAGGCCGCCGCGTCAGAGAGGATGTCGCGCTCCATTCTTAACTGGCGATTCTCACGGCGCAGCCGCGTAAGTTCCTGCCGCTCGGCCGTGGTCAGCCCGTCATGACGCTCCCCCGCATCACGACCGGCTTGTGCAACCCGGTTGGTGATGGTCTGCGCCGTCGGTTCGAACTCGCGCGCGAGCTCTTGCGGTGTGCGCCCGGCCTTGACCAGTTCCACCATGTGCGCCTGGAATTCCGCCGGGTACGGAGTACGAGGCTTGCCCATTTCGGCACCTCCTGTAAAAGGATACAAGGTGTCCGTTTTGGCGGGTCAACTTCAGTGCAGGCGAGAGTGCGTGGCTCAACGAAGAAAGCGGGCCACGATCATCGTGAGCAATTCGCTTAGGGTACGGCACGGGTCGTGCCATCAGATTTTCTCCCGCATTGGCTTGAACAGTGCCTCAATAAGAATTGTCCGCCTCGCAATGTCGGTCATAGATTCCTAGACTAGTTTGGGAAGTTACTACATCCAGTTTGTGCGCCAAAACGTTACGGCGTTACGCCTTTCGGGCAACGCGCGCGGGTTCGGAAGGTCGACAGTCCGCCTTATGTTGGTGAAGTGCTTATAGGGAAGACGAGAGCGATAGAGCCGGACGTGCAGCGGTCGTCGAAAGTGGATCATGGCGTTGCCCGGCGACATGGTAAATGCGAAACTGGTCGCCTCTTTATGCTTCTTCAGATCGGAAAAAAGGGACCGTTGACAGCGAAGTCCTGACAATGTGAGTGCAGCAATGACGTCAGATATCACAATCGGTCAATCCGGAAGAAATCAGAAATCCTCCGACCCTGGCGCTTCGCCCAATGCTGATTCCAGCAGGGGGCTTGACGAAATCGGGCACCGCACACCCGCGTCCGCAACTCGGGCCATTCCCGAGCGATATGAGGTGGAGGAGGCGGCGCAAAGGACACAGATAGCGCAGCGGCAATATCAGATGTATCCGCATCTGAGCGATGCCCGCATCGCGAAGGTTCGCCGTTTCGGCCATATTGAGCACTGGAAGGCAAACGAGGTCATGTTCCGCACTGGCGAGCGCAGTGAAGGCATGCGGCTTCTGGTTCAGGGGCGCGTTAAACTCGTCGTTCGTGACGGTCTCGGTCGCTCTCGTCTTTTTAGGGCGGTAGAGGAAAGGCAGTTCCTCGGGGAGACAGCTACCTTAAGCGGCAAGCCCTATCTTGTCGATGCAATTGCAGTGACGGATGTCGAGTCCATTCTGGTTCCGCCAGAACAACTTCGCGCGCTGCTGATCGCTGAGGCACAGCTAGGCTCTGAAATCATGCGCGCCTTCATATTGCGACGGATCGCGTTGATACAGGAAGGTAGTGGTCCAACGCTATTGGGAGCACCGACAAATCCCCGGCTGATTGCTCTCGCGGACCTTTTGCGCCGCGTGAATCACCCTCATCGCGTCCTTGACCCGACTGCGGACGGTGAGGCACTAGAGTTTCTCGCAAAAATTCCCCTGAGCGGGGCAGAGGTGCCTGTCGCAGTTCTGGTCGATGGAACGGTACTGGAAGACCCCAGCGAGATACAGCTATGTTCTGCGCTGGGAATTCTCTGCGGCTTTGACGAATTAGTGACTTACGACACCGTCATCGTTGGCGCGGGGCCGGCAGGCCTAGCAGCAGCGGTTTACGCCGCGTCAGAAGGATTGTCAGTGCTTGTTCTCGACGCGAAGGGGTTCGGGGGACAGGCTGGCGCGAGCGCACGGATCGAGAATTACCTCGGATTTCCCACTGGTATTTCTGGTCACGTGCTTGTCAGTCGCGCATTTGAGCAGGCTGTAAAGTTTGGTGCCGACATTGTTATCCAATCCGAGGTAGCGAAGCTGAACTGCGCGAAATCTCCCTTTGAGATTCAACTGGTAGACAATCGGGTGGCAATTGCGCGAACGGTGATTATCGCGAGTGGAGCGGCTTACCGACGGCCGCAAATCTCTGGACTCGACAACGTCAACGGTCGGGGCGTCTACTTCTGGGCATCGTCTATTGAGGGGCGCCTTTGCCGTGACACCGAAATTGTTCTTGTCGGCGGAGGAAATTCAGCTGGGCAGGCGATCGTGTTTCTGGCGAGCTACGCGTCGCATATTCACGTGCTCGTCAGGCGAGATGGGCTGGAAGAAACAATGTCCCGCTATCTCGTCGACCGTGTGACTTCATTGGCGAACGTCACAATTCACGAAAAATCGGTTGTCGAGTCCGTTGGCTATGACGAAGATGGATTGACGGAGGTGTTGTTCAAGTCGCCCCGTGGCCGTGAGTCCGTTCAGACGCGGCATCTGTTCCTCTTTACAGGTGCGGAGCCGAGCACAGCGTGGCTTCGTGACTGTGGCGTGGAAGTCGACGAAAAGGGTTTCGTGATTACAGACCGGCCCGACGGCGCAGCGCACCGATTTGCGTTTCAGACGAGTGTCCCGGGAGTCTTCGCAATCGGTGATGTGCGTTCGTCTTCCATCAAGCGCGTCGCTTCAGCTGTAGGAGAGGGTGCCGCCGTCGTTTCTGAAATACACACTTTGCTGGCGAATCAACATTAGCGTCTCTCCGGCGCCGATGGCGATTTATTCCCCACGTTCGCCCCGATCTGCTGTGCAGTCCGACTGGCGCTCCTGGGAGCACTGGTGCTGTACCTCCCGCGCGTCAGGTTCAACAGGTGCGAATCCAGAGGCGGCGCTTGGGCAGTCGGGAAAGTTGCCTGCGCCTGTCACTAGCGAAATCTTGTTACGCAGTTTCATGTCCACTCCTTCAGGATGACGGGATGCACGCAACGGTTTCAGGCGCGGCTAGGCACCGGGAAGCCGCGCTGCGCAGGGCGGCTTCCCGGTGCCTAGCCCAGTGCCGCAATCGTTTCGTCGGCGCCCTCGTACCACTCGCCGATCTGATAGATGCGCTTTGCGTCCTCGCCCGTCGCAATGTCGCGGCCCAGTTCGCGCGCGATCCGCACGGTCTGCTCGATCTGCTGCACCGACGTCATGCGCTCACCCTTGCGGCCCCACAGGTTGTCCTCGATGCCGACACGCACATGCAGGCCCATTGCAATGGCCATCGCATTCATCGGCAACACCGCGCGCATCGCGCTCTCGATGGTCAGCACCGCGCCATCGGGCGTACGGCGAACGAATTCGACCAGATCGGCGGGGTGCAGGCCTGCAGCGCCGCCGCCGATTGCGACGTAGTTCAGGATGAGCGGGCCCGTATAGAGGCCGCGCCGGATCAGACGCTCGACGCTTTCCAGCTGATGCACATGGCCGAGCATGAAGTGAGGCTGGATGCGCGCCTGGTGCAGGCGGCGCAGATGTTCGATGAAGAACGACGGCTTGGCATCGACGACCATCTCGGAGTACGCGTTGAAGTACTCTGGCTTCTCGAGGATCGTCCCGGCGACATCATCAGGCGTCAGAGTTCGCAGATGTTCATCTGGCTGGAGTTGATAGTGATCGTGACCTGGTCCGGCTTCGGATCGAGTTCAGCCAGCATGTGCCGCGTGTCGTAGTCGAGCCATTGGGCTTCCTGTCCCTCGCCCTCGGGAGCGAAGGAAAGCGAACCGCCGACCTGCAACACCATCTTGGGCACGGCTTCGCGGAGAAGCCTCAGCATTTCGTTGAACTTCGACAGTCGCTTTGAGCCTTTGCCGTCTTCCGCGCACATGGACGTCTGGGCGTCCATGCTGACAGGAATGTCATCCGAATCGCTCGGGAGCCATTGCGGGCCGTACGGCGCAACCTGGATCACGAGTTTTTCCTGGTTTTCTGGGAAGAGGCTGTCGTCGAGAAAGTTCATGTGGCGTCTCCAATTCGAGGTGAGGACCGGTCGCGCAAGGGCGAATCCGTTGATCACACTTTAAGGAGATTTGGCGTACCGCTTTTATGCACGGCCATTTGTCATCATGTCACTCACATCATTGGGATTAACCCTTTTGCGGTGCGGTGATCCCTGCGGTTAACAGCCGTCACGTCACGTCGGGCGCGGCGGTCTCGAGGTCAGCAACCGGGATGAGAGAAGAGCACGGCAAAGAGCCGCATGGGCGCCGCATGTCGCATACGGCACGCATATGCGCAGGTATGGTCTATTGGGTCGAACGGCAGCAACGGGTCGACACCGGTCCGATGACCCACCGTCGTGGGCGTGATTGCCGTGATAAAAGGCAGTTATCTCGGCTTGGCTGTGACTTCGCGATCGGTCGCGTCGACTGTACCTGTCAGCGGGCGCCTGGCCGTGTTGAATGAAGATTCCGATCAAAGCGCCTTGCGTATGGAAGTAACAGCAGGTCGAAATGAAGGGGTAGATAGTTTAAGTTAATTGGAATTGATTCCGTGCTACGGTGGAGTGGCTTTTCCATCGGCATGGGCATTCCGAGCGAGAGGCGCGCGGCCCGGCGGATAACCCGTGTCGAAGGCGATTGCCGTTTTTTTGTCGGTTGGTTTGTTGCCAGTTGACGAGGCGGCATTGCTCGGAAGGAGCAACTTATGGGTGCAGGCGACGCTTTCGTGGAACCGGTCTGGGAACGATTCCCGCTGATCACTTCGAACAGTTACGCTCGCCGCTGGATACAAAGTTGTGCGTCGCTCGGCCTGGCGAAAAACACCGTTGCGGCTTACATGTACGCAATGGAAGGTTTCCTTAGCTTCGCGCGAGAACGTTCCCTTGACTTGCGCAGCACATCGCAAGAAGCGATAGCACAGTATGTCGGTGAACTGCGCACCCAGCCGAGGCGTTTGGGCGCCAGTGCGACTCGCATTGACTCGGGTGGCTTGTTATCGAACGCAACACTGCAGCAGCGTCTCACCGCAGTCCGGTTGTTTTTTGAGTTTCTTGTTGATGAGGGGCTTGTCAGAAACAATCCCGTCAGCCGCGGCCGCAATACGTCATCCAGCCGTTCCGGCGCGCGCAGTGAGCAAAGCCTCGTCCAGCGATTTCATAAGCTACCCTGGATTCCAACGGAGGAGCAGTGGACGGCACTCCTTGCTGTGGTCCGCGACGAATCGCGGCGAAACAGGTGCATGCTGGCATTAGCCTATGACGCAGCGCTTCGCCGGGAGGAACTGTGCGAGCTTCGCAGCAGTGATCTCGATCCAGCGCACCGGTTGCTGCGTATCCGCGCAGAGACGACCAAGGGTCGACGGGAGCGTGTCGTCCCGTATTCCGACACATCAGGGCAACTGCTGCGCGACTATCTTGTGCAACGGCGAGGTCTTGCCAAAGATCGGCAAGCCTTGTTTCTGTCTGAGTCACCCCGTAACCAGGGAGCGCCGATCACGTTGTGGACGTGGTCCAAGGTTATCCGCTCCATTGCGCTCCGTGCCAACGCGCCGTCGTTTTCCACCCACACGCTGCGCCACCTTTGCCTGACCGATCTCGCCCGATCAGGCTGGCAACTCCATGAGATCGCGAAATTTGCTGGCCATCAGAGTCTGGAGACGACGCGCCGAAGCGTTGACAGGGGACACCGGCAGGCCAGCCATTGAGCCGCGTAATCAGGGGTTCGGAATCACAACGGAGTTTCACTTCTCGGAAGGCAACACGGTACATGACGTTAGATGCGAGTCATGTGTCGATCCCGCGCGGTCGGAGACCCTGCGCATGTCGGGAAGCTTCCTGCGCAGGAACTGGGAGACCTCATCGGTATCCGGGGCTGTCTGCCCGGTTGGGGCAGGGAAGGTCAAAAGCCGTACGCCTGCCGTCTACGTCGATGAGAAGTCGGATGCGTCAGTAGTACCTGAGAAGTCGTCGAACAAAGGGATCCTCCTTGCGGAGGGATGGAGGGAAGGGACAGCAGCCAAGGGGAACACCGGAAAGCGTCCCGCGCCCCGCACGCAGAGCCGGGCTGGCGCATATCCGGGTGCTGACCTATGCTTATGCATCTTCATCGATCTGCGGAGGATGCCGTGTCGAACGTAGACCGTGATGCTGATAACACATTCGCAAAACGCATGTTCTGGTTCGTAGCGTTATGGTTGCTCGGAGTAACGGGCACGGCGCTGCTAGTCTTGCCGTTTCATCTACTGATTTCTGCGGCAATGCATCATTAACAGGTTGGTCTATCGAAAGCGATTTGACGGAGCTTTCAGAAATGCAGGAATTCGATTTCTACATCAACCTCAAGAAGCCGACGCTCGGGCTGTATGTCAGGAACGGAGTCGGACTAACTGATCTTGCGAATCCGCAAGAGTGGCAATTCGAGGGGCACGTATGGGAGAGTGAACTTACGCCCAGCATTCTGGCTGACCTCAATAAAAACGGTCATGCTTTTCAGGAACTCGGCGCGTGAGGTTTTCGTGTTTTTCCCGCTCGCGACATTACTGAAAGGCCAGCGCGACCTTGCGATGCGATGCGCGATCTGCAAGGGTGCGCTTTATCGACGACGACACATATTGCGTCAGATTGGATGCGCGTCGAGATGTTTGGGTAATTGACCAATCTGTCCGAAAACAGAGATCCTGTCTTCGAGATGCCAGGTCTTCGCAACCAGAGGGCCGCGCAACTGATGAAACGAGTGAATAGCGAATTTGATCTGCTTTGCACTTGAAGCCATGCCAAGCAATTCTCCCGATTGAGTGCCCGTTACTTCAGCGCGCACGCCAACCCGGTCACCGTGGATCAACAGATCGAGAATGGTAATTTCCATGTCGGGAAGCGCGATGGCCATCCGCTCGAATGCGTCTGCCATCTGATCGGCACCGGGCTTCGCACCCGGCGGTTCCGGAATATATTCCCAGTCCGGCGTGACGACCTGTCGTAGCAGATCGACGTCTTTCTCGGTAAGGTAGAACGCTTTGATGGTCGTGTGGGCAATGTCTTCGCTGATTGCGTGGGTCATGATATTGCCCTCTCCAGGCCGCCTGCTTGGCCGCGACGGCTCGTGCTGTGCGAGCGTGGCGTTCGTTTCGGAAGCCCTTATCATGGCGCGGAAGATAGCTTGCGAAAGATGTCACCCTTGTAGCCCCGGACGATATTATCCACTTCGAAAGGTGAAGGTTCCTGAGCCTCGACAATCAACGCGACCGCACCAAGCCGAAGTTTCTCCGATATGGCTTCGATGGACTCGTCATCCAGCACGTCTTCGATTGTATGCATGGCCAGTCCGCCCGACGCACCTACCGTGAACCCGAGGACCGCAACTGCAGGTCCTCCGAGCATGCCGACGAGACCGCCGGTGATTGCGCCGATTACCGTGCCCCATAAAGATCGCGTTTGCCTCTCGAGCAAGCTGATCTTACCCGCGGCATCTTTCTGGACCAGCACGCCGCTTTGGACCTTGAAACCGTCGCCTTTGTCCTCGTACCCCTTGAGGTCGCGACTTGCCTTTTCTGCGGTGTCTTCGCTGTCGAAGACTGCGACTATCAACTGTTGCGGCATGGCCTCGCTCCTCGCTTCGTTGAAGCAATCAGTCAAGGATAGTGAATCTGGAAGGCGATATCCCATTCCGGTTGTCGATTCGATATATCGGTTGGGACGACCGTCCAGCGCGTTGCGTGAGCTTGGAAGCATGCCCGGCAGGATCTCTTTCAATTTCAACGCAACCGATCGCACGCGGGGTGGCAGGGGGCGCAGTGTCTGGGTCAGCATGTTCAGATCGAACGAAGGGACGTTGAAGTCCGGCAAGACGCGAACCAATCGACCTTCTGTTAGCGCGTCGACGCACGCCGGCGCTTCCACGACGCCAATTCCCATACCTGACACGACCATTTCATACATGGGGCGCCAGTGACTGGTCGTGACGGATGTGCGAATCCGGGCGCTTTCCGCGACGCCGGCGACCCGTGTGAGGGGCAATCGATCCGAACCAAACATGCTTTGGATCCGAATGAACGGATGGTTGATCAACTCCGATGGCCCGGAGATCGCACCGTGGTGCAACAGATAGCCAGGCGAGGCCACGAGCATGCGCTCGACGCTACCCAGGGGGCACGCTATGAACGTGCCTTCACCGAGCGGTCCGACGCGAAACGATATATCCACGCCTTCCGTCACGAGGTCGACCAGGCGATCGTTCAGGACAAGAGCCAGATGAAGGTAAGGGTAGGCCTCGCGTACCTGCTTCAACGCTTCCGGCACGATCGTCTCGCCGAAACAGTGCGGAGCCGCGATCCGGATTGTTCCTTCGAGCATCGGCTTGTCGCCGGAGACTTCCGCGATAGCCTGTGCTACGTCTTGCAGTATGGTTTTTGCGCGCTCATAGAAGTCCAGTCCCTCAGGGGTGCACCTTAACGCTCTCGCGTTGCGCAGAAGCAGGCGGCAGTCAAGAAATGTTTCGAGTCGCTCGATGCGCTCGCTCGCAGCAGGCTGCCCCATATTGAGGTCTCTCGCTGCATGGGAGATGATTCCGCGCTCGACCACCCTGACGTAAATGCGCATCGCTTCCAACATGTTCATGTCGGGCAGCCTGTACTTACGTCGAACTTGCAAGACACGACGCTGATGCACGGCGCCGCTTGCGCGAACCGGACACCACCCGGCCGTGCTGTTTTGCTGTCGTCGAGCGGGCGCGATACGTTAGCGGCGAGATCATCCACATTCGACGGGACTGTTTTTGTGCGTTAGAAAGACGAGCGCTACTGAGAGCGCGAAGCTCAGCTATCTGCCACGTTATCGGCGATGCCCGCACACAGACAGGCTAAAGAAATAATAACCACGAGAACGGTAAATAAAAGGGGAGCCAGCCGATACGAAACATCAGCAGCTCAAAGTCTTCCGACCCTATCGGCGACACTCCAGTGCTTGCTCGATGTTGAGTATCGGATGAAGCCAACTGGTTGCCATGACTCGATACAGATCTGTTGTGAAGCGGGATGCAAGAACAAAATTGGCCGCCGCACGTAAATGGATCACGTTTTCCGCGAACGGCCAGCGATATAACATGGCTGCTCGAAGGAAGCTGAAGAGTCTGGCGCAAGGCGAACCCCTACTCGATGACGCCCTACGTCTCAAGGTACGACCGAACCGCAAGCCGTTTGTCATCCCATCAGCCGTAGCGCGATCTTGATTACGGCGACGCTTTCGGGTGACTGCACAGCAGCCGGCAGGGTGCGAAGCTGGTGCGGAAACGTTGCCGCGCTCGTACGCTCGGTCGGCACGCGCGTGCCGGACGGTAACCTGTCGTGTGTGTGCGGCTTCGGCTCGGACGCGTGGGATGTGCTGTTCGGCGCGCCGCGTCCCATCAGTCTCGTGGCAAGTTCGAAGCACAGGTCGAGGTGGTCTGCGCGAATATGCAGCAGGGTTTAGCTCTCGTCGAGCAGCGCTTCAATTCGACGCGCCGTTTCACCCGCATTGGCGCCCGCGCGGCCGAGGATGTCCGGCGTGCATTTTTTCAGCAGCCCGACGATCATCCGTACCCGGGAAGGAATGGGCCGTTGCGCCTGAAACAGGAGATGCAGATCGAACGGCGGCACATTGAATTCGGGCAAGATCCGCGTCAGCTTGTGGTCGGCGAGTGCGGCGGCGCACGCGTGCTCTTCGATGACGCCTATACCGACGCCCGCGAGGATCAATTCGTACATAGGTCGCCAATGGCTTGTCTTGATTGCCGAGTGAATGGGAGCACTCTCCACCACGCTGTCGATATGCTTGAGAGGCAATTGATCCGAGCCGAACATGCTTTGCACCCGAATGAACGGATGCTTGGTCAGGTCGTCCGGCTCGCGGATCGGACCGCATTGTTCCAGATATTCGGGTGCTGCCACGAGCATGCGATCAATCTTTCCGAGTCTGCAGGCAATGAATGCACCTTCTCCAAGTTGCCCGAGACGAAACGAGATATCGACGCCTTCCGTCACGAGATCGACCACCCGGTCATTCAGCACGAGATCCAGGTCCAGTTGAGGATAGGTTGCACGGATGAACTTCAACGCCTCCGGCACGACGGTCTCGCCAAAGCAGTGAGGCGCCGCGATGCGTATGCTTCCGCTGAGGTCCCGCTCGTCGTTCGAGACTTCAGCGATGGCCTGTTCGACTGAGCACAGTATCTTCTTGCTGCGCTCATAGAAAGCCAGGCCTTCCGGCGTGCAGTTGAATGCGCGTGCGCTGCGCAGCAGCAGGCGGCAGCCGAGATACTTCTCGAGCCGCTCGATGCGTTCACTGACGGCGGGTTGTCCGATATTGAGGTCTCGTGCCGCGCTCGACATGCTGCCGCGCTCAACCACTCTGGCATAAATGCGCATGGTCTCCAGCAGGTTCATGGCGCCCACCCTGCCTTCGCGCCCGTCGCGCGCAGTTCGAACGTCGAAGGGTTGTGCCGTTTCAGCCACTCATGGGCGATATAAGTCAGCGCGAGTTTTTCTGCATGTGATTGCCGGTAATTGTTGGCTGATTCCTTCGCTGATGTCCCGTTCATGACGCGCCTCCTAAAGTGACGCACCGGTCAGCATTGCTGTCGAACGCTGAAACGATGCACGATGAGGGAAAGCGTAAGGCGGGTCTGTCTATCGCAGTGGGCACAAATCCGGGGCCGGTGAATCAGTACAGTTTTGCTAGCATCTCGATACCGTCCAAAACCAGGCCAGTGGCCGTTCGCGGGAGGATCGGACTGTGTTGTCCGTCCGACCGGTACACCGTCAGGAAGACGTCTGATGAATATCTACGAAAAGCTCGCGGATGACATCGAGCGGTTGATCCGTCAGGGCGTCTACCGTCACGGCGAGCGCTTGCCATCGGTGCGTCAGACGAGTCAGCAGCACCGGATCAGCATCTCTACCGTCATTCGGGCGTATTTGTTGCTTGAGAGCCGCGGCTTGCTGACGAGCCGGCCGCAGTCGGGCTACTTCGCGAACTTCCGGGAGGGTGACGAAGCACGGCAGGCGCTCGATCTTCGCCCGTCGAGACCCATCCCGATCTCTTCGCCCGTCGACGTCAGCCGCCTGGTGCTCTCCACGCTGCGCTCGATCGGCGTAGACGATGCGTTGCCGCTTGGTTCACCGTACCCCGACCCCGGTCTGTTTCCGTTCGAACGAATCAACCGATACGCGTATGACATCGGAAGGGGCAAGTCCCGCTGGGGCGTAACGGATGCATTGCCGCCGGGCAATCCGAATCTCGTGCGCCAGATCGCGCGCCGCTATCTCGAGAATGGCATGGCCGTCGATCCGAACGAGGTCATCATCACGGTTGGCGCGACCGAGGCGATCAACCTCTGCCTTCAGGCTGTTGCGAAGCCTGGCGATGTGATTGCAGTCGAGTCGCCGACGTTCTACGCGATGCTCCACGCGATCGAACGTTTGGGCATGAAGGCGATCGAGGTATCGACGCACCCCGAATACGGCATCGATATCGACGCGCTGGATGCTATTGCAGACTCCCAGTCTGTCGCTGCGTGCATGGTCATGCCGAACTTCCAGAACCCGCTCGGGTTTCAGATGCCTGACGAACGCAAGCGCAAACTCGTCGAATTCGCAACCAGACGGGACATCCCCGTCATCGAGAACGGCGTCTATAACGAACTGTACTTCGGCAACTCACATCCGAGCACATTGAAGTCTTACGACAGGAAGGGCCTGATACTACATTGCTCATCGTTTTCGAAAAGCCTCACGGCCGCCTACCGGATTGGCTGGGCGTTGCCGGGACGCTACCGCGATCAGGTCGAAAAGCTCAAGTTCCTGAACACGTTGACGTCCCCGACGATACCCCAGCAGGCGATCGCCGAATACCTCGAACGCGACGGCTACGAACATCACCTGCGCAGGGTACGAAAGGCGTATGCACAACAGGCCAATCTGATGAAAGTGGTTGTGTCGCGTTTCTTTCCGCCGGGCACGCGCATGTCGAATCCCGCAGGCGGATATGTGCTGTGGATCGAACTGCCGCCCAAGGTCGACGCGATGCGACTCTACAATCTCGCGCTCGATGAAGGCATCACCATCGGACCCGGCTATATGTTTTCGGTGTCTGATGCGACGTATAAGAACTTTATCCGCCTCAACTACAGCAGCCCGTGGACGAGCGAAATCGAGCAGGCGGTGATCACGATCGGCAAGCTGGCAGCCGCTTGCGCGGGCTAACGGAGATGCCGTTTGATTTCGTCAGCCGCCCGTGACGGGCGGGAAGAACGCGATTTTGCTGTTCTAGCGCACGACAAACCCGCTGCCGACCATCTCGTGATTGACGGCCATGCGAATCGGGCGGCTCGCGTGCAGCGCATCCGCCAATGCGCGTGTTCCTCGACGCGAGCGTGGCGCGCAGCGTGTCGATTGCCAGTTCCGCAGAGTCGATGTGGATGACTTCAGACGTCACGCCATTCTGTTCCCGAACACTGGCGAAGTATCGGATGGTGAGTTCCATGGCTGTGGATATGCTGTTCGGATGCGGTATGCAAGCGGCGGACGTCAGCCCCAGCGCAGCATCGACTGCTCGTCGCGAGGCTTGGCGTCGACCCATCTGCATTCGCCGTCTAGCTGTGGATTCCATTCTCTTCGCAAGCCCCGGCCACTGTTTTACCAATGCCTGGCGTTCAGCATAGTGC
This sequence comes from Paraburkholderia sp. LEh10, assembly GCF_017814945.1. Taxonomy (GTDB): domain Bacteria; phylum Pseudomonadota; class Gammaproteobacteria; order Burkholderiales; family Burkholderiaceae; genus Paraburkholderia. The sequence goes on from NZ_JAGIPX010000098.1 coordinate 16,024, forward strand.
GGCATCCGGTCAGGCTGCATGCACAGTTATGGCCCAATCGAACGAGCACAGTTCGGCCGCGGCCGGGCGGTTTTGCAACTGCTTCACGTGAACTGATACGGACGCACCGCGGCGACCTCACCCGGCAGTTCGCATCCACATAGCTCGAGAATCGACCGTTCGATGTTGCGCGTCATGAGGTCGAGGGCAAGCGCGTTGGGTGCAACGCTGAACGGATCGGCAACCTCACTGGCGATCGCTTCGAGTGCGATCAGCGTGTACGAAATGAACACGCAAAGTAATGGCGTGAAGAATTCCGTCGAGTCGACAAGACCGAACGGCAGCAACACACAGTACGTGTATACGGTACGGTGCAGCAACACGTTGTAGGCAAACGGAATGGGTGTGGACGCAATGCGTTCGCATCCACCCACGCACTTTTCGAGTTCGTTGACCTGCTTATTCAGCATCCAGAGCTTCGTATCCGAAATAGATCCTCGGCTTTGCAGGTCGGCGAGTTGGTGACGGACCTCGTTAAGCAGTGCAACGGGCCGGTAGCGGATCTCCCGCAACTTACTGGCTCGGTCGGTTTCGAGCAGGCGAGTGAGATCGATGTCTGGATCTGTGCCGCGCAATTGATGCTTGAGTGCATAGACGAAGGCAATCAGAATACGCGCGATGGAAAGCCTTGCTTCGCTCCCAGGCGCATAACATTGCAGCTGTGAGGTGAGGTCGCGAGCGGAAATCAGTAAATTGCCCCAGAGCCGTCGCGCCTCGTCGAATCGCTGATAGCTCGCCGTATTGCGGAATGCAAGGAAGATCGCAAGTGTGAGGCCGAACAGTGTGAAAGGCGTTGTATTGAGAGGGATCTTTTCACCAAAGACGCGGCCTTGTGTGACGACGGCCAGACTACTGACGATCGCCATGAACAACAGTTGGGGAATAATCGATTGCAATACAGAACCGTTCCAGACGAACAACAAGCTGAACCAGTTCTGTCTCGGCCTCAAGATCATAGCGTGCTCTTCTTTTGTATGAATGTGGATCTGCCGCGAACGAAGACGTGACGTCTGCGGGCAGATGGCCATGCCCGTCCATGTCCTCCGGAATCGCGATGCAGTCTAGTGATAGCCCGGATCGCCCTCGCGCACTTTGCCCCGAAACACACGATACTGCATCGCGTTGTACACAAGGATGATGGGCAGAATGATGACGGTGCCAACCAGTGCAAACAGCTGGCTCGAGCGGCTCGACGATGCCTCCCAGATCGACAGGGACGGCGGCACGATGTTTGGCCAGATGCTGATCAGCAAGCCGCTGTAACCCAGGAAGCAGATCGCCAGCGTGAGAATGAACGGCATGGCTTCGTGCTGCAAGCGGACAGAACGGAAGATTCCCCACACGCACGCGATCACCAGAACCGGAACGGGAAGGAACCAGCCGAGGTTGCCGCTGCCGAACCAGCGATGCGCAACGGCAGGCAGGCCAATGACTGTCCACAGGCTCACGATGGTAATGGCGCCGAGCAGCACGCACACGAGCGGTCTCATCAACAGACGCATATTGCGTTGCAGCTCGCCTTCCGTCTTCAGGATCAGCCAGCCGCAGCCAAGCGTCGCATAGGTGATGAGCACGCCAATCCCGCAGAACAGGCTGAAGGGCGAAAGCCAGTCGAACGGGCCGCCGACGAAACGTCCGTTGGCGATCTTGATCCCTTGCAACAGCGATCCCAGCACGATGCCCTGGCAGAGCGCGGCGAGCCCCGAGCCGCAGATGAATGCGAGATCCCACGCGTGCTGGGTCCGGGTTGCCTTGCCGCGCAGTTCGAACGCGGCTCCCCGAAAGATGAGACCCACGACCATCACGATCAACGGGAGATAGTTGGCGGGCAGCAGCGTCGAATAGACAACCGGAAACGCGCCATACAGGCCGGCACCGCCGAGCACGAGGAATGTCTCGTTGCCGTCCCAGACGGGGGCAACCGTATTGAGCATCACTTGCCGGTCGTTTTTCGCTTCAAAGAATGGGAAGAGAAGGCCGATGCCGAGATCGAATCCGTCCAGCATCACGTAGATGAATACACCCAGTCCGATGATCGCGGCCCAGACGACAGGAAGGTCGATTTGCATGGCTCATTCTCCTTCCAGCGCTTCGAGAGCGCGGTTGTGCAATACGGGATGCTTGCGTTGTTCGCGGGCCTCGATATGCTCATCAGGACCACGCTTCATCAGCATCAGCATGTAGTAGACGCCGACGCCGAACACCAGGAAATAGACGAGAACGAAGATAAGCAACGACACGCCGGCCTGCTGGGCATCGACGGGCGACAGGGAGTCGATCGTGCGCAGTACGCCGTAGACGGTCCACGGCTGGCGGCCAACTTCCGTCGTGATCCAGCCGGCCAGCAGCGCCACGATGCCAGACGGTCCCATGCAGAATACGAAGCGCTGAAACCAGCGCGTCTCGTAGAGTTGGCCGCGTATTCTGAGCAGCAGACCGACCAGCGCCGTCAGCAGCATCAGCATGCCAAGACCGGCCATGAGCCTGAACGTCCAGAAAATGACGGGGGAATACGGTCGGTCCTGAGGCGGGAACTCCTTCAGGCCACGAATTTCGCCGTTCCAGCTATGCGTCAGGATCAGGCTGCCTAGGTGCGGAATCTGAATGGCGTATCGCGTTACCTCGGCGTCCATGTCGGGAAAACCGATCAGATTCAGCGCCGTGCCGCCTTTTTCGGTTTCCCATAAGCCCTCGATTGCCGCGATCTTCGCAGGCTGGTACTGGCGGGTATTGAGTCCATGCGCGTCACCCACCAGGATCTGGGTTGGCGTGAGCAGGAGCAGTATCCACAATGCCATCGAGAAACTGCGCATGACGGGCTTATCGCGTCGCCCGTGCAACAGATGCCATGCGCCGCATGCGGCGACGATGAAGCCGGCCACGATGAAGGCGGCAATCGTCATATGCGCGAGGCGATACGGAAACGACGGATTGAAGATCACCCTGAACCAGTCGACGGGCACGATGCGGCCGTTTTCGACGGTGAATCCTTGCGGTGTGTGCATGAAACTGTTCGACGCGAGAATCCAGAACGTGGAGATCAGCGTGCCGATTGCGACCATCAACGTTGCAAAGAAGTGCGCACGCGGACTCACGCGATGCCAGCCGAACAGCATGACGCCGAGAAAACCTGCCTCCAGAAAAAACGCCGTCAATACTTCGTAGGTGAGAAGCGGGCCAGTGATGTTCCCGGCAATGCTGGAAAAGCCGCTCCAGTTGGTGCCGAACTCATACGCCATGACCACACCCGAGACGACGCCCATCCCGAATCCGACCGCAAAGACCTTCGACCAGAACAGGAACATGTCCTTGTATGCGGTGTCGCCCGTTAGTAGCCAGCGCCATTCGAGCACGGCGAGAAAGCTGGCCATCCCGATGCTGATTGCCGGAAAGACGATGTGAAACGATACGGTGAACGCAAACTGCAACCGGGCGAGATGAAAGGCGTCGAAGATTTCCATGATCGGTCAATAGCTCCCGTTGATGACGACATTCGCGGACTGACTCGCCAGGATCGAATGTGACGTGACCCGTGTACCGCGCTGGACGACGAAGCGCTTTTCGCGCACGTGGCCTGAAGTTATGTCCCCAAGCCCCGTGCGCAGAGTCGATCGGTAGCGTCAACTCGCGGCCGCGCGCCTGACCTTGACCGGCACAGACTTGTAGGAGGGCGTCCCACACTCCTTGTCGATGTAGTCAAGAGGAACCAGAACGTTTGCCTCCGGGTAGTACGCGGCAACCGAGCCCTTTGCAATGCCGTATACGATCGCGGTGATGTTCTTGAGATGAAGCTGTCTGCCAGACACGATCGTCTCGATGTCGACCAGATCGCCGTGTTCGAGTCCATGCTCCGCGAGGTCGGCTTCGTTCATGAACAGCACGTCTCGCCGGCCGAATACACCGCGATAGCGATCGTCCATTGCATAGATAGTGGTGTTGTACTGGTCGTGGCTGCGTATCGTGATGAGGCGCAGTACATTCTCTGCGCCGAGCACGTCCGCGTCTTCCTTGACGCCGTCATAGACGGAGAACATCGCCTTTCCCGACGGTGTGGGCCACTGTCGCTCGGTTGGCGGAAGCGGAAGGCGAAATCCGCCGGGATGCCGGATGCGTTCGTTGAACGCTTCGAAGCCGGGGACGGTCCGCTCGATCAGGTCACGGATCTTGTCGTAATCGGCAACGAGTTCCATCCACGCTACCTTGCTGTTGGGTAGCGTCGCGCGAGCCATGCCGGCCACGATGGCGGGCTCCGAGCGCAGATGTTCCGATGCCGGCGTGAGCTTGCCGGCCGATGCATGAACCATGGACATCGAGTCTTCCACCGTCACCGACTGGTGACCTCCCGTCTGCATGTCAAGTTCGGTACGGCCTAGGCAAGGGAATAGGTAGGTTTCCTTCGACACCAGCAAATGCGTGCGATTGAGCTTTGTGCCGATATGAACGGCCAGATCGAGCCCCGCCATCGCGGGGAAGGACAGTTCCGGATCTGGCAACGCGACTGCGAAGTTTCCGCCCAGACAGATCAGCGCCTTCGCCTTGCCGTCGATCATCGCCTGCATTGCCTGAACCGCATCATGACCATGTTCCGAAGGGGGCGTGAAGCCGCAGGTCTGTTCAATCAGCTTGAGAAACTCGCTGGATGGCTTTTCCGTGATGCCGACGGTACGGTTTCCCTGAACGTTCGAATGTCCGCGAAGCGGACAGATGCCGGCGCCGGGCTTGCCGAAGTTGCCGCGCAGCAATAACAGGTCGGCAATCAGACGGACATTGGCTGTGCCTTTGTTGTGCTGTGTGATGCCCATCCCGTACGTCACGATGGTCGCGTTGGACTTCGCGTAGGCGAGTGCAACCTCCTCGAGATCCGGGCGTGTGAGGCCGCTCGCCTTTTCGATATCGTCCCACGATGTCGCTTCGAGGTCAGCGGCGAACGCGTCGAAACCTTCGGTGTGCGCGGCGATGAATTCACGGTCGAGCACATTGCCTTGCTCCGCTTCCATCTGAAGCAATGCTTTCATGACACCCTTGAGCGCAGCCGCGTCACCGCCCGCGTCGACCTGAAAGTAGGTCGAGGCGATACGCGTCGACGCATAGGTCGCCATTTCGATAAAGTTCTGCGGATCGGCGAACCGTTCGAGTGCGCGCTCACGCAGCGGATTGAATACGATGATCGGCACATTGCGCCGCGACGCTTCATGCAGCGTTCCCATCATGCGCGGGTGATTCGTGCCGGGATTGTGGCCGATCGAGATGATGAGTTCGGCCGAGTCGAAGTCTTCCAGCGAAACGGTGCCCTTGCCGATACCGATTGATTGAGGCAAGCCGACGCTGGTCGGCTCATGACACATGTTCGAGCAATCAGGAAAATTGTTTGTGCCGTACTCGCGGGCGAATAGCTGGTACAGGTACGCGGCTTCGTTCGAGGCACGGCCGGAGGTGTAGAACTCGACCTGGTTCGGCGAAAGGGCGCGCAGGATCTCACCGATGCGCGCAAAAGCGTCTTCCCATTCGACCGCACGATAGGTATCCGTTGCCCGATTGTAGACGAGCGGATGGGTAAGGCGGCCCATGTCTTCCAGCTCGTAGTCCGACTTTTGCAGCAGAGACGTTACGGTATTGCTGGCGAAGAATTCGGGAGGAACCCGCTTGCTCGTCGCTTCCCAGGTGACAGCCTTCGCGCCGTTCTCGCAGAACTGGAATGTGGAGCGATGTTCCTTGTCGGGCCACGCACAGCCGGGACAGTCGAACCCGTCCGGCTGGTTGGTGCGCATCAGCGTAATCGGCGCGGTGATGCTCTCCATCTGCTGGCGGACGGCCTGAGCTGTCGCGCGTAGCGCGCCCCACCCGCCAGCGGGGCCGTCGTAAGGCCGGATGCCTGGAACTTCGCGTCGTGTCGTCATCTCGCACTCCATCAGGATCTTTGAATGAAAAATGTACAAACAGAACCATCATGCGGTGAGTCAGTTCTTGTATGTGATACGGATGTCTAACGTAATCGCTATCAACGAGTTATGCGCTCTTGTCAGGAGCGCACAACCGATGCCTTTTCGTATATATAAAGAGTGGGAAGGAACGGGTAAGGGCGGCAA
>NZ_JAGIPX010000099.1 GCF_017814945.1 Paraburkholderia sp. LEh10
CGTTGAAAAACTCCCCTGAGAGTCGGATTCTTGGCTATCCTGGAACGAATCAATCGACGGGAGTGCATCGTCATGATGGGACAGCGAAGCGGCGATCAGGAGCAGCTGTTTTACGCGTTCAACCTTGATGATCATGTTCCGAAAGGCCATCTGTTACGCGGCATAGATCACTTCTTCGATGCCGGAGACCTCCGTAAGCACATGGCGTCGTTTTACAGTCATACGGGGCGCCCTTCGATCGATCCAGAGTTGATGATTCGCATGCTGATCGTCGGATACTGCTTCGGCATCCGCTCCGAGCGGCGGCTGTGCGAAGAAGTCCATCTGAATCTGGCGTATCGCTGGTTTTGCCGTCTCGGTCTTGAGGATGCCGTTCCGGATCACTCAACATTCTCAAAGAATCGCCATGGCCGATTTCGCGACAGCGATATGCTGCGCCATGTATTCGAATCCGTTTTGCGTCGCTGCATGAACGAGGGCCTCGTAGGCGGTGAAGGGTTCGCAATCGACGCCAGCGTCATCAAGGCCGACGCCAATCGCACCCGCGGCATCGCCGGGACTGAAGCAATCGACTGGAGTCGCGGCGAAGGGCCGAGCCGTGCGGTGCGCGAGTATCTGGCGACGCTCGATGCGAACGGCACTGATGCTGAGGTGATAGAAGCATCGCGCGAACCTGCTACACAGCCAAAGAACATATCGCTGACCGATCCGGCTGCACGTTGGACCGCAGCACCTGGTGGCCCGGCGTTCTACGCCTATTCGACCAACTACCTGATTGATCTTCATGCGGGAATCATCATGGATGTCGAGGCCACACCCGCATACCGCACACCGGAGGTCGACTCGACCAGGACCATGATTGACCGGGTTGAGCAGCGCTTCCGCCTCAAACCTCAACGGCTGGTGGGTGATACTGCTTATGGCACCGCGTCGACGCTTGCCTGGATGATCAATGACAAGGCGATCGAGCCGCATGTTCCGGTATTGGAGAAAGGGACGCGGAGCGACGACACGTTCTAGAGCAGCGATTTCCAATGGCTCGAGCAAAGCAATGAGTATCGCTGTCCCGCCGGACACGCACTGCGCAGCGAACGTCGTCGATTCAAGAATCCGCGCACACATATCACCAAGGCCAACACGGTCGTCTATCGATCAAGCCAGTTGGACTGCGCTGGATGTGTACTAAAGGATCACTGCTGTCCGAACACGCCAATACGAAAGATAGCCCGGAGCATCCACGAATCTGCACGTGATAAGGCAAGGGCCATTGCGAAAACACCGGCATACAGGCAGTCGCGCAAGGATCGCAAGAAGGTTGAAATCCTGTTTGCTCGTCTCAAACGGGTCTTGAAGCTGGATCGTCTCCGGTTGCGGGGACCTTCAGGCGCCCACATTGAGTTTCTGCTGGCTGCAACTGCACAGAATCTGAGGCGGATGGCAAAGTGGTTGATGCCAAAGCAGGAGCAAACGGCAGTAGCGGTCGCTTGAAATGCATCGTCGAGCGATGCTCACAAGCGGCGCGACCGGAAAGAGCGCTGAACGCGTCGAAGGCACGTTCAAACATCGCCGCGCACGCGCTCGAAAACGGGTTTTTCAACGGAATAGGTCGCAAGCCGACCGTCATGCTATTTCTGACGTTGGAAGTAACGCCAGATAGTTCAGAGTTAAGCGAACCAAAACGGTGGTAGTTCAAGGTTAAAGGGACCACCGGTTCAGAGTTATTTGAGTAGGGCCGCTTGCCGCCCCTGCTGCATCATCGCGGTAATTCAGACTTAGACGATTTCCGACAGCAGCGGGGACTGAGGAAAATCCACCTCAATTGGAACGGTCATGCCTGCGTCTCGGCTACCCGCTTCCCATATACCGTCCGCGTGAACTATAAAGACAGCTGACGCGCGGAGGCCACCATGTGGATATGCGCCGGCTGTCGGATGATGGTGACGCTGCAGGTCGCCTTGCCAGAGATGGACGAGGAGGGCGTTTATTTCATCTGTCCGGTCTGTCGCCGCCGCAATCCCTTGGCAGCCCTTCCTCGCAAGGATCCAGACGATCCCCTGGAACTCGAGCAGCCCCCGCCAGTACGGCGCTGACCGCGCCTGGCATCAGCTGCGGGAACTGCGGGAACCTGCGAAAGCGCGACTTGAGCGGCTCGCAAGAGCCCGCCCGTCGCCGCCATCGGCCAGCGTCTCCGCTGGCGACTTTTTCGCCTCCGGTCTGTCACTTGTCGCCGCTGCCGAGTTCGCTGTGCTTGTGCGAATGCGTCGCTCCGTGCACAAGCTCGTACGTTGCGCCCTTGCCTGTTCTCGTCGGCGGGAAATGTTCCCCCTCGACGCATGTCACTTCGAACGCTGCGTTGCTGTCGCCTTCGTGAACGACCTTGTAGATCCCTGATGTTTTCACGATCTCGCCGGGCTTGTGCTGTTCTGCCATAGCTTGCCTCCCTATCAATTGGACGAATAACAAAAAGGGGACAGCAAGCCTGATGCCCGACGGGCTCGGGAAGCCCCTCAACCGTCGCGGTTCAATGTCCGGTAGGCGTTGTAGTGGCGGATTGCCTGTGTCTGCTGGCCCAGTTCCTCACGGATGCGCGCCGCGTTGAAATGCGCGTCCGCGAAGCCGTGTTTCAGTTCGATGCTGCGCCGGTATGCGATGAGGGCCTGTTCGAGGCGGCCCGAGTCTTCCAGCGCCACGCCGAGGTTGAAGTGAAGCAGATGATGGTCCGGGTTTTCGAGCAGGGCGTTACACCATACCTCGATAGCGTCGTCGTAGCGGCCGCACTCCGACAGCAGGCATCCAAGGTTCAGGTACGCGTCGAGATAGGTCCGGTCCGATTCAATGGGTCATCGCCTGCGCGAGCAGCTGGTATGGCTTCGCGCCGCGCTTGTCCGGGCCGAGATAGTAAGCCTTGTCGAAATAGATCGGATCAATCGCGTCGGCCGGAAGGAAGGCGACAATGTCGATGCTGTGGCTGGCGGTCGCCTCGAAGGCCTCGAGCTCGGACGGCTCGAAGACGACGTACTTGTCCTTCTCGAACTCGTATCCTTTGACGGTATCTGAACGCTCGATGACGGCCTGATGAGCGGGGCAGTAGAGCTGCTGACGCACCCGGGCGCCGCAATCCTTGTGCAGCATGTTGAAAGAGACGGCAGACTTTGATTCGGTCGCCGAGAACATACGGCATGGAATCGAAACAAGCCCAAAGCTGATCGTCATCGAAGCAATCGAACGCGGAGCGGCCATGACATTCTCCCGTTGGCAGGCGCTCCCGGTTGCAGCAATTTCCCGGCCAGCGTGCCTGGCTGGAACAGTCGGTGCGACGCCGATAGATTTCGGGAGGTGTGCCAGGTGGCGCGTAGAACGAGAGTAGCCGAACAGGAGGGCGAGAGCCAGTTGGACAGCCTGCCGGACACCATCCTGCCGCAACTCGCCACGCTGGTCGATCGCGCGCCAGTCGGTCCGAACTGGTCGTACGAAATCAAATTCGACGGCTACCGGATGCTCTGCCGTATCGACAACGGTGCTGTGAGACTTGTCACCCGCAACGGGCACGATTGGACCGATAGAATGCCTGCTTTCGCTGGCGCACTCGCGCGCCTGCCGGTCGGCCAGGCGTGGATCGACGGCGAGGTGGTAGCACTCAACAAGGCCGACATTCCCGACTTCTCGGCGCTGCAGAATGCGTTTGCCGGGCGCCACACTGCTGGTCTGACGTATTTCGCTTTCGACCTGATGTTTCTGGACGGCCGGGACCTCCGGCAGTTGCGACTCAGCGACCGGCAGGCCGCGCTGCAGCAGTTGCTCTCTAGCGTCGACGACGCACACATACGGCTTAGCAACCCGTTCACCGACGGCGTCGAATCCTTGCTCGATTCCGCCTGCCGGATGGGACTTGAGGGGCTTATCGGCAAACGCGTTGACCGTCCCTATACGGAAGGCCGTTCGCCCGACTGGATCAAGGTCAAATGAGCATTTTGGGGTGTCAACAGAACCATAAGTCCTTATTGCACGAGCCTATCGGCGCATCGTCTTAGTATCAGACGTAGCTAATTTTGCTGAACATGGCCTTTTTAGTTACGTTTTCAGCCCGGCGCAGCCGGGCTGCTGCTTTGCTTTTCTTTGCTTTTCGGTCTCGGAAATATCTCTCATAGCTTTGAGGGGGGCAGGGGGAGCGTAACGTACGTTATCCACAGATCTGTCCTAGCCGCGCACACCCGCCGCTGGGCCACTGCAGAACAGCGAGCGTCTACCGGGTGCGATTTGATGTCAGCAGTCGCCGACCTTCCGGGGGCTCGATGCCAGCCATTGGCCATGCCAGGCGGCTCGCTGTCTGCGACCGCCGCCGTATCAGGCAGTAGTCGGCCAACTTCAGCCGTTCGGTTTCGCGCTCAAACGGCCGTTCAAACGGCCGCTCCGCTCAAACAACGGGCCTTCCCATTCGCGCGGGACGAATACGCATTCGTTGACGCGCAAGGCCAGTTGGTACACTTGAGACGGTCCTTAGCCTGCAGATGAGTGATCGAGTCTCCGCATGTCTATACCGTCCGCGCGAGAGCTCGAGTCCGCTGTTGCCTTGCGACGGACGGTTACACAAAATGTCAGGAGCGCGTGATGAAAAAGTTTGGAACAATATTCCTTTTCGTCGTTCTTGCCGGCGGAGTTGCAGTTTCGTCGAGCGGTGTTGCGCAGACGCTACCGAAGCAGGCAAACTTTGACGTGACCTACCAGGCGGACGTGTCGGTTCTTACCAGCATCGACGCGGGCAATGGTCAAGCCATAATCGTCTACCAGGCCAATTTGAGGTTTACAAACAGTTCGAACACACCTTTGTTCCGCGATATTTCGGCTTCGTGCGTCGAGACAGAGTTCGAAGGCGGCGACAGCGGGTATTGCGTGTATTTTGACAAGGACCAAGACACGTTCGTGGAGACGATAACACGTCCCCCCAAGTCGAAGACGGGCCAAGGGGTGTTCGGTTCGGGTACTGGAAAATACACAGGCATCACAGGGCAAGTTTCATTGAGGTCTTTTTCAGCAACACGGAAGCCGCAGGGGAGGTCCAGCTACGTTGGTAAGGTGACCGGCAACTACAAACTTCCTTGATGCCTTCTGCTATCGGGCAGCAAAAAGCGCCCTGAACGCAAGCCTCTCTCCTCCGGACGGAACGAGAACCGAGCGCCTAGACCCCCACGACTTCCGGGGAATGCCCCCGAACCAATATGGCTCGCTCGGAATCGTACAAGACACCTGTCAACACTTCTTCACTCCGTTGCCGTACCGAATGCCTGGCCGAACAGCCGTTGCGCTCAGGAAGCTGCCCCAGATTTTTTGGGCGTCTGAACGGCGGTTCAGGGTCGGGTTGCGTCTGTCCGCTCTTCAAACTCATCGCTGGAAAGCGGCCAGTGGAATTCAGCTGCCCGGAAGCGGCCAGTCGGCAGTGCGTAGTCCCGACCCTGAACAGCCGTTCGGACTCGGGGCGTCGCAACGACCGCTCCCGAAGTACTTCAGCCGCTTGCCCGATCGAGTTGATCGCCAAGCTAGGGCGGAGGGATCGCGTCTGGGACGCGACGAGAATAATCACGACCCGATTTTCGTCGCGAGGCCGGCGCGCGTGTCTTAAAACCGGTGACGCAGGCCGACAGTCGCTTCGACCTGGTTGTTGGTGGATGACGGCGCACTCACGCCGTTAATCCAGGCCACACCCAATGGTGAGTTGCTGCTCGCACTCAACCCCTGCCAGACATCCCTGGATGTACACGTCCGTTCGCCGGCAGAAGCTTTAGTCTGCCATCGCGCTCACCTGGTTCCAGTGCGGACTGCCGCTGCCTGCGTTTCCACCCGCGCGCGAATTAGTATAGGCAGCTGAAAGTTCAACAGCTGGGTTCAGCGCATACCGGAAGTTACCTTCGCAGTTCTGGAAGTGCGTGCTAAAGCCAGTCTGAAACAGTTCCGTCAGATTTGTCTGCGTGTATACGAAGCCTGCAACAGCCGGGCCGAACGTGTAATTCACCCCCGCGCCCCAGGTTTGCTGGCGGGCGGCCAGTGCGCCTAACGGAACTGCGGTCGGTGACAGTAGCCCCCTGAAGCGAAGAGCCTGTCGTATCGGTCACTGCGCCGCCTGTATTGACCTGGCCAGGTGTCCCGGCAGCGCCATTCAGATGCAGGTAGCCCGCCCCAAAATTCAGGGGGCCCCCGGACGTATGACATGCCCACACTCCAGGCAGGTCAATGGGTAGGCATGCAGACAATACGGGAGCCCGAGCCGGAGAGCGTTACGTAAAAAGAGCTATATGTTTGACCGATGTCAACCTAATGTAAAGGGTGCGGCCTAACCTGTCGGAAGAACTTACGCCGCAAACAGCAAGCCGGAAAGGCAATTTTGACGCGCGGCTCGATTGCACCGACGCACGGGCCAATTCTGGTTATCGATGTATCTAACAAACCCAGGAGGAGACTATGCGCAAGACGATTTGTGCCGCTGCGACTACGGTTGCGATGATGCTCATAGCGGGATGCGCCAGCAACAACACGCCGACGCAATCCGAGTACTCCGGCTTTCTGGGAGACTATTCCAACCTGCAGCAAACCCAGGATCCCAACAACGGCGAAACGATCTTGAGGTACGTGAACCCCAAGCTCAACCCGTCGAACTACAGCGCAGTCATAGTTGAGCCCTTGGAAATGTACCCAAAGGCCGAGCCGTCTGAACAACTGAGTCAGGCGACGATCGACCAGATACGGGGTTACGGCACCACCTGCCTGAGACAGGCGATTGCCTCCAGGGTACGAGTCGTTGAGACACCCGGTCCGGGCGTGGTCAAGGTGCAGGTCGCCATCACCGGGGTCGCCAACACAGCGGTGGGGCTCAAACCATACCAGGTCGTGCCGATGGCGTTCGTGGCCACGATGGCGGTCAATACCGTAGCGGGTGCGCCGCAGCAGGCAAAGCTGCTGGTCGAGGCGCGTAGCACGGACAGTGTCTCAGGTGAGGTCTTGTCCAAAGTCGTGCGCACACGTACCGGTGAGCGTTTGGGGCGGGTCGCATCCAATCAGCCTGTGATTACGTTCGAGTCGGTCAAGCCGATCATGGACGACTGGTGCGATTCTGTTTCCAAATCTGTTTCGCAATACGTGAAACCCCGCTAATGGGCGCAATTCGGCTGGGAACAGTTCCACCTGCCCACGGGGGTACCGACGCCAGGCCGGTACCCGAACACTCCTTGACGAAACGAGGTAAGGCCATGAGCAAACGCGTCATGCGGTTTGCGATAGTGTCCGCGTTACTGTTCGCGAATATCGCCTATCCACAGCAATATCCAATGCTCGACGCCGCCTCGGGCCGACTGGTACAAAAATACCAGCAATCGAGTTGTGAGCAGTTGTGGCAGGAGCGTGCAGCAAAGAAAGGCGCACCCCATTCGCCGGGCGAGGAGAAAGTGATCCAGGCAATGCGCAATGATCCACAGATGCGGGCCGAGTTTATCAACCGGGTCGCGGCGCCGATCGCCAACAAGATGTTCGAATGCGGGATGATCCCCTGATCGTCACCGGGCGTGCCGCCACGCCACGCTTGATCTCGGAGGCTGCCATGACTGTGTGGAAACAGGTCTTGCGCGCAACGGCCGTCGCGCTGGGCGTATGCCTCGCCTCGAGCGGCGGCGCGCAGCAACGCGCGAACGCGCCCTCGAAAGCCGCGGCGAAGTACACGAAGCAGGCCGCCGCGCCCGACTACCAGCCAGGGTTCGACCAGCACGCGCTCGACGTCATCAAGGCCGCCTGCGACCGCCTCGCGGCCGCGAAGTCGATGGCGTTCGCGGCGATCGTCTCGTACGAGAGCCCGAGCCGAATTGGCCCGCCGCTGATCTACTCGGCGAAGTCCGAAGTCCTCATGCAGCGGCCCGACAAGCTGCGCGTGATCACACTCGGCGACGGTCCGCGCTCGGAGTTCTATTACGACGGCAAGACGATGACGGCCTACTCCCCGGCCGAGAACCTCGTGGCCGTGGCCGGCGCGCCGCCGACCATCGACGGCGCGCTCAAGAAAGCGTACGACGTCGGCGCGATCTATTTCCCGTTCACCGACGTGCTCGTCGCGGACCCGTACAAGGACATCGCCGACGGACTGAAGATCGCATTTTATATTGGCCAGTCGACCCTCGTCGACGACACGACGACCGACATGGTCGCCTATGTGACCGGCGACGTGTTCGTGCAGGCCTGGATCGGCACGGAGGACAAGCTGCCGCGGCGAATCTACGCGGTCTACCTGAACGATCCCGCGCGGCTGCGCCATGTGCTGGCGCTCACGCACTGGGAGCTGGACCCGGCCCTTCCGGCGAACGCGTTCGTGCCGTCCGACACGTCCGGCGCGGCGCCCATCGCATTCGAGCGTCCCGACGCCGCGAACGCGTCCGGCCTGAAGCCGCCGCCGAAGAAGACCAAGGCCGCCAATCCTCAATGAGGAGGCGCATCGTGAAGACGATTGCCATCTATCTGGCCGGATTCGTGATTCCGGCCTTCGCCTCGGGCCCCGCCGGCGCCTGGGGGCACGCGGGCGGCTGGTCGCGCCCGTCCGGGTCTGAATCGATGACCCGCAGCAACGCGTGGGGCGGCAGCGAAACGCACACACCCGGCCAGGGCACCACCGCGACTAGCCGCTACGGCGACACGGCCACGCACACGCAAGGCTCGGGGCAGACGAGCTTCAGCAATCCGTACGGCGGCAGCGCCACGCATACCTACGGCCAAGGCACCACGGCAACGGGCGCCTATGGCGGCACCGCGACGCACCAGGCGGGCTCGAATCAGACGACTTACTCGAATCAGTACGGCAGCGCGACGCACATCTACGGCCAGGGCACCACGGCGACCAACAACTATGGCGGCACGGCCACGCACGTCCAGGGATCGGGCTACACGACCTACACGAACTCGTCGGGCGCGACCGCGTATCACAGCAACTACTACGGTAACACGACCTACGCCGCCTACCACCCGCCGACCACGGTGAACGTGTACGGATCGGGCTGCTACAACTGCGGCGGCTGGTCCACGGCAGGCGCGGCCGCGGCAGGCGCGGCGGTCGGCGTTGCGGCGGGCGCGGCGATCGCCTCCGCGAACACGCAGGCCGTCGCCGCGAACGCGTACAACAGCGGCTATGCCGCCGCGAACTCGACGAACGCCTACAACGCCGGCTACGTCGCCGGCGCGACGTCCGCGGCACCTCCGCCGCCGCCCAGCTCGAACTTCGCGATGGGCGCAATCTACGCAACGCTACCCGCCGGCTGCATCAAACCCACGGTTCAGGGCGGCACGTACTACCTGTGCGGTAACACGTGGTTCAAGCCTTCCTACGGTGCGAACGGCGTCTATTACCGTGTGGTCGCCGCGCCCTGATGGACACGTCGGGCAGACGCGAGCAAGGGCGACAGACATGCGCGCGGTCCATCGGCCGATGCCCACGCCGACGCACGGAGGATCGAACGATGCACCATCTGAGCGTCGCCCTGATCATATTTGCCTGCGTCTTTTGCAGCGCACTGCTCGGTCTGTATCTGCGTACCTTGCTGCCGCAGCACCATCTTGACGACGACTCGATTGGCGTCGTCAAACTGGCGACGGGCCTGATCGCCACGATGGCCGCGCTGGTGCTTGGCTTGCTGATCTCGTCGGCAAAGAGCTCATTTGACACGGTGAACGCCAGCGTGACACACGAAGCCGCCAATGTGATCCTTCTCGATCGTATGCTCGCGCGATATGGGCCGCAGACACAGGAGATCCGGGGCATGCTGAAGCAGATCGTCACCGGGGTGGTCCAGCAGGTAGCGTCAGGCGATCCTGCGCAACTGGCAAGGTTGCACAACCCCGAGGCGCTCGAGCGCGCGGAACATCTCGAGCGCAAACTCGAGGATCTCTCGCCGCAAAATGACATGCAGCGACGATTACAGGCGCGCGCGATCGAAGTCGCCGACAACGCGCTCGCCATGCGCGAACTTGGCCTGCTCCAGGCTGCGGGCTCAACCCCTACTGCGCTTCTGGTCACCCTCGTGCTGTGGCTCTGCATTATCTTCGGCGCGTTTGGTCTGTTCACGCCCGCGAATAGCACGGTTACCATCGCGTTGTTTCTGGGCGCGCTATGCACGTCCATCGCGATTTTCCTGATCCTGGAAATGAATACGCCGCTCGACGGGATGGTGACGGTATCGCTGTCACCGATGCACGAAGCGCTTGCGGTTCTTGGCCACTAGCGACGGACTGGATCGATCATGAACATATCCACGCCCAGATCCGAATTCGTCGAGCCCGAAAACGTTGCGGTGCTCAGGCGTTGCGCGCACGCACTACTGAACTTTCTGTCCCGTCGATCACTTCGGCCAGTCTGTCCGGATCGGTCCGATACGTGATGAGAGGAACTCGCGCTCGAAGAAACGGTAGGTCCCCGGCGGAAACGCCGGGCTCGTGAGCGGCATTGCAAAGGCGCGTGCCTTCACCGGTCGAACGCAAAGGCGAATGGCCGGAGTTGGCCGGCTTGAGGCAATGCCGGCGGCAATTAGCTTACCGAACAACGGCCATTGAGCGAGGGCGGACGAGGCCTCCGTTAGCCAAACTGGACGACGACCTCGACCGGCCGCTCATGGCCGACTGTCGACCTCACGCACGAATAGTCGCATCCTTTGACGCATGCTCGGCCGATAAGCTAGAACACGTCCAAGCTCAAACAGTTCGCAACATCCCACCGTCGACGAAATAGGTCGATCCAACGCTATAGCTCGCACGCTCCGAACAGAGAAACACGATGAAATCTGCCAGCTCCGCCGGCGTCGCGAAGCGCCGGATTGGCGCGAACTCATCAGCTACCTGTTGCAGATGCCCTTCCCAATCGCCGCCCGCATCCTGCGTAAGCTCTTTCGCGGTCTTCATCCAGTCGGGCGTTAGAACGAGGCCCGGATTAATCGTGTTCACGCGGATATTATCTTTGACCACCTCGTTTGCGAGATTTTTTGAAAACATCATCAGCGCGGCTTTGGTCACGTTGTAGATTGGCTCGTAACCGAGCGGCTGCACCGCGCAGATCGACGCGTTATGCAGGATCGCTCCGCCGCCTCGCCGCTTCATCGACGGCACGAGCCCACGTGCGAGCCGCACCGCCGCCATCACGTGCAGGTCCCAATACGCCTGCCACTTCTCGTCGGGCGCTTCCATGATCGTCTCGTTACTGCCGGTGCCTGCGTTGTTGAACAAGATGTCGGCGCCGTTGAACTGCTGGTTCGCCGCGTCGACCAGAACGTCGACGCCCTCCATCGTCGCCACATCACACGCCACCGGCACGGCACGCACGCCGTGGCGCACCGCAATGTCCGCCGCGACCTGTTCGAGCCGTTCGCGTTGCCGCGCGGCCAGCACGAGATTCACGCCTTCGGCAGCGAACCCTTCCGCGACCGCCAGTCCAATGCCGACACTTGCGCCCGTAAGCACCGCGACTTTCCCACGCAGTTTCAAATCCATTGTTCGTCTCCGTTCCGTGTTGAGCATCGGCCAGACTATACCGATTGACGATCAAGTCGTAGATGCCCTGAGTCCCCACCCGCTCATTGTGCAGGAGATTGATGCTTCCGTTGTCGCCCGGACCCGGCCAAAGGTGGCACTGAGCGACACAGACCGACCCAATGGCGACGTTGGACTGCGCGCCCATCACAGGTCGGCTTTCTGAGTACAGCGGCCATTCGACGCACGAGTCCGGTCTGTGACTGATCCGCCGAATGGCCAGGCGGAGCACAACAAATACCGACGCGGACCGCAATGGTCAGCGGGGAGACGATGGAAAACGGGCGAACTCCACGGTGAAGATCGTCCCTCCTTCCGTCGGTTCGACCTGTATGGTGCCGTTATGTGCATGTGCGATGCACCGGCAGATGTAAAGACCCAGGCCCATGCTCGAAGACGTTCCGCTTTGCCTGGGCGAGCGGCTTGCCCGCGTCAATGGATCAAAGAGCGTCGGCAGGGCGGCCGCCGGTATCGGGGCGCCTTCGTTCGACACGACCAGAGTCATCTGCCCACCGTGACCGAGAGCATTCACGCTTATGTCCCCTGAGCCGTGCTGGACTGCGTTCACGAGCAGGTTGACCACCAGTTGGCCGATACGGGCGCCGTCCCACCTGCCGGCAAGCTCGCCCGTAAGGCGCACCTCGATCCGTGCGTCTGGATACGAAGCGCGTACCTCATCTGCCGCGTCGTTGCAGATACGCCCGATATTCTGCGGCGTGAAATCGACTGGAAGCGTGTCACCCAGGCGGGTACGCGTGAAGACGAGGAGATCGTCAATCATCCGCTTCATGCGCGCGGCGCCGCGTTGCGCGACCGCGATCGCTCTTACGCTGGATGACGACAGGCCGTCGTCATGCAGGACGACCTCCGCCGAATTCAATATCGCGCCAAGGGGTGAACGCAGGTCGTGCGCAAGCACGCCGGCAAACAGATCCCGGATGCGCTCCGTGCGTTGCGCGTACTGTCGGACCGATTCCGCGAGCATCTGGTCAATTGCCTCATTGAACCGGATCATCTCCCGAAAAGCGGCGTCGTTCCACGACGTCTGCTGCCATCGCCGGAGCACACTCGCGCGCAGGGCGCGGTATTCCGCCACCACATCGTTAATCCCGTAGCCCTGTGCGAGACGATCGTCCGCGTGCTCGTGGGCGACCCTGTCGAAATCGCATTCTGGATCGCGCTGATCGCCGCGCGACTTGGCTTTCTGCTGCTCGTCCGTCTGCGGTTCGCGCATATCTGCCGCAATCCGGATCAGGATGTCACGGGCCGAGTCCCGCAACTGGGTCTCGGTGAGATGGCTGTCCTCCAGACTAAGCGTGCGGGCATACTCCGCCCACTCGTCAATTAGCTCAGGAAGGTTTGCTTCGATAAAGTCCGAGAGCCTCATATATCCCTCGCGTGCTTGCGAATGTTGTCGCGACATGCGAGTTTTCCGCCACCACCGCAATGCCGCAATGCCGCAGCGCAGGAACGGCCGATGCTCGTCGTGCTATTCCACTGGACTGAAGCGCATGGACCTGAAGCATGGACCCGATATGGCGCTGTTATCACATACCGCACGCTGGACGACGCGAACTCTCCCTCGAAAACGGCCGAACTGCCCGCGCCGGCTGCTCGTCGTCGACGATGAGCAGGCGGGTGCTGAAGCGATCGTCGCGTCACTTTCCATCGGGGTATGAGGTTCAATTCGTCCTGAGCGGGCAGGCCGCCATGCACCTCCTCGCTGCCTGGACGCCTGAGATCGCAGTGCTGGACATCAACATGCCCGGCAAGGACGGATTTGCAGTCGCACGGCAGCTGCGGCGGGACGGGCGGACGCAGCATGTCGCCATTGTAGCTCTTACCGCCCAGGACGAATTCGCCATCCGGCTTGAGGGGATCGCGGTAGGGTTTGACCGATACTGTCAAAAAGGCCCAGCCCCAGATTCCCTGCTGCGTCTACTCGAACAGATCGCCGGCGTGCCACGCTGAGAATTTTCCAGTTCTCTGGATCCCGAACTACATGCATAGCCTGCACGAGAAGTAATGTGCGAGAGGCCGTTGACCTGAGTGCAACGGACCTTGAAACGTCGAAACGTCCACCGCGGCACTCGGTCAAATGGCCGAAATTGGCCGCACACGGTCCGACGGTGAGCCGACGACAGATGCTGCCGTCGGCCCGACTGCATCCGGCAGAAGTCGACCCTCAACAGCCGATCGGGCTGACGCGACATCAAGGACCGCCTTACGAGGCCGAGCGGTCATCGGAGGGACACCTCATCAAGCCTTGCGACAGTCGCCGCATAGCCGACAGTTGCATGGCGCGGTCCGCCCCACTCGCCGACTCATGCCAGTCAATTGGCAGCGCAGTAATAATGGTCCGCTTCCACCGGCGATTCGCTCTGCGTAACTGCGGATCAACAAATCAGGCTACTGTACCCGAACCACGGTGAGCTTGGAAACGGCAAATCCGTCATCTAATCGACAACGGTTGCGCTTGCAGCGTCACCACTTCGAGTCTGTCGATCAGTAACCCCATTGAGATCACAAACGCAGACCTCAGCCTGCGCTGCCGCCATGTTTGCCGGAACTCGCCAGTAGGTGCTCTAGCGCTCTCACGTCAACTGGCTTAACCAGATGATGGTCGATTCCGGCATCCCTCGAGCGGCGTCGATCTTCCTCCTGCCCCCACCCGCTCAATGCGATAAGAGTCAAGCGCTGAAAACCGGGCTTCTCCCGCGCCCGGCGCGCGACTTCGTAGCCGTCCATGCCCGGCATGCCGATGTCTAGCAGCACAACATCCGGCCGAAATATATCAAGTGCAGCAAGCGCCGCCGGTCCATCGCGTACGATGCTGACGTCGGCGCCGTACAGCTCGAGTAGCATACCGAGGCTGTCCGCTGCATCACGATTGTCATCGACAACGAGAATGCGATGTCCGCACAAGGCATCCGATGGTTGCGCCTGCCGGTCGCGATCGCACGCCTCACGTTTCTGCCTGGAAATGGGCAATCGGACCTGAAACTCGCTGCCTTTGCCCGGACCTTCGCTCCGTGCCTCGACGCTTCCTCCGTGCATTTCCACGAGGGTGCGAACAAGCGTCAAGCCAATACCGAGCCCGCCCTGGGCTCGGTTGTGAGTGCGCTCCACCTGCGTGAACAGGTCAAATATCTGGGCCAGCATGGCTTGTGGAATGCCCATGCCATTGTCCCGCACCGACACGATAGCCTCTGTACCCTCGCGTCGGGCGGTGAGCCAGATCTGACCGCCATGCCCCGTATATTTCGCAGCGTTATTGAGCAGATTTGCGATGACCTGTGCGATACGGAGGGGATCCCCGTGGAGTATCAACGGTTCGTGAGGTAGGCTGATGGTCAGCCGGTGGTCAGCCGCATCGATAAGCGGGCGACTGGTCTCCACCGCGCTGTGGAGTACGGTGGCAAGATCCACCGGCCCCCTGCGCAGTTCGATTTTGCCGCTGGCAATGCGCGAGACTTCCAGAAGATCGTCGACCAGACGGACCATCTGGTTGACCTGTCGCTCAAGCATCCCATGGATTTGATCCGTTGCCTTGTTTTCTGCGCCGGCAAGACGGAGGATTTGCAGGCCACTGCGGATCGGGGCCATCGGATTGCGCAACTCGTGTGCGAGCGTCGCAAGAAACTCATCCTTACGCCGATCGGCCTCTCTGAGTGCGTTTTCCGCCCGCTTGAGTTGCGTAGTGTCCTGCACGACACAGCAAGCCCCGATGATGTCGCCGGAATCGTTTTGCAGTGGTGCAGCACTGACGCGCATCCAGTGTTCGCGTCCTCCATCATCCGTGTATAGCATTTCGGTCCCTGGCATGACCGTCTCGCCGTCCAAGGCCCGCATACATGGCCAGCTTTCTGGCACATTGAGGTTCCCATCCTCGTCCCACACACGCCAATGCGAGTCGCGATTCGGCAGCCTCGACGGAATGGAGGCGGGCATATATTGGTCCATCAAGGCGTTGTTCAGCGTCCAGGCACCGGTTGTGTCCATCACGCCAACACCAGCCGGAAGCTGCTCGATGATCGTCAACAGACGCTTTTCACTCGCGCGCTGCGCCTCGCTTGCCTGCTCCCGTTCAATCATGTCGGCGGCCTGCCGCGCAAGCACATCGAACGTCTGAAACTCATGCTCTGAGGGCTCGCGAGTCTCGTACCAGTACGTTGAAATGGTCCCGACCATTGCACCAGACCGGGCGTGCAGCGGTGTCGTCTGAGCCTTTGCAACACCCTTTGCAAATCCACGATAGCCGAGCAGTTCGAGTGTCTTGCTACCATCACCACGTTCTCGCACGATGTGCATACTGGCGCATGGCGAATGCATGAGACGCGCAGCGGTATCGACGATCTTGTCGTAAAGCACGTCGACCTGCTGCTCGCCGATCAGTTCGTTGCTGATCTCATGCAGGAGACGACTTTCCGCCAGCTCATTCTCGAGCCGTCGTTGACTTTCCCGCTCAATCTCCATCTTTTCCGTGCGCAGGGAATCAAGCTCGGCAAGAAGGCGCTGGCTGGTATTGCCCAATCCAGATGCGGGATCGTCAAGCATGCACTGTCCGAGTTCCTGATGAGTTGCCAGCAAATGTTGAATATCTTCCTCGAACTTGAGTTCCGGATGAAGCTCCGTCCAGGAGTGCGCGGTGCGTATGAATACAAGAAACAGCAGGAAGTTTTCCATTTGGGCCGGCCCGAGCGCTCGACGTAGCGCGTCCGAGCAGGCCGACTCGGCCGATGTATGCAGGAACAGATGTGTCGCGCAGGCAAACATCGACCATTCGAGCTCCGAATTGGGCTGCGGCATCTCCGAAAGGGGTTCTTTGAAGGACGCACAATGTTCGATGCAGGCCCGTAGTGCTCCTGCGAGTGGCACGGGCTTTCGTAAAAGTCGAAGTATTTCGTCCACTGACTGAGGAGTGCAACTGGCGTCGCCGGCTACACGCCCCAAGCCGACCAGAAAGCCGACGTGCCGGACGATGCAATAACGCACTTCGCAAAAGCGGGACAACCAGACGAACAGCCTCTCCTTGAACAGTGACGGCAGCGGATTGTCTAGATAACCAAAACAGGCGAAGCCCCACAGTTTCGCGGTGATGTCCGGATTTTCTGGCGTCAAACGGAAAAAATTCGGTACCACGCCAAAACGCTGGCGGACGTCGTCGACCAGATTCATGGTGGTAGCCTCCGGGACTCGCTTCATTCAGATGTGTGACCGCCGCGGCAGGCTTGTCATCGCGTCCGCGGAAGAGGAGAAGCCGCTCATTGCGGATCACGCAAGCGGTCCGCGATCTAGGTAGGCAGCAAGCCGTATGCCACGCATCACCAGGCCCTAGTGCAGCGGATGACTTCGCGACTCTCGGAAGCCGCCACTTTCGAGCAAGCACGTAGTCGATGATGAGGCGATTCATCTCGAGCGCGAGCGTGATGTCGGCGACGCGTGCAGTCGGCCGCCTTCGCCGTCGCTCGGTCCTCGTTCGGCAGCATCCGACCCACTCCCATCATTCGTACCCGCCCTGCACAACAGCTTCCAGGATATCGGCTGTCATCCGTGACAGCTTGCCGGCCGGCGCGTGCTCGGCCATCTCGGATTCATTGGCCCGGTGGGAGAACCGCCCCGAGTTGTATCATCAGTCCGAGCGTGTCCATGATGATGCGGGTTTCCTTAATCCTGCCTTCCTGAATGCGGTCTATGACCATGCCCCACACCCTGACCAGCTGCCCCGTAGCAGGCACACCGAGGAACTCTCCCCGGTGAGTGCCCGTCCACTCGAAGCGGGTCAGCACGCGGTCACCCTCGGTGAGCTGTTCCTCGATGTGCCAGTGCATATCCGGGAACGCGGCCCGCATTCCCCGGACGACATTCTTGAGACCTTGGAGACCGGGGCCTTGGCCGGGGAACGGGACGTGCTCGACCATGTCATCCCAGACAAGCCGGTCGGCGGCATCAATCCGCCCCTGGTTCAGGACCTCCTCAACGAACTCGCGAACAACGCCGCTGATCTCATGCATGGAATGATGGCCTCCTGCCTGTCGGTGGGATAAATGGACCGAGCCTGGCCGGTCCCGGTGGGCTGCAGTTTTGAGGTCTCTGAATACGGCGGACACCCGGCGAATCCAATTTTAGTGGGCTGGATTGGAAGCCGCGCGGGACAACACGTCGAACCGGCGCAAGCATCCGGTTCTCGGACGCGGTAGCGGTCAGCTATCCGGGCAGCAGCCGAACGTTCAACCGGATGGTCGATAGATTGGCCGAATGGCCGTAGATGGCGGCCTTTAGCTACGGGTGCAAGACGGCTTACCTTGCTGGCGGTCCAACTACGAGTTCACGCCTCCGCGCAAACAGCCCAGGCCCAAACCGGGCGTTTTC
The DNA here is from genome assembly GCF_017814945.1 of Paraburkholderia sp. LEh10. Taxonomy (GTDB): domain Bacteria; phylum Pseudomonadota; class Gammaproteobacteria; order Burkholderiales; family Burkholderiaceae; genus Paraburkholderia. The sequence goes on from NZ_JAGIPX010000099.1 coordinate 17,914, forward strand.
CGCAGACCGCTTTCCGGGGCGAGCGCGGTGATCGTCTACTCGTGATCGACTCGCGGCAGATCCGCAAGCGTTCGCCCCGGACCGGAATCGACGGCCACCGTTTCGATCCATTCGCTGCCCACCTCATCCACGACGCTCCGAACCTCGGGACCCGCGACGCGTTGCCCGTCCAGCGGAAAAACGGTCACCACGGTATCGCCTTTGGCCAGCGCGTCGACCACCTCGATCACCGGCGATTCGAGCGGCACAACCTCAAATTGTTCTCCGCTCCGGGAAACCTGCCCCCAAAGTACGTGGCTGACCCGTCGCGAATCCTGATCAAGCCGGACTGCGGTAACCGCGTGCACTGTCATTTGAAGTTCCTTGCTGGCTGAAGAATCGCGCGATGAAGGGGCTTCCGTATAAATCGCAGTAGGCGTCTCGCCACCCTCGCCAACGCCAACTTATGGTCCGCCAACAAAGGCGGCTGTCGAGATGAATCGGTCGCTCAAATGTCCGAGCGCCGGGAGCATGAGCATCGCTTCATCGCCGACGGCATTCGCGGCAGTCTAGCCTATTCGCGCCAGCAATCCGGCCAGTCTATCGTTTTCGGTCCGCAACCGGGCCAAAGCGACGCTATTAGTTTGCAAGTTCTTGATTCTCATGGAGCCGCGGTCTAGGGAATTCCGTTTCCCCGCAGATGGTGCAGGGAAACGGAATTAGCTGGATGAGAGCCCGGTTAGCTGGACTCGAAAGCACGGAATTGCTTGTGCTGTCGGCAACCGGCGGGCGGCTGCCCCGATCGTTCTGGGAAGGCGTCCGGCTCTTCACGACCCTCTCCCGACCTTCCACCCGGCGTCACCTCTGCGGCGGCTTCGAGGTGTTGAACGGTCGTCCACACATCCGAGTCGGCTGGCAAATCGTTGCCCATAACTGTCGATCGCGGTTTCGCGAAAGCCGATTGGATTCCGTCAATCCGAATTTTCTGTGCGATTGAGGCCGTTGCGCGAGGCGCTGCGATCAGCGTGGTTTCCCTGCTCAGCGTCCCGTCGCCGTCAGCCTTCGACATCCCGGAACCCATCGAAGCGTCATCCTGGAAACTCGACGTCCCTGATCTGTTGGACCAAGGTCTCATTGACCGGCCTGAAGTTCAGGCGTCTGATCGTATGGGGAAGGTTCACGTGTCCGAAGCCTGATGTGCGCCAGCGAGAACTCCCCACCACGGGAGGAAGCGACTGTGGTGCAAGGCGCGGTCAGGCGCGTATCCGGTCGGGAAGCCTCCTTTCACGCCACCTGACAAACCGCCAATACCTTGGTCTCCACTGCAATATGAATCGTAGGGAGATAGCAGACATGGACTGGAATCGCTGGTACAGCTTAAAGAGCTACCTAAGGTCTTCGCTGTGGACTGTGCCGCTCATCGCAGTCGCGATCTATGCCGTGGTGAAACCTGTGGCAGAAGTGGTCGGCAGGTGGATGATCACGCAGGGGACCCTTGATCCGAAAACCGGCTTGCTTGGGCTGTCCATGACCGGGGCGCGATCGTTGGTCGGTGACATCGTTTCCGCTGACATGGCGTTTCTGGTATTCACGTTCGGTTCGCTGCTCGTCGCAATCCAGGTCGCTGGCGGGCAGTACACCCCGCGGATCATCGCAACGACATTGCTGCGCGATAACATCATCCGTAGCATCTCGGGACTATTCGTTTTCACACTGCTGTTCGCCAATAGAACAGGGAGCTGGATGGGTGAGAATGAGGTACACCAGCTTCAGGTGTTCATTACAGCGCTATTCGGATTCGCTTCCGTCGTTGCTTTCCTTTTCCTCATTGACTACGCCGCGAAATTTCTGCGTCCCGTAAGCCTCGTGGCCCGCGTTGGGGACCAAGGGATCGCGGTCATCGAGAGCGTCTATCCCGCCCCGACCGCGGGTGTAGTTATCCAGCCGGAACGTGACAAAGAGCGAGGCGTACCTGATCGCATTGTTCGTCAGCGCGGCAAACCCGGCATCGTTCTGGCTGTGAATCTGGAAAGGCTGGTAGCCAAGGCGCGGCGTGCTGACATAGTCATCGAATTCGTGCCGCAAGTCGGTGATTTCGTCGCGGTGGACGAGCCCCTGTTTTATCTGTACGGGAACTCTGGCTCAATCGACGACCGCAGGCTGCGCACACTTGTCGCTTTCGGGACGGAACGCACGATGGAGCAGGACCCTATGTTCGCGTTTCGCATCCTGGTTGACATTGCGCTTAAAGCGCTGTCGGCGGCGATCAACGATCCGACCACCGCCGTGCTTGCGATCGACCAGTTGCACCGACTCTTGCGCATGGTGGGCAAACGGTCTCTGCATGTCGAGGAGATAGCGGACACGTCCGGGCAGGTGCGCGTGATCTTGCGGACGCCGAATTGGGAAGACTTCGTACATATCAGTTTCCGCGAAATACGACAGTACGGCGCGGGCAGCATTCAGATCGCCCGACGTCAACGCGCGGCGATAGAGAATCTCATCCAGAACCTGCCGGAGCATCGTCATGACGCCCTGCGCGTCGAGTTGACACTGCTCGATCGCGCGATCGCCTCGAAGCATCCGTTTCCGGAGGACCTGGCGTTGGCGCGTATCCCCGACTCGCAAGGGCTTGGAGGTTCGGCAGGCTCGACGGCAAAACAACTATCCCTTTCGGAGGCAAACCATGCGCAAACTCATCATGGGCATCGTTGAATTCCGCGAAAAGATGCTGCCGCAATACGCGCAGCAGTTCAGCAAACTGGCGCTTGCGCAGACACCTGATGCGCTCTTCGTCACGTGCTCGGACAGCCGGGTTGTGCCTGACCTGCTTGCCTCGACCCATCCGGGCGATCTGTTCACGATGCGCAACGTAGGCAACCTGATACCACCGGCGAATGCGGAGGGGGTCTCTACCGGTGACCTCTCCGAGGCAAGCGCGATCGAGTACGCAGTACTGGTATTGAAAGTCGCAAATATTGTTGTGTGCGGGCATTCCGAGTGCGGTGCGATGAAAGCCGTGTATACGCGCAACGCCAAGCTGAAAGCGCCAAACCTCGATAAATGGCTTTACCACGCCAGCAACGCAGCGTTTCGCCTCGAACACGAAGGCCCGCTCGACGACAGGCTCAAACCGCACGATCAATTGTCGCAACTCAACGTCCTTGTACAGCTTGAGCATCTGATGACTTATCCGATCGTCCGCCAGCAGGTGACTGCCGGGGCACTGGTATTGAGTGGCTGGTGGTTCGACATCGCGGCTGGCGACATGTATGCCTATGAGCGCACGAGCCGCTCATTTGAAGTCATCGACCGCGCGATGGCTGATCGGATCATTGCGCGCCTTGCCGCACGGGCACGGTGACGTTGCGTGAAGTTCTTCTACTTTATCGCCTCGCGCTTGGTTGCCGATTCAAGCATTAATTGCGTCGGTGTCTCTTAAAGCGCGGCGTCTCCTGACACCGCAGCTCGAACAGCACGTTTTAAGTTGGCGGTTCTAACTGCGGCCGCATAAAATATGAGGAGAACATCGCGCCTTTTCCTATCGATGATCCGCACGGCTGCGCGCCCGGCAGACATCCTCGTCCTGTACCGGCCGGACAGCACGGCCAGATTCAAGCACATCGACAAGCTGTTCACGGCGACCATCGACTGGGTGCTGATCGAGCAGCACTGGCAGGAGCTGATGCAGGTCGCGTTGTCGATTCAGGCGGGGACGATGTCGTCGCCGCTGCTGCTTCTGCGCCGGCTCGGCTCCGAAAGCCGCAAGAACCGGCTATACCTGGCCGCGCGCGAGCTCGGCAACGTTCTTCGCACGGTGTTCCTGCTGGAGTGGATCGGCAGCCTCGAATTACGGCAGGAGGTCACCGCAAACACGAACAGGATCGAGTCGTACAATGGCTTCTCGAAATCGCTGTCTTTCGGTGGCGACGTGTTCGCCTAGTGGGAATGCCCCGTTTCCGTGGACGGCTAAGCAGTTGAATTTGAAGTGGACTGATTCCCTCCAGCATAGGCAGTACCGCGAGTGGTCCACGGTCGGTCGGCGGGTCGCCTATTA
>NZ_JAGIPX010000009.1 GCF_017814945.1 Paraburkholderia sp. LEh10
CGACCATCTCCCCTACGGTACTGAAGTTTCGGCGAAATCGAGAGCACTCGCTACTACGGGGATTCTCGGGCGGATACTTTTCAACGAATCCATCCTTTCCTCCCACGATTCAATTAATACGGGCAGCGACACGAGGGTTTGTGCGCAGTTTCACAATGTTGCGACTTCATCGCCAGATGATAGACGCGAGAAGCCCTTCGAATGGGCAGGCACGAGCAGGAGAAGATCCCTCTTCCACCAGGGCAATCGGGTTGTGATGGTGGGATTGCTGGAAGAAACTTCTGGTCGAACTTCGCGCACTGAAAAAAGCCTGCCATCTTGCTGGGGTATGGTTCATGCTATATTTCGCATGCGAATTATTATTCTATTGCCGTTCCGATGACTGGAACGTGGAGCGAGGTTTCAAAATGAATCATCGGCTTGTCTATCTACTGAATGTGGGTCAGCGGCGCCTGCATCGGTGGTCGCAGGCTAGGACGGCCACGGGTGGAGTGACAGCAGCGCAAGCTGGGCTACTCTTTTTTCTGGCAAAGAACGACGGTGCGCTCACAAATGAAGCGGCCTCAGCCCTTGACCTCAAGGCGCCGGGAATGACTGGGCTGGTTGATCGAGCCGAACGGGCTGGTCTCATCGAACGCCATTCGGACGAATTCGATCGACGCGCGTCACGGCTGTGGCTGACGGAAGACGGGCGCGCCGCACTCAAGCGTTCGAAGGCAGTTCTCGCCGACTTGAATGTACGGCTGACGGACGGGTTCACTGCATCCGAGATCGACATCGTAGTGCGATGGCTGACAAGTTTGCAGGAGAAGTTTCCGGCCATTGACGAGAACCTGGAGTAGGGGACACCAACGGTGCCCCCTGATTCGTACCGTGCCTGTTATCGGACGACTCTCGTGAAATCCGGCTGGCGCTTTTGCGCAAACGCTGCGAAGGCTTCTTTCGCTTCGGCGCTTGCAAGTCGTTCCACGAAGATGGCGCTTTCGCAATCCATCTGAGCGACCAGCTTCTCTGACTCTCGCATCAGCCGCTTCATCGCGGTCAGCGACCCGATTGGCTTGGCGGCAATTTTCTCGGCGACACGGTGTGCCTCTGCACGGAGTTCCGCGCCGGGGATAGCCTTGTTTGCAATACCCCATGCAACGGCAGTATGTGCAGGAACGGCTTCCCCGAGAGCGAACATTTCGAATGCCTTGACATGCCCGATTCGCAACGGAAGCAGGTAGCTTGAAGCCGCTTCGGGCACGAGTGCCAGATTCACGAAGGGGGTTATCAATTGCGCCTCTTCGGAGAGAAGCACGTAGTCACAATGCAGCAACATAGTCGTTCCAACGCCGACGGCCTTGCCTTGGACTGCAGCAATAATCGGTTTGCTGGCATTCGCCAGGCTTCGCAGAAAGCGGACGACGTTGCGTTCCTTCGGGCCGTTTCCGGTCGACTGGGCTGCGAATTCCGAGACGTCGTTGCCAGCCGTGAATATGTCTCCATCGGCCTGAATCAACAACACACGGACGTCGTCGTCATTAGCTCTCGCGATGGCATCTGCAAGTGCGCCATACATGTCATTAGTGAGAGCGTTTTTCTTATCCGGTCGCGAAATCGTGACGGCCAGTACACCGCTACCTGATAGCTCAACTTTGATTTCCGGGGTCATTAGCTTGCCTCCTAAAATTTGCGGCGTCTTAGAGGCACCTCCTCTGGAACGCCGCGTTTAAATGTTCGCATGCGAAGTATAAGGTTATTCGCGTGCGAAACATATCCGCGAAAAATTGACGGGGTGTCAACTGAAACTTGACATCACGCAGCTGCGACACCGGCTGCGAGCGAACCCGGTCTTGCTCAAGTGTGCGAGAGCATCCCGTGAAGCCGCTTCGCAATGATTTCTTCGGCCTGGTGCATGATTCGTTCGACCGCTCGCCGATCCTGGGGATGTCATGAATGAGTCCGGCAACCATGCCGCGCGACCAGGCACCCGCGTCCAGTTCGCCGTCCTTCATGACACGCGGATAAATGCGGCCTACCTGCATCGGCCTAGCGTGACGCTCGTTCGCCATCAGAAGATCGCTCATCGCCGCGAATTGAACGCGGCTTAGGGAAAATCCTGGGCGGCCGAATATTTGTATTTCTTCAGACAAAAAATGCGCGCGAAAATCGGCGGATATCATTTTCAGCGCCAAGAGTCTTACTATTCGAAGCGCCAGCGTTGCGCAGCGCAACCGGTTTTTGCGTTCAACAGTGATGCGCTTATTCACAGATGACGCCGATTATCTCTTCAGCGCGGGGTTTTAGTTCGCGTAACGAGAAGAATGTCATCCATATGACAGCGCGGGGTCGGGCGCATATACGTATACCCGGAAATTTCCTGCACGATCGGTCTAAACTACCTTCTTCCGCATGCTGCGAAACAGCACCGCGCCTTCACCGGCAAGCGATCCGCGAACTAAACAAAAACGGACGAACGTTCGGCGATAAGCATGCTTTTACTGAAAACGTTTCCAATAAAAAATACTTGCTCGCAAAATAATCGATTGTTAATCTTGCGCCACTCTTAATTAATTCGTTGGACCGCGGTGCGTTTACGGCAGTGCATTTTCAGCCAGCCTAATGCTTATAACGGGGACATCCATGCTGACTGCTACTTTCGACGCATTTGAAGCGACACAAACGGTGCAAATCAATGTTGGGGACGTGGTGACGCTCAAAACGGGCGGCTCGCGTATGACGGTGACGTATGTGGGCCCGGTTGCCCGTAGAACGGGTGATTGGCTTGTGTGCCAATGGTTCGACGAGCATGGCGAACTGCGTCAGGAAACCTTCGCGCAGGATGACGTGTGGCGCCAGCCGCGCTCGATTCCCGCGGGCTCCGTGCATTTGCACAAGTTTGTTCGCACTGTTTCGCCTTGAACGCGAAGACGCGCCAGCAGGCGCCCTCGCAGTTTTCCCGCATTCGATTCTTCTGCTTGCACACACGACGCCGGGCCTGAAAGCCCGGCGTCGCTCGTTAACGCCTTGCTTGCATCGCCATTCGGATAGCGAGACCGGCAAGCACCGTACCCATCAGCCAGCGCTGAATCACGAGCCACGTCGGCCGGCGCGCGAGAAACACGGCCATCGATCCCGCCGTCATCGCAACAGTCGAATTGACGGAAATACTCAACACGATCTGAACCGCGCCGAAAATCAGCGATTGGCCGAGCACGCTGCCTTCGTGCGGATCGATGAACTGCGGCAGCAGCGACAGATAGAGCACGGCGATTTTCGGGTTCAGCAGATTCGTCACGAAGCCCATCGTGAACAGCTTGCGCGGACTGTCGACGGGCAAATCGGGCACCTGGAACGGCGAGCGGCCGCCCGGCTTGACGGCCTGCCACGCGAGATACAGCAGATAGAGCGCGCCGCCGAAGCGCAGCGCCTCGTACGCGAACGGCACGGCGAGCAGCAGCGCCGTGATGCCGAACGCCGCGCAGAACATATAGAAGACGAAGCCGAGCGCAACGCCGCCGAGTGAAATCAGGCCGGCCGTGCGGCCCTGGCAGATCGAACGCGAGATCAGATAGATCATGTTGGGCCCCGGCGTGAGCGCCATGCCGAGCGCGACGACGGCGAATGCGAGCAGATGCGTGGTTTGGGGCATTCAGTGAGCTCCAGTGAAGTAAGCGCGACGCGACGGCGTGCGCGAGGCCGGGGCATGCGAAGCTTCGTATGTCGCGCGCAATTCGCGAGCGCAACAGATACAAAGCAGGACCCATCCGTCGATACACTTGAGCGCGGCAGCCCGCCGCGACGATCAGCAGCTTGCACGCGGCGCGCAGTCGCACACCGCTGCGAAATCGCACAACGCTTCGGCCAGCGATTGCGCAGCGTTGGCGCTCAGCGCCGCAATGGCCGGAAGAAGCGCCGTATTTCTTCGGCGAGCAGCGCGGGCTGTTCCATCGCGGCGAAGTGCCCGCCGCGCGGCATGTCGGTGAATTGCGTGATGTCGAATACGCGCTCGATCCACGAACGCGGCGGCTGGCTGATCTCCTTCGGAAAGCGCGCGAAGCCGAGCGGCGGCGTGACGCGCTGGCCGGGCGCAAAGCGCAGCGGCTGCGCGCGCGTTTCCGCATAGAGCCGCATCGACGAGCCGATCGTCTGCGTATGCCAGTACAACGACAGATTCGTCAGCAACTGATCCTTCGAAAACACGCGCTCGACGTCGCCATCGCAATCGCTCCACGCGCGGAATTTCTCGACGATCCACGCAGCCAGTCCCACGGGCGAGTCGTTCAATCCAAAAGCGGCTGTGTGCGGCTTTGTCGCATGCATGTGCGCATACGCACCTTCGGCATCGGCAAACGCGGCTTTGGACGCGAGAAAGTCCTGCTCCTGCTGAGTGATCGGGGGATCGCCGGGGGCCAGCGCAGGCGTGTACGAACTCGGCAGAAAATTCAGGTGGATGCCGTCGACATGCTGCGGATGATGCGCAGCCAACGCAATCGACACGGCCGCGCCAAGGTCGCCGCCTTGCGCGCCGAATCGCTCGTAGCCGAGTCCTCGCATCAGTTCGGCCCACAGTTCCGCGATGGCGAACACCGACATGCCCGGCTTCGAAGGCCGTTCGGAAAAGCCGTAGCCGGGCATCGACGGCACCACGACGTCGAAAGCGTCGGCGGGGTCAGCGCCGACGGACGCTGGATCGCACAGATGCGGCAGCAGTTCGATGAACTCGATGAACGATCCGGGCCAGCCGTGCGTGATGACGAGCGGATAGGGCTTCGGACCCATGCCGCGCCGATGCAGGAAGTGCACCGACAAGCCGTTCACGCGCGCGATGAACTGCGGCTCCTGATTGAGCCGCGCTTGCGCTGCGCGCCAGTCGTACGCGCCCACCCAATAGTCGGCGAGATCGCGCAGATAGTGGAGGTCCGCGCCGAGCGCCCACGGCGCGCTGTCGAACGCATCGGGCCAGCGGGTTTGCGCGAGACGCGTCTTGAGCGCCGCGAGTTCGACATCGGGAATCGAAATCTGGAACTGCGTGATCTGCATGGCCTTATTCCTCTTTGTTCACAGCGCGAGCGCATGTCACGCCGGTGTCACTTCGAGCGGTCGCGCGACTCGCGCAACTGCACGCGGTCGCCGAGCAGCTTGGTGAAGCTGCGCATGCTGATGACGCGCCGCGAGCGCACGACCTCGCCTTCCAGATTGACGGGCGGATTCGGCTGGAACGCCCAGTAGAGCGCAATCAGCCAGCCGAACACGGACCAGCCCATGCATGCATTGAACAGTGCGAGCGTCAGCACGTCATGGCGCTTGCGGCGGTCGGCGACGATGGACGGCAGGAAATACAGTCCGAGCGCGGCTACCGTCGCCACGCCTTGAACCACGATGTTGTTGCTCATCGAAGCCTCCAGAGGCGCGGCATCTGATCTATTCATCGATTGTCGCGCGAATGCCGCGCGTCTGCTTGCCCGGCTGAAGGCCAAATGCAAGCGACGCGCATCGCAGCGAGCTCCGCGATGTGTCATTGGAGGGCGCGCCGCGCCGCGCGGCAGCGGACCGCGTGGATCGCGTGAATTCGGCAACGCGGCCTTGAAGGGCTATCATGTGCGTTTCGACAGAAGCGGATTGCCATCATGATCTCCGACGATACTCAACAGGCTCACAAGCTGAATCACGACACACTGCGCGAATTCGTCGATCGCAAATGGAACGATGAGATCGTGCCGGCTCTCACCGACTACATCGCCGTGCCCGCGAAGAGCCCGGCTTTCGATCCCGACTGGGAAAAGCACGGCTACATCGAGCGCGTGATCACGGAAGCGGCGAAGTGGGCCGAGCAGCAGCCCGTGCGCGGCCTGAAGCTCGAAATCGTCCGCTTGCCGGGCCGCACGCCCGTGATCTTCTTCGAATCGCCCGCCACGCGCTCGGGCAGCACGGAAACCATCGTGCTGTATGGCCATCTCGACAAGCAGCCGGAATTCGACGGCTGGCGCAAGGACCTCGGTCCGTGGACGCCCAAGCTCGAAGACGGCAAGCTCTACGGCCGCGGCGGCGCGGACGACGGCTACGCGATCTACGCGAGCCTCACGGCGCTCGCGGCGCTCGACGCGCAAGGCATCGAACGGCCGCGCTGCGTCGGCCTGATCGAGACCTGCGAAGAGTCGGGCAGCTACGATCTGCTGCCGTATGTCGACGCATTGCGCGCGCGCCTCGGCAAGGTCGGTCTCGTCGTGTGTCTCGATTCGGGCGCGGGCAACTACGATCAGCTATGGCTGACCACGTCGCTGCGCGGCCTCGTGTCCGGCGATCTGGAAGTGCAGGTGCTCGACGAAGGCATTCACTCGGGCGGCTACGGCGGCATCGCGCCGTCGAGCTTTCGCATCATGCGGCAACTGTTCGAGCGCCTCGAAGACGCCGCCGACGGCACGCTGCTGCCGAAGGGCTTCCATTGCCCCGTTCCCCTCGACCGTTTGAGCGAAGCCGAAGCCACCGCGAAGATTCTCGGCGACGACGTGTGGAAAAAGCTGCCGTGGGCGTGCGGCCAGGACGGCGGCCCCGTCTTGCCCACTACAACCGATTCGAAAGAGGCGCTGCTCAATTCGACGTGGCGTCCGTCGCTGTCGGTGACGGGCGCGGCAGGCTTGCCGGCGCTGGCCGACGCGGGCAACGTGCTGCGGCCGCGCACGGCGTTCAAGCTGTCGCTGCGTCTGCCGCCCCTCGTCGATGCGGATACGGCCGTGCAGCAGTTGAAGTCGCTGCTGGAGTTCGACCCGCCGTACAACGCGAAGGTCACGTTCAAGCCGGACGCGGGCGCGGCGACGGGCTGGAATGCGCCGGAGCTCGCGCCGTGGCTCGCGACCGCGCTCAACGACGCATCGCGCCAGCACTACGGCGCGGACGTCGCGTTCATCGGGCAGGGCGGCACGATCCCGCTGATGAACGTGCTGAAGGCGGGCTTTCCGACCTCGCAGTTCATGGTATGCGGCGTGCTCGGTCCGAAGTCGAACGCGCACGGTCCGAACGAGTTCCTGCATGTGCCGTACGGCAAGAAGCTGACGGCGTCCGTCGCGGAGGTGATCGCCGCCGCGCCTTGATGCGTCGGCCGGCATCGCGTCTGGCGTGTTCCATCTTTTCCGCGTTTCAATGCGAGGGGAGCCGGCCGGTTCCTCTCGCTGTCCGCCATTTCCTTTGATCGGGCCATCTTCGAATGAACGCTACGCGCACTGCCCAGACCTCCGCTCCCCGGATTCCCGCTGATCAACTGCACGCATACGTGCGCGCGATATGGGAGCAGGCGGGCAGCTCGCCGCGTGAAGCGCAGCTCGTCGCCGATCATCTCGTCGCGGCCAATCTCACGGGGCACGATTCGCACGGCGTCGGCATGATTCCGCGCTATGTCGATTCGTTGCGCGATCACGAATTGAAGCTCAATGCTCACGCTTCTGTCGTGAAGGACGTCGGCGCCGTGCTGACCCTCGACGGCGGCAAGGGCTTCGGCCAGGTCGTCGCGCACGAGGCGATGGAGCAGGGCATCGAGCGCGCGAAAAAGCTCGGCGTATGCGCCGTCGCGCTGCGCAACGCGCATCACGTCGGCCGCATCGGACACTGGGCCGAGCAGTGCGCGAAGGCGGGATTCGTGTCGTTTCATTTCGTCAACGTCGCGGGCGATCCCCTCGTCGCGCCGTTCGGCGGCGCGGACCGCCGCATCGGCACCAATCCGTTTTGCGCAGCCTTCCCGCGCGAGGGCAAGGCGCCGCTCGTGCTCGACTTTGCGACGAGCGCCGTGGCCTATGGCAAGACGCGCGTCGCGTACAACGAGGGCAAGCAGCTGCCGCCCGGCTCGCTGATCGACCACGACGGCAAGCCGACTGTCGAGCCGAAAGTGATGATGGAGCCGCCTTTCGGCGCGCTGATGCCGGTGGGCGGGCAGGCGGGCGGTCACAAGGGCTTCGGGCTCGCGGCAATGTGCGAGGTCTTCGGCGGTGCGCTGACGGGCGGCTATACGACGCATGAGGCGACGCTGCAAACGACGAACGCGATTATCAACTGCATGCTGTCGGTGATCGTCGACCCCGCCGCGTTCGATGCGCCCAATGCCGAAGCCGAGGCGGACGCGTTCATCGCGTGGGTGAAGGCATCGCCGCTCACGGCGGGCGCCGAACGCATCTACGCACCGGGCGAGCCGGAGCGCGCGACGCGCGCCGAGCGTGAAGCCAACGGCATTCCCGTGGACCCCGAGACATGGCGGCAGATTCGCGAGTCGGCGCTCGCGGCCGGCCTTTCGCAAGAGCAGGCGGATAGCTGGTCGGCGCTGCTGCCGTAAGCCGCCCGTTACCACGGTTCGCGGATGCCACAAAATGTGGCCCGCCTATCGTTGCATTTTCATCGACATACACGCGCCACATGACGGGTTCGAACGGGCCGCGTCGTGCTTCGCGTTCACTCTTGCGCGACTGCCGCTTTTAGAAACGGCGCAGGCAAATATCCTATTGCCGCTTTTTGCCGCGCACTGCCCCGATTTCACAAAAAAATGCAATCCGAATAAGCTTGGATTGCAATAAGCATGGGTAAAAACGCCCGAAAATTAAAACAAAAATTCTAATCGCCGCTTTCGCCTTTTTCGAAGCGGGGAAGAGCACGCGTTTGGAGTTTTACTTCGAACCGCAATCGTTTGCGCGAACGGCTCTGGTCAAGAGCCCCGTCCAGTGGGCTTCGGATTGCTTATGTCGAACTGCCATCTTCTGTTCGTTTGGCCCTCCCTGCGGATTCCGGTCTGTTTTAGGCTCGCAATGCTTCACCCCAAGTTGTTCAACTTTAAAAGGACCGTTCAAAATGAATCTGCAAAACCACCACGCCTGCCGTCCGTTCCTCGAAGCTGGCAAGCTGTCGCAAATCTCCGCCTATTACGAAGAAGAGCGCAACGTCATGTGGATGATGTTGCGGGCGCAACCGCGTCCGTGCTTCAACCTCGAACTCGTGAGCGACATTCTCGAACTCGCGCGGGCCGCGCGCGATTGCGGCGTGCGGATCGATTTCTGGGTGACGGGCTCCGTCATTCCGACGATGTTCAATGTCGGCGGCGACCTCAATTTCTTCGCCGACGCGATCCGCTCGGGCCGCCGCCAGGAGTTGATGGCGTACGCGCGCGCGTGCGTCGATTGCGTGCACGCGGCGGCGCGCGGTTTCGACACGGGCGCGATCTCGATTGCGATGGTCGAGGGCACGGCGCTCGGCGGAGGTTTCGAAGCAGCGCTCGCGCATCATTTCCTGCTCGCCCAGAACGATGCGCGGATGGGCTTTCCGGAGATCGCGTTCAATCTGTTCCCCGGCATGGGCGGCTACTCGCTCGTTGCCCGCAAGGCGGGCATGCGCGTCGCGGAGGAACTGATCGGCGGCGGCGAATCGCACACGGCTGAATGGTACGAAAGCCGCGGCCTCGTCGATCAGATTTTCGAGCCGGGCGACGCCTTCGTCGCGACGCGCACGTTCATCGACACGTTGCGCCCCAAGCTCAACGGCATCCGTGCGATGGTGCGGGCGCGTCAGCGCGTGCTGCAACTCTCCCGCGCCGAGTTGATGGAGATCACCGAGGACTGGGTGCAGGCCGCGTTCACGATCGAGGAGAAAGACCTCGCGTTCATGGAGCGGCTCGTCATGCTGCAAAACCGCCGCACGGGCAACCTGCGTCAGGCGGTGATGAACGTTGCGTGAACCTTGCGTGAAAGCAGACTGATTGGCAGAACGCCCCGCGCATCGCACGTCTCGCGCTTTGTCTGCACCCATCAGATCTCGATGCATCTTTCCACGTAGCACTCGACGCAACACACAGGCATCACGCAGCATGCACGCAGCAGTAGCCAGCCGCGCGAGCGGCCGCAGAAGATCCGTCAGGTCGAGCGAACTTTCGGGGGTTCAGGCGATCAGGCGGATCTTCTGCCTGTCGTGCAGCCAGCGCTCGAATTCGGCGGCGGGCATCGGCTTGCCGTACAGAAACCCCTGGACGTACTCGACGCCCAGCCCCTTCATGAACAGTTCTTCCGATTCCGTCTCGATCCCTTCGGCGACGACCTTCAGTTGCAGCGCCTGCGCGACGGCTACCATCGAGCGCACCAGCGCCTGAGACTTCTTGTCCGCGTTGATCGAACTCACGAAGCTGCGGTCCAGCTTGATGACGTCGAGGGGGATGCGGCCAAGCTGCGACAGCGACGAATAGCCGGTGCCGAAATCGTCCAGATGGACCTGCGCGCCCAGATCACGGAACTGCGTGATGAGGTCGATCGCGGCCGCTTCGTCTTCGATCAGGCAACTTTCCGTCAGCTCGATGTCGAGCAGGCAGGAAGCGAGATGCGCGCGCTGCAAGGCCTCGCGGAAGTGCGCGACGACGGCGGTATCCACCAGCTGCCGCGCCGACACGTTGATCGCGACGCGCAGCGACAATCCGCGCGCCTTCCATTGAGCGGCCTGTTCCGCCGCCGTCTGCATGACCCAGCGGCCGAGCGGCCCGATGAGCCCCGATTCCTCCGCATAGCGGATGAACGCGGCAGGCATGATCTGCCCGCGCTCCGGCGAATTCCAGCGCACCAGCGCCTCGACGCCGTACACAGTGCCCGTCGCAAGCGACAGCTTCGGCTGATAGTGCAAAGTCAACTGGCCTTCTTCCAGTCCGCGCCGCAGGTTCGTATCGAGCCACATGTATTCGGCGACCTTGCGGTTCATCTCCGGCGAGAACACGCGATAGGTGCGCTTGCCGTCGTCCTTCGCGACGTACATCGCGGTGTCGGCGGCGCGGATCAGCGCTTCCAGGCTGTCGCCGTGTTCGGGGAACATCGCGATGCCGATCGAGCAGCCCGTGTAGACCTCGACGAGGCCGAGGCTGAACGGCGTGCGCAGGCGCTCCAGAATGCGCTGCGCGATCGCTTCCATCGACGCGGCGCAGGCGACGGGCGACAGCACGATGAACTCGTCGCCGCCCAGGCGCGCGAGCGTGTCGTCCGCGCCGAGACATTCGCGCACGGCCGACGACACGTCCTGGATCAGCCGGTCGCCGAACACGTGGCCGTAGTGATCGTTGACCTTCTTGAAGTTGTCGAGATCGAGAAACAGAATGCCGACGGAGTCGCCCGCCGCCGCGCCCGCGATGGCCGCGCGCGTCTTGTCGTGGATCGCGTTGCGGTTGGGCAGGCCCGTCAGCGAATCGGTGTTCGCAAGTTCCGACAGCCGCTCCTGCGCGCGGCGTTCTTCCGTGATGTCGGTGCCCGAGCAGATCAGAAACTGCTCGTCGACGCCGCTGCCGCTCATCACGAACTTGTTGCGAAACAGAAAGAGCCGCTCGCCGTGCACGGTGCGCACCCTGCGCTCGACTTCGTACGCGACGCCGCGATTGAAAAAGCCCGAGATGTTCTGGCTCGACTCCGCGCCCGCTTCCGACGACATGAAGAGCGCCCACACGCTGCGCCCGACGACGTCCTCTTCCTTCATGCCCGTGAGTTCTTCGGCGAGACGGTTGAAGCGCTGGATGCGGCCGTACTTGTCGACGATCACGACCACGGAGTTGACTTCCGACACGACCTGTTCGGCGAACGACAGGCCATGCACCAGATCGCGCGCGACGGATTCCGTGTCCTCGAATGCGGACGCCGTGCCGGCCCAGGTGCTGCTATTGAGCTTCTTGCCGACGAGGTGCAGGCGTATCGGCTCGCCATACAGACGCACGTCCATCGTCAGGTGCGACGTCACGCCCGTCAGGCGGCGGATCTGCGCGGCCTGCGCGCCCGATAGCGCGATCGCGACCGTCGCGGCGTCGTCTTCCGTTTCGGGCATGAGTTCGAGCGCGTTGCTGTCGCTAGACAGGCGCCAGCACGGACTGCTCGTTCCGAAGCGGGCGAAAAGCACCTGGTCGTGTTGGTCGTTCATGAGTGGTCCACGGGCGAACAGTTGCCTCCAGTCGAGCTCCGAATACGAGCACAGCACGCGGGCGGCGAAGGATCCTGTTGACTGACGGGCTTCATTGTATCGAAGCGGCCGGATCTCCGGCTCCGAATTGGATAACGACCTTCTAAACGCCTTTCTTTAATCACATTGCATAGAAATTGTGACGTTTCCTCGGGAACGGTTCCACAAACGTTCAGGCGACGCGTGCGCCGTCCGGTGTGCGATCGTCGCGGCGATAACAAGACGCGACGGCAGACCAGACCGGTTGTCCACCTGTTCCGATGAGGAGGCATGAGCAAGCCGTCGTGTGTGCCGGTCCTGAGCGTTCATCGCAATGATTCAACCGCCGTTCCCGGTGTTCCGAACGGCATGGCCACGAGGTTGTGGCGGCCGTGCAAGCACTCAGATGTGTTCAATATCGCCGTGCGAGCCGCATGCGCATCTGCTGCTTCGTCTCGCCGTCGGCGTCGGGTGGAAAGTTGAACTCGCCGGATACGAGTGTCGCGACGGGGACGCCGTCGCGATAGAGCACGCGGTTGCCCGCGACGGCGGGCACCTTGTTGCCGGGCAGCAGCGTGCCCACGAGGTTCAATGGATCGGTTCCCGCCACGCACACATAAGCGCCGTCGTTTGCGTGCCGCCGCACTTCGCGCAGCAGCGGAACCGCTTCGGGCAGCGCGAACTGTTCGCCCGCGAGACCGTTCACGAAGCGCCCGCCGCGCACCTGGCCGCGCGCTTCGAGCCGCTGGTACACGCGCAGCAGATCGCGCCACGGCGGCAGCCATTCGGCTTCGCGTTCGAGCAGCCGCCAGAACACGACGCCATAACGGCGCAGCAGCGCCATCGCCACATGTTCGAGCACCTCCGGCGCGAACGAGGACGACGGGCGGGAACGCGAGGGCGCGGCCGAAGCAGCCGCTGCTCCTTCGGTTTCGGTTGCAGGCCGCCGACGCAATAGCGCCCAGCGTCCCGCATCGTCCATGCCGCCGATCAGCGCGCCGGCGCCGCGCGGACGGCGGCCCGGATAGTGCGATGCGTTGCGTTTCGCGACAGGCTTGAGCAATGCGCGAAGACCCGCAAAGCTATCCGAATTGACGAGGCCCGCCGCGACCAGTTCGCCGAGCGCGTTCTCAAGCTCGATGCGCAGCAGATGTACGTCGCTTGCGAGTTCGTCGAAGAACATCGCGCCGTGCTGTGTCAACGTGTCGAACACGAGTTGCGCTTTCGGCGACAGCTCCGGCTGCTTCGACGAATCCAGCAGCGCGCTCCACACGGGCAGCGCGCGGCGCGGCAACAGCACGACGGGCGTGCTGCGCACGGGTCCGCTCGTGCCGCGCGCGCGGTCGGTCAGCCGGGTCCAGACGATCTTGCCGGAGCGGCACAGTTCGTCGAGCGACGTGACCGCATAGTCCTTCAGCCGCGCGGGAAGCAGGTCCTCTTCCCACGCGCTCGCGGCGGCCTGGAAACCTTCCAGCTGATCGAGCACGGCTGCGAGCGCATTGCGTCCTTCGCCGCGCGTATCGGGCGTGAGGCGTTGCCACGCAAACAGGAAGCGCATGAAGTCATGCCGTTCGACAGGTTCGATCTCGCGCCGCAAGCGCCGCACCGTATAGCGATGAATCCGCGCGAGCAGATGCCGCTCGCACCATTCGTCGTCGGTGGCGCCGGGCGTGAAGCGGCCGCGCATCACATAGCCTTGCGCTTCGAGGCGCGTGAGCGCCTGCGCGACAGCCGATGCGGGCAGCGCCAGCGTGCGCGCAATCGCGGGGAGCGGCAGCGGCCCGAATCCCGTCAGACGCGCGCGCACCACATCGACGAGCGCATCGTCTTCGGTCCAGACTTCCTCGAAACCTTTGGGCGCGCGGATCGAAGGTTCGATTTGCGCATGCGGATAGATCGCGCGCAGGCACGTCAGCCGCTCGGCGGGCAGCCACAGCGAGTCGTGCTGCGCGACCTGCATCCGCGTCGCGTGGCCCGTTTTCGCAAGCTCGGCGAGCCATGCCGTCCAGCCTTCGTTGCGCCGCGCTTCCTCTTCCGTGATGCATGCGAGGCCCGTCAGCGCTTCGTGCATCTCGTCGGCGCCGCGCACTTGCGGCCACGCTTCCTCGCCGACGCTCGCTATCGCATCGGCATCGAGCGCGCCGAGATCGTCGGCGGACTCGGGGCCGCTCGTGTAGCGGCGGTTCAGCACGGCCTGCGTGCGGCGTTCTTCGATTGGCGCATCGTCGAGAAACGCATACGGCTTGGCCGTCAGGATTTCAGCGGCGAGCGGCGACGGCGCGGGCAGGTCGCGGCTCACGAGTGCAATCGCGCCCTGTTCGATCCGGCGCAGCAGCGCGAGCCATGCGTGCGTGTCCATCGCGTCGTGCAGGCAATCGTCGATGGTCTGATCGACGAGGGGATGACGCGGCACTTCGCGCTCCCCCGCGACGTTCTCCACGCACGCGGCCTGGTCGGGAAACACGGTCGCGAGCAGATCGTCGCTGCGCATGCGCTGCAACGGCGGCGGCGTCTTGCGCCCGCCCGTGTAGCGCGGCAGCGCGAGCGCCGTCGTCGCGTTCCAGCGCCAGCGCACGCCGAACAGCGGCGCGTCGAGCAGCGCCTGGATCAGCACGTGCTCGGCCGTCGCGGTTCGCAGGTAGCGCCACACTTCGTCGAGCGCGAAACTGTGCGCGCCCGTGAGCGACAGCACGATGGCATCCTCGGTTGCGGCGGCCTGCAACTCGAAGTTGAACGTGCGGCAAAAACGCTTGCGCAGCGCGAGTCCCCACGCGCGATTCACACGGCTGCCGAACGGCGTGTGGATCACGAGCTGCGTGCCGCCGGATTCGTCGAAGAAGCGCTCCATCACGAGCGTGTCCTGGGTCGGCAACGCGCCCAGCGTCTGGCGGGCACGCGCAAGGTACTCGACGATCTGGCGCGCGGCCGGCTCGACGATGCCTGTCTGCTCGACGAGCGAGGCGATCGCGGGTTCGAGATCGAGCACGGCGGCCGGCTGGCCGGCGACGGCGCTGAAGCCGTCGCGCGAATCGCCGAGCCGCGAATCGCCGAACCCGTCGGATTCGGCCGTCGTCGCGACGCAGGCTTGCGCAGTCGTACTGGCGTCGGCGAGCAGCCGCTCGATTTGCGCGCGCAGCCGCGCGACGCCCGCCGACAGTTCGTCGCTGCGTCCCGGCGCTTCGCCGAGCCAGAAAGGAATGTTCGGTGGCTGGCCTTGCGCATCCTCGACGCGCACGCGGCCGCTTTCGACGCGCATGATCCGGTACGACGCATTGCCGAGCTGGAACACGTCGCCCGCGAGACTTTCGACGGCGAAGTCCTCGTTGACCGTGCCGATGTTGAGCCCCTGCGGTTCGAGGATCACCGCGTAATCGGCGTTCTCCGGAATCGTGCCACCCGACGTGACGGCATAGAGCTTCGCGCCGCGCCGCCCGCGCATCGTGCCGTTGACGACGTCGCGATGCACGTACGCGGCGCGCGGCCCATGACGGCTCGTGTAGCCCTCGGCGAGCATGCGCAGCACGGCGTCGTATTGCGCGCGCTCGAGTTCGGCGTACGGCGCGGCATGGCGGAACAAGTCGAACAGCGCGTCTTCGCTCCATTCCGCGTTGCAGACTTCGGCGACGATCTGCTGCGCGAGCACGTCGAGCGGCGCGCGCGGAATATGCAGCAGGTCCAGCTCGCCGCGTCTCACGCAATCGAGCAGCGCTGCGCACTCGATCAGGTCGTCGCGCGAAGCCGGAAAAAGCCGGCCCTTCGGCATGCCGCCCACGTGATGCCCGGAGCGCCCGACGCGCTGCAGAAACGGCGCGATCGCGCGCGGCGAACCCATCTGGCAGACGAGATCGACGTCGCCGATATCGATGCCCAGTTCCAGCGAAGCCGTCGCGATCAACACGCGCAGTTCGCCGCGCTTTAGCCGCTGCTCGGCATCAAAGCGATGTTCTTTCGCGAGGCTGCCGTGATGTGCGGCGACGGCGTCCTTGCCGAGCCGCTCGGTCAGATGACGCGCGACGCGCTCCGCCATGCGCCGCGTATTGACGAAGACGAGCGTCGTGCGGTGTTGCGCGACGAGTTCCGCGAGCCGGTTATAGACGAGCTCCCACGCTTCGTTCGACATCACGGCTTCGAGCGGCACGGGTGGAATCTCGAGCGCGAGATCGCGCTCGCGCACGTGGCCCACATCGACGATCGCGCAATCGGCGGGCTCGCCGCTTCCTGGGCCGAGGTCGGGACTCGCCCCGCCGACGAGAAAGCGCGCAACGGCCTCGATCGGTTTTTGCGTCGCCGACAGCCCGATGCGAGGCAGGCGCCGTCCACACAGCGCATCGAGCCGTTCGAGCGACAGCGCGAGGTGGCTGCCGCGCTTGCTGCCCGCCATCGCGTGGATCTCGTCGACGATCACCGTGCGCACCGTCGACAGCATCTTGCGGCCCGACTCCGAGCCGAGCAGCACGTAGAGCGATTCGGGCGTCGTGACGAGAATGTGCGGCGCGCGCTTCTTGAGCGCCGCGCGTTCCTGCTGTGTCGTGTCGCCCGTGCGCACGGCGGTGCGGATATCGGGGACGGGCAGTCCGCGTTGCGCGAGCTCGCTTGCGATCCCTTCGAGCGGCGTTTGCAGATTGATGCGGATGTCATTCGACAACGCCTTCAGCGGCGACACATAGACGACCAGCGTTTGATCCGGCAGCGTGCCGTCGTGCGCGAGTCCGTCGCGCACGAGTTGATCGAGCGCGGCGAGAAACGCGGTCAGCGTCTTGCCGGAGCCCGTCGGCGCGGCGACGAGCGCGTGCCGGCCGCTGCGGATCAGCGGCCATGCGGCGGCTTGCGCGTCGGTGGGCGCGGGAAAGGTTTTCTCGAACCAGCTCGCGACGGCGGGATGAAAATCGGCCAGCGCGCGGGCGGCGGGGGAGACGGAAGTCATGGCATCGAAGATGGGGGCGGGAAGCCGAATATCCAGTGCGCGGCGCAAAAACGCGCGGTGAAACCCGATGTGAATCGCGCTTTGAAACCCCGCTTTGAAACTCAGCTTTGAAACCGCTTTGAAAACCATTAGACCTGCTCAGTCTCGCAGGTTTCGCGAGGCCGTGCCGAAGCGTGAACTCTCCGGCGGCCGAGCGACGACGCGAATCGGAAGAATGCAACTACCGGTCTGTCTTCGCACCCGCCTCACACGTCGGCGCGCCGCCAACAGTCGGCTTTCAGCGCGTGGGCGCCCAATGACGCATTCTGCGTGACGGAAACCAGCGGGAAACCAGCGGGAAACCAGCGGGAAACCAGCGGGAAACCAGCGCGGCAAGGCCCCGGCCTTTCTCGCCGGCCGTCAACGCTCGGGCCTCTCCCGCCGCGCGCCGCGCGTACGGTTGCGTCGATTCGCGAGGTGTGCGCCGGCGCACGCGCAGCCTGTCAGCATCATCGTCGCGCAGCGAGTATTCTCGTTGACTCAGCATCGATTCATCACCCACGTGGAGTCTCGAACCATGCGATACAACCAGCTTGGCCGCACTGGCGTCTTCGTGTCGGAACTGTGTCTCGGCACGATGACGTTCGGCGGCAGCGGCGGCATCTGGCAGCATATCGGCGATTTGCAGCAGGGCGACGCCGAACGTTTGATCGGCCGCGCGATCGACGCGGGCATCAACTTCATCGATACGGCCGACGTTTACTCATCCGGCCTTTCCGAGCAGATCACCGGGCAGGCGCTCAAGAACCTGAAGGTGCCGCGCGACAGCGTGGTGGTCGCGACCAAGGTGTTCGGGCAGACGGGCGAGTCGCACAATGCGCGCGGCGCGTCGCGCTATCACATCATGGACGGCATCAAGGCGAGCCTGCAGCGCCTGCAACTCGATCACGTCGACCTGTATCAGATCCATGGCTTCGATCCCGCCACGCCGATGGAAGAAACGCTGCGCGCGCTCGATACGCTCGTGCAGCACGGTCACGTGCGCTATATCGGCGTGTCGAACTGGGCGGCATGGCAGATCGCGAAGGCGCTCGGCATCTCGGAGCGCCTTGGCCTCGCGCGCTTCGATACCTTGCAGGCCTACTACACGATTGCGGGCCGCGACCTCGAACGCGAACTCGCGCCGATGCTGCGCAGCGAAGGCCTCGGCCTGATGGTGTGGAGCCCGCTCGCGGGCGGGCTGCTGAGCGGCAAGTATGGCCGCGACGGGCAGGGCGAGGCAGGCAGCCGCCGCACGACGTTCGATTTTCCGCCTGTCGATCGCAAGCGCGCGTTCGATTGCGTCGATGTGATGCGCACGATCGCCGACGCGAAGCGCGTGTCCGTCGCGCAGATCGCTCTGGCGTGGCTGCTGCATCAGCGCGCCGTGACGAGCGTGATCGTCGGTGCGAAGCGGGTCGGGCAGCTCGACGACAACATCGCCGCCACGGATGTCGAACTGGGCGCGGATGATCTCGCGAAACTCGATGAAGTCAGCCGTCTGCCGTCCGAGTATCCAGGCTGGATGCTGGAGCGGCAGGGCGATCCGCGCCGTGAGCAGGTCGCGCTGACGCGCTTTGGAGACGAGAAGGGAAACGGGTAATTGAAAGCAACGCGGCGCGCCGTTCCCTGCGCGCCACGCATTGTTCGCAGCACGCAATCAGCAACACCACGGAAGCCTAGCGGTGCGCCTCGGCCTCGGTATCGCGCTTCCTTACCCCGTGATACCAGTTCATCAGCGGCGTTGCCGTAATGCCATGCACGACGACGGATGACGTGATGACGGCGAGCGTCAGCGGGATCAGCGCAACGACGTCTTGCGTGTGACGGCCCTGCGTCGCTTCGAGCGCGAAGGCAAGGTAGTAGAAGGAACCGATGCCGCGAATGCCGAACCAGCTCATCAGCCTGCGCTGCGCATGCGACGCATCCGACCCGAGCAACGATGCCTCGACGGCCAGCGGCCTCACCACGAGAAAGAGCGCGACGATCAGCAGCGCGCTTTGCCAGGTGAACAGCGACGCGCCCGACGTGGCCAGCATGTTGCCGACGATCATCATGACGGCGACTTCCGCGATCCGTTCGAGTTCGATCGTGAAGCCGAGCACCGACTCGGCCATGAACGCGTGAGCCTTTTGCGGGTCGGCCGCTGTCGCGACGACGTCCTCGGAGTCGACGGTGCCGATGGTCTCGCGCGGCGAGCGCTCGCCGCTCGCCCTGTGTTCGACGCGGCGCATCGCGACGCCCGCCGCGAATACGGCGAGAAAGCCATAGCAATGCGCCAGTTGCGCCACGCCATACGAAAGGCCGATCAGGCCGAGCGCGAAGAAGCCTTCCAGCCCGAGTGCCTGCGCGTGCCGCGTGCGCAGCCACGCAACCGACCATGTGGTGATCCAGCCGAGCACGCCGCCAATCGCAAGGCCGCCCGCGATTCCCGCTGTCGCTTCGAGCGCGAAGCGCCAGCCCGGCGCGCCGTGCCCCGCCGCCGTGCCCGCCCCGCAAAGAGCGAGACCGAGCAGCGCGAACGGCAACGCGATGCCGTCGTTCAGCCCGCCTTCGCCCGAGAGCGAGAAGCGCAGCAGATCGACGTCGTCGGAATCCTGCACCTGGACGTCATGAGCGAGCACGGGATCGGTGGGCGCGAGTATCGCGGCGAGCAGCAGCGACGGCCCCCAGTCGAGACCGAGCAGCAGCGCGCCGACGAGCGTGAGCAGCGGGATCGTCAGCAGCATCGCGGCGAAGCCGAGCCGCAGCGGCAGCGCCCACAGCGGCGCAAAGAGCGGCAGCCGCAGACGCAGCCCG
The DNA here is from genome assembly GCF_017814945.1 of Paraburkholderia sp. LEh10. GTDB lineage: Bacteria > Pseudomonadota > Gammaproteobacteria > Burkholderiales > Burkholderiaceae > Paraburkholderia. The sequence continues at coordinate 19,652 of NZ_JAGIPX010000009.1, forward strand.
ATCGCGAACAGCGACACGAGCAATGCGACTTCGGTGACGGGCCGCAGAATATGCGCGTCGCGCGCGATGTCGAGTTGCAGCAGATCGAGAGCGGAAGGGCCGAGCGCAAAACCGATCGCGAGATAAAGCATGGCGGCGGACAGCGGCAGCCGCTTGAAGGTCGTCGCCGCGACCCCCATGAAGATGAGAACGCCGCCGACGATCAGATACCACCATACTGTTTCTTCGTGCATGAACCTTTATCGTGCAAACGAGCCTCGGGCTGCGTTTTCAGGGCGCGCGGCCGAACGCCTCGCGCAGCTTGCGCTTGGCCTGCTGTAGCGTGTTCTTGCGCGTCTTCGGCAGATTGCGCCCCGCGCGGTTGATGTAGAAGTTGAGCATCGACATCGCGGACTGGAACGGCGTGCCTTTGCGCCGCTTGCTGCGCGTCGACGACCGCTTGAGCGATTGCGCGATTTCGTCGGCGCTGCCTGTCTTGAAGATGTCCTTCTCGATGTCCATTGCGTCGCTGGTTTCCATCACGTGATGCGACCAGTACTTCGAGGTGTCTTTGGACGGGGCGGCGCCCGCCCGGCTCGCGTGATGCGCGGCTTTCGCCTGCGCATGGCGCTGGCGCGGCGGACGGCCGCCTTTGGTGCGCGTCGATGAATGCGCGGCCGTTTTGCGTGCCTTTGACGGGCGTGACGTGCCGCTGCGTTTGCTGGTAGTCATCATGGTCCTCATGAGCGGACAGGATTGTGTTCAGCCGGGGCGAAGCCGGGCGTCGCTACAGCTTGACGCCACCCGCCTCGGGCGCGTCGGACGAGCCTGGCGTAATGTCGCCAGCGCCGAATTCATCGGTGCCCGCGCCGCTGCTCATGCCTGTGCTCCCGCTTGTGCTCCCGCTTGTGCCCCAATAGGGCTCGCGTCCGTAGTACTGATGAACCGACGTGGCCCATGTCGGATCGGCCATCGACGGCCAATGGTCCTTGTCGAAGCCCGGTGCGTTCTTCACGCTTTCGCCCGGCATGTCGAGCATGAAGCACTGGCGGTCGATGTCGAGCGTAAGCGCGCTCCACGGAATCGCGAGCAGCTTGTCGCCCAGACCGAGAAAGCCGCCGCTCGACAGCACCGCATATGCGATGCGGCCCGAGCGCACATCGAGCATGATGTCCTTGATCTTGCCGATGTCCTGGCCGTCGGCGCTCAGCACCCTGTCGCCGTCGAGCGTATTCGCGGCCATCACATACGGGCCGGGGCCGGATGGCCTGCCGCTGCGCGCGCCGACGATATCCGCACCCGCTGTCTGCTTCTGCATTGTCATGAGTGTTCTCCGTTGGTTTGTGCATATAACGAGGCTTCGAGCAACAGCCATTCCTCGCGCCGATGCAGTGCTCGACGCGACGATGCGCGCGTGTCGTGGCCAGCCGCGGCCCTGCGTCAGCAGGTCAACCGTCTTCGCCGACTTCGGATGGGTCCGGCAACTCGGGCAGGTCCTTCGTCGTATCGGGCGGCTCGGGTTCACCGCGCGGCGCGTTGAGCGGGTGCCCAACGGGCGTGTCGTTGGAGGTTTCGTCGGGTTTCATGATGTCGCTCCTGTGTCGGCGGGGCGTCCTCGCGCGTATTCCCGCCGTATGCGTGAATGTCCATGACACAGGCGCTGCACGTGGCGTGCCACGGGGCACGCCACGCAACTGTAACCGCAAGCCAGGCGCGATCAGGGGCGCGCCGCGATCTCGTCGAGATGTTCGAGCAGATCGTATGGGTCTTCATACACGCGCAGCGCGCCCGCGCGTTCGAGCTCTTCCTGGCCGTAGCCGCCCGATAGCAGGCCCACGCCGAGCGCGCGGCAACGGCGCGCGGCGAGCATGTCCCAGATGCTGTCGCCGACGACGACGGCATGCTCGATCGGCACCTTGAGCCGATGGGCCGCCGCAACGAACAGGTCTGGATCGGGCTTTGCATATTTGACGTCGTCGCGCGTAACGACCACGGACTGAGACGGATCGACGCCAAGCGCTTCGAGATTGACGGCGGCCGTTTCCATGCGGCCGCTGGTGGCGATCGCCCAGGGCGTGCCGCTTTCCGTCAGTGCGGCGAGCAACGCTTGCGCACCTGGCAGTGGCCGCACTTTCGCGTGCAGCTGCCTGTACGCGCGCGCATGAGCGCGCCGCAAGCGCTCGACGCGTTCCGCGCTCATGTCGCCGCCTGTTTCGCGCAGCAGTTGATGCGTGAAGAGACCGCCGCTCATGCCGATCTTGCGATGGATGCGCCATACCGACAACTCGATGCCTTCTTCGTCCAACGCTTCTTTCCATGCGAGCACGTGCTGATACACGCTATCGACGAGCGTGCCGTCGAGGTCGAAAAGAAAAGATGTCGCAATACGCATGGGGCTTTCTCCTTCGATTGAATGTCGTTGAAACAGCGGCGAACGCTTGCGCGGCCAATGCCGTACGCGCGAGCCGCGCAGGCGGGGCGCAGCTTCGATATTGCGCCATTTATTGCACGAAAAGATTGCACGAAAGATCGCACGAAAGATTTACGTGTTTTGTAATTATCAAACTATCAAACGCCCTCAAGCGCGCGCCCATTCGCGCGCGTAATGAAAGACCGCCCGGAAACGGTTCGGAAGCGCATGCGATGCCGTAGTCCGACCAATTACCGGCGCTGCAAGGGGCACACCGCTTGCTCCAACGACCGTGACAGCAACTTCGCGCGGTCGTCAGCCGCATTCATTCACTCAAGGAATACACATGAAGAATCGCAAAGCATGGTTCGTAGCGGCATTGCTCGCGCTGACGGGTGGCGCCTATGCCCAGACGGGCGGCGGCAGCAGCAGCGGCGGCGGTGCGGCTGGAGGTGGCGGCAACGGCGCCGGCATGAGCTCGTCCGATCAGACGGGCGCAGGGATGGCTGCATCAAGCACGCATGCGTCGTCGAAGATGCACCACAAGTCGTCGAAGTCGCACACGAAGCCCGCTACCGATACGACGAACATGCCGGGTGCCGACGCCAGCAGCGATACGAAGGGGCAATGACCTCATGAGCCTGTCCGGCGCTTTCGAGCCGGACCTGCAACGAAGATGGGAGGAAAGATGACAAAGCCAACCTGGAAACACGCATTGCTCGCGCTGGCCGTCGTGTCGATGTCGCTGGGCGCGGCCTGCAAGAAGGCTGACAACAGCACTGCCGACACGGGCGCGACGGCTGGCAGCGCCCCGGCGGCCGCCACCATGGGTGCGAGCGGCGCCGCGGCGGCATCGGGCGCGAGCCAGTAACGCGGTCCCGGGGTTGGCGTCTGGATCGCGAATGGCAATGAGCAACCCAGCCAAGCGCCGCCAGATGCCTATGAGCCAATCGATTCGACGCCGTGCTGCTTCATCAAGGACTTGAACAGCACGGCACAATTGCGGCACGCGGTCCGCATCGCGGACGGGAATGCTTCGGTCTTTGCATCCGTGGTGCGATCCAGCGTTGCGCGGCCCCTTTGATGGACCGCCGCGACGTCCACGCGTACCGTGTGGAGGTGATGTGATGAAACCCAGAATTCATTTTCAGAGCAACATCTGCGGCGGCGATTTCCAGCATGTGAAGGACTGCTTCGACACGTGGAAACAGCAGCCGCTCGTGTATCGCGCGAGCCAGCGGATGTTCGAAGGCAAGCGCGAAGTGCGGCCTCTCGCCGCAGACCGCGTGTTCGACGATGCAGAAGTCGCGCAGCGTGCGCTCGTGAGCACGTGCGGGCCAAACGATGCGTACGCATTGGCCGCGCAGATTCACAACGACGAACGCGACATGTGGCTCGTCATGGCGGCGTATGAAGAGCAATGATGCGCAAGCCATCAGGGGAGCCATGCGCGTGCGACCATTCGCCTGGGTCCGCATGTTTCATTCTCCGGCGGCCGTGCGCTTTCGGGCGTTCGCCTGCTTGCGCAGCGCGCTGGATTTCTTGAGCAGCGTTGCCAGTCTTTCGCTGTCGACACCGCCCGATGCCGACGCCGATGCGGCGGGGCCTTGGCGAGCGTCGCGGCGCACGCGCCGTGCGCGTGATTCGATCTGCGCGAGCAACGCGGCAAACGCGGCCTCGTCGGTCTTCATGTAGCGCTTCGCGCGCTGCCTGGTCAGGCCTTGCAGTTCACCCGCCTCGAAAGCAGCAATCACTTCCGGATGGATATAGCAGCGCCTGCAGACGGCGGGCGTATTGCGCAGCAGGCTTGCGACATCCTTGACGGTCGCGACCACATGCCGGCGCGCGTGCTCCGCGCTTTCGCACACCTGTTGACGCAGCGCGGCCAACGCAAACACGCTGCCTGCCCATGTCCGGTAATCCTTCGCCGTAAAGTCCGCATTGCCCGCGGCGCGCAGATATTCGTTGATGTCGGCTGAGCCGACCGTATGGCGCGCACCGTCTTCGCCGATGTACTGAAAGAGATCGTGGCCCGGCAGTTCCGCGCACCTGCGCACGATGCGCTTCACGCGCGGGTTGTCGACAGTTACGTCATGCTCGATGCCGCCTTTGCCCGCGAACCGGAAGCGCACTTCGCCGGCGCGAATCTTTACGTGCTTTTTGCGCAGCGTCGTCAGTCCATACGACTGGTTTTCACGCGCGTACTCGACGCTGCCGATGCGGATCAGCGTCGTATCGAGCAGATGCACGACGGCCGCGATCACCTTTTCGCGCGGCATGCCTTCGCGCGCGAGATCGCGTGCGACGCGCGCGCGTATCTTCGGCAGTGCGCGCCCGAATGCCGCCATGCGGCCGAACTTGTCGGCGTCGCGCGTTTCGCGCCATTGCGGATGATAGCGATACTGCTTGCGGCCGCGCGCATCGCGTCCCGTCGCCTGGATGTGGCCGCGCGGGTCGGGGCAGATCCATACGTCGCAATACGCGGGCGGAATTGCGAGTGCATTGATGCGCGCAATCTGTGCTGCGTCCTCGATACGCTTGCCGTCGAGATCGAAATAGGCGAACCCGTGCTTGAGCTTGCGGCGCGTGAAGCCCGGCCGTGTGTCATCCGCGTGCCGCAAGCCGGCAGGCATGGCGGCAGGCAGTTCTTCTGCAATCGCATCGAGCGCGCGGCGCGTCATCGTTTTCATTCGAAGCTACCGTCCCATTGCATTACGCCGTAGGCCGCTGCAATAGCAATGCCCGGATTCGTATGCGCCGCACACGATCTCGATCGCGCGCTCATACCCGCTCGTACACGTTCGTAGGAGTTGGGCACCGAACTTGCTCGACTTGTGCACGAACGCGGGCATTGCAGGACGGGCCCGGCGAAATGAATTCCACCAAAGTATTTCACCCATAGCACCCACGGCAGATAAAGCGAAGGAGGAAGGACTCATGGCTAACACACTCGCTGGATGCAAGGTTGCAGTACTCGCCGTCGACGGCTTCGAGCAGGCCGAATTGATCGAGCCGCGCCGGGCGCTCACGGAAGCAGGCGCGACCGTACACGTAATTTCTTCCAGAGCCGGGAAGATTCAGGGTTTCAGGCATGTGGACAAGGGCGATAGCGTCGATGTCGATACGACGTTCGACAAGGCCATGCCCGACGACTACGACGCCGTGGTCTTGCCAGGGGGTGTGGTGAACGGCGACGCGCTGCGTCTGGTGCCGCAGGCGCAGGCGTTCGTCAAAGCGGCTGATCAGGCGAAGAAGCCGATTGCCGTGATTTGCCACGGCACGTGGCTGCCTGTGTCGGCGGGGCTGATCAAGGGGCGCACGGTCACGAGCTGGCCGAGCCTGCAGGACGACATCCGCAATGCGGGCGGCACGTGGGTCGACAAGGAAGTGGTCGAGGACGGCAATTTCATCACGAGCCGCAAGCCTGATGATATTCCCGCGTTCAACAAAACGCTGATTGCGCAACTGTCGAAGAAGAAGGCGGCATGAATGCGCGCGGCGCATCATCGGAGAGACGCATGACTATTCGCCTATTCGTTCGAGCCATTGTATTGCCTGCCGTGCTCGCGCTCGGCTCCGTGACATCCGTGATCGCCAATGCAGACGAGAAGCTGTCGCCGGGCGACCAGCAGTTCATGCAGGACGCCTCGCAGGCAGGCGCAACGGAGATCGCGGCGAGCAAGCTCGCGCTGGCGAACTCCTCCAATCCGCAAGTAAAGAAGTTCGCGCAGCAGATGATCGCGGATCACACGAAGCTTGCACGCAGCCTCGATGTCGTCGCGACGGCAAAGGGCCTTGGGACGTCGCCGGGCGCCGATTCGGCGCTGGTCGGCAAGCTCCAGGGACTGAAGGGAGATGACTTCGACAAGGCCTACATCGAGCAGGTCGCGGTGGGGGGCCACGAGAAAGCCGTCGAGCTGTTCCAGAAGGAAAGCGAAAGCGGCAACGATCCGCAACTAAAGGGCGCGGCAACGCGCGCGCTGCCCGTTATCCGTCACCATCTGGCGATGGCTCAGCAACTCGCCAACGCACACAAGGCTGCATCATGAATGGGGTGGTTGCCATGTTCATCCCGCGCGCGGCGTACGAGGACTCTCTCATGCACATCACATTTCCCGATGATGCTCCCGCATTCGACGGGTCGAGCCTGACCGTGCGCTTTGCCGCGTGCGTCGACGGCAAGATCGTCGTTTGTGCGATCACGGCCGAGGCGCTCGAAGATCACTTCGGCGCCGACTCTCCACTCGAAGACGTGTTGATCCGCGCTTATGAGCGCGGACGCGCGCGCATTCGATCGGTGTGCGCGGAAGCGCTCGATCTGAACGGCGGCGAAAGTGTGATTCTGCACAGCGGCCTGTTCCGTGTCGAAGGGATGGAGCCGGATCGCGGCGTCAAGTCGTGATTGGAGCATCGCGTCCCGCGCGATCGATGCCGTAAAACAAGAACGAAAATGCGGCGGCCGGTTTTGGCAACCGCCGCGTGATGAGGCAAGCTCAAACCCAAAGCCTGCTTGCGCGCGAGGCGCTGTTGCATTCGATCGATTTGTCCAGCGTGTCGATGGAATGCTTCGCGATGTCGCGCGTGCAGGCATGACAAGTGCAATGGGGCACGTATCCGATGCACCACTGAAGGGGAGCGAACATATGACGACGAATGTGATTGCGGTGCTGAACGATCTGATCGAAATCTCGAAGGACGGCGAGCGAGGCTTCATGAAAGCGGCCGACGCCGCGCAGCATGCAAGCGTGAAGGAGGCGTTGCTCGAGACCGCGGAGCATTGCACGCAGGGTGCGCGAGAACTGCAGGACCTCGTGCTGTCGCTTGGCGGGAAGCCCGAGAGCGGAGGCAGCATGGCGGGTGCATTACATCGCGGATGGCTGGAGGTAAAGTTAGCCGTTGGCAGCCGCGCGGATTACGCGATTCTCTCCGATTGCGAAAAGGGCGAAGACGCTGCGCAAAGGCACTTTCTCGACGCGCTCGAAAAAGAGTTGCCCGCCGATGTCCGGGCCGTGGTCGAGCGGCTGTATCAGGGCGTGCTACAGAATCACGACCGCATTCGCGCGATGCGGGATCAATACGCCGCGATGAAGACCTGAGCGCGCGCGGCAAGCGCAGCGCAAAAGGGCATCGAGGCAGCAGATCGTAAGCAGGCCGCCTGTCCAAGGGCGGCCTTTCTTTCGTGTCCGGTCAAAGGTCCAATTGGAGAATGCGAGAAGAGCGGCTTAGTCAGCCGCGATCTTCAGATGGTTCTTCACGCCCTTCACGCCGGACACGTTCTCCACGACATCTTGTGCAGCCGTCTTGTCGTCAGCCGACGGCACGGAGCCCGTCAGCCACACGATACCCTTGACGGTCTTGACGTGAATGTGCGTGGACTTCACGTTCTTCGCGCCGAGCAACTCGGCCTTGACCTTGGTGGTCACGGTGCCGTCGTCGAAATGCTGGCCGATGGATTCCGAAGTCGCGCGCGGCGCGGATGCCGTCGTCTGCGCGGTGGCGTTCAGTGCGAATGCAACGCACGCGATGCTGCCTGCGGCCTTGAGGAACTGGATGGTTTTCATGGTTTCTCCTTCCCGGTTGATAAGCGATCAAGGGATGCGGTCCTGTCGTCCGTGCGATCGATCGCGGCCCATGCCGCCGATGACCAGACCAAAGACCACTGCCGCCGCGGTTCCGTCTGGTCCGTCGCCGACACGGGGCGCGCCACGTCTGTCCGATCGGATCAGATGTGAAGGCGCGCATCCCTGTGAGGCCTCCAGCAAGCGTCATGCCCATCGACACGCCGGACGCCGGCGCTTCTTCGTGGCGACGGCGTGTGCGGGCGACGCTGCGCGTGTGCAATGTCGCCGTGGACGCAAAAGGCCGCATTGCAATCGATGCGTGCTGATTCGGTTCGAATTTCAGAGCGTTTGTAAATTCGCCGCGCGTATCGGGCATCGCGCATGCAACAGAAGAGGACAAAGCCGAATCAAAACAGCAAGTTGCGCAAAGTGGTACGACAGTTGCGTGCTCAATCGCAACGCAGCAGGTTTTGTCGAACATTCACAGGAACGAGTCTGTATGCCGCCTTCAATCGAACTACGCGCGAAGCAGACCTTCGCGCTCACGCCGCGTCTGCAGCAGTCCGTGCGCCTGCTTCAACTGTCGTCGCTGGAATTCCAGCAGGAACTGCGCAACGCACTCGACACCAACCCTTTCCTTGAATACGACCCATCCGCTTCCGAGGAGCTGTCGGCGGGCAAGACGCCGGACGGCACGGGTCCCGATGGTGAATCGCTGCCCGCCGCCGAACGCGATGCCGCGCTCGAAGGCTCGCCGGCGGAATCGTCAGTGGAGAGCAGCGCCTCGCCGGATGACGGCGGCGGCGACTTCGCGGGCGACGCATATGGCCGTGGGCCATCACGCTACAACGGCGACTCCGAGGCCAGCGATCCCACGGAATGGGCACGCGTGCAACCGACCCTGCATGAACAGTTGCATGATGCGCTACGTCTTTACCGGCTCGACGAACGCGATCGCGAAGTGGCGCGTATCGTGATCGAAGCGCTCGATGACGACGGCTACCTGCGCCAGGACCTCGCTGATCTCACGAACGTGGTCGAGCTCGAGCCCGCATTGACGGAAGACGAATTGCTCGTCGCGCTGCGCCTCGTGCAGACATTGGACCGGCCCGGACTTGCGGCGCGCTCGTTGTCCGAGTGCCTGTCGCTGCAACTCGATGCATTGCCCGCCGATACGCCGGGCCGCCATGTCGCCAGGAAGGTGGTCGAACATCATCTCGACAAGCTCGCACGGCGTGAGCACGCGGAATTGCAAAAGCAGATCGGCTGCGATGCGGAGGAATTGCGCATTGCCTGCGCGCTCGTGCGCAAGCTCGATCCGAAGCCCGGCAATTCGTATGGCCGCGCCGACGACAACTACATCGTCCCCGACGTGATCGTGCGCAACGTGCGCAACAAGTGGGTCGTGACCGTCAATCCCGCCGTGCTTCCGCGCGCGCGGATTCATCGCATGTACGCGGAGCTGTTCGCGCAGTCGGCGGGTGCGAGCCGTTCGCCGCTCGCGCAGCAGCTACAGGAAGCCCGCTGGCTGATCCGCAATGCACAGCAGCGTTTCGAGACGATCCAGCGCGTGGCCGAATGCATCGTCGCGCATCAGAAGCCGTTCTTCCAGTACGGCGAAATAGCGTTGAAGCCGCTCGTGCTGCGCGATGTCGCGGAAGAACTTGGCCTGCACGAATCGACGATATCGCGCGCGACCGGCAACAAGTACATGGCGACGCCGCGCGGCATTTTCGAATTCAAGCACTTTTTCCCGCGCGAACTCGGCACCGAAAGCGGCGGGACATGTTCGGCCGCTGCCGTGCGCGCGCTCCTGAAAGAGATGATTGCCGCGGAAAATACGCATGATCCGCTGTCGGACGTCGCACTCGCGAAGATGCTGGCGGACCAGGGCGTGCTCGTCGCGCGACGCACGGTCGCGAAGTATCGGCATTTGATGAAGGTTCCGCCTGCGGAGTTGCGACGGCAGGTTTGACGCTGGTTCGACTGGCGCAGGTTCGGCGCGGATTTGGCGCAGGTTTGGCGTAACATGCATGCAGCACGGCCGCTCTCGCAAGAGCGGCCGTTTCGTTTATTCGCGGCATAAGAGCCCGCGCCTACATGCCGATGCTTGACCCTCCCGTGGAACTCGTGCCAGATCCCGTGCTCGTGCCCGTCGATCCCGTGCTCGTGCCCGAGGACGACGCCGGGTTCAGGTCGATTCTTCCATAGACGCCGTCGTCTTCGTCATTGGGTCCCGCTGCAAAGAACAGCGTGTTCGAAGGCTGGTTGTCGAGGTTGTTGCCGAAGGCAATGCCCCACAAGCCGGGCTCGACGATCGCGTTGCCGTTCGACGATTTGAGCGAGCCGAGTGAACTGCCGTTGACACCGTTGAATGCGTTGATCGTGCCGTCGCCGAAATTGCCGATCAGGACAGCGCCGCCGAACGAGCCGAAACTGCCCGGTGCCTGCGCAATGCCCCACGGCGCATTCAGAGGACCTCCCGTTGCGAAGTGCTGCTTAAGATTGCCCGCTGTGTCATATACGTCCACCATGCCGAGCCCTGCGCCCGCGACGTCGTCATGCGCGTCCGCGTCCTGCTTCGCGTAGGTGACGAACAGATTCGAGCCGATCGCCTGGATGCCGAACGGCGCGAAGCCGGCTGGAATCGCGGGGTCCTTGAAGCCGCCCGGCATCGTGACCTTCGCGAAGTTCGTGTCGAACACATCGATCTTGTTGTTATGAAAGTCGGTCGCGTAGAGGAAATTGTTGCCGTTGTTCGCGGCGAGCGCGAGTCCTTTGTACACGGCGCCGCCCGTGCCGTCGTCATACATCGTGAATGCATTGGTTGGGCCGACGGCTGGCGCCCACGCGGTGATCGTGCCGCCTTCGCCCGCGAAGATGAATGCGGCCACGCCCGATTTGGCGTTCTGCGTGACGGTGAAGCTCGAGGTGCCGTTGAACACGATGCCCGTCGGTGACGCCGTGCCGTTCTTGCCGTCGGGAATCGTGACGACCAGAGATTGCGGCACGCCGTTGCCGTCATAGAGCGTCGCGCGATTGGTGCCATTGTCGGCGACCCACGCGAAGCCTTTCGGATTGAAGGCGACACCCCATCCGTTCTTCAGATTCGGATCGGTGTGCGGGGCAGCGATCACGCCATCCGAGACCAGCGCAGAGGCCGTGAACGTGGACTGCACAGGCATGCCCGTGTTGTTCGATCCGGACCCGCCGCCACATGAAACGAGCGTGGCTGCCAAAGCCGCGCTAGAGGCTGCGATGCCGAATACCTCGAGTAGAGACTTCATAACCGCCCTCCTTGCTCCGTCCAAAAGGCCGTATCGGTCATTGAACGAGGTACGGATGCAATTTATTCCTTGGGGATGGGTTTGTACTATCGCGTCGACATTAATTTGATGGTGAGCGGATTGTTCGGTAACGAATGAGTGGGTGGAATATTCCACTGCCTGAGTCGCACGTTTCTCGACGATGTGTCTTCGAGCGCGATGAAACAGGCGCGGCATCACGAATTCCGTGATGGAATGCGTCATTTTCCTGCGAGTAATGCATTTTCGCAGAGATATTTTCGCGATTCGATCTGCGGAGTTTGCTTCCACGCGCTATGATCCATTCTCCTTGGGAATAACCTTTTAAAGATTATGGACCGCCTGAGCGCGATGGAAACCTTCGTCGCCGTAGTCGAAGCCGGCTCGTTTTCCGCAGGCGCGCGTCGGCTCGACGTCGGACAACCCGCCGTATCGAAGTCGATTGCCCAGCTCGAGGATCGGCTCGGCGTGCGTCTTTTGATCCGTTCGACGCGCGGCCTCACGCCGACGGAAGCCGGGCAGCAGTTCTATGAGCGCGCGCGGCGCGCGATCGAAGAAGCCGACGAAGCCGAACTCGCCGCGCGCGGTTCAGCGGCGGGGCTTTCAGGACGCCTGCGTGTCTGCGCCGCCGTGACGTTCGCGCGGATCAACCTGATCCCGAGGATGCGCGAGTTTCTCGACGCGCATCCCGATCTGAACGTCGACGTGATCCTCGACGATCGCAACATCGATCTGCTCGAAGCCGGCATCGATGTCGCGCTGCGCATGGGCACGCTCGGCGATTCGAGCATGACGGCGCGCAAGATCGCGCAGAGCGGCAGGTTCGTGCTCGGCACGCCCGCTTATTTCGGCGCGCACGGCACGCCGAAAACGCCCGCCGATCTTTTGGAGCACGAGGCGATCATTTACGACCAGCGCGGCGGCGGCAGCGGATGGTCGTTTCGTCGCGGAAGCTCCGAGACGGCTGTCGCCGTGTCGGGCAGGATGCGCGTGTCGGCGGCCGAAGGCGTGCGCGCCGCGGTGCTCGCGGGCATGGGCGTGGCCGTCGCGTCGGAATGGATGTTCGCGCCCGAGCTCGCGAGCGGCGAGGTGAAGGCCGTGCTGAAAGAATGGTCGCTGCCGCCCGTCGATCTGTGGGCCGTGTTCCCGACGGGCCGCATGGCGAGCGCAAAGGCGAGGGCTTTCGTGCAATTCGTCGAGCACGTGCTCGGCACGTCGTACGATGCCGCCCACGTGCGCGCACGAGCGGCGCCTGCGGCCACTGCCCGGCGTCGCGCCCGCTAACGCGCCTGTTAGCGGGCCCATTAGCGGGCCATTAGGCCTGTTAGCGGGCCCATCAGCGGGCCCATTAGCGCGCCTGTTGTCGCGCCTGTTATCGCGCTTGTAAAGCGAGACCGCGCCTGAGCCGCCCACGCGCAAGCGGCGCGGCCCGCAAGTCATGACTTGAGGCTGCGCATCATCGGGCAGCCGGGCACCGCCTATCGCGGCATGCACGGCCAAAACGGCAGAGAATGCGGCCGCCTCACTCGCTGCGCGCGCGCAGTGGAAAGATGAACATCGCCGCCAGCAGCCCGAGCACGCCGCCGATCAGCGTCTCCCACGCGCGCGCCGCGAGCAGCGGAACGGAATGCACGCCGCTCACCGCGAGCGTGACGATCAGCGTGAACGCGAAGGCGCCGCACGCGATGTCATATCGTTCGGGCAGCGCCATCGAATAGACGATCATCGCGAGCGCGGCGGCCAGCCAGATCAGCAGCGGTGCGTGCTCCGCGACGGGCAGGCAGGCGAGCCCGAGCGGCACGCCGAAAAGTGTGCCGATGATCCGGCGCCGCACGCGCTCGACAGTGCCCGTCGCGGAACCGGCCACGACGTAGGTGCTGGCCGTGATCGCCCACGCCGATTCCTCGATGCCGAGCCATGCGTTCAACGCGACCACGACGAGCGCGCTGCTCGCGGCCTGGAGTCCCATCACGAATTCCGGCGAAGGGCGTCCCGGCACGCGCGGCGGCCCCGGCGAAAGCGCGGCGACGACGGCAGGCCGCTCGGCCGGGCCGCTCAGCAGCCGCGGCACGATCGACGCGAGCATCGCGATCAGCCCGGCAACCGCGATGGCGGGCAGATCGGCGACGACCAGCCCTGCCGTGTAGGCCATCAGTTGACCGATATAGATCTGCGAGCCGAGCCCCGCGCCGAGCACGCCGAAACGCTTCAGATAGCCGACGACGAACGCGCCCGTGACGAGGATCAGTTCGGGACCGGCGTGGCCCAGCCCGTGCAACGGTTGCGCGAAGCACACGTACGTTGCCGCGCCGAAGGCGGCCGCCGTGCAGAGCAGCGCGAGGTCGCGGCTGGATTCGGGGCGTGTCGTGCGCGCCTCCGACACGCTCGCCCAAAGCGCGAAGCCGGCAGCGATCAAGCCGACGGACACGTTGCGCGGCAGACCGTGCGTGACGTCCTGCAGCGTGCCGAGGGCCGCGGCAAGGCCGTACGCCGTCACGAGGCGCAGCCCCTTGATGCGGCGGTGCGTGCCGGGATCGACGCGCGCAAGCCACGCGCTGACGGCGGCCATCGGCTGCCGGGCGGCACTTTCGCGACGCGTCGTGTCGGCGGGCGGCTCGCGATCGGCGGGATTGGTGGACGGTTCCATGGCGTGCATCACGGGTGGATGGCGACACACCGGATGTTAGGCCACAGATGCCGTTGATGCAGGTGCTGGCCCGCTTTCGTGTGTTGATCGGCCGGCCGCCGCGGAGGGCATCGCGCCGCTGTCCGGCATGGCGTTACCGCCCGAGAAAGACGAGCCGTCCAATGCCCGGCCGCACGCGTCGCCGCGAGCACGGCTTGCGGGCCGCCGCGAAGCCCAAAGCCGCGCCGCGCATCCGCCATGCGCCTGCTTTGGTCCGCGACAGCCGCAGAAATACAACGGTTCCTGACGACGATTGCGCTCCAGACGGCTCTGGCATGCGTATATAGCTTGCTGCGCAAGTGCTTGCGCGGGCAGGGCGGCGCAACGGCCTTGCTATTTTCGGACGCGAGTACCACTCTCCAAGAGTCACTCGTCTGGTTGGGTGTCCGCGACAGGCGCGGACGCATTTTCGGTGGAGCACGCCATGATGTACGCCATCGACGCGCATGATCCTGGCCGGCAGTTGCTGCCGTTTCGCGAATCGCTGCTCGCCATGCTCGGCATCGCGTTCGTCACGATGCTCGTCGCGCTGGATCAGACGATCGTCGGGACGGCGCTGCCGCGCATCGTCGCGGACCTGAAGGGCTTTGACTTCTACGCGTGGGTCGCGACCTCGTACATGCTCGCGTCCGTCATCACCATTCCGATCTTCGGGCGGCTCGGCGACCTGTTCGGCCGCAAGCCGTTCCTGCTCGCGGCGATCCTGCTGTTCACGCTCGCGTCGGTGCTGTGCGGGCTCGCGACCAACATGATATTTCTCGTGGCCGCACGCGGTCTGCAGGGCATTGGCGGCGGCATTCTGATCGGCACGGTGTTCGCGACGGTCGCCGACCTGTTCCCCGATCCGAAGCTGCGCCTGCGCTGGCTCGTGTTCGTCACGTCGTCGTTCGGCGTCGCGAACATCGTCGGGCCGACGCTTGGCGGCATGCTCACGCAGATGCAGGGCTGGCGGCTCGTGTTCTTCGTCAACGTGCCCGTCGGCGTCGTGTCGCTGATCTTTGTGCAGATGTTCGTGCCGAAGCTGCGTCATATGAAAGCGAGCGGTCCGATCCAGCTCGACTGGCTCGGCGCGTTCGTCGTCGCGGTGACGTTCGGCGCGCTGCAACTGCTGATCGAATTGCTGCCGCGTGAAGGCATCAGCGGCACGACGATCCTGCTCTTCTCGATCACGACCGTTTGCGCGCTGACGCTGTACTTCTGGGAGAAGCGCATGGGCTATCCCGTCGTGCCCGTCGACGTGCTGCTCGACCGCAGGCTCGCACCGCTGTTCGCGATGTCGGTGCTCGGCGGCTTCGCGCTCTTTTCGATGGTGTTCTACGTGCCACTGCTGTTCCAGGGCGGCTATGCGATGTCGCCGCACGACTCCGGCATGCTGATCACGCCGCTGCTGTTGGGCACGACGGTCGGCAGCGTGCTGAACAACCGCATCGTCACCCGGATTCGCCGCGCGAACGGGCTCATGTATATCGGCTTTGCGCTGTTCGTTATCGGTTGTCTCGCGCTCGTCGCGCTCAAGGGCAACGAGCCGCATGCCGTGTGGATGTCGTGCATGGGCGTGAGCGGATTGGGGCTCGGCCTCGTCGCGACGAATCTGACCATCTGCTCGCAGCAGATCGTCGCGCGCGATCATCTCGGCGCCGTGACGGCGCTGCTGCAATCGCTGCGCATTTTCGGCGGGATGCTGGGCACGGCGATCACGGGCGCGCTGCTCGGGCATTTGTATACGCAGGGCGTGAACCGTTCGCTCGATTCGTATCAGGCGACGCAATGGTTCAAGTCGTTTGCGAGCCCGGAACTGCTCGTCGATCGCGCGGAGCAATCGGCGCTGATCGAGCGGCTGGTGGCGGCCGGTCATTCCAGCGACCCGATGATGCACATGGCGCGCGAAGCGCTCGTCGTGTCGATTCATATCGGGCTTGCCGTCGCCGCGCTGGCTGCGTTGATAGGGCTATGTCTCGCGTGGTTCGTGCCCGCCGTGCAGGTCACCTATGCGGAGCCGGAAGTGCGCGGCACCTGAGGTCCCGTCCGCGTCTGGCTGTTTCCGGTTCGCTTGTTCGCTTCCCGCGGGCCGGATTTGCTATGATCGCTGTATAAATATACAGCCCTCCGTGCCTCTGTATCTTCCATGCCGTTTGTATCCGACTGCGCCCGATAGCCGTGCCGACCGCCGCTGCCGATCCCATCGCCGGATCTTTCTATTACCTGACTAATTTCGAGCGCGCGCTCGCCTGGATCGCCGAGCGTTACGACGATCTGCTCGACGACGGCGAGCGTGCCTTTCTCGAGGTGTTTCTCAATGACGACGCACGTTTGCCGAAGGCGTCGCGCGCGCTGCTCGTGCGCATGCTGATGCGCAAGGGCACGCTGTTTCGCACGGGTCGGCTCGCGTATGCGGAAATCGGCTGCTCCGTCGCGGCGGCCGCGCCGCTCGCCGCGCTCGGCTGGATCGACGCCGATGCCGCCGTGTCGCTCGACGAACTGTTCGCGCTGGCGACCCGGCCGGAGCTTGCCCGCATGTTCGCCGCTGCGCCCGCGCTCAAGGGCGCGCGCAAGGCCGAGTGGCTCGAAGCATTGCGCGCGCAGCATGCGGCGCCCAGGCGTTATCGCGAATGGGATGGCGAGACGTCTGAAGCCGCGTTGCGTGTGCTCGTCGCGCCGCTGTGCGAGCGCTTTCGGCTGATGTTCTTCGGCAATCTGCATCAGGACTGGTCGGAGTTCGTGCTGGCCGATCTGGGCGTGTTCCAGTACGAGCGCGTCGCGTTCGCGCAATCGTCGCGGGCGTTTCAGCAACGCGAAGACGTCGATGCGTATCTCGCGCTCAGTGCATGTCGCGAAGCGCTGGAGCTGACGGGGGCTGAAGCGCTGGAGCCGCTGCTCGAAGCCGTCGACGCAATCGACACGCGCGACAACGCATGGCTCGCGTTGCGGCGCGCGAAGCTGCTGTTCGCGATCGGCCATCATGCGGAGCGTCGGCACGACTGGGACGCGGCCTTGCGTGTCTACGAGCGCTGCGCGTGGCCGGGTGCGCGTCATCGACGCATGCGCGTGCTCGAACGCGCGGGCCGAGACGAAGCGGCGCTCGCGCTTGCGCTGCAAGCCGCCGCCGAACCCGAGAGCGAAGAAGAGCAGCAACGACTCGCGCGCATCGTGCCGCGCCTGCAACGACGGCTCGGGCTTCACGCGCCAAAGCTCGCGGGCGCGCGCGCCGCGCAGCGCGGTCTGCTCGAACTGCCGTGTCCCGCCGAGCCGATCGCGGTCGAATACGCGGTGCGCGATCATCTTTCGACGGACGACGCGCCCGTTCATTATGTCGAGAATGCGCTGATCAATTCGCTGTTCGGTCTGTTGTGCTGGGAGCCCATCTTCGCGGCCGTGCCGGGCGCGTTCTTTCACCCGTTCCAGCGCGGCCCCGCCGACCTGCATGCACCCAACTTTCGCGTGCGCCGCGCCACGCAGTTCGACGCGTGCTTCGCGCAACTCGATAGCGATGCGTGGCGCGCGACGATCCTGCGTCACTTCGAAACGAAGGCCGGGCTGCAATCGCCATTCGTGTTCTGGGGCATGCTGACGCCCGGCCTGCTGACGCTCGCGCTCGACTGCCTGCCCGCCGTGCATCTGAAGCTGTGGTTCGAGCGCCTGCTGGCCGACATCCGCGCGAACCGTTCGGGCCTGCCCGACCTGATCCGCTTCTGGCCGCGCGAGCGGCGCTATGAGCTGATCGAAGTGAAGGGGCCGGGCGACCGTCTTCAGGACAACCAGATTCGCTGGCTCGACTACTGCATGCAGCACGACATGCCCGTGCGCGTGCTCGATCTGCGCTGGTCCGACGGCATCGATACAGCCCGTCACGCCGGTAGCGGCGACAGCGGCAACGTCGCGCGCAGCGGCGAAGCGACCAGCACGGAGGCGGCATGACGTACGTCGTTGCCGTGCGCACGCTGTGCGAATTCACCGCGCGGCGCGGCGATCTCGATCTGCGCTTCACGCCTGCGCCCTCGGCGCTGGAGGGCATGGCCGGACATCAGACGGTGACGGCGCGCCGCACGGGTGGCTATGAGGCCGAGATCACGCTGACGGGCGCGCATCGCGGGCTGACGGTGCGCGGCCGCGCCGACGGCTACGACCCCGCGCTCAACCGTCTCGAAGAGATCAAGACGCATCGCGGCGATCTCGAACGGATGCCCGCCAACCATCGCGTGCTGCATTGGGCGCAGGCGCTCATATATGGACATTTGCTGTGCGTCGCGCGTGGACTCGAAGCGCTGACGGTTGCGCTCGTGTACTTCGATATCGCCGATCAGAAAGAAACAGTGCTGACGCAGCCGCACACTGCGGCTTCGCTTCGCGCGTTTTTCGAGGACCAGTGCGAGCGGTTCGTCGCGTGGGCCGCGCATGAAGAAGCGCATCGCGACGCGCGCAACGCCGCGCTCGGCGCGCTGCGCTTTCCGTATCGCGAGTTTCGCAGCGGCCAGCGCGAGCTGTCGGTGGCCGCATTCCGCGCGGCGCGCGACGGGCGCTGTCTGATGGCGCAAGCGCCGACGGGCATCGGCAAGACGCTTGGCACGATCTTCCCGTTGCTGAAGGCGTGCGGCGCCGATCATCTGGACCGTGTGTTCTTTCTGACGGCGAAGACACCGGGCCGCGCACTGGCGCTCGATGCGATCGCATCGCTGCACGAAGGCGTGGGGCCGTTGCCGCTGCGCACGCTAGAACTCGTCGCGCGCGACAAGGCCTGCGAGCATCCCGACAAATCATGCGACGGCGAATCGTGTCCGCTCGCGCGCGGCTTCTACGACCGTCTGCCCGCCGCGCGCGGCACGGCGTTGCAGGCGCGCATGCTCGATCGCGCGACGGTGCGCGAGGCGGCGCTCGCGCACGGCATCTGTCCGTATTATCTGGCGCAGGAGCTGGCGCGCTGGTGCGATGTCGTGATCGGCGACTACAACTATTACTACGACAGCAGCGCGATGCTCTACGCGCTCACGCAGATGAACGACTGGCGCGTCGCGGTGCTCGTCGACGAAGCGCACAATCTGCCCGACCGCGCGCGCCGCATGTACAGCGCGACGCTCGATCAGTCCGCGTTTCGCGGCGCGCGCCATGCCGCGCCCGCTGCGCTGAAGAAGCCCTTCGACCGTCTGAACCGCGAATGGAATGCGTTGAGCCGAGAGCGCAACGCGGCATACGAGGTGCTCGCCGCCGTGCCGCCGAAGCTTCAATCGGCCGTGCAGAACCTGATCGCGTCGCTTGGCGACCAGCTCGCGGAAGCACCGCATTCCGTCGACGAAACCGTGCTGCGCTTCTATTTCGACGCGTTGCATTTCGTGTCGCTACTCGAGCAG
This sequence comes from Paraburkholderia sp. LEh10, assembly GCF_017814945.1. Classification (GTDB taxonomy): domain Bacteria; phylum Pseudomonadota; class Gammaproteobacteria; order Burkholderiales; family Burkholderiaceae; genus Paraburkholderia. The sequence continues at coordinate 38,935 of NZ_JAGIPX010000009.1, forward strand.
TTTGGCGATCACTCCATCGTTGACGTGACGCTCGAATCGCAGCACGCCGGCTCGCGCACGAAGCCCGCGACATCGCTTTGCGTGCGCAATGTGATTCCCGCGCCGTTCCTGAAACCGCGTTATGCAGCCGCGCGGGCGACGATCATGTTTTCGGGCACGCTCAGTCCGCAGCATTTCTATCGCGACATGCTCGGCTTGCCCGACGACACTGGCTGGCTCGACGTGGACGGGCCGTTCCGGGCGGAGCAGCTGGACGTGCGGGTCGCGGATCATGTATCGACACGCTGGCGCGACCGTGAACGCTCGCTCGAACCGATCGTCGATCTGATCGCGCGACAGTATGCCGAGCGTCCGGGCAACTATCTCGGGTTCCTGAGCAGCTTCGACTATCTGCAGCGCGTGGCCGGGTCGATGCGCCTGCGGCATCCGCAGGTGCCGATCTGGACGCAGGAGCCGCGCATGGACGAAGCTGCGCGCGACGCTTTTCTTGCGCGATTCGAGACGAGCGGCGCGGGCATCGGCTTCGCGGTGCTGGGCGGCGCGTTTTCTGAGGGCGTGGATCTGGCGGGTGACCGGTTGATTGGCGCGTTCATTGCGACGCTCGGGTTGCCGCAGATGAACGACGTGAATGAGCAGATGCGCCGCACGCTGGAGGCGCGGTTTGGCAATGGTTATGACTATGCGTATCTGTATCCGGGCATGCAAAAGGTCGTGCAGGCGGCGGGGCGCGTGATACGCACAGAGCATGACGCGGGGGTGGTGCATCTGATCGATGATCGTTTCCGGCGGCGGGAGGTGAGGCGGCTGTTGCCGCGGTGGTGGAAAGTGGAATAGGGTTTCTCGTCTGTAATAGGTTTTTTTGTTTGTCTGCGACGCCGGTGTGTTTTGCCGCTGTCGCTGGTATTCGCGATTGCGGTTTGCTTTGCTTTTACCGCAACGATCGCAAAGAAAGGTATCGAGATTGCATGCGCCGGTTGGCTCGATTTTGGCGGCAGTGGCGATCTGGTGATGCTGCCCGACGCACGGTCAACGCAGCACTAGCGGAGCTTCACGCGGTTGATCTTGTCGGAGGCGGCTAACTCAGCCTGTTGACCGTGCCCAAGGGCACGGCATTTTTTTGAACCGGGTTAGTGTTCCATTATGCTCACGTAGAAGAGCCACCACGGATTCGTACTGCGAGATATCGGCTGCGTGCTTCGTCGTTCTGGCACCTTCTGAGGATTGCGCACTGCGGGCACCATCTGCCCTCGGCAATCGAGTAGGGAACAGCGCGCCAGGTGTGCCCCTTGTCACACTCCCAGCTCAGATGCTTTCCCGCGTCAACATATCGTTCAGACAGGCAGCGTCCGCCGCGCGATTTCGCAAGCGCCTGCATGGATTCAAGCGTGCCGCGCATGCTGTCGTAATAACACTGTTTGCACCAGCCACCTTGCAGAATTCTATTGGATGTAGCTCTCCAGGTGTGTCCGCGCGCACAATGCCATTCGAGCGGCGTCGCAGCGTTACGGTACGTTTCCGACAGACATTGCCCGCCGCGTTGCCGCGCAACCTCGCGCATTTCCTCGATGGTATGCGCGCGTGCCAGTCTCGCGCATTCGGGACACCAGGTACGGTGCTTGACCGCTCCCGGTGTCGCCCTCCAGCGATGACCTTTTGCACACTCCCACTCAAGCGGTGAGGAACAGCCGACATAGGCGTCAGACAGGCAGCGGCCGGCGCGCTGTGCGGCGACCGCCTGCATTGTCTTGTCTCCAGCGTATCGCGCATCCGCGCCCGAACGCAGATAGGACACCATGAACGCTGGGCAACAGCGTCAGGGGTCGCGCGCCACCGATGCCCTTCGGCACACTGCCATTCCAGGTGCAGGTTCCCACGGACATACTCCTGGGAAAGACAGACGCCTCCCCGACTCGCGGCAAGGCCGTGCATGTCCTCAATCGTCTTCTTATACCCTCTCATCGTCCGCGTCAGATCAGACTGGAAATCAGGTGACAGCCGCATGTCGCCTTGTGTCCGTGACGTGCGACGGGAACGCCTCCATCCATCATGTTTGCGTCGCCTTCGAGAATGACATTTGGATTGATGTCGGGGTGGAGCGGGCACGTCACCATGTCACCTCTGCGGGCCACGCGTCGACCGCCGTAGCGCATGGTGTCGGAAGCGGTGATGACTTCGCCGCCGTGGTCGGTGGTGTCGCCGAGGCGGATAAGGGCGATCATTGTTTGCTCGCTGGCGGGAAAGGGTTCACGAGATCAGAGGAACGGACCCAGCCGGTTGTCACTCGACCAAAGTTCTCAACATTTGTGTGCGGATTGACGAAACGAACAAGAGAAAACTGATCACGTATTTGCAGTATGATCACTGCATTCCACTTCGCTAGATAGCCTTTTCGCGCCACATATGTTCCGTTTTGATAATCAAAGAAATTGGTTTTTCTTTTTGCAAGAGCAATGCCGATTGCTGGAATCTCCTGTTGGACATAATAACTAACGGAGCGAAAATCGTTAGGATCGAAAGTGAATGTTCCCATTGCGTTTTCACACCCCGCTTGAGCACTTGCAGTCCGGATTATCCATTCATTACCGTTTCGATATAAACTACCATCTATATCAAATATTCGATCCCGTTCGCAAAATTAAGTGAATTTTCGCTCGGAACAAATGTGAATAGCTTGGTAACGGTGTACCCTCTAACGTCAATACTTTTCAACTCCTTTCCATTTTTAAAAAACAGAAAGCTGCAGGAGAATTTTTTATTCTCCAAATCATAAAACCCTGAAACCTCTTCGCCACTGCGAAAACCGATTAAACTTGGGTCGGTGAAAATTATTGCCTGTCCAGCGTGAGCGCTTGAAATGATTTGCGCTAGCAGGAATAGTATTGCGACGAATTTATTTGAATTGGTCATAATATGCTGCGAGATGGATCGCATAATCAGGGTTTGAAGCACGCCAGCCCGAGCCGTTATATGCAGCTGCAACCTGCTCCCAACTGTGAGTTTGCAGACCTTTAACGGCAGCTGGCTTCATGTTTTTCATAAATGCGACAAATATCTCCGCTTGCCCATTCGTCCCCGAAATGAACTTATTGACAATTTCAAAGATGTTTGCACACCCGCACGATGGATAATATTCACCCAATATCTGAAACCCGCCCCAAGAGCAAGCCATCAAAGCCACCTCAAAATCAAGGCTTGCCGCGCGAACCAGCTTTTCATATTGATGCAACCCACCTCGGCCGTAATTATCTTTCTCATTAGGAAAGCACAGATCCGGGAATTCAGGATATGGGTTTGGGGAGATGACTCCTTGACTTGACCGCCTCTCCGTTTGGCTGCCGAATTTACGATTTGCTGCTCTCTTGCCCGTTTTTTGACTGCCAGGTCGAAGAAGTGTCGTCGTTCATACAGTATCGGCGGAAGACCATTCTCCAAAAATGGATGACCTTGTGATTCTTGCTGAACGATTGCCTTAATGGCAGCGACTTCGACGTTTAATTGAGTCGCCATGTTTTTGTACTGCTGTTCGGAAAATATGGCCGGATTGGGGTAGTTAAGTCTTGACCCGAGCACATTAAACGCGATCGTGGTCGGTTTGCCCGTATCGACGACCTTGTAGTGATGTTCGATTGTGATGCTGGTTTTCATCTTGTGGGTCTGTTCGTCTTCAGTCACTTCCTTCTTGCGCGTCGGGGTATCCTTCACAACCTTGCCCTGTTCGGGAGAAGTGGCTGCGGGTTCCGACGCGCCGCCCGGAGGTCACGCCGGCTCGATACCGTCTTCGAGTTCGTGATGATCGTAGGCATCGTCGAAAGCACGCCAATCGCCTGCGCCAATCTCGCACTTCACTCTTGTTGACTCAGCCGTATTGACCGTCACGGTGGAACCTTCGGTCAGCATGCCCTGCTGCTGGATCGTGCCGTCAGGCAGATAGACGCGATACGGCTGGTTAGCGAGCGCCGGACCAATGCCGAGATTCGCGGCAACCGTGCTGACATCGAACGTCTGCGAATAGACGTCGGTAGGGTTCTGCGCAAACGGCGCCACCGGCATGACCGGCAGCGGCATGCGCTTCGAGTCGGCTCCCGGCTTATCCCACGAAGGCGTCTTTTCGAGAATCGGTCCCGGCGATGCGTTGGTGATCCCGCTGCCGTTGATCTGGACATATGAACCATTCGCGCCGATCCACACCTCCTTCGCTGCGGTAATCACGATTCGGCCGTCCGTGCTGCTGACGGTCACATCACCAAGGGCTTCCAGCGACATCGGTCCGCTCTGCGCCTGTGCGACCCACGCACCCTTTGCGGCGATGAACTTCATGCCCTGCTGGTAGGCGAACAGCGACACCGCCCCGCGCGCTGCAACGTGATACGAGCGTCCCGCCGAATAGCTCACATCGCGGCCCGCTGTCACCGCCTGATCGTTCTGGCTTGCCATGTGCGTGCTGTCGGTCGCCGTCGTGGCGATGCCGGCTGCGCTCGTGAGCACCATGTCGGGCCGCGTCATTTCGGGGAAGTCGTTCCCGTTTCCGCCGTTACCCCGGATGGCGTCGTTCTGCGCCTTGATCGTGGTGACCGCATTGGCCTGACTGGCATCAGGCGTCTGCGCGTTGTGCCGCTGCGCGAGCTGCGACAGGTCCTCGTGCTGCCCGCGCGCCTGCGTAAGCCGTGCGATTGTTTCGGCCATGTCCTTGACCTTGCCCGCTGCGCCGGATCGTCCGAACGTGGTCACGAGCAGGCCCATCGCCGCGCGAAGCACACCCCACAGATCGGTACGCAGTTCGAAGCCCTGACCGCGTTCGTCCTGCCGCCCCGCGTTGCCGTCGATGCGCGTGATATAGCCCAGACTCAGGCTGGATTTCGCGTGATCGCTCGCCAGTTGTACCTGCTGTTTGCCGCGTGTGTCATCGAGCGCCAGATGGTTCGACGCCGAGCCATCCCGCTCCCTGCTGCGCAGACCCGACAGCCACTGGTTGTGCGGTAGCTGCCACGGGGGGCGATTGTTCGCGTTGACCGCGCTGCCCGCGATATAGGGCATGTCAGGGTTACCATTGACATAGCCGACAAGTATCTCGCTGCCGATGCGCGGGACGAACACCGAACCCATCTGACGGTTCTGCCACGGCTGCATGACGCGCAGCCAGATAAACGAGTTGTGGTCATACTTGCCCGTGCGGTCGGGGGCGAGCTGGCAAAGCACACGACCCAGAGCATTTGTCCACATCTCGTGGCCTTCGGGTCCGGTCACGACCGCAATCTCGGTGCCCGCAACCGGCCAGTGCGTGACGATTGGCAGGCGGAAATATCCCGCCTGTACCGGATAGAGTTCGAACTCCGTGTCGCAGCGGAATACCTGGTCCGAGCCGCTCGCCTGGTCGTTCGATTCAATCGTGAGGGTCGCGGACACCACCAGATATTCCTGGTTGGCCGCATCCAGCGGGTATTCCGTCAGGTCGAACGTGCAGCCTGGGGTCAGTCCGCGCAGGTGGCCGAACCCCGTTGCGCGCAGTCCCTGGCATCGCCTGGATTGCTGGCGAACCAGCGCCACCTGACGCGCCTGTTCGTCCAGGTCAGGACGTTGCCCGGCCAGACCCTGGGCGCCCTGGAGCGGCTGGCTGATATTCGCGGAACTCATAGAACTCCTGGTCGGCTTCCCCCGTGTCGCGCGGGTAGTCCTCCGACGCGCACAAGGGCGTATTGGCGGCCCGCATGCGGGGCTGCATGTAGTCGTGATCGACAGCGGTTGCCTTGCCTTCCGTCTGACGGCTGCTGAATGCCAGCCGCTCGATGTGTTCCTCGTCGATGCGGTTGTCGCCCGGCGCATAACGGAGCGTTGCGTACGCCTTGCCATGTGAATCGAACGCGCCCATGTGGTCGGCGATCACGAGGCGATGAAACCCGTTGCTATGCTCGAACCAGAAGAACAGGCCCGCGCGTTCACACCAGCGCCTGATGCAGGTCCAGTCACTCTCCCAGTATTGGCGTTGCAGATCGCGTATGGGGTAATGCTCGCCGTGCAACGGCCCGTGGATGCGCCAGTCAACCGAGATCGGATAGGGAGCAAGTAGCTGGCTGATCGCCTCGATCACCGTACAGTTCTGGAACACCCGCCAGTTCTGGCCTAGTGTGGCCTTCTTCAGCGCGGGTTCGATATTGAACTCGTAGACCATCGAACGGTCATCGCGCCGTACAAATCGCGCATCGCACACGACCCCGGATATCTCGCGCACATAGGCACCGATATTGCCCCTGCCGGTATCCCCCGGCATACCGGGCACGAACACGCCCTTGCCGGGCACATCCACATACACGATGACATCGGTTCCGACGATATCGTCCAGATTCAGCGTGATGAGATCGGGGAAAGAAGGCACCTCGATGTCGCTGCGCACGCGCACCGTATATTTGAAAAGTTCGCCAACTGCTTCGGTGCCGTGCAGGTAGACCGGGATGAAAACCGGCTCTGTGATGTCTTTGGGTGGCCGTTGTCCGGTTATGACGTAGTAGTCACGCGGCGGCTGGGGCGGCGTCCATCGGGGCAGCGCTGAACCACGTATCTCCAGCGGTCGTTCCGGCGCCATGTAGACAGAAGAATTAAAGGGCGACCGGTTTTTCATGCGCAAGTCCTTAAGTCTTCACCCTGCGCGATTTTTCGGCCCGCGTTATCGCTCATGTTTTCGTAACGTCCCTGTTGCTTAATTTGTGGAAGCACGTCATCTAGTTCGGAATGCAAATTAATTATTCAGATTCAAACCTATCGGAATCGTGCTGGCGGAAGTGTCAGGATTTGAAAAGAGTGGCAAGCGCGCAACACGTCACGCGAAATAGGTCTGGCCTGATTGCGGCAGGCGAAAAATCGCCATGCCATCGCAGGCAAGACGAATGGAACGCGACACGGCCGATGAAAGTCGGACGCGTCAGAGGCAGGAGCAACGAGAGATGAAGGGCAAAAGAAAGCGCGCTATGAAGGCGGGCCAAACTCTGGACAGCGACATCGGATTCCGAGGCATGGAACCACGCCGTCAGAGTGGCACCGCACACAAAAGACCAGCTCCGTCAGCCATGGCGGCGACACTGTCTCGCGTGAACAGCAGATTGGGCGCGTGAGCCTTGGCCTCGGAATCGACGATTACGAGAAGCCGTTGCAACCCTCCGAACGGCGTTTGCGTTAGTCCATGAGAAACGTTCGAAACGGAGTTATGCGCGCCGTTTGATCTTGAGCATCCTGAACGACTTGCCAAGACCGGACTGATGCACCGCATACCACAGACTCAGTTCGTGCTCGCGCAATGGATCGCGGAGTGTGACGGCGTCAATCGCGCGCCGGCACGCACGCCGCGCCGATTCGCCTGCGTTGGCCCGAAGAAGCGATTCCCCCGGTTCAAGTCGTGCGAAGAAAGCGCGGCCTATATTTTTGTTCCGACCGCGCGCCCCCCGCACACGGTCCCGGCCGCCGACGCCCTTCCTCGGAATACCCGGCCGGACCACAGCCCGCCACGAGCGGGCTTTTGTTCCTCTGTAGCGATTTCGCCTTGGAGATTACGCGGCTTCACCCTGGCGGGCTGAACCAATCGCGCGGTGCATGCACGAGCCACGGCAGCGAACCGGGGTTGAATCTTTCCGCAACGCGTGGCGAGCCTTTGCGACTCCGAGTGTTGTCGCCCGCGCAAGTTTCCGCGTGGGTTGGTGCGCGGGGAGTGGAAATGGTGTGTGCCGCTCCCTGGTATCGAAGGTTTGAACAGTTAACGTCCTTCATCCTCGCTCTCCTGTGACAGTTTGGCCCTGACCGTCTCCGCATCCCTGTTGTTTTCGTGCATGGGATGGAACGTCGAGCGTAAGCCGTTCGTTCAGAAATGGATTCCTGGGAGGCGCAGTGACGAAAGGAGGCAAGCTGGACGGGACGGGGCGTGCAAAACTTCTGCAAAATGTGTCCTGCGGGTGTCCTCGAAAATAAGTGAAATTTGCTCAGAGTATGGGGATCGAGCCAGTATCCTCCTTGCGGGACAGGCTTTGAGGGAATGAGGGTTTCCCCACACAGGGGCAACGCCTGCGCCGCGAGGCGCATTCGCGGATGCCAGCGACAGTGGCAAAAGCAACCCGCATCGCGGATGCCCGCGAAAGGGCAAAACAAGCCACATTCGCGAATGCCAGCGAAAGCAGCAATTCAAACCAGCGTCGCAGACAACAAAGAAAACAAACCAGCGTCGCAGACAAAAAAAGAAAGGAGCCCACGTGGACCCAAGCGAGTACCGCTTCACAACGATCTGGCGCGTCGACGCGCCGCTGGAAGCAGTGTGGAATGCAATCCACGACCCGGCCCACTGGCCGCAATGGTGGAAAAGCGTCGAACGCGTGATCGAAGTGGAAACCGGCGCAACGGACGGCGTCGGCGCATTACACCGCTACACATGGAAAGGGCGCTTGCCCTACCGCGTCGCCTTCGACATGCGCGTGACCCGCGTCGAGCCGCTCGTGATGCTCGAAGGCGAAGCGCGCGGCGATGTCGAAGGTACCGGGCGCTGGCAGTTCTCCACGTATGATGCAGTCACAGTCGTGCACTACGAATGGCGCGTGCGCACGAAACGCGGCTGGATGAACCTGCTCGCGCCGCTCGCGCGCCCGTTCTTCAAATGGAATCACGATTACGTGATGCAGCAGGGCGGCGAAGCCCTCGCCAGTCTGCTCGACGCGCGCCTCGTCGGCATCGAGCATTCGTGACGGCCAGGTTCGCGGCGTGAAGGTCAATGCCGAGGCTGCGGCTTCTGCTTCTTCGAGCCATCCGGGACACTCGCGGGACGCGGCGGTCCTTGCGGCTCTTCGTCGGCGCAAGCGGGACCGCCGGGCGCCGCGTTGGGGGAGACCAGCATGCTGCGCTGCGGATTCGCGATCTCGATGCCCTTCGCGCGGAACGTCTCGAGAATGCGCCGGTTGAACTCGCGCTGCACGGGCCAGCGCGCCGAGTCGCGGCATTGGATCTGGCCCGCGAGCGTGACCGACGCACCATCGACGGCATCGACGCCCCAGAAGCTGAAGTCCGACAGAATGCCGTCCTTGAAGCTGTCGTCCTCGCGCAGCGCCGCGCCGATTTCCTTGAGCGTTTCGATCGCGAGATCGACGTCCTGGCCGTACGCGATGCTCACCCTGACGGCCGCATTGCCGAGCCCGCGATTCGTGTTGTTCACGGTTGAAACCGAACTGAACGGCACCGTGAATAACGAACCGTCGCCGCCGCGCAGGCGCACGGTGCGGATCGACAGATACTCGACCGTGCCCGACACGCCCGCGAGCGTCACCCAGTCGCCGACCTGCATCGCGTTTTCCATCAGCAGGAAGATCCCCGTGATGAAGTCCTGCACGAGTTTCTGCGAGCCGAAGCCGAGCGCGACGCCGAAGATGCTCGCACTCGCGAGCAGCGGCGCGGTGTTCACGCCGAGTTCGCTCAGGCCCGTGAGCACCACCACCAGCGCGATCACGACGAAGAGCGCCGAGCGCAGCATCGGCACAAGAGTGCGCAGACGCGCGGCGCGCACGAGGTCGCCCGTCTGGGTCCACTCCGCGAGGCGCTTTTCGACGGCGACGTTCGCGACTTCCCACACAATCAGCGCAATCACGGCGGCCACACAGATCGTGACGAGCGCCGAGGTCAGCCGGTGGCCGATCGCGCCGGGCCGGAAGAAGAGCCACACGTCGATGCCCCAAACCTGCAGCAGCAAAAGCGCCGTCACGGCCACGATCACCGTCGACACCGCGCGCCGGATCAACGGGTAGTAGCGGTACGCGTGCTGGTTGATCAGCGAACGCTGCTCGTCCTCGTCGACGCGAAAAAGCTTGCCGAGCGCGCCGTACAGGACGATCGACACGACCCGCGCCGCGACTATCACGACGAGCGACAGGCCGCCGAGATGCAGCAGTGTCCGGTAGCCGTTGTGAACGTCGAGCGCCCACACGAACCACAACGCCATCACGATGAACACGGCGACCCATGCCCACATGTCGATGAGGCCGTGCGCGAGCAGCGTCACGGGACGCTGGGTTTCGCTCGTGCGCTCGCGCAGCAGCGCGGAGACCGGCGCGCGGCATTGCAGGATCATGATCGACACCATCACATGGCCGACCAGCGCGAGCAGCTTGACGAGGGGCAGATGCGCGGCGTCGCTCAGGCCGAGCGCCGTGGCGATCTCGATCAGCGCGCCACCCGCGCCGATCACGCTGACCACGCGAATCACCCAGCGCTGCATGAAAAGCGCCCAGCTATCGGGCAGACGCAACAGCCGCAGCCCCGGCGCGTCGGGCTGCAGGAAGAAGCCGGCGGCGATGACGATCGCGCGGCAGATCACGTACAGGTCGATCAGCCCGTTGAGCGCAGCGTCCTGAATCGTCCCGTCTTCGGTGAAGATCGGCATCAGCGCGCTCGCGGCCGCGATGAACACGACGAGCGGCAGCATGCGCACGAGCAGTTGCAGCGCCGCGCTCGGCAGGCGCTGCAGCGTGACCCAGTGGTTTTCCGCCTGACGCTTGCTGCGGGCTTCCTTCTGCGGATCGCCGGGCTTGCCCGCCGCTTGCGCGGTTGCCCTCGACGATGCGGACGCGGCAGGGGGCGTCGACATCGAAGGCGCGGCCGGGCCCGGCGGGACGCCCCCTTCGGCGGCGGCGGTCGGGGCGTGCGCCGGGACCGCGCCGTTCGCGGCGGCGGCTCTCGCTTCGTCGCTCGCCACGCGCGCCTCACGTGCCTCACGTGCTTCTCGCCGCAAGATGATCGCGGCGCGCGCCCGGCGCAACAGCCGCCGCGCGAGCCATTCGAGCGCGATCGCGGGCAACAGCGTGCCGATCAGCGCAAGCAGCACGCCGAACGCCTTTGCCCGCTCGTGCGAATCGGAAAGCTGCACGTTCCACCAGTAGCCCGCCGACGATGTGTCGAGCAACACCGCAACGGAGCGCTTCAGCGTCGAGCCGGCCTGGCCGAACCAGTGCGCGCCCTGGCGCACCAGTTGCGAAGCGAGACCGTTCGACTTGAACGCCGCGGGCACGCTCGCGCCCGACGCCGCCGTGGCCGCCGACGCGGCCGATGCGGGCTCGGCTGGCGCAGGCGTCGCGAGCACGCCGGCCGCCGCGATGGCGTTCAGCGTGTCTTCGATCTGCGCGCGCTTTTTCGGGTCGTTGAGGACGAGCAGCGCCTGACGGGCCTGCTCGGGCGTGAGGGTGACGGTGGTGGCGGAGGCGCCGGACGCGCTCGTGGTTTCCGTCACGGCGGACAGGGCGGGGACGCTGAATAGCGCGAGCAGGCAGAACAGGAGGAATTTGCGCATGTAAGGCCGGTGGGCGGCGGCGATGCGCGTACGGCTTGACGCGATGCGGCGCCGGGAGCCACCACGTTTCGACTGAAAATTAAGCGACAGCCGCGAGGTGCGATAAGTTCCTCAAAACGGGCGATCCGGCTCCCCTCCTGCATCCGATCCGCATGGGAGCGTTCGCTGCACGCAATTTCGTGCGTTTCTCGCGTCTTTCTGTTGCGGCGGCGCGCTCACCCCTGCACGGGCCGCGCCCGTATGCCGAGCGTTTCGTCGACGACTTCCGTGAACGTTCGTTCTTCGCGCAGGATGAAGCGCTTCGTCTGCGCGATGCGGAAATTCTCGACGGACGCGGGGTCGGTGCGCAGCCGCGCGCGATACGCCTCGTAGGCAGCGAGACTGTCGAACGCGATCAGGCCCCACGCGATGTCGTTCGTCCCTTCGTGCGGAAGGAAGTAGCCGATCAGCTGGCCGCCGCAGCGCGGAATGATTTCGCCCCAGTTTTCGGCGTATTGCCTGAATGCGTCGCGTTGGAACGGATCGATCTGATAGCGGATGAAACAGGTGAGCGTCATGTGAACTCCGTCGTGATCGGCCGGAACCCCCGGCTGCATGACGCCCAGTATCCGCGACGCGGGTCGCGCGACGTTTCAGCGTGGCTGGAAGTGTCGATGCGCGCGTGACGCTAACGCCCTTGCGTCTGCTTGCGCGCTTGCCCGCGGATGGTCGCCGCGGCGCACGCCGCGCCCAGCACAGCGCAAGCCGCCGACACCAGCGCGACGGCGCACAGCCCCGCGTCGATGGCTTGAGTCTGCGCCTCCACGATTTGCGCGGGGACGGCATGCGCGCCCGCCATCGCGGCGGGTTCGAGGAGCTCGCCCGCGCGATGTAGATCGGCGGGAATGTGCAGCCGTGCGAGATTCACCGACAAGGCCGCATCGTGCGACCACACGAACACGATGCCGAGCACCGCGATCGCCAGCAGGCTCGCGATGCGCGCAACGGCATTGTTGATGCCCGACGCGACGCCCGTGCGTCCCGCGGGCACGGAGGTCATCACGGTGGTCGTCAGCGGCGCGACGGTGATCGTCATGCCGAGGCCGAGCACGGCGAGCGCGGGGAAAAAGCGCGTCCAGTAGCTCATGCCGGCGGTGTCGAGCCACGCGGGCAGCGCGAGCAGCACGAAGCCGGCCGCCGCGATCAGCGGACCCGCCGTCAGCAGCGCGCGCGGCCCGAAGCGCACCGTGAGTCCGCCCATGAAGCGCGACAGCGCGCCGATCACGACGGGCACGGGCAACAGCGCCGCGCCCGCTTGCGTCGCCGTGTAGCCGTGCGCGCGGATCAGCGTGAACGGCAGAAAGAAGAGCGCGCCGCCGAGGCCGAAATACACCAGCAGCGTGACGAGGTTGGCGCCCGTGAAATCTCGCGAATGAAACACGTCGAGCGGCATCATCGGATCTTCGCTGCGCGCCTCGATCGCGACGAACGCGGCGCAGACGGCCAGCCCGGCCGCCACCGCGCCGGCCACTGTTGCATCGTTGAAACCATGCGACGACGCGAGCGTCAGGCCGTATGTCAGCAAGCCGAGTCCCGCAGCCGCCGCCAGCGCGCCGGGCCAGTCGAGGCGGCGCGTGGCGCCGTCGACGCGGCTGTCGGGCACCGACGACAGCGCGAGCGCGACCGTCAAGGCCGCGAGGGGCACGTTCAGATAGAAGATCGCGCGCCATGAAATCGCGTCGACGAGCCAGCCGCCCGCGACGGGCCCCACGGCCGACGTGATCGCGCCGACGCCGGCCCATGTGCCGATCGCGCGGCCGCGCTCGCGTTCATCGAACACGGCGCCGATGATCGCGAGGCTGCCCGGCACCAGCAGCGCCGCGCCGATGCCCTGCACGGCGCGGGCGGCGATCAGCGCGCCCGGATCGGGCGCGAAGCCGCATGCCGCCGACGCCGCCGTGAACAGCGCAACGCCCGCGATGAAGACGGTGCGCCGCCCGAGCCTGTCGCCCATCGCGCCGCCCACGAGCACCAGCGAGCCGAGCAGCAGCAGGTACGCATTGACGACCCATTGCATCGCCGCGACGCTTGCGCCGAGTTCGCTTTGTATCGCGGGCAGCGCGACGTTGACGACGGAGCCGTCGATGAACGCCATGCTGGAGCCGAGTATCGTCGCGGCGAGAGCGAGACGCTTATGACGGCAGGCGCGAGCCGCGGCGGGCTGCGCGCGGATCGCGAGATCGTCGCAGGGACTGGCCTGGGCGGGAAACGCGTGCGGCGTGTCGCGAGGCTTGTCGAGGGGCGGAGCGGCGTGATCGGACATGAGGCGTGTCCACGGATGCAGTGTGTTCGACAATGCAATGGACACGCGAAGCCGTCACACGTTCAGCGTGGGCTGAACGGCAGCAGGGCAGCGGATCGGATCAGGAGTAACAGTACGGTGTCGACCATCTCGGCCTGCAGAACACTGCTGGTGTACGGAATTTAGTTCGTGCTGCGGTACGTGCGCATCGTTCGTGAAGAAAAGCCGTTGGCTGCCGACGAAAGCTACTGCGCGTACCGCAGCACGGTCCGCTACCGGGTGCTTGCTGGCCTCTTCTGAGCAAGCGGGAGCCGCGCCGCGCCCGCCATGCATGCGCGCGTAGTCAAGGTACGCTATCGTGTGGCTGCCCGCGGCGTGTGCCGCGGCTCCCGTCTCAATTGCGGAGAGTCCCACGATGGCCAAAAAACCTCCCGCGCACACGGCAGCGCAGCCATCCGCGCAGGCGTCCCGCGCATCCGCGCCCGCCCGCGAAGCGCACGAAGCATCGGCACACCCGGCGATCGATGCCCAGGTCGTGCTCGTGCTGCAAGGCGGCGGTGCGCTCGGCGCGTACCAAGCCGGTGTGTTCGAAGCGCTGCACGACGCCGGCATCGAGCCCGACTGGGTGATCGGCACGTCGATCGGCGCGATCAACGGCGCGGTCATCGCGGGCAACCGTCCCGAGGACCGGATGCAGCGGCTGCACGCATTCTGGGACCGCGTGACGTGGCAGGCCAATCAGACGCCGGACTGGCTGGCGGCGTGCGCGCCCGCGTGCGCCGCGCTGGGAATCCCCAACTGGTGGGCGGCCGCGTGGGCGGCATGGATGCCCGGCTACGAGCCGTGGCTGCGCAATCTGTCGATCATGTCGCAAGGCATACCGACGTTCTTCACCCCGCGCGCGGGCGCGTGGCTCGGCGCGCATGTGCCCGTCGGCATCGAGCAGGCGGCGTTCTATCACACCGAGCCGTTGCGCGAGACGCTCACGGCATTGATCGACTTCGACTACCTGAACCGCAAGCAGACGCGGCTGACGGTCGGCACGGTCGGCGTGGGCAGTGGACAGATGCGCTACTTCACCAACCGCGACCAACCGCTCGACGTGCAGCACGTAATGGCATCGGCGGCGTTTCCGCCGGGCTTTCCGTCCGTGCGCATCGACGGCGAAGCGTACTGGGATGGCGGCATCTATTCGAATACGCCGCTCGAAGCGGTGCTCGACGACCGGCCGCGGCACAGCTCCGTGATCTTCACCGTGCAGTTGTGGCCCGCGCATGGCGCCGAGCCCGCGTCGATCCGCGAGGCGATGAGCCGGCAGCGCGACATCCAGTATTCGAGCCGCGCGGAAAGCCATCTCGAACGTCAGCGGCAGATCCATCGGCTGCGCCACGTGATCCGTGAACTCGGCACGCATCTGCCCGAGGACGAACGCGAGTCGGCGGCCGTCAAGGAACTGCTCAACTGGGGCTGCGGAACGACGATGCAGGTGATCGAGCTCGACGCGCCGAGTTTCGACCGCGACGAGCTGCACAAGGATATCGATTTTTCGGCGGACGGCATCAGGCGGCGCTGGCAGGCAGGCTACGCGGACGCGCAGCGGATGATCGCGCGCGCGCCCTGGCGCGAGGAGCCGGACCCGATGGAAGGCATCGCGATTCACCGTTCGGACCCGGAAGCGGCGTGACGCCGTCATCGATGTGCGCTCAGGCAGCCGCCGTGAAAGATGGCGACATACCTGAGAGATTGCGCGGACGAACAGGCATGTTGTACCTTGGCTGAAGGTTCTTCACGTTCGGCGGCGTCGATGCGGCGCATCGGAACGGTCGGCAGCAATGGCCAACGGAACGGCTGAAATGACTCATCCCAATGCAGCATTGATCGAGCGATTTTACGAAGCCTTTCAACGGCGCGATGTCGATGCGATGGCGGCCTGCTACGCGCCCGACGTGACCTTTACCGATCCCGTCTTCGTCGAGCTGCACGGCGACGAAGTGCGCGACATGTGGCGCATGCTCGTGTCGCGCGCGCAGGAGTTCACGCTCGCCTTCAGCCATGTCACGGCGAACGATGTCGGCGGCAGTGCGCATTGGGTCGCGAGTTACGTGTTCAGTCAAACGGGCAGGACGGTCGTCAATCCGATCGACGCGCGTTTCATGTTTCGCGACGGCCTGATCGTCGCGCATCACGATCGCTTCGACCTCTGGCGTTGGGCCAGCCAGGCGCTGGGCGCGAAGGGCGCGCTGCTCGGCTGGACCCCCTTTGTGCAGAACGCGATTCGCGAGCAGGCGAAGCTCGGTCTCGCCGCGTGGCGCGCGAAATCAGCTTGAGCATGCTCGTGAAGAGGCCGTGACAGTCAGCGTGCACGGGGCATGCATCGCGCGTTCGAGCTGCCTGCCGTGTCCCGTTGCAGAGGCACGATGAACAACGAAGCAGTGGGGGTGAATATGCACGTCGTGGATGCTGCATGGCAGGAATGGCTCGCGACCAATGTAAGCCGCGGTTGCACGCCGGAATCGATGATCGAGGCGATGGTGCAGGCGGGCTTCGATGCGGCGGCGGCACGCGACATCGTGGGCCGCGCCGCCGCCGAAGGCGGCGTGCAGGCCGCCGCGATTTCACCCGTCGATGACAGCGCGCGCGCTTACCACTACGATGCCTGTCCCGTCGCCGCAGGCAACCGCGTGCGCGCGCACGACCGCGACGTGACGGTGCTGATGCGAGTCGAGCGTCCTCAGGTGATCGCGTTCGGCAACGTGCTCTCTGCGGACGAATGCACGGAACTGATCGAGCGCGCGCGGCATCGGCTCAAACGCTCGACGACCGTCAATCCCGACAGCGGCCAGGAAGACGTGATCCAGTTGCGCACTAGCGAGGGCTTCTGGTTTCAGCGATGCGAGGACCCGTTCATCGAGCGGCTGGATCGCCGGATCGCCGCGTTGATGGGCGAGCCGCTCGAACACGGGGAGGGCTTGCAGATCCTGCATTACACGGCAGGCGGCGAGTACCGCGCGCACTTCGATTACTTTCCTCCCGGACAGAGCGGCAGCGCGGTGCATACCGCGCGCGGCGGCCAGCGCGTCGCGACGCTGATCGTCTATCTGAACGACGTCGAGGGCGGCGGCGAAACGGTCTTTCCCGACGCGGGGCTTGCCGTGATGGCGCGGCAAGGCAGCGCCGTCTACTTCCGCTACATGAACGGACGCAGACAGCTCGATCCGCTGACCCTGCATGGCGGCGCGCCCGTGACGAGCGGCGACAAATGGATCATGACGAAGTGGATGCGCGAGCGTCCCTACGTCTAGCGAGGTCTGCGATGCGAAGCGTTTCACGCTCGCGCGCAAGCAAAGCACTCAGGTACGTTGTGTGCTGGGAGACGGCCAGCGAGTGTCTCGGGTTCCACGGCATTCGACACGCGAAGGACATTTCGCGATCCAGACAGGAACCGGATATCGGGGGGACGACAATGGATAACTATCAACTCGAAAGCGAACTGAATCATCTGGAGCGGGTGCTAGCTCATATGGCCGCAGAAAATCGCTTTCCTCTTTCATACTGGCGCGTTCGACTGAACGCGCTGCTCGCGGCGTCGCTTGTGCCGTCGCAGCGCACGCGCGCCCGCAAGCTCGACGAACTGCTGCACACGCTCGAGACGCGTGCGCCTCAAGTCGGCTGATGGCGGCGTACAGGGCAGCCCGTCAGCCGGGTTGCGGGCACACTGGATGCTGAATTCCCGTCGACTGACGCAACCGTGCGTCGGCATAACCAGACGGAGTCAGCCATGAACAAGGACCAGGTGAAGGGCACGGCCGAAAAGGTGAAAGGCAAGGTCAACGAGACCGTTGGCAAGGCCACGGGCAACCGCAGCCAGGAATTGAAGGGTGACGTGCAGCAGGGCGCCGGCGAAGTGCGCAAATCCTATGGCGATGCAAAGGAGGACGCAAAGGATATCGATCGCGAAAGCCGCAAGCATCACTAGGCGCTTCGGACGCGGCGGGCCGTGTGCTGCCCGCCGCGTCGCGCGAACAGTAGCCGTCCTGCTACTGGGAGCGTATTGAAGAATGGGCCAGGCCCGTGGGCCGCGTTGCGACGCGGCCCATTTCATGTTGGCAGCCGCGCTTCGCGATGCCGCATGTTCGTGTGTGCAGATACAAGCGGTGCGTTCGCTCGTCTGCGGTCACTGCCGCCTTTGCGCGGAGCCTCCCGCGCTCAACCGCCTGCAGCTAGTTTGGCGGCGCGTCGCCCGCGCGGCCCAGCGTGCTGTCACCGGGATGCAGGCGGCGCAGCAGCAGATCCACTTGATCGAGCAAGGTTTCGCGCGCAACGGGCTTGTGCAGTGTGCATTCGCAGTCGACATCGGTCGGAATGTCGGGCGATGCGCTCCACAGGATAACGGGCATGCCGCCGAGTTCAGGATCGTTCTTGAGCATGCGGCACACTTCCGCGCCATCCATGTCGGGCATCATCAGGTCCGTGATGACGAGCGCAGGGTGTACGCGATGCGCGAGTTCGACCCCTTTGCGAGGCTCGAACGCGGTCAACACATGGAAGCCCTCGAGTTCGAGCAGGAGGGCCCATGCGATGAGAAGATCCGGCTCGTCATCGATGAGCAGGATGGTCGGAAGACGGCTGTCCGAGAGTGCGTTTGATTCCATGTCTTGAAGGCAGACTTCTTTCGCGCAGCCGAACGCCTTGCGATTCGACAATCAGACACGCCGTACGCACGACGCGTGCCAATGCGGCAGAAGGGACCGTCGCGGCGCCCGCGCGGCTGCAACGATACCGCGAACACGTCGCTGATCGTCATGCGGGGCGGGCTTTGCGGCCACCGCGCGCGCATTTCATGCACGCGGGACGCCACATGCGCGCGGCGCGCCGCCCGTGATGGGTTTGGGAAAAATCGGCGGCTTCGTTGTAAATTCGTACGCATTGCGTTGCCGCCCGAACTGTCGTGCCGATGTCAGGCACGCGGATTGCTCCTCATGCACGCCGCCGCGTTGGCGCTCAGAGCATGCGCCGCGCCCATCACTTCGCCTCAGGAACACACCATGCCAACCGATTCACGCATTGCCGAGGGCTTGCCGTTCCCGCTCGGCGCGACATGGGACGGAAAGGGCGTCAATTTCGCGCTCTTTTCCGCTCATGCGACAAAGGTCGAGTTGTGTCTCTTCGACGAGAAAGGGAAGAAGGAACTTGAACGCATCGAGTTGCCCGAATACACGGATGAAGTGTGGCATGTGCATGTAGCGGGGCTGAAGCCGGGCACCGTCTACGGCTATCGCGTGCATGGGCCGCATGAGCCCGACGCGGGTCATCGTTTCAACCCGAACAAGCTGCTGCTCGATCCGTACGCGAAGGCGCATGTCGGCTCGTTGCGCTGGGACCCATCGCTGTTCGGCTACACACTCGAAACAGAAGACGACCTCACGTTCGACGAGCGCGACAGCGCGCCATTCATGCCGAAGTGCCAGGTCGTCGATCAGACGTTCAACTGGACGCATCCGACGCGCATCCGTGTGCCGTGGGATCGGACCATCGTCTACGAGACGCACGTGCGCGGCTATACGAAGCGTCATCCGGGCGTGCCCGAATCGATGCGCGGCACGTTCGACGGCCTCGCGCAACGGGCCGTGATCGATCATATCCGGCGTGTCGGCGTCACGACGATCGAACTGCTGCCGATTCATTCGTTCGTCAACGATCAGCATCTGCTCGACAAGGGCCTGACGAATTACTGGGGGTACAACTCGATCGGCTTCTTCGCCGCCGATCCGCGTTACTTCGCACGCGGTCCGGGCGCGATCGACGAGTTCAAGGAGATGATCGACCGTCTGCACGATGCCGGGCTCGAAGTGATACTCGACGTCGTCTACAACCATACGGCGGAAGGCAATGAACGTGGACCGACGCTGTCTTTTCGCGGCATCGACAACGCGTCGTACTACCGGCTGATGCCGGAGCAATGCCGCTATTACATCAACGATACGGGCACGGGCAATACGCTGAACCTCGCGCATCCGCGCGTGCTGCAGATGGTCACGGACAGCCTGCGCTACTGGGTGACGGAGATGAACGTCGACGGCTTCCGTTTCGATCTCGCGACGATACTCGGCCGCGAGCCTTATGGCTTCGACGAAGGCGGCGGGTTTCTCGACAGTTGCCGCCAGGACCCCATCATTTCCAGCGTGAAGCTGATCGCCGAGCCGTGGGATTGCGGGCCGGGCGGCTATCAGGTGGGCGGCTTCCCGCCCGGCTGGGCCGAATGGAACGACCGCTTTCGCGATACGGCGCGCTCGTTCTGGAAAGGCGATGAAGGCTACACCGCCGATCTCGCGACGCGCCTCACCGCGTCGGGCGATTTTTTCAACCGGCGCGGCCGGCGGCCTTGGGCCAGCGTGAATTTCATCACCGCGCACGACGGCTTCACACTGAACGATCTCGTGTCGTACAACGACCGCCATAACGACGCGAACGGCGAGAACAATCAGGACGGACATAGCGACAACCGCTCATGGAACTGCGGCGCCGAAGGGCCAACCGACGACCCGGACGTGACCGCGCTGCGCGAGCGGCAGAAGCGCAACCTGCTCGCGACGCTGCTGTTTTCACAGGGCACGCCGATGGTGCTCGCCGGCGACGAGTTCGGCCGCACGCAGCAGGGCAACAACAATGCGTATTGCCAGGACAACGAGATAAGCTGGGTAGACTGGGAAGGCATCGACGACAACGGCCGCGCGCTGATCGGGTTCGTGCGCAAGCTGACGACGCTGCGCCATGCACTGCCCGTGTTACGGCGCAACCGCTTTCTCACAGGCGAGATGCGCGAGGACATCGGCGTAATGGACGTGAAGTGGCTGAGCCCCGCGGGCGTCGAACTGACCGACGAGCAATGGAGCGACACCGCGATGCGCTGTTTTGGTCTCGTGATCGACGGACGCGCGCAGGCGAGCGGCATCCGGCGCCCGGCATCGGATGCGACGTTGCTGCTCGTCGTCAACGCGTATCACGACGTCGTCGACTTCACGCTGCCAGAGATCCCCGGCAGCGATCAATGGAGCTGTATGATCGACACGAATGCACCCGAGCGGGACGAGTTGCCGGATTTCGAATCGGGCGATGCCTATCAGGTGACGGGGCGTTCGCTGCTGCTGTTCGCGTTGCATGCGAAGGGCGAGACGAAAAGGATCTTTCAACGGCTGGAAGAGCGGTTGACGCAATGATGGGCTTTGAAGCGCAGTGGCGGACCTGAGAGGCAGTAGCACGAGAAAGCAGCAAGAAGAAAACGGACCGCTTCGCATGAAGCGGTCCGTTTTCATTTTCACGGCATTCGCGCGGACATCATTCGAGCAGACGTCATTCAGTCCCGCGCAATAGTTGGCGCGATCCGCGATGCGGACCATGTCGGCAGGAGGCGAGGGACGGGCTTCGATGCGCAACAAGCGATGTGCCAAACGCGTACACGATGCGCGGCTCACCGCAAGCCCGCTGCTGCGGGCGCGGCGGCAATGTTCCCGTCTTTACGCAACGCTTTGCGGCTGTGCATGAAGCACTGTAGAGGATGAAATGCGTCAACTTGGTGAACGCGCATCCGATCTGCGCATTGCGTTGCTCGATGTAAAACAGGTCGAGAAGGCTTCTACATGGGCGCTTTAAAGCTGGGCTTTCGTGTTGGGTTTTCCGCCGGTTTCCTTGTGCGGGCATCGGGACGGCGTGGGGCGCGTTGCGCGCCCCGCATGCGACCACGCGTTCAGATATCGAGCCGCGAGATCTTCGCGCCTTCGAGCGACACGCCCGCCATCAGGCCGGCGTTGGTCAGCACGAATGCCTGGACGGGAGCGGTTGCCGTCGTCGAATCGATGTTGCCGTTCGCGCCCACCTTGATGAGCGCGACCGTCGCATCGCCGCCGACCGACCAGCCCCGGCTGTTGCGGAAACGGTTCAGCGCGTCCTCTGTCATGAACAGGAAGATCACGCCCTTCGACTGCGCGCCGATCTGCAGGCCGAACGAGCCCGCCGCCGTGCTGTAGTAGCCCACTGTTTGCCCGCCGACGCGCAACGAGCCCTGACCGTACTGTCCGCCGATCCAGAAGCCCGCCTGGACGACGGACGGGAACACCAGCACGCCACGCGCTTTGGCGACCAGTTCGCGCGAGCCGTTGACGCTCGTGTACAGGCGCGAGAGCGTCTCGTCGACGCTCGAATCGATTGCGCGGCGCTTATCCGTATTGCTGGTGGCGGACGTCGAATGCGAAGGCGTCATCGTGCATCCGGTGAGAGCCAGGCCGCCTGCCGCCAGTGCGGCACCCGAGCTGACTATGAAATTTCTTCTACGCATCGTTTTCTCCCTGTCTATCAACGCAAAGTCCGCCGGCTACCGTTTTCCTGGTGCCTCGCCGTAGCCCGGCAGGGTCGCGAAACCCTTGAGTGGCAAGGACTGACGAAGTGACAGCATCTCGCGTGCCCGTGGGGCGGACAGACAGTTTCGCGCTATGCGCGGCGCGACGCCGCGAGTCCCGCAGCGAATGCACGCGCTTACGTGAGAGCGCGACGCGTGTACGAATTACACATTGTCGTCGCGGCCCGGCTCGCCGGGTATCGCGGTCGCACGCTTTAACAGATCGAGCAGGCGTTGCGGCGTAAGCGGCTTCGCGCTATGGGCGTCGAAGCCCGCTTCCCGCGCCCGGTCGCGGTCGTGTTGCGACGCGTAGCCCGTGCAGGCGATCAGCAACATTTGCGACGTCGACGCGCCCGCGCGCAAGCGGCGCGCGAGTTCCAGCCCGTCGACGCCCGGCATCGCGATGTCGAGCACGACGGCAAACGGCTGCCATTCGGATGCGAACTCGCACACGTCCGCGGCGCCGTGCATCGCCCGGCATTCAAAGCCGTTCGCGAACAGCAGCAGTTGCAATGCATCGGCGGCGTCGGCGTAATCGTCGACGACCAGCACACGGCGGTTATTGGTCATATGCGCGCCGATCGGCCGCCACTGCAACTCGTCTTCGCTTTCATGCGGTTTGTTCATTGACGTCATGGTGATCTCCCTCCCCAAGGCAGCGGAGGCAGCAAGGGCCGGACCCGGCGGGCGCCCGTTTGAATCGGCTTGAATCGGCCTGAATCGGCGGACTGAAACGCATGCGGCGCACGCCGTGCCTGATTAACAATTGCCGCGCAAATAGGGGTTAACCAGCGAGCCAGGCGCGATTAACGGGTACTAATGGCGTTGGAATAAGCGCAATTGTGTTGTTTATAGGGTGACTATCCGCTTTATTCGCGGGACATAATTCGCCATTCGGATTTATATTTCGAATGGTGCAAAAAAACGGATTCGATGCATCGTGCCGACAGCATGCGCAATGCGATTGCCGGAATCCGCGACTCCAATAAAGCAGAGAGCGAGGGACTATGAATACATCGTCTGTAATGGGACGGCGTGCGTTCGGCATTGTCGGCGGCGCGACGCGTCTGGCAAGCATCGACGTGCTGCGCAAAATGCATTACGCGAATGCCGCCGCGCGGAAATTCCAGCCGCTCGATATTGCCATCGAGCGTTCGCCGGATACCGGGGATCGCATGCATGAGCCAATGGTGGCGGGTTCCGTCGAACACAAGCTTTGCATGTTCGACGCAATACGCGATTTCGAACAGCGCGGCGTGCCCGCCGTCGCGCTGCCATGCTTCGACAGTCATCTGTTTATCGACGAATTGGAGGAGAACACGTCAGTCGTGATCGTCGATATGATCGCCGCGCTTTTTGCTCATGTGCGGCAGCGCTTTCCACTTGCGCGCCGCGTCGGCGTGCTGACGTCGCCGCTGTTGTGCGAGCGCCGGTTGTTCGAGCGGTACGGCGCGAGCGCGCGCGTCGAAGTCGTGAGCGCCGGCGTGCGGGACGCGCGCGGGCTGCGCGCCGCTTGCGAGTCGCTGATCGCGCAAGGCGTCGATCTGCTGCTGCCGGGCAGCACTGAAAGCGCGCTGTCGGTGCGGCGTCTCGGCGATCTCGCTGTGCCCGTCGTCGATGCGTATTCGGTGTACGCGCAACATCTGCTGACGGCCGATTACCGCAAACCCGCGCGCCAGATCAAGCTCGGCGTCGTCGGCGGCGTCGGGCCGGCCGCGACGGTCGACTTCCTGCACAAGGTTGTGCGCAATACGCCTGCGATGCGCGACCAGCAGCACATCAAGGTGATCGTCGAACAGAACCCGCAGATTCCCGATCGCACCGATCATCTGATGGGTGCGGGCGCGGACCCGACGCTCGCGCTCTACGCGACGTGCAGGAAACTCGAAGACGGCGGCGCCGATTTGATCGCGATTCCGTGCAATACGGCGCATGCGTTCATCTCGCCGATGGAAACGCGTTTGCGCGTACCCATCGTCGGCATGATGAGCGTGACGGCCGATTATCTGCGCGCGAGCTTTCCCGCATTGGAGCGTGTGGGCCTGCTCGCCACCGACGGCACGATCGCGAGCGCGGTCTATCGCACGGCGCTCGAAGCGCGCGGAATGACCCAGGTCGTGCCGCCGCCCGCGGTGCAGGCGCGCGTGACGAATGCCATTTACGGAAGCCGTGGCGTGAAAGCGGGCTTCACGAGTGGCGAGTGCATCGATGACATCATCGCTGCCGTCGAGAGCCTGCTATCGCAGGAAATCGAAGTCATTCTGCTTGCGTGCACGGAATTGCCGCTTCTCTTTCCTGACGCGGCGACTGTCACGCGTCGCGGGCGCACCGCGCATCTCGTCGACCCGACTGACGTGCTGGCGAAATGTTGCGTCGAGTTTGCGCAGGGCAAGCCAATCGCAACGCGGGCGAACACGCGTCGCGAGCGCTTGCCGGTCGAATATGTCGCCTTTTGCGCACGCACGGGAAAAGGAGAGGCATTAAATGCCGAAATGCTTTAAGGCGAAATTGCGTAGTGACTTGCGTATTTCCTTTCGCTTTCTGATCACTTTCCATCAAAGGATATTTCAGCGCTGTTGATTTCCTTAGCAAGCGTTTCACAATAAGTTCTTGATTCGACTTCAGACTGCGTTTCCAGCGACGGTAGGCGTTTCAGCGCAAGTTCGGGCCTCGGCAGTGTTCACGTGCGGGGCTTCTTCTTTTGCAGCATTTCATGCGTCGAGAACCAGCGCGCCATCGCGCGCAACGACACGCCCATTCGCCACGACCAGCTTGCGCACAGGCCGCGCGGCCACCGCATGCGCGACGTTCTCTGCATCGACGAGCACGAGATCCGCGCGCGCCCCTGCGTGCAGGCCATAGTCAGAAAAGCCACAACCACGCGCGGCCGCATGGCTCACGCAATCGAACGCGATGGCAAGCGCATCGTCGCGCCGCAGGTCGTATCGCATGCCGATCAGCATCGCGCGCTCCAGCATGTCCGGCGAGCCATATGGATTCCACGTATCGCGAATGCCGTCGTTGCCGCCGAATAGCGTGACGCCTTTCTCGATGCACGTCATCAGCGGCGGCACGGTAACGGAAGCGGGCGCGGTGGTGAGCAACGCGACGTTCAGCAACGCAAGCCGGTCGAGCAGCGGATCGCGCTCGCGCGGCGGCAATGCGCCGAGACAGAACGCATGGCTGACGACGACGCGCCCCTGCATGCCAAGCGCCTCGACGCGATCGAGCAGCAGCTTTAGTGTGAACGCGCCGATTTCGGCGGGCTCGTGCAGATGGATGTCGATGGGCTTCTGATGGCGCGTCGCAACGTCGAATGTCGCATTCAGCGACGCGACGGGATCGCCGTCGATCAACGCCGGGTCCAGCGCGCCCAGCACGTCGGCGCCCGCGCGCAGCGCCGCGTCGAGCAGCGTGACAGTCCCTTCGCGGTTCAACATGCCCGATTGCGGAAACGCGACGATCTGCATGTCGAGTGTGTCGCGCAGCGTATCGCGTGTCTTCGACACGCCTTCGAGATGCCTGAGGCCCGCATCGGTGTCGATGTCGACATGCGTGCGCAAGCGCGTCGTGCCCGCCTGAAGGAACGCGCGCCCGAGCGCGAGCGATGCAGCCGCCGCGTCGTGGCCGCTTTGCGCGCGAAAGCGGCGCTCGTTCTCGATGCGATCCGTGAGCTTCGGGCCCACTTCGTTGCGATACCAGCGCATGCCCCACATCGTCTTGTCGAGATGCGTATGGCCTTCGACGAAGCCCGGCAACAGCAGCGCGCCGTTGCCGTTCTCGCGCACGGCGTCTGCGCGGACCGGCAAACCGGGGCCGATCGCATCGATGCGTCCATTGGCGATCGACACGTCCACGCGTGTGCCATCCGGCAGCCGTGCATCGGCGATCAACAGAGGCTCTTTCATGCGGACTCCATTTTTCTGTCGGCATCGACGCGTTTGAGGCGGCGGCGCAACCAGATGGTCCATAGCATGAGTCCGCCATAGACGCACCAGCGCAGCGCTGTCGATACCTGCTCGGCGAGTTCCGTGTCGCTCCATGTGGAGACGACCCAATAGCGTGCGGCATTTTCAGCCGTGAGGCCGATGCCCCATATCACCGTCATCCGGCGAATCGTCGCCACGAGTTCGGGATTGTCGCGGTAGTGACACTCGAATTGCCCGACGCTCTCGCGCGACTCGCGCGATGCCGTCGAGCGCGCGAGATAGTAGATCATCGGCTTGCGCAACAGCAGCGAAAGCAGAAACGTGATGCCGATGACACCCGACACCATCGGGTCTTCGAGCGCACGGCGCGGCGCATGCTGGTCGATCAGCGCCCACGCGAGCAACGGCAGGATGCCGGCGAGCACGATGGCGCTCAACGCATCGAAGTGCCGCGAGTGGTACAGGTCCCACGCGATCCACGCGACGAGCGGCGCCGCCGAAGCGGCGAGCGCGCCCGTCGGGCCCCAATGCGGCAGCGCGAACCGATACGCGAGCCACGGCAGCGCGAGATTGATGAGCAACGCGGACAAGTAACGGTATGGAACCTTCATAGCCCTATGCGAGAAGCGCGCCGTTGTCCTGCTTTACGGTCGATCCGGCAATTGCATGCGCAGTGTCGCACATCGGCGGCCGCGGGCAAACGGCGCGTGCATGTTGGCGACGCATGAAAAAACGGCAGGCGCCGTACAGCGCTCGCCGTTCGTGCTGGCTTGCAGCCGTTGCGTGCTCAGATGAATGGCAGTGTCGGGCGCTCGAGTGCCGGCTTCATGATAGGCGACAGCGCGGCGAAGATGCGCGTGCCTTGCTCTTCGTCGAGCACGCTGCCGAGCAGCGTGCGAAAGCGCGGCTCCTCGACGCCGGAGACGATGTACTGCCAGCGATACGCGTCGAGCATCGCCGCGTTCACTTGCGCGATTTCGGCGTGCAGCAGCGTGCGGCCCACGTGCTCGCAGAAGTACGCGGCGTCTTCGTTGGCTTGCATCTGCACCACGCCATCGACGCCCGCCACCAGCGCGTTCAGATCGTCGACAGCGGCGTCGCGTTCGGGCTTGCCGAGCTTTGCGTCTTCGCGCATCCATTCGAGTTCGTCGATGATCGCGTGCTGCGATTCTTCTTTCCAGTGGTACATGAACACGTCTTTGAACAGTGGCGAGAGGCTGTCGTCCGCTTCGATGCTCCGGCGGTAATGCACCTGCGAGAAGATTTCGATGTGACACGTCAGCGCGAGAATTGCCCACGTCGATTTGCCGAGCACGAACGCGGCGATATCGTCGGCATCGGGCAGGAAGCGGTAGCCTGCCGGCATATCCGCGGCCGCCAGCAGCTCGATGCGGCGGAACAGTTCCTGATGCTTCAGTTCTTCGTCGGTGACGCGCACGACGGCTTCGAGCGCGATCTGGTCGCCGAGTGCATGATCGCGTCCCAGTTCCAGCATCTTCGCCCCGATGAAGCGTTCGACGAGCTTGAACATGTTCGCGTAAGTGCGCCCCTGGACCTGCGAATAGAAGCGGCGTTCGGCATCGTTCAAAAACGGCAGCCGATAGACCTGGGACAGGCCGTCCGGCAAGAACTTTTGGCTGGTGTCGAGCGTGCGTCCACGAATCACGTCGTCATCGATGTCCCAGCGCACGCGGCGGGACACTTCGACGCATTTTGCGTAGCGGTGGGAAGGCAGTTGGTAATCGACAGCTCGCATCTTCGAACTCCTGTGGGCCGCGCGCCGGACCTCTGTGGGCGGTGCTGCAATGAGGCCGTTGCGGATTGCGGTGGGATAGCGCCGGAACAGGAAGAACGATTGAAAGCGGCGCCGAATCAAAGCGCTGCGCGTCGGCATGCTGCGTGCCGTGTCGCATCGCTCGTGCGCATTCTGCGTTTTCGCGCCGTCATGGACATGAGACGCGAGTCCCGTGCGTGCGTTGAGCACTGCAACAAAGCGGGAAAAGCCGGGACATGTGCCCCGCCTCATTGCAGACACTGCTGCCGCGCGGTGGTGCGCTTCAGGCAGCGGGTGCGTCGAAGCCCGCCTTGCGCGCCATCACGATTGCCTGTGCGCGGCTTTCCACCGAGAGCTTCGAGAAGATGTTCGTGATGTGATTGCGCACGGTCTTCTCCGAAAGACCCAGGCGCGCGGCGATCTGCGCATTGTCGCGTCCGCCCGCCATCAGTTCGACGATTTCACGCTCGCGCCGGGTGAGCGACGCGAAGACGGGATCGACGGTGGTCGGGGGCGGCAGGAACGCGCGCACTTCATCGCGCCAGCGCCGCCACGCGGGCTCGGATTCGAGCGTCAGATGGTTGTCGCTTTCGAGCGGCACGAAGCGCGCGCCCGGAATCAGGCTCGCGAGCAGGCGGCTTTCTTCGAACGGCACGCGTGCATCGCGCACGGCATGCAGGACGAGCGTCGGGCATCGCACGTGCGGCAGCAGATCGACGACGTCGATGCCGTTGAATACCCGCATGATGCGCGCGGCGTTTTGCGGCGTCGTCGTGATGCGCTCGAGTTCGTTGAACCAGCGGTGCTGCTCCGGGCTGCCGCCCGGTATGAACTGCGTCGTGAAGAACTGGCGAAACGCGGGATTGTGCTGGCCCCAGCCGATTTCCGCGAGCTTGATCAGCGTTTCGGCTTCTTCGCGCGACTGCTCGGTGCGCGAGCGCACGAGCCGTCCGCGCGCATAGCCGCCATGCAGGATCAGATGCGAGACGCGCTCCGGAAAGGCGACGGCGTACGCAATCGCAATCGACGCGCCCTGTGAAATGCCGAGCAGCGCAAAGCGGTTGACGCCCGCCGCGTCGATCACGGCGATCAGGTCCTGCTTCCACGCGTCGAACGAAATATCGGCGACGTCGTGATCCGACAGGCCGCAGCCACGCTGGTCATAGCGGATCAGCGTATGTTCGCGGCACATCTCCACGATCATGTGGCTCCAGACGGGGCTGGCGAGATCGAACTCCAGATGGCTCAGCCAGTTCGCGGCCTTGACGATGGGCGGGCCGCTGCCGCAGGTCGCGTACGCGATGCGCGTACTGTCGGGGGCCGTGCACAGCCGGATTTGCTGCCTGCAATGCGGGGCGAATGCGGACATGAGCCTCCCGGCGGCGACAGGAAAAAGCACAGGTATCGCGTGACCTGCGCTTTCATTCAGCTTATCACCGCAAAGACGCTTTGCAGCGCAAAGTGCGGACAATCGAAGCCCGGCGAACGGCGGCCCGCGCAACGTATGTAGCGCGTGATGCGTTAGGCGCACGCGCACGCATCGCGCGGCGTCGATTAGGCCCTGACGCTGCGCGGGCTCTTCTCGACGAGCGGCGCGGACATTGCGAAAGCGGCCCGCACGCACTGGCTGACGAGGTCGCCGAACGCGTTGGCGTTATGCGTGCCGCTCAATGCGCCGACTTCATCGACGTGCTCCGATTGTCCGCCGATGCCGACGATCAGCTGCGCGCCAGGCGCGCGCTCGCGGATGCGCCGCAGCAGATTGCGCAGATAAGGCGGCGCTTCGGGCGCATCGAGCGTCACGACGCACACGATCGCCGCGCCCTCGACGCCGTGCGAGCCCGCGTGGCCGCGCCGGAACTGCGCGTAGTTCGCCAGGATGGGCACGAAGCCACGCCGCGTCAGCAGTTGCACGGCGATGGCCATGGTCACTTCGTCGAACGCGCCGCGGCCCGCCACGCAGACGATGCGCTGCCGCGCGGCGTCCTCGGGCAGCAAGGCGGGCAGCGCGTCGGGCGCGCCCGTATCAGGACGCGCTTCCGGCATGCCCTCGACCTGCTCGAGGTTCTCGACGATATCGAGCAGCGTCTCGTTCATGCGCGCGAGCTGCTCGGGCGAGAACACGCCGCGCAGTGCGTCGTTGCGCGCGAGCCTCAGGCCTTCGCGCGCGACATCGTCGTAATAGCGGACGAGGGGCATGTCCTTCAGGAAGCGGTCGGCCTGCACGATGGCTTCGTGCGGATCGTCTGCGAGCAGCCGTTGATAAAAATTCTGCGCGGGCGTGAGCGCGGGCTGATCGCCGAGCAGCACCGTGAGGAATTTCAGGCGCTCTGCGTAGCGGCCGAGGGTAACGAGACAGAGCGTGAGCGGTGTCGACAGCACGAGGCCGATGGGCCCCCACAGCCAGCTCCAGAAGATCGCCGCGACCACCACGGCGAGCGGCGATAGCCCGGAGCTGTGCCCATACAGCAGCGGCTCGACGACCTGGCCGGCAACGACGTCGATGCTGACGAACAGCACGATCGTCCATACGGCCATGGTCCATTGCGGCTGGATCGCGGCCGCGAGAATCACGGCGAGGATCCCCGCGATCCACGTGCCGATGTACGGCACGAAGCGCAACAGCGCGGTCAGCACGCCGAACAGCAGTGCGCCCGGCACGCCGATGATCGCAAGGCCGATCGCGATCAGCGCACCCGCGCCAAGGTTCACGCCCAGTTGCACGACGAAGTAGCGCGACAGCCGGCTCGCGGCATCGTTGATCGCGGTGGTCGTGCGGTGCAGATCGCGCGCGCCGAACAGACGTATCAGGCGGTCGCGCAGGTCTTCGCGCTGCATCAGGATGAAGATCGTCACGACGAGCACGATGAACATCGTCTCCAGCGGTCCGAGGACAGGCGTGAACACGCGCTGCGCAAGCTGTAGCGGCGACGGAATGGGCTCGTGCACTTCGACGGGCAGCGGGGCCGCCGCCGTCGGCTTTTGCGAGCGGCCTGCTTCGTGAGGCGGCGCGGCGCGCTCGGGCGCGACACGCGCGAGCGCGGTGGCGGCGCGCGAGAGCATCGCATCCGCGCGACCGACGGTCTTCTCCTGCACGGCCTCGACCTTGCGCTCGATGGCCGCCTGGTACTGCGGCAGCGAGCCTGCCAGTTGCGCGACCTGCGCGCCGATCAGCGTGCTCACAGCGAGCAGCGTGACGAGCGAGGTCAGCACGGCGACGAAGATCGACGGCAGTTGCCCGAAGTGAAGGCGCCGCAACAGGCTGACGAACGGTGCAAGCAGAAAGCTCAGCAGCACGGCGAGCGTGATCGGGATCAGCACTTCGCGCGCGAAGTACAGCCCGCATACGACGACCACGAACGTGATCAGCGATGCGAGGCTATGCAGCCCGGGGGTGCCCGGCGGATAGACACGGTTGGCGGAATGCCTTGGCGGGGTGAGCGGAAGTTTCATGACCTGGTCGAAAGGGCGCGCCCGGTGGCTCGGATAGCACCTCGGGTAGCAACGTTAGTCCCGCGTGAGATGCCGGGTTTGCAATGCCGTTTGCAATGGCGCTTGCAGGAGCCGTCGCAGCGCTGCCTGCGAATGCGAGTGCCATTGCGAGCGCTTTTACCCGCGCAAACGCGGCACAGCTGTGCGTGCCTTCGATGCTGAGGTAGTCATGCGAAGCAAGACCCAGGCCTGAGCGCGCTCGGCAACCGGCGCGCGTGTCGTTGAATCGTTCCAGTTTATCAAGCGCGCCGCGCGCTTTCGTCGGACGTTTGTCGAAGCAGTCCTGTCGGCGCGGCGCATCATGCCGGAGTTGGCTCGGTCAAATGCAGATTTTGTTCTTATCCTGCGAGCCATTCACGGAGGCAAACGACATGCGGCGCGCAACCGAAAGCGACATCGCGCTAAACGCGCGGCCCGCAGGCATGCCGCTGCAGCGGCCACGAATGTCGGGCTTCTCAGCCCGTTACCCGGAGACTACGGCTGATAATGGCTTGCAGAAAGGCGAGAGGGCAGTGCGCTTCATTTTTCTCTTCTCCTGCGTGTTGTGATTCGCGAATGAACGAGAGCCTAGGCGCATGCAGGAAATGTAAAAAGGCCAATAAGCGGCATTAGATGGATTCACAACACGACATGATGCGATTATTGCGGCTTATACAAAGTGTATTGCCGCGTCTACCCGTTCGCGGACCTATGCTGGCCTTGTTTGTTTTTTGAACGCGAAGAGTGGTGCGCAAACACGCAGTCATTACGCAGTAAATAAATACGCAGTTGGTCCGCTTCATCATCGCTGGTCGCGGAATATTGCGCGAACGACGATTAACAATTGCGGCTTCCGGCATTTTCAGTTTCGCGTAATGCTATACACTAGGCGAGGTTTCATCCTGTCTGCGCTCAGCAGACAGACCACGCTTGAACGCGGCAGCCGCCGCGTTTTTTTTCGCCCGCTTTTTAAGCCGTGAGCGGCTGTGGCTATTTCGCGCGATAGGAGTGTGGCGGCAAGGCCATGCGAGAGAGAACCGCGCACCGCCTTGCCTCCAAATGCGATCAACCCTGATCGCCGCCGCCAACGGGCAATACGGTGCCCGTGATGTACGACGCTTCGTCAGATGCGAGAAAGAGAATCGCACCGACCTGTTCGTCGATCGTGCCATAGCGATGCATCAGGCTCGTCGCCTTGGTCTGCTCGACGATGCCTTGATACCAGATGGCTTCCTGTTCCGTCTGCTGATGGGTGTTGCGCGGCACGCGCCGCGGCGGTGCTTCTGTGCCGCCTGTCGCGACGGCATTGACGCGGATGCCATCGGCGGCATGCTCGAACGCGAGACTTGCCGTCAATGCATTCACACCGCCCTTGGATGCCGCATACGGCACGCGATAAATGCTGCGCGTCGCGATCGACGACACGTTGACGATCACGCCATGCCTGTGCTCGATCATCGAGGGCAGCACGGCGCGGCAGCACCATAGGGTCGGAAAGAGCGAGCGGCGCACTTCGGCCTCGATCTGCGCTTCGTCGTATTCCTGATACGGCTTCGCCCAGATCGTCCCGCCGACATTGTTGATCAGCACATCGATGCGGCCGAACGTGCCGAGCGCCGCGTCCGTCATCTTGCGGGCGCCTGCCCAGGTTTCCAGATCGGCGGTGACGGCGATGCAGCGTGCGCCCGGCGCGGAAATTTCCGCCGCGACTTCATGCACGAAGTCCGAACGATCGCATAGCACGACCGTCGCGCCCTGCCGTGCCGCCGCGATCGCGACGCCACGTCCGATGCCCTGCGCCGCGCCCGTCACGACGACTACTTTGCCTTCGAAGCGTTGTTTCATGATCGTCAGGCCGCGTTGGTGGCAGAGAATTTTTCATAGTGAAAGCTGGCAGGCGTCACGCCAATTTCGCCGAGCCAGCCGCGCACAGCATCGACCATCGCAACGGGGCCGCATAGATACACATCCACGTCGCCGCCGTTGAGCCATGCGGGATCGACATGCGCCGTCACGTAGCCTTTCAGCGGATGGCTGCTCGATGCATCGGCGACACAGGTGCGGTATTCGAAGTTCGGCAACTTGCCTTGTGCGGCATCGAGTTGCGGTAGCGCGACGAGATCGATGTCGTTCGTCACGCCGTACACCATGCGCACTGGCTGCTCGCCATTGTCTTTGGCGGCGAGCACGTCGAGCATCGAAAGAAACGGCGCGATTCCCGTGCCGCCCGCGAGAAACAGCACGGGGCGCGCCGTCTCGCGCAGATAGAACGCGCCGTAAGGGCCGGAGAACGCGACGCGCTGCCCCGCCTGCGCGTGCTGGCTCAGATACGTGCTCATCTTGCCTTCGGGCACGTTGCGCACGACAAAGGACACACGCGATTCCCCCGGCGCGGAGCTGAACGAGTACGAGCGCGACAGCTCGCTGCCCGGCACTTCGACATTCACGTACTGGCCCGCAAGGAACGAGAGCTGGTCGGGTGCATCGACGTCGATCGAAAACTCTATCGTCGAGTCGGAGAGCTTCTGCACGTTCGCGAGCGTGCCTTCATGACGCGCGACACCTGTCTTGCACGCAGCGGACGAAGCGGGCACGCGGATCACGCAGTCGGAGCGCGGGCGCGTCTGACATGCGAGCACATAGCCTTGCGCGGCATCTTCGGGCGTCAGCGCATCTTCGATGTAGCTCGATTCGGGCAGGTCGTACGTGCCCGATTCGCAAAAACCGCGGCACGTGCCGCATGCGCCGTCGCGGCAATCGAGGGGAATGTTGATCTTCTGACGATAGGCTGCGTCCGACAGCGTCTCGTTTTCGCGGCACGTGATGAAGCGCGTGACGCCGTCTTCGAACTGAAGTGCAATGCGGTGTTCCATGAACTGCTCCTGACTTCCGGGTGCTGCGTGCGTGGGCGCGCGCATGACGCGCGGTTGCGCGCTCGGATGTGATCTCAGATGTGATAGATGTCGATGACCTGATTGATGTAGTCGTTCTTCAAGACGACGTACTTGTTCAGGATCTGCGGCGTCTCGCCGTTGAAATCGATCACATAGCGCGACATGCCGAAGTAGGTGTAGTTGGTCTTGTAACGATGGCTCAGCGTGTGCCAGTTGAAGCGCACCGTGCAGACACCATCGTCGTGGCGTTCGAGTTCCACGTTGCTGATGTTGTGGCTCGTGCGCGTATCGGGGATCGTCGCGCTCGAACGCTCGGTCTTGATGCGGAACACACGGTCTTCGAGGCCCTGACGGTTCGGGTAGTAGATCAGCGAGATTTCGCGCTGCGGGTCGGTGATCAATTTGTCCGTGTCGTCCCATGACGGCATCCAGAAGACGGCGTCCGGGTGATAACAGGTGATCCACTCATCCCATTGCTCATCGTCGAGCAGGCGGCTTTCGCGGTAAAGGAAGGCCTGGATGTCGGCGAGCGTCGGCGTAATGGCGATCGTGCTCATGCTGCGCTCCTTTGCGTGCCGGCTTGCGTTTCCCTTGCGAGCGCGTTGCGGATCGTCTCTACCCAATAGCGGTGCTGGATCGTATAGAGCCCTTCGTCTTCCGTCTTCACGCCGCTCAAGAGCGGCTTGAGGCCGATCTTCGTTGCGGCTTCGTCCGCGCCTTCGATCCAGTGCGTCGACCCGCGGCACATGTCGTTCCATTCGACGGAGCGCGCGGCATAGCCTTGCTGGCACGCGCGGAATTCTTCGAGATCGTCGGGCGTCGCCATGCCGCTCGCGTTGAAGAAGTCTTCGTATTGGCGAATGCGGCGTGCGCGCGCTTCGTCGGATTCGCCTTTCGGCGCGATGCAATAGATCGTCACTTCCGTCTTGTTCACCGACAGCGGCTTGAGCACGCGGATCTGCGAGCCGAACTGATCCATCAGGTACACGTTCGGATAGAGGCACAGATTGCGCGAGTTCTGGATCATCCAGTCCGCTGTTTCGCTGCCGCAGCGCGCGGCGAACTCATCGCGCCGATTGAAGTTGGGCCGGTCTTCGGGATTTGCCCAGCGCGACCACAGCAGCATGTGGCCATGCTCGAATGCGTAGAAGCCGCCGCCCTGGCGGCCCCAGCCGCCTGCGTCCATCGCCCGGATCTTGTCTTCGCGCTCGTTCTGTTCCTTCCGATGATTGGTCGTCGCCGCGTAGTTCCAGTGCACGGCCGACACGTGATAGCCGTCCGCGCCGTTTTCCGCCGTCAGCTTCCAGTTGCCTTCATACGTATACGTGGACGAGCCGCGCAGCACTTCGAGTCCTTCATCGGACTGGTCGACGATCATGTCGATGATGCGCGCCGCTTCGCCCAGGTACTCGGTGAGCGGCTTCACATCGGGATTGAGGCTGCCGAACAGAAAGCCGCGGTAGCTTTCGAAGCGCGCGACTTTCTTCAGATCGTGCGAGCCTTCGTGATTGAAGCACTCGGGATAGCCCGCGCCTTCCGGGTCTTTCACCTTCAGCAGCTTGCCGCTGTTATTGAAGGTCCAGCCGTGAAACGGACACGTGAAGGTCGCCTTGTTGCCGCGCTTGTGGCGGCACAGCACCGCGCCGCGATGTGTGCACGAATTGACGAGCGCATTGAGTTCGCCCTGGCGGTTGCGGGTGATGACGACGGGCTGACGGCCCATCGTCGTCGTGAAGTAGTCGTTGTTCGACGGAATCTGGCTTTCGTGCGCGAGATAGATCCAGTTGCCCTCGAAGATGTGCTGCATTTCAAGTTCGAACAGCGCGTCGTCGGTGAACGCGCTGCGGTGCAGGCGATAGTCACCGCGCGCCTCGTCTTCGACCAGGTAGTCGTCGATATGCTTGAGCTTCGGACTGCGGTCCGGGTAAATGGGGATCATCGGATGTCTCCTGTTCGATGCCGGCGCTTGCCCGTCGCTCGGTTTTGTACCCGAAAGGTATAATTTGTGGGGGCGCTGCGGTTGAGTGAAGAGTAGTTGCCGCACATATGGCGCGTCCAACACTGATTTAGTATCAGTTCAATATCCAAGGGGTATCGTCATGGAGCTGCGCCATCTGCGCTATTTCGTCGCCGTGGCCGAGGAGCGCAACTTCACGCGTGCCGCGCAGCGGTTGCATATCGCGCAGCCGCCGCTGAGCCGCCAGATGCAGCAGCTCGAAGACCTGCTCGGCGTGCAGCTCTTCGTGCGCAATTCACGGCCCGTCGAACTGACGGATACAGGGCGCTTCTTCTATTCGCATGCGGTGCAGTTGCTCGCGCAAACTGCGGAGCTCGAATCGATGACGCGGCGTGTCGGCAAGATCGAGCGCAGCCTTTCAGTGGGATTCGTCGGCTCGACGCTATATGGGATGCTGCCCAAAATCATCCGGCGCTTTCGCAACGAACATCCCGCCGTCGAGCTGACGCTGCACGAAATGTCGACGATGGATCAGATCAAGGCGCTCAAGGAAGGCGTGATCGACGTGGGCTTCGGGCGCATCCGTCACGAGGACGCGAGCATCAAGCGGATCGTGCTGCGCGAGGAGCGGATGATCGTCGCGCTGCCCGTCGGGCATCCGTTGTCGGAACAGCAGCCGGTGCTGTCGCTGCACGATCTCGTCAACGACACGCTGATCATTTTTCCGAAGGCGCCGCGTCCGAGCTACGCGGACCAGGTGCTGGCCGCGTTCCGCGATCGCGGGCTCGAGCCCCGACGCATCTACGAAACGCGAGAGCTGCAGATCGCGCTGGGACTGGTTGCGATGGGCGAGGGGCTGTCGGTGGTGCCGGGCAGCGTGTACGGCCTCAAGCGCGACGACGTCAGCTATAAAGAACTCGACGACGCGAATCTGGTGTCGCCCATCATCATGAGCATGCGCTTGCTCGATGAGTCCGAGGATCTCACGCAAATGCTGGAAATGATCTACGCGCTGTATGAGGAAGAGCACATGGAGTATTTGCCGCCTCATGACGAGGGCGCGTGACGACGGCGCGTGACGATGTGCTTTCGGCGCGCAACGGCGCAGCGTCAGCAGCAGGCGCGGGCTCGTTCATCGGGGCTTCATCACAGAACGGGCCGCGAGGCTTGCAAGCAGCCCGGAACCACCGCCGCTTTCAGGCGGAAATGGCCGGGCAACGCTTGCTACTGCTCGATATATGGCGAGGCCGTGTGCTCTTCAACCCTTCGGCAAACGTGCCGCCGCATCACGCAGCGCCGTGCGCAACCCTTCTTCGACGACGGGGTGATAGAACGGCATCTCCAGCATCGCATCGACGGTGAGGTTCATCTGCAGCGCCCATGACAGCAGGTGCGCGATATGTTCGGCGTCCGGCCCGATCCATTCGGCGCCAACGAACCGGCGCGACGCCTTGTCCACGTACACGTGCATCAGTCCGCGATTGCGCAGCATCACGCGGCTGCGGCCCTGGTCTTCGAAGCTCACTTCACCCGTCACGAACGAACCGGCCGCGAGGTCCGCGTGGCGCGCACCGACCATCGCGATGCCCGGCTCGGAGAACACCACCGAAATCGGCGCACGGCGCGTGAACGGCTTCACGTCCGGGTAGTGCGCGGCGTTGTTGCCCGCGGCGCGGCCTTCGTCGGCGGCTTCGTGCAGCAGCGGCAGCACATTGTTCGCATCGCCCGCGACGAACACGGGATGCCGGCCCGCCTGCAGCGTCAGCGGATCGAACACGGGCACGCCATGCGCATCCAGTTCGAGCGTCGTGTTGTGCAGCGCGAGCTTGTCGACGTTCGGCCGGCGGCCGGCCGTGACCAGCACGTAGTCGAACGTGTCTTCGCGCAGTTCGCCCGCGCTGTCGCGATAGCGCAGATGCACGCTATCGCCTTCGCGCGCAGCCGCTTCGACTTGCGCATGCGGCTCGAAATGGAATGAATCGCTGAACACGCTGCGAGCGTAGTCCTTGATGGCGGGGTCGCTCAACGGACCGACGCGGCCGCGCGCGCCGAGCATCGTCACATCGACGCCGAGCCATGCGAGCGCCTGGCCGAGTTCGAGGCCAATCACGCCCGCGCCGATCACGGCGACCTTGCGCGGCAGGTCGTTCCATGCGAACACGTCGTCGTTGATGATCGCGCGGTCGCCGAGCGCCTGGTACATCGGCGGCATGTACGGCGACGAACCCGTCGCGATCACGATGCTCTTCGCGTGCACGCGGGTATGGTCGCCGACTTGCAGCACGTTGTCGTCGATGAACTGCGCGTAGCCAATCAGCCGCTCTTCGGCCGGAATGCTTTCCGTCGATTCGACGACGAACCCCACGAAGCGGTCCCGCTCGCCCTTGACGCGCGCCATCACTTCGCGTCCGTCGATACGCACGGCGCCATCGACATGCACGCCGAACGGCGCCGTGCTGCGCGCCGCGTGCGCGGCTTCGGCGGCCGCGATCAGCAGCTTCGAAGGCATACAGCCGACGCGCGCACACGTCGTTCCGTAAGCGCCGCCTTCGATCAGCACGACACTCGCACCCGCGGCCTTCGCGGCCCGAAAAGCTGGCAGACCGGCACTGCCCGCGCCGATCACAGCAACGTCGATATCAAGCGTCTTCATGATGTTCCTCGCTCGGACGGGCGGGTGGCGGAATCAGTCACCTGTGCCGCACTTGCCGCTGCCGTCCAGTAGAATCGGTTTGCATTGCACGGTTGCCACTGTACGGTTCAAGGCCCGGCGTGCTAATCCCCGAACGATTCGAAAACATGCTCATTCGGCTCAAATGGATCTGCTAAGCCGCTTTCTGTCGCTGATGCCCGTGAGCGGGCGGGTCGATGTCCGCTGTCATTTCGGCGCGCCGTGGGCGATCGACGAAGGTCCCGCGGGCGTGCGCGAGATTCCGTATCACGTGCTGCTGTCGGGGCGCGCGGTGCTCGAAGACGGCAGCGGGCCGCCCGAGGAGCTTGGGGCGGGCGACATCATCGTGTTTCCGACGGGCAGCCCGCATCGCATTCACGACGGCAGCGGCGCGCAGCCCGTTCCCGCCACCAAGCGGCGCAACATCACGCTGACGGTCGCGGAGAACCACGGCACGGGCGAATCCGCCGACGTCCTGTGCGGCCGCTTTCTGCTCGGCGCGGTGCCCGACAGGCTGCTGCGCGACCATTTGCCGTCGCGGCTGGTGGTGCGCAGCAGCGCGCACGCGCAGTCCAACGGCGAGGCCGCGGCGAGCGTCGCCGGCTCGCGGCTCGCGCGTCTGATCGAGCTGATGCGCGAAGAAGCGATGGACGAATGCCCCGGCAGCGAGACGCTCGTCAACCATCTGTCGGCGGCGCTATTCGCGCTGACGCTGCGTTTCGCGAGCGAAGCGGCGCAGCCGCCTCATGGCATGCTGGCGCTGGCCGGGCGTCCGCGCTTGCAGGCGGCCGTGTCGGCGATGTTCGAGGCGCCCGGCAAGCCGTGGACGCTCGACCAGTTCGCCGCGCTGTGCAACATGTCGCGCGCGACCTTCGTGCGGCAGTTCCAGGAAGCGATCGGACGCTCCGCCACGGACGTGCTCACGGAAGTCCGGATGACGATCGCGGGCCGCGCGCTGCTCGAATCGACGACGCCCGTCGGCGATATCGGCGAGATGGTCGGCTATCAGTCGGAAGCGGCGTTCCAGCGTGTGTTCAAGAAGCAGATCGGCGTCACGCCCGCACGCTGGCGCGCGTCGGGCGGCCACACGCAGGCCGTGCAAGACCTGCAGGAACTGTCTGCCGAAGAAGCGAAATAGAGAGTTTCAGAAAACGTGCGGCACCCGTGCCGTGCGTTCGCACGGCGCCTGCGCATCGCGCCGAAACCCTTGTCACGCAAGGCGTTGGCCGCACTCGTGAGCTTTGCGCGTGATGCGCCCGTTCCGTTGCGCCAGCAACCGGTGAGCCGATCAGGCATCTTCGTGAGACGCGCCGACATTCCCGGGCGGGCGTCGCTGCACCTACAGTTGAGCCATCCCGTCGCCGACGGCAACTCTTCTCGAAGGTGCACACCATGAATCGCGTTTATCAAGCGCTCGTCATAGCGGCTGCGCTGGGACTGCCGCTTGCCGGCCACGCTCAAACGTCGCCGTCGGGGTCGACGCGCGCCCAGCTTCACGCCGAGCTCATCGCCGCCGAACAGTCCGGCCAGTATGCGCAAAGCGACACCAGCTACCCGGAATCCGCGAACCACCCCGCCGTCGCGCCGCACGTGTTTCATTACTCGCATGACACGGTTGCCGGGTCGTATGGTCCGTCGACGAACGGCAGCCTTGCTTCGGGCTTCCGTGCGACGCGCGCCCGGTCGCTCGCGAGCGGGTCGCTCGCATCCGACGACATCTATCGTGGTCACTAACGCAACGTTTTCAACAAGGAGATGACATGTCCGCCATTACGATCTACACGACGCCGACCTGCCCGTATTGTCACGCCGCCAAGGCGCTACTCACGAACAAGGGTCTGTCGTACAAGGAAATCAACGTGCAGAACGATCGCACTACGGCGCTCGCGCTGATCGAGCGCACGGGACGGCGCACGGTGCCGCAGATCTTCGTCGGTGAAACGCACGTCGGCGGCTTCGACGATCTGAATGCACTCGAAACAGCGGGCCGTCTGGACCCGCTGCTCGCAGCGAATGCAGTGCGCTAAAGCACGGCGTCGTTTCGAAGCATGAGCCGCGAACGGCGCTGCGCCGTTCGCGGCCTGGCGCACGATGGCGCGCCAGTCACGAACCGACGCGCGGCAGATACGGCGCGGGGTCGACGGGCTTGCCGTTTTTGCGGACTTCGAAGCGCAGCGAGCCGTCGCCGCGCCCGGTTTCCGCCATTTCGGCGATTGTTTCACCGCGCCGGACGGTCGTGCCTTCCTTGACGAGCAATGTGCGATTGTGGCTGTATGCGGTGACGAGGTCGTTGTCGTGCTTGATGACGATGAGCTTGCCATAGGGCTTGCCGCCATCGCCCGCGAACACGACGCGGCCGGGCGCGGCGGCCTTCACCGGGTCGCCCGCCCTGGCCGCGATCACGATCCCCTTCGATTTACCCTGGCCGTAGACGGCGCTCAGCGTGCCGCGCGCAGGCCAGCCGAAGCGGGACTTGCCGTTGTCGGCGGCTTTGCCGCGGTCGTCCTTGTCCTGATTGTCCTGATTGTCCTGTTTGGCGGTTTTGGCGTTCGCGTCGCTGGCGGCATCGCGTTTCGCCGATGCTTTCGACGCGGCTGGCGCGGTGGGCGGCGTCGATGCAGCCTTGCCATCCGCGGTTGCATCGGGCGGCGGCACGACGCGCAGCATGCCGCCCGTTTCGATGTGGTTTGCGTCCGTGAGATTGTTCCATTTGACGATGTCGTCACTGCGCTGGCCATGGGCCGTCGCGATGCGATAGAGCGTATCGCCGGGCTTCACGCGATAGTAGCCGTCCTTCACGGGCGGCAGCGGCTTGTCGGAACTGGCGGCCGCGTGGGGAGCCTGTTGCACGGATGTTGCTGCCGCTTGCGTCGGATGCGTGAGCGAGCGGTCTTCGGGGGCCATCTGCCAGGGCAGCGACACGCAACCGCCCATCGCCAGCAATGCGGCAAGGCACGCAGCCCGCAACAGATGTGCGGGGCGATTCGATTGCGTCGGTCTCATCGTGGTCTTCCTCTCGTGGTTCGGCCGGTTTGCGGGCGAGGTCGGCCCGCTGCCCAACCGGGTTGAACGGGAGTCGGACGCGAGGCGTTGACGGATGTTTCCGCAATCCTGAACGTTTTACAGCGCTTCGCTT
The DNA here is from genome assembly GCF_017814945.1 of Paraburkholderia sp. LEh10. Taxonomy (GTDB): domain Bacteria; phylum Pseudomonadota; class Gammaproteobacteria; order Burkholderiales; family Burkholderiaceae; genus Paraburkholderia. The sequence continues at coordinate 80,742 of NZ_JAGIPX010000009.1, forward strand.
TTCTGCTTTTGATGAGTGCGCTTTTGTTGTGTAGCGTTGCGGGGCGGGGGCGGGGGCGGGGGCGGGGGCGGGGGCGGGGGCGGCGGGGTCGCGGCAAACCCGGCCGCGATCATGAGCGGCGCTTTTTCCAAACGTAGCCGGCGGGCGGGTCGGATGCGCCCGCCTTGCCGACGGAGTGCGGATTCTCGCTGCAAAGCGTGACGAAACTGACGTCTTCGCCGGCTGCCTGCTTTTTGCGCAGCGCTTCCGTGAAGGCCAGCGCTTGCGTCATCTGATTGTCGCCGAAACGCGCGAAGCGAGCGCTTTGCGCCGACGAACCTCCTGCTTCGAGCCAATACACGACGAACATGCGTTTCCTTTCGCGACTGCTGCATGAGTCTGCCGCACGCGACGCAGCGTGCGGCCTGTGCGGCCGCGTGTCGAATGCCGCGCCTGCTGCCGCTCGACGGCGAACTGTGAGGCGATCGGGACAGTTGTCTGCCGCCGTCTACAACGGGTTCTGCTGATCGTCGAGCGATACGCCGAGCTCGCCCGCGAGACGCGTGACGAGCGCTTCGAGCCGCTCGACGCGCTCGCTCAGCTCGCGCTGCTGCGCGCGCAGGGCTTCGAGTTCGCCCGGCGGCAGCGGTTCGTCGGCGAGCGCCGCACCGCGAAGCAGCTCGGGCGCGGGCTCGCCGCACAGCAGATGCATCCAGCGGCTTTCGCGTTCGCCGGGCGTGCGCGCTAGCTTGACGACGCGCGGCGGATCATTGTCGGCAAGCTCTTCGAGAAACGCTTCGACTGACGATGTGTCGGCGAACGCATGCAGCCGCGCAGTCGCGAGCCGCAGTTCGGCGGCCGTCTGCGGACCGCGCAACAGCAGCGCCGTCAGGAGCGCGGCGGACTGGCGCGGCAGGCCGAGCACGCGCTCCATGTTGTGCTCGAAGCGCGGCACCCGGCTGCTGCTGCCTTCGAGCACAAGCGACAAGCGTTTCAGGCTGTTGATCGCGTCGAGAATCTCGGTTTCGCTGACGTTCATCACGGGTGAGCGCGAGGTCTTCTGGTTGCAGCCCGCCGCGAGCGAATTGAGCGACAGCGGGTAAGTGTCGGGTACGGTGTGCTGCTTTTCGAACAGCACGCCCAGCACGCGCGCTTCGAGCGGCGTGAGCGAGCGCATGGGAGGGCGCGGGGAAGCGTCGGGGGTCGAATTCATGGGCAATAGACTCGGGTTGGCGGCCGCGTGCGCGACGGCGCGAGCGCAGCGGCTCGCGCGTTAGCATAATCCATTGCCCCGGCGGCGGCACCCAAAGTTGTGCATGACCGGTCCCGGCGTGCGGCCGATCCCCGTGCCGTTCGCGTCCGATCCGCGTCCGATTCGCGTCCGATTCGCGTCCGATTCGCGTCCGATTCGCGTCCGATTCGCGTCGCGTACCGTCGCACCTCATCGCACCGCATCGCACCCATTCGCGCCGCCGCGTCCAGCGCTCCGGGCGTTCCGGCGTTTTCGCGCGGCGGCGGGCGCTACAGGCGATCGTACGGCTCGTCGGGCACGTCGAAGACGGCGTCGTCGGCGTCGAGTTCGACGGAGCAGTTCTCCGCCGATCCCGGCTGCGCTCTCATCGCGTCGACGTGCTGCCTGACGAGATCCCTCAGACGGTCCTGCACGATGCGGCGTTTGGCCGTGTCGAGTGCGGCGTAGCGGTCGATCTGGCCGTCATCGAGCTTGAGCGTCGCCACGCAGCGCGCGTCGAGTGTCGTGTCGCGGCCCGTCCCGATCACCCACGACAGCGTCAGATACGTGGTCCCGCCTTCCTGGTACGCGCTGACGGTCGGCGCCTTCGGCGACTCGAACATGCGGACGAGCGCGAGTTCGATTTCCTCTATGCGCTGCGACAAACCAATTGTGTTCATGGCTGCCCCTCTCCCATGCAAGGTGATTGCTGCCGAAAACATGCATGGCGAGCATCCGGAGTGCCAGGGCGTGTTGCAGCGCGGCGCGCGCGCTGGCGCCGCTTGAAGCGCCAAAGGGGAGAGCGCACGGCTGGCTGTCATGCGCCGGAGGTACACTGCGGTTTCCCGTCGACGAACAATCCCAACAAAGGGAAAACCCGAAGGAGCCATCGCCATGCGTACAAGCGCCCGCAATCATTTCATCGGCCAGGTCAGCGCGGTCAAGACCGGCGCCGTCAATGACGAAGTCACGTTGCGCACGCAGCAGGGCGTCGATATCGTCGCCGTCATCACGCATGGCAGCGCGGCATCGCTCGGCCTCGCGGCGGGCAAGCCGGCGTTTGCGCTGGTGAAGGCGTCGTCGGTGATCGTGATAGTCGACGCCGACAGCAGCAAGGTGTCGGCGCGCAACTGTCTCGCCGGCACGGTCGTGTCGGTGACGCGGGGCGCCGTCAACAGCGAGGTCGTCATCTCGGCGGCGGGCGGCGTGCAGATCGCGGCGATCATCACCAACGACAGCGCCGACCGGCTCGGCCTCGCGGCCGGCAAGCCGGCTGCGGCGATCTTCAAGGCTTCGAGCGTGATCGTCGGCGTCGATCAGTAAGGGCGCGGCGCGGGCCGCGCCCCCGACGGCCATAAGCCGTGCGATATGAGCTTCACGCCGCTTGTCCCTTCGGCAAACGGGCGCCGCGCCGCGTGACATCTCTACCGATATATCGCACGGCGGATGTGTCGCGCGGGCCTTGCGTCGAGCGGGAGAAGGGACGATGGATATCGACGAAACTCGCGACGCTCGCGGTGCGCAGCGGATACCGGGCGAACTGGCCGCCTCGCAGATACGCTTGAGCGTGTTCTTCATCGAGTCGTAGTCGATGCAACCGGCGGGAACACGACCCTGTCCGCGCGCGGCAACGCAGCCGCGAGCAGGCCTTTGCGGTCTTCGATGCCGCCATCGTGCGCCGTCATCTCGCCGCCCACAGATTCGACGATCTGCCTGATAGCAGCGTTCGAACCGGGCCGCCCGCCGACATACACGATGCGCGCATCCCGCAGGATGGCGAGCGAATCAGCGGCGCGTCCGGCGACGCCGTCTGCGGGCGTCTGAAGCGTGCGCTCCATCGCGCTCGCTTCGGCTTGCAGCGCCCTTCGGGTCGAAGCGACGAGGGGATCGGTTCAGGCATTTCGGCGGCGCGCAACGACGAGCGCGATGCCGCCCAGGATCGCGGCCGAGCTTACGGCGAGGCGTGCAGTCAGCGGCTCGCCGAGCAGCACGATGCCGCCGATCGCCGCGATCAGCGGCACGCTCAGCTGGACGGTTGCGGCCGTGGCCGCCTTGAGTTCCTTCAACGCGGCGTACCAGATCACATAGCCGAGGCCCGACGTCGCCGCGCCGGAAAGCATTGCAAAGAGCAGGCCGATCCTGTCGGTCGACATGTGGGCGGCCGCGACGATGCTGACGGCCACGGCGAACGGGATCGCGCGGATAAAGTTGCCCGCGGTCGTGGCCGTCGGATCGGCGTTGCTGCGCTTTCCGCGCAACGAATAGACGCCCCACGCGATGCCCGCGCACAGCATCAGCAGCGATGCGAGTGGCGGCGGCGCGCTGAGACCAGGCAGCACGAGCCCGACGAGTCCCGCGAGCGCGCAGGCGAGGCCAATCCATTGAAGCGCGCGCAAGTGCTCCCCGCGCGCGAGCCCGTAGCCGATCATCGTCGCCTGAACCGCGCCGAACAGCAGTAGCGCGCCCGTGCCCGCAGCCAGCGATACATACGCGAACGAAAACGCCGCCGCATAGACGAACAGCGCGAACGCGGAAGCCCAGTTGCCGGCGATGGGCCGTGACATGCCGCGTACGCGAAGAATGATCCACAACACGATGGCCGCCGAGATGACGCGCGTCGTCGTGAATGTGGCGGGGTCGATGGTCGTGCCTTTCAGCGCGACGCGGCACAGCAACGAATTGCCCGCAAATGCGAACATCGCGGCGATCGTCAGCAACGCGATGCGCATGCGCGGCATGGCTCGCTGGGTGAGAAGGACGGTGCCTGGCGTGCGCACGATTCGTTGAAGTCGGGTGATACACGCGCAAATCGCGCAGTGCAACGTGCGTGTATCGAGGTGGTGGATCGAAACGGCAATGCCGGATAGCAGGATAAAACGGCGGCTATCCGGCATTGCGCGTTGCGCCTGCACGCGTCGTCCGATGGCGACGCACGCGTGCGAGCGCGGCACTCAGGCCATCGTGGACGGCTTGATGTTCTGGTTGTGGCGGAACAGATTCTGCGGATCGTAGCGGTCCTTCACGGCCACGAGCCGCTGATAGTTCGGTCCATATGCAGCCCCCACCCGCGGGGCTTCTTCTTCCGTCATGAAGTTCACGTACACGCTGCCGAGCGCGAAGGGTGCCGATGCGTCGAAGAACGCGCGGGCCCACGCGATGCAGCGCTCGTCATCGGCGGCTTCCGTCCAGCGGCCGTGCACGTTCATCACGTACTTGGCGTCGCGATTCGAATAGGCCATCGCGTCGGGGGCGACGCGCATCGTCTGCCCGCCAATCGCGCCGAAGAAGATCTCGCACTGCGGCGACGGCAGATTGCCGATTGCATCGAGGAATGCGTCGATCATGCCGTCTTCGAGCTTCGCCAGATTGTGCGACTTCCAGTAGTTGCGCGCGCCCGGCGTCAGCAGCGGATCGAATGCCTGTTGCCATGCGGTGAACGGCATCGGCCCGAGGTGTTCGCCATAGGGCGTGCCGAACTTGCGCACCTCGTCGACCACGTTCGGCCCATTTTCAACGGGCCCCGTATAGCAGACCGCGAACGCGATGATCGGCTTGCCGTGCACGTCGGCGGGCAGGAACGGCAGCGGCGGCGCGAAGCGGGCGACGGCCCAGACGGTCAGTTCGTCCGGCCATGTTTCGAACGCCGCGCGGTACTTGATGAGCGCATCGCGCGCCTGGTCTATCGGCAGCACGACGAGTCCGCCGTAGACTTCAGGGCCGACGGGGTGCAACTGGAACTCGAACATCGTGACGACGCCGAAGTTTCCGCCGCCGCCGCGAATCGCCCAGAACAGATCTTCGTGCTGATCGGCGCTACAGCGCAGCAATTCGCCATCGGCGGTGACGATGTCCGCCGATATCAGGTTGTCCACCGTCATGCCGAAACGACGGCTGATCCAGCCAAAGCCGCCGCCGAGCGTGAGGCCCGCGACACCTGTTGTCGAATTGATGCCGAGCGGTGTGGCGAGCCCGAAAGCCTGCGCTTCATGATCGAAGTCGCGCAGCAGACAGCCCGGCTCGACGTAAGCGCGGCGCGTGGCGGGATCGATGCGCGCCGACTTCATCTGCGACAGATCGATCAGCATGCCGTCGTCGCAGACCCCGCTGCCCGCGATATTGTGGCCGCCTCCGCGCACGGCAAGCAGCAGGTTGTTGTCGCGCGCGAAATTGACCGCGCGCCGTACATCGGCGGTGCCCGCGCAGCGAACGATGATGGCGGGGCGACGGTCGATCATGCCGTTCCAGATGCTGCGCGCTTCATCGAATGATGGATCGCCGGGCAATACAACCTGGCCTCGCGTGAGAGCTTTGAATTCATCGATTGCACTGCTGGTGAGATTCGCCATGCTACACCTCCGGTACAAATGAACAATGCCCGCCCCCCTCGATCATGTCTGATCAAAGTAGTTCGGACCACCTGGCTTTCCTCAGTAAACGGGGCGGTTTGGCGCGTACAAATTAACGTATACCCGCATCCGTCGATGCTTCGTCAAAAGACGTGCGCAGCGGCCCGCTCATCACGAAGACTCCGCAAAACAAGGCACTTTCTGTGCAAGCTCACGGATGGAGCGCTTCGTGAATAGTCCGTTGCCTGCTGCGCACGGGTAAGCGAGCGATGTCGACGGGAATCCGCATTGTCATGTGTCGTTGCGATCCCAACACATCAGGGCTTTTCGCATGCGCGCACCAACGCTTTCGATCACCAACGCGACATCAACGATCTCGTTGCCTCCTTGTTGCCTCTTTACCTCGATTGCACAAACGGATGAGCGCGGGTCGAGATTCCGCGCTTAACGCATTTTTCCCGTTCCAGTATCCGGGCTGGCGGTTCCGGGCGCGGCAAATCAGGTGCTCAGTCTTTCTTCTGCTACGCTGACCGTCAACTTGCCTTATGTAAGCAAACAGGCGTCAGTGCGTAATAGATTGTTCTACTGTCTGTAAGTACAGTAGATGGTGGTTGTCCGTGTTTTGTATGGTTAACCCCGATTTAAACGTAAACGAACAAAAGAGAACATTGTTGCTGTTGTTTTGATTTCCTTTTTGAACATCGGCGCTAGGCCTGGTTTTGAAGTACCCGAATAAAAAAACTATCGGGACAATGGATCGACAACAGCATTTCCGGCGCTTTCGCAGCGCTATCCCTTGCCCTGCCTCTCGTCAGCGAACGGTGCCCGCGCATCGTGCCGTCCGGCATGCGCGGACGCCGCATTTGAATCATTGCTACAGCCGTATCCCAAGCATCTGCATTTGCATCGAAGCCGCGGTTGAACAAAGAACAAGCACAACAAAGCGAAGCTGCATCAGAAGCATCGAACAAAGGAGAGCAATTTGGTCTTGGAACTGGAGCGGGTCACCGTCGTTTCGGGCGGGCTGACGCATCTGTACGGCGTCGATCTGCGTCTCGTCCCGGGGGCGATCAATGTGCTGCTGGGTCCCACTCAGGCAGGCAAGACCACGTTGATGCGCGTCATGGCAGGGCTCGACAGGCCCACGTCCGGGCGCGTGCTCGCGGACGGCCAGGATGTGACGGGGGTGAGCGTGCGTCAGCGCAACCTCGCAATGGTCTATCAGCAGTTCATCAATTATCCGGCGATGACGGTGTTCGACAACATCGCGTCGCCGCTGAAGCTGCAAAAGACAGAACCCGCCGAAATCCGCCGCCGCGTCCATGAAGTCGCGGCGAAGCTGCATATCGATCATCTGCTCGAGCGGCGGCCCGGCGAGTTGTCGGGCGGCCAGCAGCAGCGCTGCGCGCTGGCGCGAGCGCTCGTCAAGCGCACGTCGCTCGTGCTGCTAGACGAGCCGCTCGTGAATCTCGACTACAAGCTGCGCGAGGAACTGCGCGCCGAACTCACGACGCTCTTTTCGGACGGCAAGACGACGGTTGTCTATGCGACGACGGAACCGCTCGAAGCGTTGCTGCTCGGCGGCTATACGGCTGTCGTCGACAAGGGGCGCGTGCTGCAGTTCGGGCCGACGCTCGACGTGTACAACGCGCCCGCCAACGTCGATGTGGCAGCCGTCTTCAACGATCCGCCGATGAACATGCTGACGAGCGAGCTGCTCGAGAACGGCGACGCGCGTTTGCCCATCGGCTTCGATGTGCCCGTGCGCCGCGCGGCGGCCGCCGCCGTCGGCACGGGTGCGTGCCGCATCGGCATCCGGCCGGGTCATCTGCGGCTTGCGCCGCGCAATGCGCATTCGATTGCCGTGCCTTGCGTGCTCGAACTCGCCGAACTGAGCGGCTCCGAAACTTACCTGCATTTGCATACGCGTCAAGGCGGCATCGACCTCATCGCGCAATTGCAAGGTGTGCATCAAATCGAACTCGGCACGCAGCTCGACGTATATATCGATCCCGACGAACTGTTCGTGTTCGGCGCGGATACGAATCTTGTCGCGCGTCCAAAGGTGCAGGAGGTGGCGTATGGCGCGCATTGAGTTTCAGAATCTCGGGCATGCGTATCGCCCGAATCCCGCATCGCTTGACGACTACGCGTTGCAGCCGATGAGCATGGTATGGGAAGACGGTGGCGCTTATGCGCTGCTCGGCCCGTCGGGCTGCGGCAAGTCGACATTGCTCAATATCGTGTCGGGCTTGCTGAAGCCATCGGAAGGCAAAGTGCTGTTCAATGGGCGCGACGTCACTGCGCAAAGTGCGCGCGAACGCAACATCGCGCAAGTGTTTCAGTTCCCCGTGATCTACGACACGATGACGGTGTTCGATAATCTCGCCTTTCCGCTGCGCAATCGCGGGCTCCCCGCGGCCGAAGTGCGCACGCGTGTGCATGAAGTCGCCGACATTCTCGACATGGCGCGCGAACTGCCGCGCAAGGCGAGCAATCTGTCGGCGGATGCGAAGCAGAAGATCTCGCTTGGCCGCGGACTCGTGCGCAAGGACGTCGCGGCGATCCTGTTCGACGAGCCGCTGACCGTCATCGATCCGCATATGAAGTGGATGCTGCGGCGCCAGCTCAAGAAAATCCATCAACAGTTGAAGCTCACGCTGATCTACGTGACGCACGACCAGGTGGAAGCATTGACGTTCGCCGATGAAGTCGTCGTGATGACGAATGGGCGAGTCGTGCAAAAGGGCGGTCCGGAAGCGTTGTTCCTCAGGCCCGATCATGCGTTCGTCGGCTATTTCATCGGCAGTCCGGGGATGAACCTGTGTCCCGTGAGTCTCGATGAAAACGGGATCAAGCTGGGCTCGCAGCGTGTTGCCGTCGACGCGAACACGCTTGCGACGCTCAAGAGCACGAATGGCGACCTCAAGCTCGGCATCCGGCCGGAATTCGTGCGGCTCGCCAACGACGGCGAAGCGGGCGCCGTCAAGGCGCAAGTCACGCGCGCGCAGCAGCTCGGCAACTACCAGCTCGTCACGGCGGATTGCGAAGGCCATGTGTTCAACGCAAAGATGGACCCGCATCTGCGCGTGGTGGATGGACCCGTGTGGCTGCGTCTCGCGGCGCCCGAGACGGTCTTCTTCAATAACGACGAACGCATCGCGGTCCGTGCCGCAGGAGGCGCGCGATGAACAAGCCGCTCAATCAGAAGGCGTGGCTGCTGGTCGTGCCCGTGTTCATTTGCGTCGCGTTCTCGGCGATTTTGCCGCTGATGACCGTCGTCAACTATTCAGTGCAGGACATCATCAGTCCGACGCAGCATGTGTTCGTCGGCACCGAATGGTTTCGCAACATCATGACCGATCCGGATCTGCGCGGCGCACTAGGCCGGCAAATCATCTTCTCGGCTTGCGTGCTGCTGTTCGAGATTCCACTTGGCGTCGGTCTCGCGCTCGCAATGCCGGCATCCGGCTGGCGCGCGTCGGCGGCGCTCGTCGTGCTCGCGATGCCGCTGCTCATTCCATGGAATGTCGTCGGCACGATATGGCAGATTTTCGGCCGGCCCGATATCGGCCTGCTTGGCTACGGGCTCAATCGTCTGGGATTCGACTACAACTACACGGCGAGCCCCACCGACGCGTGGGTGACCGTGCTCGTCATGGATATCTGGCACTGGACGCCGCTCGTCGCATTGCTCTGCTATGCGGGCTTGCGCGCGATTCCCGATGCGTTCTACCAGGCTGCGGAAATCGACGGTGCTAGCCGCTTTGCGGTGTTTCGCCATATCGAGTTGCCAAAGATGCGCGGCGTGCTGATGATCGCAGTGCTGTTGCGCTTCATGGACAGCTTCATGATCTATACCGAGCCGTTCGTATTGACGGGCGGCGGACCCGGCGACTCGACGACATTCCTGAGCCAGTACCTTACGCAAAAGGCCGTCGGTCAATTCGATCTCGGGCCTGCGGCTGCATTCTCGCTGATCTACTTCCTGATCATCCTTTTGCTTTGCTTCATCCTGTACAACTGGATGGAGCGCGTCGGCAAGGGCGGTCCTGCCACGACGGGAGAAGACAATGCGTGACAACCGCCGCTGGATACGCGCGCTCGTATTGATCGTCTATATCGCGTTCGCGCTGATTCCGCTGTACTGGATGCTGTCGATTTCGCTGCGCACGAACGAAGAAACCATGTCGGCATTCGCCACATGGCCGCAGCATGTGACGTTCGACAACTACAAGGTGATCTTCACCGACCCTTCGTGGTACTGGGGCTACATCAATTCGATCGTCTACGTGCTGATGAATACGGTGATGTCGGTGCTCGTCGCATTGCCGGCCGCGTACGCGTTCTCGCGCTATCGCTTTCTCGGCGACAAGCACATGTTCTTCTGGCTGCTCACCAACCGGATGACGCCGCCCGCCGTTTTCCTGTTGCCGTTCTTTCAGCTCTATTCGAGCGTCGGGTTGATGGACACCTATGTTGCCGTCGCGCTCGCGCACATGCTGTTCAACGTGCCGCTCGCGGTGTGGATACTGGAAGGCTTCATGTCCGGCGTGTCGCGCGAAATCGACGAGACCGCCTATATCGACGGCTATTCGTTCCCTACCTTCTTCATCAAGATCTTCCTGCCATTGATCAAGTCCGGTGTCGGCGTGACGGCGTTCTTCTGCTTCATGTTCAGCTGGGTCGAGCTGCTGCTCGCGCGCACGCTCACCACGGTCAATGCAAAGCCCATTGCGGCTGTGATGACGCGCACCGTGTCGGCGGCGGGCATGGATTGGGGCGTGCTGTCAGCGGCGGGCGTGCTGACGATCATTCCCGGCGCGCTCGTCATCTACTTCGTGCGCAACTACATCGCTAAAGGCTTTGCGATGGGGAGAGTGTGATGTTCACATGGATGTACTGGACACCCGAAGTCGCGATCTTCTTTGGCTGCGTCGTCGTGATGCTCGCGGGCATGACGTTATGGGAAATGCGCATGCCGACCATCGAGCGCAAAGGCTTTCTGCCCATTGCAACGACGCGCGGCGACCGGCTCTTCATCGGGCTGCTGACGGCGGCCTATGTGAATCTCGCGTGGATCGCGATCAGCGGCGAGGGCGCGAGCGCGTGGCCGGGCTTTGCTGCATCCGTTCTCGTGCTGCTCGCGATCATGTGGAAGGGATAAAGCGTAAGAACAAACCGGTTCCGTTGATGCCCCGGGCGGCAATCGGCTGATGATCCAAAAGGGGTGGGCAGACACAGGAGAAGACCATGCAACACAGGAGACGGATCGTCGCGCTCGCAGTGGCAGGAGTGGTCGCGGGGGCTTGTGCGAATCACGCTGCGCTGGCGGGTATGCCCGAGGCGCAGAAATGGGTTGATAGCGAATTCCAGCCGAGCACGCTGACGAAACAGCAGCAGATGGATGAAATGAAATGGTTCATCGACACGTCTGCGAAGCTCAAGTCGCAAGGCGTCAAGGAGATTCATGTGGTGTCGGAAACGATCGACACGCATATGTATGAATCGAAGACGCTTGCAAAAGCATTCACCGAAATTACGGGCATACAGGTCAAGCACGACATCATTCAGGAAGGCGATGTCGTCGAAAAACTGCAAACGTCGATGCAATCGGGCCAAAGCATTTACGACGGCTGGATCTCCGATTCGGACCTTATCGGCACGCACTATCGTTACGGCGTGATCATGCCGCTGTCCGATTACATGGCGGGCGAGGGCAAGGAATACACGAATCCGGGCCTCGACATCAAAGACTTTATCGGCACGAGCTTTACGACTGCGCCCGACAAGAAGCTCTATCAGTTGCCCGACCAGCAGTTCGCGAACCTCTATTGGTTCCGCGCCGACTGGTTCGCGCGCAAGGATCTGCAGGACAAGTTCAAGGCCAAGTATGGCTACGATCTCGGCGTGCCGGTGAACTGGTCCGCGTATGAAGACATCGCCGACTTTTTTACGAACGAGGTCAAGACGATCGACGGCGAAAAAGTCTTCGGCCATATGGACTACGGCAAGAAAGACCCGTCGCTCGGATGGCGCTTCACCGACGCATGGCTGTCGATGGCGGGCGAAGCGGACAAGGGCATTCCGAACGGCATGCCCGTCGACGAGTGGGGCATTCGCGTGACGCCGGACGGTTGTCATCCCGTCGGTGCTTCCGTGTCCCGCGGCGGCGGCACGAACAGCCCGGCCGCGGTTTTCGCGACCACCAAGTACGTCGACTGGCTGAAGAAATATGCGCCGCCTGAAGCGTCCGGCATGACGTTCAGCGAGGCGGGCCCCGTTCCCGCGCAAGGCAAGATCGCGCAGCAGATCTTCTGGTACACCGCGTTCACGGCGTCGATGCTCAAGCCAGGTAACGTAACGAATCCGGATGGCACGCCGAAGTGGCGCATGGCGCCGTCACCGCATGGCCCGTACTGGAAGGACGGGATGCAGAACGGCTATCAGGACGTCGGCTCGTGGACTTTCTTCAAGTCGACGCCCGCGAATCAGCGCGCAGCCGCATGGCTTTACGCGCAATTCGTGACGTCGAAGTCCGTGTCGTTGAAGAAGTCGATTGTGGGTCTCACGTTTATTCGCGACTCAGACATTCATAGCGATTACTTCACGAAGAACGCGGACAAGTACGGCGGCCTGATCGAGTTCTATCGCAGCCCGGCGCGTGTCGCGTGGACGCCGACGGGCAACAACGTGCCTGACTATCCGAAGATGGCGCAGCTCTGGTGGAAGAACGTCGCGACGGCCGCTGCGGGCGAGAAGACACCGCAAGCCGCGATGGACAATCTCGCGAAAGAAATGGACCAGGTGTTGGGCCGCTTGCAGCGCGCCGGCATGAAGGCGTGCGCGCCGCAGTTGAATCCGGAAAGCGATCCGTCGAAGTGGCTCTCCGATCAGCATGCGCCGTGGAAGAAACTCGCGAACGAAAAGCCAAAGGGCGAGACCGTCAAATACGACCAGTTGCTCGCGGCGTGGAAGGCGGGCAAGGTGCGCTAGACGTTTAAAGCGGAAAATCGGGAAGGTTCAGGCGGGCGGTGTCGAAAGACATCGCCCGCTTTTTTATCGACTAGAAGCGGTCATTGCTGTGCATCTTTCCATTGCACAGATCCCAAAGACTTCTGGAACGCAAGCGTGACGTGCAATGACCACACAATGTTTGTCGGGTTATTGCGAACCATTACCGTTCATGTAATGATACCGATTCTCATTTAGATGGGCTGGCCGGGGGAACTCAGGCTCTCGGCGGAGCGGTTCGCGTCCACGCGCGAACCGGACGGGCGTTGCCAGCCCGTTGCACGAAGAACAATCAGTTACAACGACAGGGAATCGCGATGTACCGAACTACGCCACTCGCAGCGGCCGTCATGGCCGTGTTTGCGACGCCGCTCTACGCTCAAACGACCATGCCTGCCACCGCTGTGGCAGCACAAATCGCCCAGGCAGACTCGTCGACATCTCCCGCCAGCCAGCCCTCCGCCAGCCAGCCTTCTACGAACCAGACCTCCGAAAATGGCACGCTGCCCGCCGTCAAGGTGACGAGCCAGGCCGACAGCGCCGGCGACTTCCAGCCGGACACGTCGAGCGTCGGCGCCAAAGTGCCGACGCTGTTGCGCGACATTCCGCAGGCTGTCACGGTGGTGCCCAAGGCAGTGCTGCAATCGCAGGCGGTGGGCTCGTTTTCGGATGCATTGCGTAACGTGCCCGGCATCACGATCGGCGGCGCGGAAGGCGGGCAGATCGGCAACAACATCAACCTGCGCGGCTTCTCGGCACGCACCGACATCTATCTCGACGGCTTCCGCGATCGCGGCCAGTACTATCGCGACACGTTCAACCTCGAGTCGATCGACGTGCTGTACGGTCCGTCGTCGCTGTACTTCGGACGCGGCTCGACGGGAGGCGTGATCAACCAGGTCAGCAAGGAGCCGACGCTGAAAAAGCGCGCCGACGTCTCCGTGCAGGCGGGCACGCACGACCGCTACCGCACGACCGTCGACCTCGATACGCCGATCACCGATACCTCCGCGTTCCGCATCAACGCATTCGGCCAGAGCCTCGGCTCGTCGCGCGACGTGATGAAGAACAAGGACTATGGCGTCGCGCCCGAAGTGAAGTTCGGTATCGGCACACCGACGGAAATCACGCTGTCCGCGCTGATCCAGCACAACCGCGACCAGCCCGACTACGGCGTGCCGCCATTGAACGGCCATCCCGCACCCGTCAATCGCGGCACGTTCTACGGCTACACCGACGACCGCACGATTCAGGACGTGCAGACGTTCAGCGCGCGCATCAAGCACCGCTTCGACGACAACCTGATCCTGCGCAACCAGACGCAGTTCAGCCACTACAGCACCGAAGCGCGCGCGACCAACCCGGCATCGGTGCTGACAGGACCGCTCGCCACGTCGCCAGCGCTTTCCAGCGGCAACTTCACGAAGCTCGATCCGTCGCAACTGTTCGTCAAGCTGCAAGGCAAGGACCGCAACATCAACGATCACTCTGTCTACAACTCGACGGATCTCGAGGCGAAGTTCGACACGGGGCCGCTCAAGCACGACGTCATCACGGGTCTCGACCTGAGTCACGAAACATATAGCAACCAGAGTTTCACCGCGACTTCGCCGGGTTTGCCGTCGAACACGATCGGCGTCGTGCCGCTCATCGATCCGCCGTACACGCCGCGGCCGTCGAACGTGAAGGAAGTAGCGACCAATCTTGCCGAATCGAGCGCGAATGGCGTGGGCGTCTATGTGAACGACACGGTGTCGATCGGCCAGCACTGGAAAGTGGTTGGCGGCGTGCGCTGGGACCGTTACGAGGCGTCGATCAAGAATACGATCAACATGCCGAGGTACGCGACGCAGACCAACTACTTCACCAGCGTGCGCGGCGGCATCATCTGGCAGCCGGCCGACTGGCAGTCGTACTACGTGTCGTATGGCACGTCGTTCGATCCGTCGCTCGAAGCGCTGACGCTGACCAACGGCCAGCAGAACCTGCCGCCCGAGCACAACAGGTCGTACGAAGTCGGCTCGAAGTGGGATCTGCTCGGCGGCGGCCTGTCCGTCACGCAATCGCTGTTCAACATCGAGAAGACGAACGCGCGCACGCTGAATCCCGATGGCACCTATACGCTCGACGGCGATATCCGTGTGCGCGGCTATCAGCTCGGACTCGCGGGCCACATCACGAACAAGTGGCAGGTGTTCGGCGGCTACACGTACATGGACGGCGAGATCCTGAAGGCGTTCGATGGCACGCAAGGCAAGGTGCCCGCGAATACGCCGCGCAACACGGTGACGCTGTGGACCACATACGCGTTCACGCCGCACTGGGAAATAGGCGGCGGCCCGAGCTACGTGTCGTCGCGCTATGCGGCGAACAACAACTTCGTGCAGGTCGGCGGCTATACGCGCTGGGATGCGATGGCCGCGTATCACGCGAAGCGCTATGACATCCAGTTCAACGTGTGGAACCTGACGGACAAGAACTATTACGACGCGCTGATTCCGTCCGACGGCGGACGCGCGGTGCCGGGTTACGGCCGTACGTTCATCGCGACGTTAAACTATCGCTTCTTCTGATCGCCGCAAGCGATAGCCCACGACATCCCGCGCGCCTTCTTGCATGAAGCAACGCATGCAGAAGGCGCACGTTGAAAGTCGGTCATGCAGGAACGTAGAACAATGATTGTCTCGATCCCCGACGTACTGAGTCCCGCCGAAGCCGCCGCCATGCGCGTGCAACTGGAAGCAAGCGCTGCATGGGTCGACGGCCGTGCGACAGCCGGCTATCAGGGCGCACCCGTCAAGCGCAACCAGCAGATCGCGGAAGGCTCGCCGATCGCGCTCGAAATGGGCGACCGGATCGTCGCGTCGCTCGAGCGTCATCCCCTCTTTATCAGCGCCGCATTGCCGAACAAGGTATATCCGCCGCTGTTCAACCGCTATGAAGGCGGGATGCACTTCGGCAGCCACGTCGACGGCGCGATCCGGCTCGTGCCGGGCAGCGGCGCGCGCGTGCGCACCGATATTTCGATCACGCTGTTTCTCACGCCGCCCGATGAATATGATGGCGGCGAGTTGTTGATCGAAGATACGTTCGGCGTGCAGGAAGTGAAGCTCCCAGCAGGGCATGCGATTGTGTATCCGGGCACGAGCCTGCATCAGGTGCGCCCGGTGACGCGCGGCGCGCGCGTGTCGAGTTTTTTCTGGGTGCAGAGTCTCGTGCGCGACGACACGCAACGCGCGATGCTGTTCGATCTCGACGGCGCGATCCAGCGGCTCAATGCATCGAATGGCGACGAAGCGGCGCGCCGCACGCTGGTGGGCTGTTATCACAACCTGCTGCGGATGTGGAGCGATACGTAAGCCGCTACGCTTCGCGCGCGATGCGTTGCGCGCGCGAAGCTTCTATCTTTTGCGGATTGCGCCCGCTTTGCAGCAGGAACACGCCGCCGAGGATGCAGACCATCGCAAGCAGGTCGAGCGGTCGGATCGGTTCGTGCGCGAACACCACGCCGATTCCCAACGCAACGACGGGCGGAATATAGGTCACGCTCGAAGCGGCCAGCGCGCCGAGCCGCTGCACGATGTAGTAGTACAGGATGTACGCGATGCCCGTGCCGAGCAGCCCGAGTCCGAGCACGATGCCTGCTGCCGCACGCGGTTCGCTCGCGATGTGCGTCATGCCGGCGAATGGCGTGATGCATGCGATCGTCAACAGCGCGAAGCCGATTTGCCATGTGGACGGCGCGACGGGGGACATGTCGAGCTTCGACAGAAAGCGCCGCGCGTAGACGAACGAGCAGCCCACGCTCAATGATCCCGCCACCATATAGGCGACGCCGCGCAGATCGACGCTCGCAACGGCGCCGCTCCACGGACGCGCAATCATCAACACGCCGATGAAGCCACCCGCGACGCCCACGATCATCCGGGCCGTCGGCCGTTCGGCGCGCAACAGCGCCCACGCGCAGACAAACGCGAACAGCGGAATCGCGCCGCTCAACATGCCCGCCACGCTCGACAGCAACAGCGCTGCGCCTTTCGCGAACGCGTAGTAGTAGACGCTCGTCGCGAGCAGCGACATCACGACGAAGTGATGGGCATGGCGCAGTTGCTTCCACGACAGCGCCCTCGTCGCGAGCGCATAGACGAGCAGCGGCAGGAAGCCGAACAGCACGCGCAGGAACACGATCTGCGCAGGCGAAATCAGCACGCTGGCCCATTTCATGAAGAGGAAATTGCTGCCCCAGATCAGGCCGAGGAGCGCGAACGCGAGATAGGCGGGGTTCATGGCAAACACCTTCGGATGCGACGACGATCTGCGGATTGTGCTGCCGCCGCGGATGCGGTACAAACGATTTGTTCTCGTCGATGGTGCAGAAAAACTATCCTATGTCACGCATGCCACCCCTGAAGGCGCTCGTTGCATTCGAAGCCGCCATGCGTCTGAACAGTTTTTCTCTAGCGGCCGAAGAGCTGGGCGTGACCCCCGGCGCGGTTGGCCAGCAGGTCCAGAAGCTCGAAGCGTGGCTGGGTCTCGCGCTGTTCTCGCGTCAGATAAGGCGGATCGTGCCGTCCGACGAAGCGCGCGCCTATTACGCGCAGATCCAGCCCGCGCTCGCGCAGATCGGGCACGCAAGCCGACGCATGCGCGAGAACCAGAGCAAGGGCGTGCGTCTGTCGATGCCGCCCAGTTTCGCGGCCAAATGGTTTGCGCCGCGTATGACGAGCTTTCTGATCGCGCATCCGGGCATCGCGCTGGAACTGAACACGACAACGGCCTTTGTCGATTTCGAGTTGCAGTCGGTCGATCTGGCCGTGCGCTACTTCGACGGCAATGCGCCCGATCTGCAGGTGCAATTGCTGCATCCTGACGAAGCGCGCGTCTATTGCAGCCCGTCATACGCGAGACGTGCGAAGCTCAGAAGCCCCGACGACCTGCAGCACGCCACGTTGTTGCACAACACGCTGCATCCGCACTGGTCGATGTGGCTCAGGAAGTTCAGCACGCTATCCGCACGGCAGGTCGATGGCATTGCGGGCATCCACTTCGATCAATCGCTGATGGCAATCGAGGCCGCCGCGCGCGGAGAAGGCGTCGTCCTGACGAGCGCCGTGTTGACGGAGGCGGAGAGGGCGGCGAAGTCGCTCGTCGAACCATTCGACTTCGCGCTGCCGTTGAAAACAGCGTATTACCTCGTTCACCCGAAGTCGGTCGACCTGAAGGCCGGCGCGGCGACGTTGAAGGCATGGTTGACGGGCGCGTCATGAACAAGGCGTGCGCGTCGCACAGCGAAGCGCGCGGTTCATTCGGGCTGCCCGCGCTCGCGCAGCAGATCATGCAGGCTGCGCGCGGCAGGTTGAAGCGGTTCGCGATGACGTGTCCAGCCCATCTGGTTTTTCGGCGCGAACGCGCGTAGCCGCGTCGCGGCCCAGCGCAGCATCCGGTACGCGCGCGGATGAGCGAACGCGCCGCTCCAGAAGCGCCACACGAACTGTTCCTCGCGGCTGAACTTCGCGCCTTGGCCGCGCAACGGATGCGCGACCACTTCGTTCGGATTGCGATTGGCCTCCGTGCGCAGGCGCACCAGCAAGTCGGGAATCGGAATGCGCACGGGACAGACTTCGCCGCACGCGCCGCACAGGCTCGATGCCGTCGGCAGATCGGCGGTTGCGTCGAGGCCCAGCAGATGCGGCGAAATGATCTTGCCGATCGGGCCCGGATAGGTCGTGCCATACGCATGTCCGCCGATGCGCGTGTACACGGGGCAATGATTCATGCACGCGCCGCAGCGGATGCATTGCAGCGTCGCACGCAACTGCTCGTCGGCGTACGCTTGCGCGCGGCCATTGTCGAGCAGCACGACATGCATTTCGCGCGGTCCGTCGCGCTCGCCTTCGCGTCGCGGCCCCGTGATGAGATTGAAATACGTCGTGATCGCCTGGCCTGTTGCGGAGCGTGTCAACAGACTCGATAGCGGCACGATATGCGCGAGCTTCGCGACCACCTTCTCCATTCCCATGATCGCGATGTGCACATCGGGCACCGTCGTCGACAGGCGGCCGTTGCCTTCGTTCTCGACGAGCCATAGCGTGCCCGTATCCGCAGCGGCGAAGTTCACGCCGGACAAGCCGATGTCGGCATCGACGAAGGCGCGGCGCAACGCGCGGCGTCCTGTCTGGATCAGCTCGTCGACATCTTCGGTGTAGCGCGTATTGGGGATGTGCTGCTCGAACAGTTCCGCGATATCGGCCTTCGTCTTGTGAATCGCTGGCATCACGATATGCGAGGGTTTTTCTTGCGCGAGCTGCACGATGTACTCGCCCATGTCGGACTCGATGCAATCGATGCCGCGCGCTTCGAGATAGTGATTGAGCTCGATCTCCTCGCTCGCCATCGACTTGCCCTTGATCACGCGCTTCGCGTCGAGCGACTGCGCGATGCCGTGGATGATCGCCGTCGCGTCGGCGGCCGTTTCGGCCCAGTGAACGTGCACGCCGCGCGCGGTCAACTGCTGTTCGAGCTGCACGAGCAGATCGGGCAGCCGCGCGAGCGCGTGTTGCCGCACCGCTTCGCCGAGGCCGCGCAGTTGCTGCAGTTCGTCGTCGTCGGGGAACTGGGCGCGGCGTTTGGTCTGCAGAAAATCCATCGCGCCGCGAAAGCTGCTGCGCAGCTTTGGATCGTCGAGTGCGCTGCGCGCGCGAGCCTTGAAGTCGGCTGCGGGAACGAAGTGGAGCGGGCTTGCGTTCATGCTTGCTCTCCGCGCAGGGTACCGGCCTGATGCTCGACGATCACGACCCACAGCTCGCGTGGACCATGCGCGCCATACGCGAGCGTCTGCTGGATATCGGAAGTCTTTGAAGGGCCGGAGATCATTACGAGATTCGTCGGCATGCCCGCCTGCCAGTGTTCGGCGCGCATCGCGGCGTGCAGGTCCACATGCAGCGAATCTGCGTAGACGAGCGCGATATGCAGCGGCGGCACGAGCGACATCGTGCGCGGCGAGCGGGCATCGGGCGCGACGATCAGCGTGCCCGTCGACGCAATGCCCGAGCGCGCGACGGTGAAGCCGGCGTCGATGGTGTCGAAGAGTTCGGCTTTCCAGTCTTCGATCGGCTGATCGTAGGTGCGCGCCGCGATGGCGCTGGGCAACGCCTGTTGCAAGGCCGCGCCTTCCGCGCGCGACGTGTCGAGCAGCACGCGTTTCACGTTGGCGCCGGCGAGCCGTTGCGCGATCAGCGCGGGCCACGCGCGCTCTGTCGCGCGAAACACTTCCGCATGCGACGCGCTCAACGCGGCTTGCATCGAGTCGGCTAGCGCTTGCGTCGATAGCGTCGCGCAGCGGAGTGCGGCGCGGCGGCTGTCGTAATGGCGATCGATGCGTTCGTCGACGCGTGCGACGTCGTCGATGGTTACGCTGGAAGGCGCCGCCGCGCGCAAGCGGCCGAGCATGCGTTCACGCGCGTTCATGCACTGCCTCCGCTGCCGTCTTGACGTGCAACGGTGCGTTGCGTGCGTCGCCACAGGAAGCTCGCGATGTGTTCGACTTCGATGGGCGCGCGTTGATGGCGGGCCGCATGTCCGATGTTCAGCAGGCACCCGCAGTCGGCGGAGACGATCCGCTCGCAGCCCGTCGCGCACGCGGACGCAACCTTGTCGCGCACCATCGCGCCCGAAATGTCGGGATGCTTGAGCGAAAACGTGCCGCCGAAGCCGCAGCATTCCGACTCGCGCTCATGCTCGACGCGCGTGACACCCGGCAAGGCATCGACGAGTTCGACGCCGTGCGCGCGGGTGCCGATTTCACGGCGCGCCGCGCACGACGTATGGAGCACGATGCGCTCGGCCGGCGCGTCGGTGATGGCGGGCAACTCGATGCGCAGCACGTGCAGCAGGAACTCGCCTAGTTCGTACACGCGCTCGCCGAGCGCACGCGCTTTTTCCGCTGTCGCCGGATCGTCGGCGAAAAGGCGCGGCCAGTGATGGCGCATCATGCCCGCGCACGAACCCGACGGCACGATGACGGGCCACGGCTTCGCAAAGAGATCGAGCTGGGCGCGCGCAACGTCGCGGGCCTGTCCGGGATTTCCGCTGCTATAGGCAGGCTGCCCGCAGCAGCTTTGCTGCTGTGGAAAGTGCACGACGAGCCCTTCGCGTTCGAGCAGCCTCACCGCGTCGAGTCCGGCCTCGGGCACGAACAGATCGACGAGGCAGGTCGCGAACAGATAGACATCGCGTGGGGCCGCCGGATAGTGCCTGTCCTTCATATCTCGCTCCAGAATGCGTCCCGCCTCGTGCACCGCGCGCAGCGCGCAACGGTGGCGCGGATCGCTGAATCGTTCGCCGCATGATTCCCAAATCTGCGCGACAATTCAAATTGGTTGGACCAAAGCACGACGGATGCAGCGGAGGAAACGCATGGCGACAGCGACGGGAGAGCGGGGCAGGGTGGAAGGCGTGATGCGCCGGATGGAAACGGCGCTGCTCGACGGCACATGGCCGCCGGGTTCGCGGCTGCCCGCCGAGCGCATGCTCGCGCAGCAATACGAGGTTTCGCGCAACACGGTGCGCGAGGCGATCCAGCGGCTGGCCGCGCGCGGCCTGTTGCAGAGCAGGCGCGGCGCAGGGGTGTTCGCAACCGACCAGTTGCGCGCGGGCATCGCGTCGCCCTGGGGGCAACTGGTCGCCGATCACCCCGTGCTGCGCGACGACATGCTCGAATTCCGCCGCGTGCTGGAAGGCGCGACGGCCTGGTTCGCGGCGATGCGCGCGACGTCCGCCGACCGGCGGCGCATTCGCGCTCTGATGCGCGAACTGGAGCGCGCGCACGGGCGCGACGACAAGGAACGCGAGGCCGTCGCGGACGCGCAGTTGCACGATGCGATCGCGCTCGCGTCGCGCAACACGATGTTCCTGCATCTGCATACGAGCGTGCTCGGCATGCTGCGCGAGCACATCACGACGAGCGGCACGGACATGCGCTCGCGGGGGCGTGAAGCATCCGACCAGCTATTGATCCAGCACCGCGCGCTATGCGACGCGATCTGCGCACGGCGTCCTGAGGAAGCGCGTACGGCCATGCACGCGCACATCGACTACGTGCGCAATCACGTGTACGACAAGGCGGGCTGAACCGCCGCCGGATGCGAGCCCGATGCGAGCCCGATGCGACTGGCAGCAATCTGGTCCAACCACTTCAAACGGCCTCGGCCACCTGGAACGCATCTACGGAAGTTTTCAGTCGCCCGGCCTGCTCGGTCAGCGAATGCGCGGCGGCTGCCGCCTGCTCGACGAGGGCCGCGTTTTCCTGCGTGAGCGAGTCCATCTGCGTGACGGCGAGATTGACCTGGTCGATGCCCGCGCTCTGTTCGGCCGCCGCCGCGGCGATTTCCTGCATCACGCCCGTGACGCTCGCGATCGCGTCGCGCGCCTGCTGGATCGTGCTGCCCGTGCGCTCGACGAGGCCCGCGCCGTCGCCGACCTTGTCGACGGCGCGGCTGATCAACTGACGCACTTCCTTCGCCGCGCCCGCGCTGCGATGCGCGAGCGTGCGCACCTCGCCCGCGACGACGGCGAAGCCGCGTCCCTGTTCGCCCGCGCGCGCGGCTTCGACGGCGGCGTTCAGTGCAAGGATATTGGTCTGGAACGCGATGCTCTCGATCACCGCGATCACTTCGACCATCTTCTGCGATTCGCTGGAGATGTCGCGCATCGTCGCGACGGCTTCGCCGACCATCGTGCTGCCCTGATTCGCGATCTGCGCGGCGTTTTCGGCGAGCTCGCTCGCGGTGCGCGCGTTCTCGGCCGTCTGCCGGACCATCGACGTCATCTGCTCCATGCTCGCCGCCGTCTCCTGCAGCGACGCTGCCTGATTCTCCGTGCGCGACGACAGGTCGGCATTGCCGCTCGCGATTTCGTGCGCACCCGTTGCGACGTGATCGGCGGCGTGCTTGATCGCGCGGATCGTGTCCGTCAGCGTGTCGCGCATGCGCCGCATTTCGCGCAGCAGGCTGCCGTCGTCGTCAAGACGCGTGTCGATCGAGACGGTGAGATCGCCGACGGCGATCGCGTTGGCGACGTCCGCCGCGTAGCCCGGGTCGCCGCCTATCGTGCGCTGGATGCTGCGGTTGGTCAGCGCGACGAGCGCGGCGAGCAACGTCGCTATGCCGATGAAGACGGCGCCGATCAGATACAGCGAGCGCATGAAAGCCGCGTCGATATCGTCGACGTAAGCGCCCGTCGCGATGATCCAGTCCCACGGCGCAAAGCGCACGACATAGCCGATCTTGCCGACGGCTTCAGGCGTACCCGAGCCGGACGCGGCGCGCGAATGCGGAAATACATAGTCGACGAAGCCGCCCTCGGGCGACTGCGCGACCTTCGCGAACGAAACGTAGTGATGGCGGCCGTCGGCGTCGGCGGTGCCGGAGAGGTCCTTGCCGTCGGTCGCGGGCTTGATCGGATGCATGACCATGCGCGGCGTCGAATCGATCACGAGAAAATAGCCGTCCTCGCCGTAGCGGACGTCGCGCAGCCGCTCGAGTGCCTGCTTGCGGGCGTCCGCTTCGCTCAGCTTGCCGCTTTGCGCAAGCGCCGCGTATTCCTGCACCAGCGACAAGCCCACATGCGCGACGTTCACGAGATCGTTCTTGCGCTCCTCGATGCGCGTCTCTCGCGACAGATACGCCGCCGATACCGATACCAGCAACAGCGCAACCAGGCTGATGACAAGCGGCAGCCACAGCTTCTGGGTAAAACTCAGCTTGACCATTCGGACGCCTCTCCAGGTGGGCGATTATGTAAGGTGGGCGCGCGCCGATGTCTGGAATTCGGCGCGCATGTCTCCGCCTGATATATCGACCGCTTTTGCGGCATCCTGTGTAGAGGGAAACCCTGTTATCGGAACCTCGGAAGGTGCATTGGCGGGCGCTTGCGGGAATCTGCCGCTCCCGTTGTGCTTGCGGCATGGGATGCATGCCGTTGCGAAAAACCATCAGGCGGCTGTCGAATAGCTGTCAGGTCGCCGTCAAACAGGCGTCAAGCGGCTGTCACGTAACGCTTGTGCCGCAAGCTCATGTCAGAATGCCAACTTCGTGGACCCCACCTCGAATCCCTCATGAATCTGAATCTGGCGCCCGCCACGTATGGGGCCGACCGCTCCGGCCTCGTGTGCGGATTTCGTTTTGCACCGGAAAGACCCGGCATTGCCGTCGATACGGATACGGCTGCTGAATGGCTCGAACAGACCGCGAATGCGTCGAACGCACAGACAGGCGAGTTCCTGTGGCTTCATTTCAATCTGGCGCATGTGTCGAGCGAGCGCTGGATGCGCACGCACCTCGACTTGCCTGAGACGTTCTTCGAGGCGCTGCGCGAAGGCTCGCACTCGACGCGCATGGAGCATCAGCACGGCGCGCTGCTCGCCGTCGTCAACGACGTGATGTACGACTTCGAGCAGACGCCTTCCGAAATCGCGACGCTCTGGGTCTACACGCACAAGCGGATCATGGTGACGGCGCGCCTGAAGCAGTTGCGCTCCGTCGACCGGCTGCGCGCGTCGGTGCGCAACGGCGAGAGCTTCGACACGGCGGCCGAGCTGCTGATTCATCTGCTGCGCGACCAGGCCGATCTGCTCGTCGAGATCGTGCGCAGAACGAGCGTGGAGGTCGATCGCATCGAAGATCACTTCCTGTCGCAGCGCGCCTATGAAAGCCGCCGCGATCTGGGCGCGATGCGGCGCGTGCTGGTGCGTCTGCAAAGGCTGCTGGCGCCCGAGCCCGGCTCGATCTTTCGTCTGCTGGTGCGCCCGCCCGCATGGCTGTCGCCCGCCGACGTCCAGGCGCTGCGCGATTCGACGGAAGAATTTTCGCTGGTGCTCGGCGATCTGTCGGGGCTGGCCGAGCGGATCAAGCTGTTGCAGGAAGAAATTGCGGCGCGTCTTAACGAGCAGACCAATCGCACGCTCTTTACGCTGACCATCGTGACGGTGCTCGCGCTGCCTATCAATATCATTGCCGGTCTGTTCGGGATGAACGTCGGTGGCGTGCCGCTTGCGGAGAACAAGCACGGGTTCTGGGTGATGGTGCTGCTCGTGGTGAGCTTTACCGTGCTTGCGGGGTGGTGGGCGTTGCGGCGGCGTCCCGCGCGGTGACGGACATTGTGCTTCACGCTTCGATCAGAACGGAACTGCCGGCCTGCGTCGCCGACGCGGCTGCTTGTCAAAGGGTGCGCTCCGTTTCTCCGACGTCCGTAGTGAAGCCGCAAACGAACGTCGGGGACAACGATTTTTCCAGCGGTTATCGGCCGCGTGCAAGCCTCGCCCGCTGGACGCAAGCTCGGGCCGAGCGCGCATCATGCGTCAGCGCACCTCTGTCCTCTCGCCACATCCATTGCTCATCCCGAGCGTAAAATCCATGAGCCGTTCGAGCGGCACACCAGCATCGCACCGATCTGAACGTCTGCTTCAGGAGGCCTGACATGGCAAAGCTCGTCGCGCTCTATAAGACTCCAGCCGACCGCAACGCATTCGACGCCTATTATTTCGACAAACACGTGCCGCTTGCCAAGGCGATCCCGGGCCTGCGCCGCTATGAGGTGAGCGTCGGGCCTATCGCGAGCGCGAAGGGCGATTCCGGGTATGGCCTCGTGGCCGTCCTCAGCTTCGACAGCTTCGAGTCGCTGCAACAGGGGATGGGCACGCCCGAAGCGGCGGCGACCACGGCCGACCTGCAGAACTTCGCGCAGGCGGGCGTCGAACTGCTCGTGTTCGATACGAAGGAACTCTGACGCCGCCCGGCGCGCACCCGCCGAGCCGCTTTGCGCGGGCCTTCGCGGCCCGGTTCCGGCCAGTTCTCCCATTGCGTCTACGTACAATCCCTGGCGGACGGTACCAGATGATAACGCTACCATCAGCGCGTCCATTCGACGTTCTGCGAAACGGAAAGAACGCGCGCCGCGCCGACTCCTTCATGCTCACGGCCTGAAATGATAGCGTTACCAAGGAGACGTATTTGTCCTCGATCCGCAAGAAACCTGAAGCGTTGCGCAGCCACCGCTGGTACGGCGTGAACGATCTACGCTCGTTCGGCCACCGCTCGCGCACCGCGCAGATGGGGTATCACGCGTCCGATTACATGGGCAAGCCGGTGATCGCCGTCGTCAATACGTGGAGCGAGATCAACTCGTGTCACACGCACTTCAAGCAGCGCGTCGAGGAAGTGAAGCGCGGCATCTGGCAGGCGGGCGGCTCACCGAGGACGAATGGAAGGGCATCGAGAGCGGCATCGCGCGTTCGCCGGGCCATTGCATGACGATGGGCACGGCGTCCACGATGACGAGCGCGACTGAAGCGCTCGGGCTCACGCTGCCGGGTTTCTCGTCGATTCCGGCAGCGGACTCGCGTCATGCGCAATATGCGTCGCTGACGGGCCAGCGCATCGTCGAGATGGTGTGGACCGATCAGAAGCCGTCGGACATTCTCACCGCGAAGTCGTTCGATAACGCGGTCACCACCGTGCTCGCGATGTCGGGCTCGACCAACGCGATCGTGCATCTGGTGGCCGTCGCGCGCCGCGCGGGCATCGATCTGACCACCGCGCGCTTTGACGAACTCGCGCGGGTGACGCCCGTGCTCGGCAATATCCGCCCGGCGGGCCAGTATCTGATGGAGGACTTCTATTACGCGGGCGGCCTGCGTGCGCTGCTCGTCGAACTGGCCGAGCTGATCGACGGCACGCAGATGACCGTCAACGGCAAGACGCTCGGTGAGAACATCGCGGGCGCGCAAATCTTCGACGACGACGTGATCCGCAAGCGCGGCAATCCCCTCGTCGAGCGCGACGGGCTTGCCGTGCTGACGGGCAATCTCGCGCCCGATGGCGCGGTGATCGAGCCCGCGGCGATGGAGCCGCATCTGCTCAGGCATCGTGGTCCCGCTGTCGTGTTCATGGACTACAACGACATGGCCGCGCGCATCGACAGCGAAGAACTCGACGTGTCGGCCGATTCGGTGATCGTGCTGCAACACGCGGGCCCTGTCGGCGCTCCGGGCATGCCCGAATGGGGGCAGTTGCCGATCCCACAGAAACTGCTGAAGCAGGGCGTGCGCGACATGCTGCGCATTTCGGACGCGCGCATGAGCGGCACGAGCTACGGTGCGTGCGTGCTGCATGTCGCGCCCGAATCGTTCGTTGGCGGGCCGCTTGCGCTCGTGAAGGACGGTGACATCATCGAACTCGACGTCGCGGCGCGCCGCCTGCAACTTGACGTCGGCGATCAGGAACTCGCCGCGCGCAAGGAGGCATGGAAAGCGCCGAAGCGTCCGTTCGAGCGCGGCTTCGGCGTGATGCATCAGTTGCACGTGACGCAGGCGAACAAGGGCTGCGACTTCGACTTCCTCGAAGAAAGGCTCGCTACTTCTCCCGAGGCGGGCCGCGATGAACCCGAAATCCATTAACCACACGATGGCCCACTGAACATGAACACATCCGGACAAACCGCTGTAAGCGCCGAAGCGCTCGAACAACTGCGTCACGTGAGCACCGCGACGCTCACGACGCAACTCTTCAAGCGCGGCCTGCGCAACGTGTTCCTGCAAGGCGTCGCGCCGCTCGTGAAGCCCGCGCCGGGCGCGCCGAATCTCGTCGGCCCGGCGTTCACGCTGCGCAACATCCCCGCGCGGGAAGATCTCGATCACATCGGCGTGTTCCAGAACCCGGATCATCCGCAGCGCAAGGCCGTCGAAACGGCGCCGCCGGGCAGCGTGCTCGTGCAGGATTGCCGAGGCGATCGCACGGTCGCGTCGGTGGGTTCGATTCTCGCGCTGCGTCTCGCGAAGCGCGGCGTCGCGGGCATGGTGTCCGACGGCGCCGTGCGCGACAGCGGCACGATCGCCGACCTCGGCCTGCCGATCTGGTGCGCAGGCGCGAGCGCGCCGCTGAATCTCGCGAGGCATCATGCCGTCGATATGAACGTGCCGATTGCGTGCGGCGGCGTGGCCGTGTATCCGGGCGACATCGTCGTCGCGGACGTGGATGGCGTCGTGATCGTGCCACGGGAAATGGCCGAAGCTGTCGCGCGCGACGCGACGGAGCAGGAGCAGCTTGAAGTGTTCATCCAGCAGCGCGTCGCCGAAGGCAGTCCGCTGCGCGGCACGTATCCGCCGAACGAGGAAACGCTGGCTGCCTACAAGGCCTGGCGCGAACAGCAGAAGTAACGCGGCTTTCGCCACGACGACAACTTGCACAACGAGGCCCGCGCGCGTGCAGCGGGCCCGGGAGACCCTGTGAACACCGTCACTTCAGCGATCGACGAATCGCGGCTCATCAATCGCCTCGCGTGGCGGCTGATGCCGTTGCTGGGCATCCTGTATCTGGTTGCGTATATCGACCGCTCGAACATCAGTTTCGCGAAGCTGCAGATGCTCGGCAGTCTCGGGCTGTCCGAAGTGGCGTATGGACTGGGCGCATCGCTGTTCTTCATCGGCTATCTGATCTTCGAAATTCCGAGCAATGTGATGTTGCACAAGTACGGCGCGCCGAAGTGGATGGCGCGGATCATGTTCACGTGGGGCGTCGTGACGATCCTGCTCGCGTTCACGAATAACGCGACGATGTTCTACGTGCTGCGCTTTCTGCTCGGCGCGTCCGAAGCGGGGCTGTATCCGGGTGTGATCTATTACCTGACGCTGTGGTTTCCGCAACGGCATCGGGTGCGGATGCTCGGCTATTTCACGGTGGGCAGCAGCCTCGGCAACATGGTCGGCGCGCCGATCTGCGGGTCGACGGGCAGCGCGCAGGCGCCGATGATGATTCCCGTCGTCTGTATGCTGATCTTCGCGATCGTGACGTGCTTCGTTCTGCGCCGCAGCGGGCGCGGCTTGGAGCGCGTGAACGCCGCGCCCGTCGCCGAGTGAAGGCGCGCCGCTGCACGCCGCGGAGGCTTCACACGCATTGGCTACAATAGGCGCGCAACTTCATCGGGTGCCCACATTCAATGCCGACCCCCAAGTCAACCGACGCATCGATCGACCTCGAGGGCGCCGCCACGCCCGCGCGTCGCACGCGCGGCGGTCCGAAGGGCTTGCGCATCACGGACGTCGCGGCGCAGGCGGGCGTGTCGCCCATCACGGTGTCGCGCGTGTTCAACAATCCCGGCTCGGTTGCGCCCGAAACGCTCGAACGCGTGCGCCAGGTCGTGCAGAAACTCGGCTATGTGCCGAACCGTCTCGCGGGCGGCCTGTCGTCGGCGCGCTCGCGGCTGATTGCGGCGATCGTGCCGACCATCGCACACTCGCTGTTCTCCGAGACCATTCAGGTGTTCAGCGAGACGATGTCGCGCGCGGGCTATGAAGTGCTGCTCGCGCTGAGCGGCTATAGCGACACGAACGAAGAAAGCCTGCTCGATACCGTCCTGAGCCGGCGCCCCGAAGGCGTGCTGCTAACGGGCGTCGCGCATACGGACTCGTTGCGTGAGCGCTTGCGCAACGTCGGCATTCCCGTCGTCGAGACGTGGGACATGACGGACACGCCGATCGACATGCTGGTCGGCTTCTCGCACTACCAGATCGGCGAAGCGGTGGCGCAGCGCTTCCTCGCACGCGGCAAGCAACAGCCCGCGCTGATTTCGGCAAGCGATCCGCGCGCGCTCGCGCGTCGCGCCGGGTTTCGCGAGCGGCTCGCAAAGGCGGGCATGGCGGACGTGCCCGAGGTGATCGTCGAGCCGCCTAGCTCGGTGTCGACGGGCAAGGCCGCGCTGCCGCAACTGCTGGACGCGGCGCCGCGCGTCGACGCCGTGTTTTGCGGCTCGGACCTGCTCGCGATCGGCGCGCTGGGCGCGGCGCGGCGCATCGGCGTGCAGGTGCCGTCGCAACTGGCGATCTGCGGCTTCGGCGATCTCGACTTCGCGACGGAAACGACGCCGCAACTGACGACGGTGCGCGTCGACGGCATGCGCATCGGCGTGAACGCGGCGAGGTTTTTGCTCGACCGCCTGAACGGCGTCCATGAGCGCGCGTTCATCGACGTCGGCTTCAGCGTGGTGGAGCGGGAGTCGGCGTGAAGGGGCGCCGTCGCTGTAGCTGGTCGCTTCGACCTGGCGGCTAGTCGGAACGACTCCCGTCCAAACGACAAGCCTGCACTGCAAGTGCCTGTTTTTCCGTACGTTCGTCGCTGGCATGGAACGTGAAGGAAGGTCGTCGCAGCCGTCACGCGCTGCGCATCCGACCAGGCGAGCCCACCATGAAAATTGTCGAACCGCGCACGGCCTTCGTGCCACCTCCCCGGCGTTATCGTTCCGCGCGGCGCTTTGCGCTGTTCAATCTCGGCTTTCGGCCGTTGTATCTGGCGGGTGCGGGCTTTGCCGCGCTCGCGCTGGGCGTGTGGCTGCTCGTGCTCGCCGGCGTGCCCGTGATGGGCAACTATCTGTTGAAGCTCGATCCGATTGGCTGGCACGCGCACGAAATGGTGTTCGGTTTTGCGGGGGCGGTAGTGGCGGGCTTTCTGCTGACTGCCGTGCGCGCATGGACGGGCATCCCGACGACGAGCCATCGCGTGCTCGCCGCACTCGCGCTGTTATGGTTCGGCGCGCGCGTACTGCTATGGAGCGGCCCGGCCGTACCGGCCGCGATCGTCGACAGCGCGTTTCTGCCCGCCGTTGCGTTCGTGCTGCTGCGTGCGCTGACGAAGGCGGGCAACCGGCGCAACTATTTTTTCGTTCCCGTGCTGCTGACCCTCGCGGCACTCGACGCCGTGTTCCATGTGCTGACACAGACGGGCCGGCCCGATCTCGCGCTGCGCTGCCTGTACGCGGCGGCGGGCATCGTCGTGTTGCTGGTCAGCGTGATCGGTGCGCGTGTGATTCCGATGTTCACATCGAATGCGATTCCCGGCTTCGTCACGCGGCGGTGGAAGGCAGTCGAATGGATGGCCGCGCCGTTGACGCTATGCGCGTTGTTTGCCGATGCCGCTGCGTTGCCGGCCGTGGCCGTTGCGACGCTGGCGTTCGCCGCCTGTGCGATTCACTGCGCGCGCCTGATCGGCTGGCGTTCATACAAGGTACGCGGCCCGGCGATCCTGCTGATCCTGCATGTCGCCTATGCGTGGCTGCCCGTGGGCTTCGCGCTGCTCGGCGCGAGCGCGCTCGGACGCGTGCCGCATTCCGTCGCGATGCATGCGTTCACGGCGGGCGTGATCGGCGGCGCGATCATCGCGATGATCACGCGCACCGCGCGAGGCCATACGGGCAGGCCGCTCGTCGCCGACATGCGCGACATCGCGAGCTACGCGCTCGTCACGCTCGGTTCGCTGCTACGGATCGTGGGTCCGCTCGTCGCGCCGCGCCACGCCGACGCATGGATCATGAGCGCCGGCCTGTGCTGGATCGCCGCGTTCGCACTATACGTCGGCGCCTACGCGCTCCCGCTGATGCGGCCACGCGCGGACGGCAAGCCGGGTTAGGGCGCGCGCCGCTTCACACACGCCGGCGAACGCCGCGCACAGCCAGCCACTACGCCGGATGCGCGTCACGCCTGCTTTCGTTGCGGTCGCTGTCCATCGCTACCACGCGATTTTTCCCGTCGCGTTTCGCACGATAGAGCGCGAGGTCGGCGGCCTCGATCAGCGTGGTCATCGGCGCGTCGAGCGCGGGGACCTGGGTCGCGCAGCCGATGCTGATCGTCACGTGCTGGCCCGACGACGAACCCGCGTGCGCAATGCGCAGCGCCTCCACTTCGAGGCGGATCTTCTCGGCGAGCAGCCGCGTGCCGCCTGCCGACGTGCCCGGCAGCACGACCGCGAACTCTTCGCCGCCGAACCGCGCGGCGAGATCGCCGGGGCGTCCGAGACAGCCTTCGACCTTCGACGCGATCTGCTTGAGCACTTCGTCGCCCGCGACATGGCCGTAGGTGTCGTTGTACGGCTTGAAGTTGTCGACGTCGATCATCAGGAACGACACTTCGCTTTGCGCGCGCATGCCGCGCCGCCATTCGGCGTTCAGGTACTCGTCCAGATAGCGGCGGTTCGACAGGCCCGTCAGGCCGTCCGATTGCGTGAGCTTGCGCAGTTCGAGATTCGCTTCGAGCAGTTGCTGCTGCGATTCGCGCAGCGCGCGGTACGCCTCGTCGCGCTGCAGCAGGTTCACATACGAGCGCGAGTGATAGCGGATGCGGGCGACGAGCTCGATGCGGTCGGGCAGCTTGACGAGGTAATCGTTCGCGCCCGCCGCGAAGGCCGCGCTCTTGATGCTCGGCTCTTCCTTCGTCGACAGCACGATGATGGGCACGTCGCGCAGCTTCGCATTCGCGCGGTATGCCTTGACGAGCGTGAGGCCGTCGATGCCGGGCATCACGAGGTCCTGCAGGATCACGGTGGGGCGGGTGTGGGTCGCCGCGCGGATCGCTTCGTCGGCGCTCGCGCAGTAGTGCATGTCGATGCCGTCCTCGCTTGCGAGCGCGCGCCGCACGGCTTCCGCGACGATCGCCTGATCGTCGACGAGCAGCACCATGATCGGCACGTCGGAGAGCGCGGCCGTTTCGAGCGCGGCGCGCGCGGCATCGAGCGCGGCGTTCGCGCGATCCGCCGACGTCGATGTGGAACCCCCCTGGTCCCGTGTGCCGATTTGATCGAAGTCCATGTGGATTCCCCTGTCCGGATTGCGTGTCATCTATGTTCTCTGTCTGTCGCTCGCGTGCCGCTCTTGCCCTTGCGCGTGTGCCCTTGATTGCGGCTCTGGTTCCTGTCGTGCCCGCGTCACTGCCGCGCGAATGCCGCCAGCTCGCCGGCGATGCGGCCGAGCGGCAGGATGCGGCGGGCCGCGCCGAGCGTCGCCGCGGCCTTCGGCATGCCGTAGACGGCGCTCGTCGCCTCGTCCTGTGCGATCGTGTCATAGCCCTTCGCGCGCATCGCTTTGAGCCCGATCGCGCCGTCGCGTCCCATGCCCGTCAGCAGCACGCCGAGCGCCGCGCCCGCCCAGTGTTCGACGACGCTGTGAAAGAACACATCGACGGAAGGACGGTACGGCAGCTCGGCGGGTTCGCGAGTGTAGTGCAGCGCGCCGTCTTGCATCAGCAGCATGTGATCGTTGGTCGCGGCGAGCAGCGCGACGCCGGCGCGCGGCAGCTCGCCCTCGCAGGCGGTACGCACCGTGAGCGGCGTCTGACTGTCGAGCCATTGCGCCATGCCGCTCGCGAACACCTCGTCGACGTGCTGCACGATCACGATGGGCGCGGCGAAATCCGCGGGCAGGCTGCCCAGCACGGTCGCAAGCGCGGCCGGCCCGCCCGCCGACGCGCCGATCGAGACGAGCCGCCGCGCATCGCGCGTGAAAGGCGCAACGGGCGCTCGCCGCGGCGCCGCGGGCTTGTCCATCAGGCGGCCGATCTGGTCGAGCTTGCGCAGCAGCAACTGCGCGTTGTTGTCGTGGTTGCCGGGCACGGCGAGGGTCGGCGTATCGACTGCATCGAGCGCGCCCGCGCCCATCGCCTCATAGACGCGCCACGTGTTCGCGCCGACGCTGCTCGTCACGATCAGGATCGGGCAGGGCGTGCGCGCCATGATGCGGCGTGTCGCCTCGACGCCGTCGAGCCTGGGCATGATCAGATCCATCAGCACGACATCGGGCGTCTGCGCGGCGCAGAAGCCGGCGGCCTCTTCGCCATCGGCGGCGACCCACAGCACGCGATGCTCCGGGCGCAGCGCGATCACGCGGCGCAGTGCCTCGACGGCGAGCGGCAGGTCGTTGGCGATGCCGATGTTCATGCTGAAGCTTCTCCGATCAGATCGCGCACGGCATCGAGCAACGCCTCGTCGTGAAAGCTGCCCTTCGCGAGGTAGTAGTCGGCACCGGCGTCGAGCCCGCGCCGCCGGTCCTCGTCGCGGTCCTTGTACGACACGATCATCACGGGCACGGGCTTGAGCAGCGGGTCGCGCTTGATCAGCGTGACGAGCTCGATGCCGTCCATGCGCGGCATGTCGATGTCGGTGACGACGAGGTCGAACGCGCCGCTGCGTAACGCGTTCCAGCCGTCCATCCCGTCGACGGCAACCGTCACCGCATAGCCGCGCTTTTCCAGCAGCTTGCGTTCGAGCTCGCGCACCGTCAGCGAGTCTTCGACGACGAGCACATGCTTGCGCCGCCGCACCGCGACGTCGTGCGCGCGGCTGATCTTGTCGAGCTGGCCGCCGCGCACGAGCTTGTCGACGGAGCGCAGCAGATCGTCGACATCGACGATCAGCACGGCGTCGCCGTTCTCCGTCAGCGCGCCCGCCGCGATGTCCTTGATCTTGCCGAGGCGCGGATCGAGCGGCTGCACGACGAGCATCCGTTCGCCGAGAAAACGGTCGACGGCAACGCCATACGTCTCCCGTTCGTCGCCGATCACGACCACGGCCACCGACTCGCGCGCTTCGCTCACCGCCTGCGTGCCGAGCAACTGGTGCGCGGTGACGAGGCCGACAGGCTTGCCGTCGAACGCGAAGTGCTGCTGGCCTTCGAGCATGTCGATGTCGGCGCGCGCGAGTTCGAGCGTGCGGCGCACGTGCGCGAGCGCAAACGCATACGCTTCGCCGCCCACTTCGACGAGCAGGCTGCGCACCACGGAAAGCGTCAGCGGCAACTGCATCACGAAGCGCGAGCCGCCGCCCGGCTCGTTGAAGATGCGCACGGTGCCGCGCACGGCCTTGACCATTTCATGCACGGCGTCGAGTCCCACGCCGCGACCCGATACGTCCGTCACCTGCTCGCGCATCGAAAAGCCGGGCAGCAGCAGAAAATCGAGCAGTTCCTGCTCCGCGAGGCGCGCGGCGGTGTCTTCGTCGGCGAGCTTGCGGCGGATCACGGTCGCGCGCACCTTCTCCAGATCGATGCCCGCGCCGTCGTCGCTGACGCTGATCAGCAACTTGCCTGCGCTGTGGCGCGCTTCGAGCGTGATGTTCGCGTCGGCGGGCTTGCCGCGCGCGAGGCGTTCGTCGGGCGTCTCGATCCCGTGATCGACGGCATTGCGCAGCAGATGCCCGAGCGGCGCGTCGAGCAGATCGAGAATGTCGCGGTCCACCTGCGTCGATGTGCCGACGATCTCGAACTTCACGCGCTTGCCTAGCGAGCGCGCGAGATCGCGCACCACGCGCGGGTAGGCGTGCGTCGCGTCGCCGAACGGACGCATCCGGCATTGCAATGCTTCGTCGTAGAGCAGTTGTGCGAGGTTGGAGCTGCTGCGGTCATAGTGATCGAGCTCGTCGATGCGTGCGCCGAGCGTGTGCTGCATGCCGTTGAGCGCGGTGCGCACATCGGCGAGCGCGCCGAGCGCGGCATCGTCGAGATGTTCGGCGAGCGCGTCGTAGAGCGCGTCGAGCGCAAGCGACGTTTCGCGCTGCGTGCGCTTGAGGCGCAGCATCGACGCCGCGAACGGCTTCAGCCAGCGCGACTCGACGAGCACTTCGCCCGACAGGCTCAACACA
This sequence comes from Paraburkholderia sp. LEh10, assembly GCF_017814945.1. Classification (GTDB taxonomy): domain Bacteria; phylum Pseudomonadota; class Gammaproteobacteria; order Burkholderiales; family Burkholderiaceae; genus Paraburkholderia. The sequence continues at coordinate 115,760 of NZ_JAGIPX010000009.1, forward strand.
CGGTCGAGATTCGCGGCGCGCACGCGCAGCATGCGGTCGGCGGACGGCGCAGACGCATGCGAGAGCGCCTCGCGCGGCGGCGCGAGGTCTTGTCCGGCGTTGCCAGCGCTTGCGTCGGCGGCTGCGAGCGGCGCGGGTTGCTGCCGTGGGGCAAGCGCTTTTGCGTGCGCATTAGCGTCTGCTTCTGCCTGCGCTTTTGCGTGCGCATTGGTGTTCGCAATTGCGTCTGCTTCTGCCTGCGCAATAGCGTGCGCATTGGTGTGCGTATTGGTGTGCGCATTCGCGTCCGCTTCTGCCTGCGCATTTGCGTCCGCTTCAGCCTGCAACTGCGCCTGCAGCAGCGCGTAGGCGTCGATGCCATTGTTCACGCCGTCGTTCGCGAGCGCGCCTTCGCTTGGCCCGCTCGCGGCGTTCCCGGGCGACGCCAGCTTCCGCACGAACGCGTCGATGTCCGCGCGCGTGACGGGCGCGGCCGGCTTGGCGTCACCGACGCGCAGTAGCATATCGACGCCGCGCAACAGGATGTCGATATGCGCGGGCGTCAGCTCGAGTTCGCCGCGCTGCGCGCCGACAAAGCATTCTTCCATCAGATGCGCGATATCGACGCCATCCTGCAAGCCGACGATCCGCGCCGCGCCCTTGAGCGAATGTGCGGCGCGCATGCAGGCTTCGAGCGCGGCGGCGTCGGCGGGACGCTGTTCGAGCGTGAGAAGTCCAGCGGACAGCACGCGCGACTGCGTAGCGGCCTCTTCGCGGAACAGGTCGCGCAGCGACTGGCGGCTCAAGTCGTCGTCCGTCATCGCAAGCTCCGGGCGATCGAGTCGAACAGGCGTTCGGCGTCGAGCAAGCCGATCGTCCTGTCGCGCCAGGCGAGCACGCCGCGCGCGTGGAAGGCCGTCGTATGGGCGAGCGTCGCGGGCACGGGGAGCAGCGCGGACTGAGCAAAGCGCACGACACCCTCGACTTCATCGACGGGGAACGCGACAGGGAGCGAGCTGTGAAGCGAGCTGTGAAGCGAGCTGTGAAGCGAGTTTTGGGGCGAGTTGTCGAGCGGGTTGTGAAGCGAGTGATGACGCGCGCTGTCAGACGCGGCGGGCCCGCCGCCGTGCGCCGCGACGAGCATGCGTGCATAGCCGTTGCGCGCGGATGCGCGAGCGTCGCCCGTGCGCTCGATGTTCAGCAGTTCGCCGAGCGAGACGGCGACCGTCAGCGCGCCGCGCACGTTGACGACGCCGAGCACCGCGCGCGAACGCCGGTGCGGCAGCGAATGGATTGCGCGAACGTCGTCGACTTCGCGCAGCAGGTGAACCGGCAGCGCGAGCCATTCGCCGGCAATGCGAAAGGCGAGGGCGGCCTGCGTCGATGCATCGCCGCGCGATGTCGTGATGCCGGTTGCCGCACGCTCGTGCCGTGTGGCCGCGTCGGCGCGCGGCATGAGGTCGGCGTCGCTCAACGGGCCGTCGAGCAGCCGCGCCGCGCCTTGCGCGAACACAGGACAGTTCAGGCAGCGCGTATGCACGGCGAGCCGTGGGCACGTGTTGTCGCCGCGCGTGCCGATACGATTCCAGCAATCGTCGACGCGCGCGGAAGGGCTCGCGATATCAGGAGCGTCGTGCTGCATGGAATCCTCGTGAACGTTGCGGTTCGTCCGCCGCCGATTGCGCCGATTGTGCCGACTGCGCGGCCGAGCGTTGCGCGCGCCGCATCAGGTTGTGCGCGCCCTGGCGATCGCCGCCGATGTCGAGCAGCGCTGCCAGATGCGTGAGCGCTTCGTAGTGCGCCGGGTCCAGATACAGCGCCTTGCGGTAGAAGTCGGCGGCGGTGGCGCTGTGGCCGCGTGCATCCGCAATCAGGCCGAGCAGATAGAACGCATCGACATTCGGGCCATGCACGGTCGCATGCTGGTGCGCGAGCCGCTCGGCTTCGTCGAACTCGCCGGCATCGGCATGGCGGCGGGCAGTGTCGAGCGTTGTGTCGGCGGCGGGCCGCGCGGCTTGAATGCGTTGTTCGGGGCGCGTCGACGGCGGCGCGATCGCGCGGCTGGCGGGCTGCCGTGCCGCGGCTCGCGGGGCTGCATCGAGCGTGGAAGCGCGCACCGGCTTGGGCGCGATGAAGGCCGCCGCAGCGTTCGGCGCCGCGTTCTTCGTGCCCGTTGCAACGTGCGTGAGCGCGAGCGCCGCGCCCGTGTCCCCGGCCGTGCTGCGCCGGAATGCGAACGCGAGCGGAATGCGCGCCGACGTCATCGCGTGCCGCATCATCAGGCCGGTTTCAGCGGGGCCGACGAAGATCGTGCCGCCGTCCGCTAGGCACGCGTCGAGCATGCGGATCGCGCGGTCCTGCGCTTCGCGCTCGAAGTAGATCAGCACGTTGCGGCAGAAGATGAAGTCGTACGGCGCCTGCGCGTTTGCCTGCAAGTCGAACAGATTGGCATGCGCGAAGCGCACGGTCGCGCGCACACGCTCGCTTAGTTGCCAGCCGTCTTGCAGCGCGGTGAAATGCCGGTCGCGAAACGCGAGCGGGTGGCCGCGAAACGAATTGCGCCCATAGATGCCCGCGCGCGCACGTTCGATCACGCGTGCGCTGATGTCGAGCGCATCGACGGTGAAGCGGTTTTCGCCGATGCCGTCATCGAGCAGCGTCATCGCGATCGTATAGGGTTCCTCGCCCGTCGAGCACGGCACGCTCAACACGCGCAGCACATGCATCGGGTCGCGCACCAGTCGTTCGTTCGCGAGTCGCGCGAGCGCCACATACGCTTCGCGGTCGCGATAGAACCAGGTCTCGGGCACCACGAGCGTTTCGATCAGCGCCTGGCGTTCGTCGGGCGACATCGTCAGTTGCTGCCAGTACGCTTCGATGTCGGCGGCTTCGACGGGCGCGCTCGCATCGTGTGCGTCCGCGGCAAGACGCGCGACGCGCACGCGTTCGAGCACCGCGCGCTCGAGCGCGTTGACGCCGAGCGACGATGCGTCGATGCCGGTCTCCCGCAAGAGCCACGCTTCGAAGCGCGGGACGATGGTGTGCGCGGCCGTCATCGCGGTGGATGTTGGGGCTATTACTTCGGCCGTTATCGGGGCCGTTAATGGGGCCGTTAATGGGGCCGTTAACGGGGCCGTTATCGGGGCCGTTATCGGGGCCGTTACTGCGGGGGCCGTTACTGCGTCATTCATTGCCACATTCATCGCGGTTCGGCCTGCCGTTGTTGAAAGAGCAGCGCCTTCACTTTGTCGTCGAGCATCTGCTGCACGTCGATCCACTGGATCATGCCCAGTTCGTCGGTGGCAACGGGGCCGAGCCAGCGCGCTTGCGGCGTCGCGATGCCGCTGTCGGCGAAGCGCTCGCATTCGATTCGGCGCGTCTGCGTCGCGCGTTCGACGATCAGGCCGAGAATGTGCGTGGACGTCGTGTGATTGGCCTGTTCGCCGTCGTGCTCGTCGAGATAGCGGACGAACACGAGCCGCGTCGAACGCAAGCGCTGCGACGGCCGGCCAAGCGCAAGCTGCGCGACATCGATCACGGGCACGGGCTCGCCGCGCCGCTCGACCACGCCCGCCACCCACGCAGGCGCGCCCGGAATCGCCTTCGCGGCCGAAAGCGCCTGCACTTCGACGATGGCAGCCGCATCTAGCGCATAGCGGTCAGCGTCGAGTTCGAAGAGAAGAAAGAGCATCATCGCCGCCGTATCAGGCGCTCGCCTGTGCGATCGACATCACGCTTCGATCTTGAAGCGCGAGACACCCGTACGCAGCTGATTGGCGACGAGCGTCAGATCGTCGATGGCCTGCGACGACTGGCGCAGCGACTCCGCTGTCTGCTGCGCAGCCTCGGAAAGCTGCGAGAGCGCCTGCGTGATCTGCTCGGCGCTCGTCGCCTGTGTCTGCATGCCTTCGTTGACGAGCAGGAAGCGCGGCGCGAGCGTCTGGACCTCGTGAATGATCTGCGACAACTGCTCGCTCACCTGCTGCACGTCGCGCATGCCGCGCCGCACTTCTTCGGAGAACCTGTCCATGCCCATCACGCCCGCCGATACAGCCGACTGGATCTCCTTGACCGTTTGTTCGATGTCGTAGGTGGCGACGGCCGTCTGGTCCGCGAGCCGCCGGATTTCCGTTGCGACGACGGCAAAGCCGCGGCCATATTCGCCCGCCTTCTCGGCTTCGATCGCCGCGTTCAGCGACAGCAGGTTGGTCTGGTCGGCGACCTTCGTGATCGTCGCGACCACCTGGTTGATGTTGACGGCCTTCTCGTTGAGGATCGCGAGCTTCGCGTTCACCGAGCCCGCCGCTTCCATCACGCTGCGCATCGTGTCTTCCATCCGCGTGAGTCCGCTCTGGCTCGCGCCCGCGAGCGTCGCGGACTGCTCCGCGACGGCCGACACTTCGTTCATCGTGCGCAGCAGATCGCGCGAGGTCGCGAAGATTTCGCGCGACGTCGCGCCGATTTCCGTGGTCGTCGCGGCCGTTTCGGTGGCCGTCGCCTGCTGTTCCTTCGAGGTCGCCGCGATCTCGGCGACGGACGTCGTCACCTGCAGCGACGACTTCTGCGCCTGGGCGACGAGGCTGCCCAGCTCCTCGGCCATCCGGTTGAAGCCGTCTTCCAGCGTGCCGAATTCGTCGCGGCGGCCGAGCCTGAGTCGCTGCGTGAGGTTTCCCGTGCGCATCACGTTATGCACCTCGACGAGACTCGCCATCGGCACGGTGATCGCGCGGTGCAGCGAATAACCGGTGAAGAGCGCGACGAGCAGCGTGACGCCGAGCGCCGCCGCGAGCGTGATTTCGGTGCCGGTCACGGAGTCGCGGATCGCTCTCGCGGACTCGTCCGCCTGCAGGCGGTTCTCGTTGACGAGCTCGTTGGCCGCGCGAATCACGCTTTCCCATGCGGGCGCGAGCTTGACGAAGGCGGCCCGCGCCTGCTCTTTCGATGCGGGCGCAACACGCAGCGCATCGTTCAGCTGCGGCAGCGCGAGGTCCCAGGCGGCCTTGAAGGAACGAAAATGCTCGCGGTCTTCATTGCGAAAGAGCGTTGCCTGATACTCGGCCGAAACCTGATCGAACTGGCGCAGCACTTGCGTCACATGTTCGAAATCGCGCTTCATGCCGTCTTCGCTGCCTTCGACGAAGAGCGCGCGTTCGAGCGTCGCGTAGGCGTCGTTGGCCGTCGCGCGCATCGTGGTCGCGAGATAGAGCCCGGGCACCGAGTCGCGGCCCATGCTGAGCGCTTCGTCGTCCATGACGCGCAGGCGCGTCCACGAGATCGCGGCCATCACCAGCATCAGCACGAACAGCGCGCCGAAGCTGAGCACGATCCGGTTGCCGAGCGTGAAGCGGCCCGCGTGCTTTGGATCGAGCAGCGTGGTGTCGCTGGTGCGTGACGTCGCAGTGGCCATTGTCGATGATTCTTTCAGTGTTGAAGTAATAGGCGGCGCCGAGGATCACGATCATCCCGGCCGTCCACGCCGACGTTATTGGAAAGCTACAGGATTCTGCGGCGCTCCATTATCCCAAAAAGTGCCCGCAACCCGCGCCAGTTCGGCGTTTTGAACGTCGATGCCGTCCACGCGCGGATGCGCGTGTGTTGCGAAACGCATAACAAGGCTTTGCGAAGCGCGGCTTTGTCGCCGAGAACAATTGATGAACAACAGCATGCGCTGTCGGAAACGCACTCTGGCCGGGGTGTCGACCGCGAAATGCCCCCGTTGAAGCGCTTCGAAACGGGCGTGGCCGATGTGCCTGGCGATAGCTGAGGTTGTCATGCTCGACGATACGCTTGCCTTGCCGTCAACGTCGCTGGGCGCGCGTCAGCGCTGGACGGTCCTTCTCGCCAGCACAGGCGGCGCGCTCGAGATCTTCGATTTCGTCATCTACGGCTTCTTCGCGCAGCACATCGGGCGCGCGTTCTTTCCGCCCGGCATCGGGCCCGCGCCCGCCACGCTGGCGTTCGCGGTGCTCGCGATCGGGCAGCTGTTACGGCCCATCGGCGGCCTGTTTCTCGGCCTGCTCGGCGACAAGCGCGGCAGGCGCATCGCCTTCATGTCGTCGACGCTCGTCGCGGCGCTCGCAACGCTCGCCATTGGAATGCTTCCTTCATACGCCGCGCTCGGCATCGCGGCGTAGTCGCGCACGATTGCGCACGCATCGGTTCGCGCGAGGCGAGCGGCCTGATGCTCAAGGTGTGTCCCAGCGCCATGCTTGTGCAAGCCGCTCGCGCAGAAAATCGACGAACGCGCGCACGCGCGGCGCGAGATGCTGGCTATGCGGATAGATCGCATGCAGCGGCGCCGCTGACATCGAATGCTGCGGCAGCACGCGTCGCAGCCTGCCGCTCAGAATGTCGTCGCCGACGTCCCAGATCGACTTGACCGCGATCCCCGCGTCGGCGAGCGCGAGCAGATGCGCGGCCTCGCCGTCGTTCGTGACGATCGCGCCGTCGACACGCACGGCGATGCTTTCGTCGCCTTCGAAGCGCCATTCCGCGCGCCGCTGGTCGCCGATCAAAATGCATCGGTGCGATGTGAGATCGTGCGGGTGCTTCGGCACGCCATGCGCCTTCAGATACGCAGGCGATGCGCACAGCACGCGGAAATTCGGCGCGAGCGTGCGGGCGATCAGCGACGAGTCCGCGAGGCTGCCGAAGCGGATGGCCAGATCGAGCCCGCCTTCGACGAGATCGATGACGGTATCCGTCAATTCCAGCTGCACGGCGAGCTGCGGATGCAGCCGCTGAAAATCGGCGATCAGCGGCGCGATCTTCTGGCGTCCGAGCTGGCCGGGCGCCGTCACGCGCAGCAGCCCGCTGACTTCATGCCGGCGTTGCGACAGCAGTTCTTCCGCCTGCTCGATCTCGTCGAGTATTCGCACGACGCGCGCATGAAACAGCGCGCCTTCCTCGGTGAGCGTCTGGCGGCGCGTGGTGCGCTGGATCAGCCGCACGCCGACGCTTTTCTCCAGTTGCGCGAGCCGCTTGCTGACGACGGACAGCGGCAGATCCATTTCGCGCGCCGCCGCTGACAGGCTGCCCGCCGACACGACATGGGAGAACGCAATCAGCGCCGGCAGGCTGTCGATCCGGGTGGCATTCATTCTTCTCAAAAAGGAAAGTATTTGTCCGTGTGGAAGCGGTATTTCTTCCGTGGCGCGAAGACTAGCATACCCGTCATCCAAACCTTTGTTTTTCTTCAAGGAGTTCGTCATGCCGCTTCGTTCTGCTTGCACACTGCGCCGTGCGCTGTCGGCTGCGTTCGCGTTCGGGGCGATCGCCATCGGTTCGATCGCCGCCGCGCCGGTGAACGCGGCGACGGACGATGCGCTCATCGAGCCGCAACATCTGAGCGTCGATCGCAGTCTGCCCAAAGCGCAACGCGACGCGGAAATCCTCGCGGCGCGCCGCTACGACACGTTCTGGAGCACGGGCGACGAAGCGCTCGCCCGCGCCGCGCTCGCGCCCGGCTTCACTGACCGGACGCTGCCGGCGGGACGCGCGCAGGGGATCGAAGGACCGCTGGCCGCGTCGCGGTTCGTGCGCGCCGCCGTGCCCGACATGCACGCGGACATCGAGCAGATGGTGGTCGCGGGAGATCGCGTCGTCGTGCATCTGCGCTTTCATGGCCACTTCACCGGCCAGTTCAAGGGCGTGCCGGGGCAGGGGCAAAACATCGACTTCATCGCAACGGATATCTACCGGATCGCGAATGGCCGCATCGCCGACAACTGGCATCTCGAAGACAACCTGACCTTCCTGCAACAGCTTGGCGTCGTCGCGAAGTGACGGCGGTGCGATTGTCTGATCGAGCACGTTGTGCCGATTGTGCCGAACGTGCAGAACGTGCAGAACGTGCAGAACGTGCCGAACGTGCCGAACGTGCTGACCGGTCCCGCGGCGTCGGGTCGCGACGCGTGGGCTGGCGGGGTTACGCGAGCGTCGCGCCGCGATCCGCGAGTAGTTGACGCAGCACGCTGCGGTGGCAGCGGTTCTCATTCTCGCAGTAGCAGCCCACCGAAAAATTCGCGGTGGCCGATAGCGCGGCGAGCGTATCGAGCACCTTCGATGCGTCGCCGTTGTTCATCTCCGCGCGAAACTTGCGCACGAAGGCGTTCCACTCGGCGTCGGTGGTGGCCGCCAGCGCCTGTGTGACGAGTTCCGCGCTCGGCGACAGCGTCGGCAGCCAGACGTCGTAGTAGTTGCGGCTGCCGAAGTCGGCTTTCGGCACGCCGCGCGGCGGGCGCCGCACGGTGCCGATGCGCACGCCTTCATCGGGCGCGCGGTCCGATCCGAGTTGAACGATACGAATGGCCATGAGCTAAGGTCTCCTTGGTTTTCGATTGGGTTTGTATTGCGCCCGCTCTGTCAGCAGAGCGTGTTCTTCATGCCGAGCACATCGATGCGGCCGATCTGCGGCGGCCCCGTGAAGAGGTCGTCGGCGACGCCCATCAACGCCGTTGCGATGGGGCCGTCGAGATGCGCCTGACGCCCCGCCTCGTCCGGGAACGCATCGAAGACGCCGTAGGTGCGCTCGGCGATCTTCAGCGCGAACCAGATCGGCGTCGTGGTCTCCTGATTCGCCATTTCCAGTCCCTTCTGCAAAAACGCTTCGACGTCGGCTTCCTTGCCCGGCTTGGCTTCGAAACGCGCGAACAGTGCGTACTTGATCATCATCTTGCCTCCTGTGACGGTGAATGGTCCCCTCAGCATCTCTCCCATTTAACCACTGTCGGCCTCGAAGGCGACGACGCGTAGGTCACCTTCGATGTCAACTTTGGTCACGGCGCGTCCGGGCGGCGCGGAACGCTGTTGTCAAACGATTTCGTGGAAAACACCAAGTCGTCAAAAGTTGTTTGACAACATTGGGAGGGCGATGCTAATTTCCAGACTTGTCAGCCAACTCACCCGAATCCAGACCATATGAACGAGTCCCAGATCGTCGAGCGCGAATTCGGCTCAACCGTGATGGCAGTCCCGCCGCTCGCGCGCCGCGCAGATTTGTCGCTCGATATCGACGCCAACCAGAAGCTAATCCGCCATATCGAGGCGGGCGGCGTGCGTACGCTGCTGTACGGCGGCAACGCGAACTTCTATCACGTGGCCGTGAGCGAGTACCGCGAGTTGCTCGACATGTTGTCGTCGAGCGCAGCGCCCGCGACGCGCGTGATTCCGGCCATCGGTCCCGACTTCGGCAAGATGCTCGATCAGGCGCGCATCCTTTCGCAAACCTCGTATCGGACCGCGATGGTGTTGCCGCTCGCCGGCTTCACGACGCCCGCGGGCGTCGAAGCGGGACTGACGCGCATCGCCGATGCGGCGGGGTTGCCGCTCACGCTCTACATCAAGAGCGAGGACTACGTCGATGTCAATACGCTCGCGCGCCTCGTCGATCGCGGCACGCTGATCGCCGTCAAGTACGCGATCGTTCGCGAGAACCCGTCGAACGATCCGTATCTGCGGCGTCTGCTGCAAAGCGTGAGCCCGTCGCGCGTGATCTCCGGGATGGGCGAGCGCCCGGCGCTCACGCATTTGCGCGAATTCGGCCTCGCGGCATGGACGACGGGCTCGGGCTGCATCGCGTCGCATGCGGTGATGGCGCTGCTGGCCGCCGCAAAGGAAGGCCGCGACGCCGAAGCGCAGCGCCTGTACGACGCATTCATGCCGCTCGAAACATTGCGCGACAACATTTCGCTGATTCGCGTGCTGCATGACGCTGTCACGTTCTCGGGCATCGCCGAGATGGGTTCGATCTTGCCGCTGCTAAGCGAAACGCCCGTCGAGCGTCACGCCGCCGTTGCGCAGGCCGCGCGTGAGTTGCTCGCGTTCGAACGCGAGGTTGCGGGCGCGGTGGCCGCTTGATAGCCGCGTGGTGGCCGCTTGATGGCCTTGTGATGGCCCTGATCGATTGAAGGGAGGCGGGCGGGCCGCGTGGCGCGGCTCGAAGCGCGGCATCTGGCAGGCGGGCGGCTTTCCCATCGAGCTGCCCGTGCAAACGCTGTCGGAGCCGTTTCAGAAGCCGACGACGATGCTCTACCGAAACTTCCTCGCGATGGACGGAATCGTTCATCGGCGGGCCGTTTGCGCTGGTGCGCCACGGCGACATGATCGAGCTCGACGTGCCGCACAGGAAGCTCAACGTGCTGGTATCGGATGAAGAACTTGCGCGGCGCAAGGCCGAATGGGTCGCGCCCCCGCCGCGCTTTTCACGCGGCTACGGCGCGATGCATCAGGTGCATGTGCTGCAGGCCGACAAGGGCTGCGACTTCGATTTCCTGCAACGCGGCGGCGCGAGCGCCGAGGCGGGCGAGCCGGAGATTCACTGAGCGATCCTGGCGCGGATGCGGTGGACGTGTTGTCCGTCTCCGAAACAGAAGAACACAGCGGAGGCAACAGCGCGCGGCACGATTTATCCAGATGCGCAGCGGTGCTCAGTGGTGCACAGTAGTGGTTTCGGAAAACGCAAAGACCCACGCAAAAAGACCCGCAAAACAAAACACCCGTCCATCCGCACGATGCAAATGGACGGGTGCTTCACGACACCAGCTTGTCTATCCGGCCGCCTTGAATTTTGCGGCAAGTTGCTCGGCATTGCGCGCGAGCAAGCCAATGTCGGAGCCTACCGCGGTGAACGTGCAGCCCAACTCGATATAACGCCGCGCGAGCGCTTCATCGCCGATCAGGATGCCGGCAGGCTTGCCCAACGCGACGATGCGCTTGATCGCATCCTCGACGGCCGCCTGCACGTCGGGGTGCTTGATGTCGCCGACATGCCCAAGCGCAGCGGACAGGTCGCCCGGTCCAATGAAGATGCCGTCGATGCCCTCGACAGCCGCGATCCGCTCCAGGTTCTGCAGACCGAGCCGGCTTTCGATCTGCACGAGCACGCACAGTTCGTTGGCGCAAAGCTTCGGATAGTCCTTCACACGGCCGAAGCCCGACGCCCGCGCCGCCGATGCATAGCCGCGCACGCCTTCGGGCGGATAACGCGTGAACGCCACCGCGTTGCGCGCTTCGTCCTCGGTTTCGACATAAGGAATCAGCAGCGTCTGCGCGCCGCTGTCGAGCAGGCGCTTGATCGTCACCATGTCGTTCCACGGCGGCCGCACGATCGGATGTGCGGACGTGCCCGCGCACGCCTGCAACTGGCTATGGACCATCGGCAGTTCATTCGGCGCGTGCTCCATGTCGAGCAGCAGCCAGTCGAAACCCGCGCCCGCCAGAATCTCGACGGACACATGGCTCGCCAGGCTCGACCACAGCCCGATCTGCTGACGCCCGGCCTGCAGCGCGCGTTTGAATGGATTCTCCGGAAGCTTCATCGTGTTCTCCACAGAAGGATCGTTCCCACAATGTCATTACAGACATAGATTGCCGCTCAGGCGCGCGGCGGGCGGTGCGTCGCTCAGCGCCGCAGGTTGCGCTTTTCTGGCGGCGTGTAGTCGATCGTGACGAAACCGCCGCCCTGAAAGCGCTGGGCGACGGGATCGAGCGGATTCGGTTTGCCGAGGATTTCGTCGGCATAGTCTTCCGCGTTCTGGCGCGGCTGATAGCCAAGAAGTGCCGCTGCCGAATTGTCCCAATAGCTGCGCGTGTTGTTGGACACGCCCCAAACCACCTGGAAGCCGACATCGGGCACATTGAGGCAGCGGTCGATCAGATGCAGGAAGTCGTCATGCCCGAGCCAGGTGCTCAGATGGCGAAACTCGGTCGGCTTTTCGATGCAGCTGCCGATGCGGATGCACACGCTTTCGATGCCGTGCTTGTCCCAGTACATGCGCGCGAGCGATTCGCCCCATGCCTTGCTGAGCCCATAGAACCCGTCGGGGCGGAACGCACAGTCGAGCGCCAGTTTGTCTTCGACGGGGTACATGCCGATCGCGTGATTCGAGCTCGCGAAGATGATGCGCCGCACGCCATGACGGCGCGCGCCTTCGTACACTTCGACGAGGCCGCGCAAGTTGTTCTCGATGATCTCGGCCAGCGGGCGCTCGACGCTCGTGCCCGCCATGTGGATCAGCACGTCGACGCCTTGCAGCAGCCCGTCGACTACGGCGGGATCGCGCAGATCGCCGTGCATCACGTCTTCGCCCTCGAACAGCGGTTCCAGCGCGCGCGAGCCCGCCGCGCAACGCAGGTTCACGCCGCGTTCATTCAACGCGGCGCGCAGGAAACGGCCAAGCTGGCCGCCCGCACCGCTCAACGCAATCTTCTTCGTCATCGTCAAACCTTGTGGCACGGATTCAGGAAATTAGCGGGCCCACGTCGACCGCCCGGCGAGGTCCGCGGGCGCGGCCTTGCGCGGCGATACGGACGGCTCGCCATGGATGATCAGCTTCCATGCGACGGTCGCGCCGATCACATCGAACAGCATCAGGCACACGAACAGCGGGTTATAGCCGAGGGTAGTCGCCAACGCGCCGGCGATCAACGAGAAGATCATCCCGCCGAGCCAGCCGCACATCCCGGAAAAGCCAGTGGCCGTGCCCACTTCAAGCTGGCCGAACACGTCGGAGGCGAGCGTGAACAGCGCGCCGGAAATGGCCTGGTGAGCGAACGCGCCTGTGCAGAAGAGGGCGATTGCGACATACGTGCTCGCCGCGAGGCCGATGCAGGCCGGGCCGACCATCAGCACTGCGCCGCAGATGATGACCAGCTTGCGCGACGTGATCAGCGACACGTTGAAGCGGCGAATGAAGAACGGCGCGAGATAGCCGCCGACGAGACAGCCCAGGTCCGCGGCGAGAAACGGCATCCAGCCGAACAGCGCGATCTCCTTCAGGTTCATGTGCCGCACGCTGAACAGGTACAGCGGAATCCAGAAGTTGAACGTCTGCCATGCAGGCTCGGCGAGAAAGCGCGAAATCGCGATGCCCCAGAAGCGGCGCGTCGACAGCACGTGACGCCACGAAGGACGCGTCGTCGCGTCTTGCGGGCGGTGCTCCTGGCCGCTCAGGATGTACTGGCGCTCCTCGTCCGACAGGTTCGGATGCTCGTCGGGCTTGCGGAAGAACACGAGCCACAGCGCGACCCAGATCAGCGCCGTGCCGCCCGTGACCACGCCCGGCATTGCCCCCATCTCGGGCGTCACAATCACGAACTGCAATCTGGGCACGCCCGTCTGCGACGGCACGGCCACATCCACGACGCCAGGGCCGATCTACGCGTACAACGTGAATGCGATCTCGCTGTCCAACGTGACGATCGGCGGCACGGTGTACAACACATCCGTCGTCGACCAGCGGTGATTGCCGGGCATCTGCAAATGTGAAAGCGCGAGGGCGGAGGCGTGCCGCTCTCGCCGCGCAAGGCGGTCTCGAAGCGGGCTTCGGCGAAGCGCCGCTACGTCCATGACGTGTTAGACGCCCGTCGCGCAAGCCCGCGCGCGGCATGACATAAGCCGACATAATTCATCGATAGCGTTCCCCCCCGCCGCTCGCACATACTGCGTTCCGCGTGCAGAGCTGCAGAACAAAACGAACCGGCGATTCACGCAACTGTGAAATCGCCGATGCCGCCTCGCGTGAAGCAATCCATCGGACGATCCGCTCAATCTTCTGACCGATGACAGGACTTCGACATGTTTGCTTCTCTCAACAACGTTCGTGGCAAGACTCTGCGCAGCGCTTCGGCTGCCCTCGCATTCAGCGCAATGCTGCTGAGCGGCTGCGCGGCAGCGAGCGTCACGAACACCGCGCAATATTCGACGCTCACGCAGGCGCGCCCCGAGAACGTGTACGTCTACACGTTCGCGAGCAACCCGGATGCCGTGAAGCTCGACGACAGCGGCCTCGTTCATAAGCTGAGCGCGGGCTTCTCGGGTGCGTCGCAAGAGTCGCAGCAAACGCAGGAAGCCGCCGCCGCGGGTGAAGCGCTGACGGCTGAAGTGGTCGCGAAGCTGCAATCGATGGGCGTGCATGTGATCCGCACTGATGCGCCGCCGCCCGCCGATCAGAACGTGCTGATCATCGAAGGCAATCTGTCATCGATCGACGCCGGCAATCATCGACGTCGCACGCTGATCGGACTCGGCGCCGGCAAGAGCGATGTGAAGGCGCACGTGCAGGTGCTGTACAAGCCCGCGGGCGGCATGCCGCAACTCGTGCAGACCTTCGACGCCGACGCGAACAGCGGCCATATGCCGGGCGTCGCGGAGACGGCGGGCGTCGGCGCGGCGGTCGGACATGTCGCGACGTCGGCGGCCGTGGGCGGCGCGTTGCACGTCGGCTCGGAGCACAAGGGCGACACCGTCACGAGCGACGCGAAGAAGCTGGCCGATTCAGTGGCGAAGCAGGTTGCGATGATCGGCGTTGAAGAAGGGTGGATGTCGAGCGACCAGGCGAAGTAAGCGGGGCGGGAGCCGGGGTGCGGCCCGGCTCGTCGCGAGGAGAAAGAACGGCGACGCCATCGTGCGTCGCCGCTTGCATTCACAGGGCGGGCTTCACCAGCGAACGCCTCGCGTGAGGCGCGCCCGATCAACCCTCGCGGAACAAGAAGCTATAGTCGCCGTTTGCATTCACACGACGGGCTTCGCCAGCGAACGCCTCACGAAAGCCACGTCAAATCAACCTTCGCGGAACAGGAAGCTATACGCGTTCAGCGCGGGCACGCCGCCCAGATGCGCGTACAGCACCTTGGAGCCTTCGGGAAATTCGCCGCGCCGCACCTTGTCGATCATGCCGTGCATCGACTTGCCTTCGTAGACGGGATCGGTCATCACGCCTTCGAGCCGCGCGCACAGCCGGATCGCCTCGAGCGTGCCTGGGTTCGGCAGGCCATATTCGGGGCCGCCGTAGCGCGTGTCGAGCACGACATCCTGCGCGGTGATGTCGCGGCCCAGATCGACCTGTTCCGCGGTGCGCCGCGCGATGCGCGTGATCTGCTCGCGGGTCTGCTCCGGTTTCGCCGACGCGTCGATGCCGATTACGCGGTCCGCGCGTCCGTCTGCCGCGAAGCCGACGATCATCCCCGCCTGCGTGCTGCCCGTCACGGAGCACACGACGATGTAGTCGAACCTGAAGCCGAGCTCCGCTTCCTGCTGGCGCACTTCGTCGGCGAAACCGACAAAGCCGAGGCCGCCGAGGGGATGATCCGAGCAGCCGGCGGGAATCGCATACGGCTTGCCGCCCGCCGCTCGCACGCTTTCGAGCGCCTCTTCCCAGCTCTTGCGAAAGCCGATGTCGAAACCGTCGGGCACGAGCCGCACGTCCGCGCCCATGATGCGCGACATCTGGATATTGCCGACCCGGTCATAGACGGCGTCGTGATAGTTCACCCAGTTTTCCTGCACGAGCACGCACTTCAGGCCCAGATGCGCGGCGACGGCGGCCACCTGGCGCGTCTGGTTGGACTGGATGCCGCCGATCGACACGAGCGTATCGCAGCCTTGCGAGAGTGCGTCGGGAATCAGGTATTCGAGCTTGCGCGTCTTGTTGCCGCCGAACGCGAGACCGCTGTTGCAGTCCTCGCGTTTCGCGTAGAGCTGGACCTTGCCGCCGAGATGCTCGGAGAGGCGCTTGAGCGGCTGGATCGGCGTCGGCCCAAAGGTCAGGGGATAGCGGGGAAAACGTTGCAGGTTCATGGTCGAGGTCCGTTGGTCTGGGAAGCGCATCGGCGATGCCGCGCTGAAACACATGATAGAAAAGACGCGGCGAAATGAGCTTGCGAAATAAATCGGCCCAAGCTACTTTCGAAAGGGCAGTGAGCGAGTCAACCTACTTTTGTTTTTCATTACCGGACATGCGCGCAACAAAATTACGAACCAAAGATTCAGGCGATGCGGCACCGCTGTCGCAGCTCGATCGCATCGACCGCGCGATCCTCAAACAGCTTCAACAGGATGCGTCGATCTCGAACGTCGCGCTTGCGGCGAAGGTGAAGCTGAGTGCGCCCGCCTGTTTGCGGCGCGTCGAAAGGCTCAGGGAAATGGGGCTGATCCGCGCGACGGTTGCGCTGCTCGATCCGAAAGCGGTCGGCGCGGGGATGCTGGTGGTGATCGGCGTCGTGCTCGACCGCTCGACGCCCGAATCTTTCGCCGCCTTCGAAAAGGCCGCGCAAAAGGTGTCGGGCTGCATGGAGTGCCACGTCGTCACGGGCGAGTTCGACTACTTCATGCTGGTGCGCACGCGCGACAGCGACAGCTTCAACCGGCTCCACGCGGAGCAATTGCTGTACCTTCCCGGCGTGCGGCAGATCCGCAGCTTCATGGTGCTCAGGGAAATCCTTTCGACGACGAAGTTTCCGCTATGACGCGCGAAAACAGCGGCGGCATCAGGTTAGATCGGCATGCCGGGCGGCAAACGGTGCTTATACAATAGCCGCTCAGACGAGGCCGTTTCGTGGGCAATCACCGTGCGCAATCAGCGTGGCGAAAACAGCGGCGGCATCAGGTTAGATCGGCATGCCGGACGGCAAACGGTGCTTATACAATAGCCGCTCAGACGAGCCGTTTCGTGCGCAATCACCGTGCGCAATCGGCGTGGCCAATCAACGTCGGCAATCAGCGTGGGCAACGACCATGGGCGATGAGCGGGCAATGAGCGACGACAACAACGACATCGGCGGCGTTGCCGGACAGCACGCTGAGCCGTCTTTGCCGCGCGGGCCGGCGGGCGGCGCGGCGAAGACGCCGCACGCGTGCGCGGCCGCCTTCAGCAGCGAATGGGTGCGCTTGTGGGCTGAATCCACCACCGATTACTCGATTTTCGCGGTGGCGCCCGACGGCACAATCGTCAGCTGGAATCGGGGCGGCGAGACCATCCAAGGCTACCGGTCCGAGGACATCCTGGGCCAGCACGTGAGGGTGCTGTACACGGCGGACGACCAGCGCGCAGGCATCCCGGAGCTCGGCCTTCAGCGCGCGCGGGAAGAAGGCCGCTATGAGACGGAAGGCTGGCGTGTGCGCAAGGACGGCACGCTGTTCTGGGCGAACGTCGTGCTCACTGCGCTGTACTCGCCACAGGGCGAGCTGCTCGGCTACGGGCGAGTCGTGCGCGACATCAGCGACAAGAAGAGCGCCACCGATGCCGCGCTGGAAAGCGACCGGCGCTTTCGCCTGCTGGTGCAGGGCGTGAACGACTATGCGATCTTCATGCTGTCGCCCGAAGGCTACGTGACCAACTGGAACCCGGGCGCACGGCGCATCAAGGGCTATACGGACGAGCAGATCATCGGCTCGCATTTCTCGTGCTTCTACACGCCGGAAGACGCGGCGGCGGGCGTGCCGCGGCGCGGGCTGGAGACGGCCGCGCGCGAAGGGCGCTGGGAAGCCGAGGGCTGGCGCGTGCGGCGCGACGGCAGCCGCTTCTGGGCGCATGTGGTGATCGACGCGATCCGCGACGAGGGCGGCGCGCTGATCGGCTTCGCGAAAATCACGCGCGACATCACCGAGCGCCGCCAGGCGGCCGAGCTGCTCGAACAGACACGCAAGGCGCTGTTCCAGTCGCAGAAGATGGAAGCCCTCGGCAAGCTGACGGGCGGCGTCGCGCACGACTTCAACAATGTGCTGCAAGTGCTGCGCGGCAACCTGGAGCTGCTCGGCGCGCGGCACGACGATGGATGGAGCCGCGCGCGCATCGGCCGCGCGATCGAGGCGGTCGAACGCGGCTCGAAGCTCGCGTCGCAACTACTCGCGTTCGGCCGCCGCCAGGCGCTGCTGCCCATCGTCGTCAATCTCGGCGATGTGCTGCGCGGCATGGAGGACCTGCTGCGCCGCGCGCTCGGCGAGCGCGTGCGGGTGAAGATCCATGAATCGCATGTCGGCGGCCGGTTGTGGAACGTGCTGGTCGATACCCATCAGCTGGAAAACGTCGTGCTGAATCTGGCTATCAACTCGCGCGACGCGATGCCCTCGGGCGGCGTGCTGACGCTCGGCTTGTCGAACGCCGCGCTCGATGCGCGGGCGGCGGCGACGATGCAGATCGGCGCAGGCGAATACGTGAAGATGACCGTCACCGATACGGGCTCGGGCATGAACGCGGAAGTCGCCGAGCGTGCGTTCGATCCGTTCTTCACGACAAAGCCGGAAGGACAGGGCACGGGTCTCGGACTGAGCATGGCTTACGGCTTCGTGCTGCAAAGCGGTGGACATATCGAACTGGCGAGCACGCCGGGCGTCGGCACGACCATCACGATCTACCTGCCGCGTTCGACGCAGCCGCCCACCGTGCGGCCTCCCGCCCATGACGAGGCCGGGTCGGAGGACGAGCTGCGCGGCGTCGAGACCGTGCTAGTCGTCGAAGACGACCGGCGCGTGCAGTTGACGGTGGTCGACATGCTGTCGCAACTCGGCTACGCCGTGCTGACGGCCAATGACGCGACGGAGGCGTTGACCGTGCTGCGCAGTGGCGCAAAAGTCGATCTGCTGTTCAGCGATGTCGTCATGCCCGGTCCGCTATTGAGTCCGGAGATGGCGCGTCAGGCGCTGCTGATGCGCCCGTCGTTGAAAGTGCTGTTCGCGTCGGGCCATACGCGCGACACGATGGGGCTCGACGCGCAGCTCCAGCACGGCGCCGATCTGCTGCAAAAGCCCTATAGCCGCATGCAGCTTGCGCGCAAGGTGCGCGGCATGTTCGACGGGAGCACTGGCGCGCAGCGCGAGGCAGCGCCCGCCGCCCTGAACATTCTGGTGGTCGAAGACGAGGCGGCCGCGCGCGATGCGCTGTGCGAACTGCTTGGCCTGCTCGGTCACGCGTACGAGGCGGCGGGCAACGGCGAAGAGGCGCTGCAGGTCCTGCAAAGGCAGCCATTCGACGTGCTGCTCACCGACCTGACGCTGCCTGGCATGTCGGGCATCGATCTCGCGCGCGCGGCGGTCGGCATGGGGGCCGCGCGGCGGGTCGTGTTCGCGTCGGGCATGGAAGCGCCGCCGCACGGTGCGTCGCTGCCGTTCGAATGGACAGCGTTGCGCAAGCCGTATTCGTTCGATCAGCTGAAAGAAGCGCTGGCCGCGCAGGCCTGACGGCCGACGACGACTCGCGCTGCACGATATTGATCGATTGTGTTCATTCATCGCGCTCGCGCGACGCATCGCGCTGCGCGAGCGTTCCCGCCTTGCGCAGCGCCGCGACAATCGCCGCGTATGCGCGTTGGCGCGTCGCTTCGTCGGGCGCGCGCAAGGCGAACGACGGATGATAGGTCGGCACGACATGGCGTCCGCCGTGTTCGAGCACCTTGCCGACCACGGCTTGCAGGCGCGCGGCGCGGTCTTCGAGGATCGCCTTCAACGCGGTCGCGCCCAGTGCGACGATCACGCGCGGGCCGACGGACGCCAGCTCCCGTTCGAGCCAGTAACGGCATGCATCGATCTCCCGCTGCGCGGGCGTCTTGTGCATGCGCCGCTTGCCGCGCGGCTCCCATTTGAAATGTTTGACGGCGTTGGTCACATAGACGTCGCGCCGCGCGACGCCCGCTTCCTGCAACGCATCATCGAGCAGTTGACCGGCTGGGCCGACGAATGGTTTGCCCTGCTGATCTTCCTTGTCGCCGGGCTGCTCGCCGACCATCATGATCGGCGCATGCTTAGGACCGATGCCGCCCACTGCCTGCGTCGCCTTCGACCATAGCGCGCAGCGGCGGCAATCGCCGAGACGCGTCGGCTGCTGCTCCCGCTCTACAGCGGGTGCATCGGCGGGTGCATCGGCGGGTGCATCGGCGGGTGCATCGGTTGCATCGGACGGCGTGGCGGGTTTGCGGGTGCTCATAACGTTGGCGTCGAAGATGTGCGCGCTGCACATGTCGACACGTCAGCAAGGCGCGTTCCCCCAAGTCGATTTCATCGTTCCCCCACAGTCGATTTCATTCGGGTGCCGCCGCGCGAGCCTGTTCGTTCGCACAGCGGAATGGTTCTTGCGGCCCCAGAGCGATGCAGCACTGAATCACGACCCACTCTGGAGGCCATCATGAGCACACTGAATCCCGATGACGAACAACAGCCCGTGGTCCGGCAAACGGGACACGACAATGCATCGCTTGGGCCAAGCGACTCCTCGGATAGCGGCAGCGACGTGGCGGGCGCGAAGCGCCACGAATTCGACATCGACAGCGAACTCGACAATCACGCGCTCGAAACAGGCGACGCCGAACTTGCCAGCGATACCGACCGCGCCGGCACGGGCGAGCGCGCATCCGCCGATGGCGATTCGACGCTCGAGCAGAACGAAGACATCGACGTGGATCGCGTGATCGATGCGACGGGGGAGGAAGAAGCGGCGCAAGGCATCGCGGGCGAAATCGCCGAGGGCCCCGACGAAGATACGGAAGCTGACGAAGAGCAGGATGACGAGCGGCACGCGCAGCGACGCGAACGACGCACCGAGCGGGGAAGCTAGACCGTGAAGCGCCCGGTGCGGGCGCACGCGTTGCTCAATGCCCGATCGTAGCGGGGCGGCGCGGTCAAACGGCGCTCAGGCGCGGCTCAGGGCGTGGCTCAGGCGTGGCTCAAGCGTGGCTCAAGCGTGGCTCAAGCGTGGCTCGGGCGCCGCTCAGGACGTGACTCAGGCGCCGCCGCCTTTTATCGAACGAAGGTCTGGAAAGGAGGCATCATGTCGCTCATCGTTGCCGCACGATTCACCACGTTCCCCGCCGCCGAAGCGGCCGCCGAGCGTCTTTTCGCTGCGGGTTTCGTCGAAGAGGACGTGTCGCTGTTCTTCGTCAATCCGCGTGGCCAGCACGCGCGCTTTCCGATCGGTGGCGATGAAAACAAGGACGCCGCTGCCACCGGTGCGCCGAAAGGCGCCGGCATGGGTGTCACGCTCGGTGCCGTGGCGGGCGCCGTGGTCGGCGTCGCGATCTTCACGGCGTTCTCCGCGCCTGTGCTCGTGTCCGCGATCGCGGCGGGGGTGGGCGCGTATATCGGCTCGCTGATCGGCGCAATGTACCAGACGCGCGGCGGCGGCAAAGACATGCGTCACGAGCGCGTCCATCATGAAGTGCGCGATTCCGGCGTGCTGCTCGCGGTGCATGTCACGCCCGACAACCAGCAGACGGCGGCCCATGTGCTGCGCGACGCAGGCGGGGCGTCCATCGAACGCGCATCGGGACGCTGGCAGCAGGGCCGCTGGGCCGACTTCGATCCGACGCGAGCGCCGCAGCCGGTGCCGGGCGAATCGCGCGATGACGCGCGCGGCATCGAAAGGCCCGCCGAGCGGCACGCGTGAAGTAGCCGCCGTTAAAACGAACGCAGCGCGCGGCGTGACACCGCGCGCTGGGTTCTTTCGTTGCGCTTTCGTCAATCGGGCCGGATTCGCGCGATCCGGCGCTGTGCCGCCGGGTCAGCGCCCTTCAGGGGTTTCTTCGTCCTCTTCATCGTCCAGGTCGTCTTCGAGATCGTCTTCGTCGTCGAGCGTGATCCGGCCCATGCCGACGCCCGCATCCTTGTCGCCATAGGGGTGGCGCGGGGCGTTTTCATCGGGGGCGTAGTTCTTTCTGACCATTGGCTGCTCCATGAAGAAAGTTGAACGGACCCGCAAAGATGCACGCGCTGCGCCTGCATTTCCGTGCGGGCCATTATGGATAATGCTCCCGCGCGATCCGCGCGACTAGCGGTAAATGATCAGACGCAACGCGGGCGAGCATGCTGCGATGCACCTGTACGTCCAGCAGCCTGTCCGCGGGATGCATCCAGATGCGATCGAGCGCGAATACGGGAAAACGCGACGGAAATGTCCGCGGCGCGGGCGCGGCGCGGAAATGGGACACGAGCATGCGCAGCGCGTGGCCCCAGATGAACCATTCGTTGAGATCGCCCATCAGGATCACGGGCATGCGCGGCGTATCGAAGGCGGCAATCAACGCGCGGATCTGCGCGCGCCGCTCGCGCGCCGACAGGCCCAGATGCGTCGCGACGACACGCAGCGGCATGGCCCTGCCGCCGGAAACGCCCATCTGCACATCCACATCGAGCGCACCGCGCGCCTCGCGCGTGCCGAACGACAAATCGAGCGAACGCGTCGCGCAGATGGGCAGGCGGCTCAGGATCGCGTTGCCGTAGCGCCGCTCGCGCGTGTCGAGCGTCGGGCCGGCGATCGCGTCCATGCCCGTCGCTTCACGCAACACAGGCAACGCGTTTGGCGCGAGGCTGCCGCCCAGCGGCACTTCCTGCAACGCGACGATGTCGGCGTCGAGCTCGCGGATCACGCTCGCGATGCGTTCGGGAGCGCGCAGGCCATCCGTGCCGATCGCGCCGTGGATGTTGTAGGTGGCGAGCCGCAGCGCGCGGGCCCCGGCTGCGGCCCTGTGCGGGGCGGCCGTTTGATGCAAGGTCGGGCCTCGGTCGTTCATGAGCGGTTGGCGAGGAATCGCTGCAAGGCCACGGACAGCCCGACGAGCGCAGCACCGATCAGCGCGACGAGCCCAAGCCCCAGCAGGGACGGATGCCGGACGGCGGCGACCAGTTGATGGGCGAACGTCGTCGCGAGCACGATGCCGGGCGCCATGCCGAGCGCCGTGCCCGCGAGGAAGTCGCGCAGCCCGATATGCGAGGCGCCCGCCGCGAGATTGATGATGGTGAACGGCGCGACGGGCACGACGCGCAGCAGCACGACCGTGACAAACCCCTTCTTGCCGAGCTTTTCGCTGAGCCGGTTCAGGCGGCTGCCGGCGAGCCTGCGCACGGCATCGTGACCGAGCGCTGCCCCTGCGTAGTAGGTGATGCACGCGGAAATCATCGTGCCCGTGAACGCGTAAGCGCTGCCCCAAAGCGCGCCGAACACGAAGCCGCTGACTGCGATCAGCAGCGTGACGGGCACTGAGACGCTCGCGGCGAGCGCATACAGCGCGACGATCGCGACGGGCCCGAGCCGCGACGCATGCACCTGCTGCGCGCCGTGCACGAGCGCGGAAAAGCTGATTGCGTCGCGCAGCGGCGTGAAGCGCCACAGCACGGCGAGCGCGACGACGATCAGGACGAGCGTGCCGAAAGCGAGCAGTTTGCCCGTGAGCGGCCGGCTGTGCTCTTCGGGCAGAAAATGGCGCACGAGTTCTTGCGGCGCGACGGGCGCTTCGGCATCGAGCACCGACACGCGCGAGGCCAGATCTTCGAGATCGCCGGAAACGCCGGGATCGAGCGGCATCAGTGTGCGCCCGCCGTGACGCAGCGAGGCGATCGCGTCGTTGAGCCGCTGCGTCGTGAGCGCGGCTTGCACGGCCTCGGCCGACACATCGAGATGCTCGGCGAGCAGCCGGTTGCGCACCGACGCGATGGCCGCCTGCACGCGCGCGTCGCCGCACGCTTCGAGCGTGATGTTGCATTCCGTGTCGAGCACCATCGAGCGATTGTTCAGATTCGCGCTGCCGACGATCAGTATCTCGTCGTCGACGGTCATCAGCTTGCTATGCACGTTGATGATCTGGCCATGCGTGCTGTTCATTGCGCCAATGGTCGGCGCATACATCGCATAGCGTCCGTGGTGGTCCGCCTGCTTCAGCGCCTCGTGCAGCTTCGCGCGCAGCACGCCCATGGTCGCTTCCTGGAGCCAGCCGCTTTGCCGTTCCGGGCCGACCACGGCGACGTCCGGGCCGTCGCGCCCTGCAAGGCGCGCGACGAGCGCCTCGCCGACGCGGCTCGCGGTGAAGTACTGGTTCTCGATGTAGATCGTGTGCCGCGCGGCCGCGATTGCATCGAGATAGAGCTGCTGGATCTGCTCGACGGCGGGCCTGCCTTCATAGGCCGGTTCCGTCAGCGAAATGCCCAGCTCGACGTCTTCGATATCGGGCGCGACGCCTGCGGGCCAGATGTCCGCGCAGCCGTTCGCGCCGGGCACGCGGTGTGTCGAGTCGGGCGACAGGTCGATCGGCGTGCCCGTCGCGCGTCGCCAGCGCTCGCGCACCAGACGGCTGACGGCATGCGCGGCGGCGCCGTCGAACATCGCCTGCACGTCATGCATTGGCGGATAGCGCGCGGCGTCGGCGTTGCGGCGCAGCGGCGCGTCGGGATCGTGCGCGGGCGTGTCCCAGCGCGAGCGCGTGAGATCGATGCCGCCAGCGAACGCGAGCCCGTCATCGATGACGACGATCTTCTGATGATGCGAGGCGCCAAGTGGATGCCTGCCGTCCTGGCGGAAGCGGATACGCCGGTGCGTGCGCCAGCCCATCTTGTATACGGGCAGCCATTCGCGCTCGAACGCGTAGAGCATCGCGAAGTCCCACGCGAGGATGTAGATGCGCAGATGGCGGTTGGTTTCCGCGAGCGCGCAGAGGAAATCGGCGAGGCCTGCGGGCAGATTGTCCGGCGCGCCGCCGGGCACGAGTTGCAGACGGCTGTCGATATCCCAGCCGACGATGTAGATCGTATGGCGCGCACGCGTCATCGCCGCCCGCAACGCCGAGAAGTAATCGGCTGCATCGATCAGGATGCGAAAGCGTCGGGTTCTCTCTTGCAGTTGACAGTTGTGGCCAGGGCGCAGCAGCGGGCGCGGGTTGTGCTTTCCCTGATTTCCGACAGGGCTCGCCGACCGTTGATCGGCGGGTTCGACTGTTGTGGCGGTGGTCGCGTGATGGGTCATCGGCACATGAAAAAATCCGGTAGCAAACATCCGACGAACGCCTTTCAGCAAATGCTGTTCCTCACGCTATGCAGCAACAAGGCTGCGGCGCGTGCGCGTGACAGGTACACCGCTTGCCGGTTTCATCGTGTGAGTCCTCGCGCCGGATCGATTCCGCGCGCGGCCACGAAACGAAAGGAGCGCACGTTGAAGCAATCGATGAGTAGTACGCAGAAGACAGCACCGAATCATCCAGCGACCCCTCATCAACCGAATCGCGATGGCGGGCAGCAACAGCAGAACCAGAAGCCGCCGCAGCATCAGGGCGGGCAGCGTCAGCCCTGACGCGTGACGCTGACGAGTTCGATGCGCCGCGAGCGCGGCAGGTGGAATTCGCACCGGAACGCGCGCGTGCAAAGCTTCCACGCCGCATGTAGATCTTCCACCGCGCGTCGTGCGGCAGGCGCTCATCGTCATTCGAAGGAGAACCGACATGGAAGAACGGCACCAGACGGCCAGCGCACCACCAGCAAAACCCGGCAGCACGACGCAGCCCGGCGAGCCGACCGAAACAATGAAGAGAACCAACCCGGCACGGTCGAATCCGCATCCGACGCAAACAGCGGAAGTGCCGCTTGGCACGGGCGATCGTCCGGAGCCGCCAGGGGGCGGCGGACGTCCATCGCAGCGCGATAGCTCGACAGGCCAAAAGCGCGAACCGTAAAGCCGAAGCAAAGTGCACTGCGCCTCGCATGTCATCATGCGAAGACGCAGTGCATCAGCCTTCGGTGCATCAGGCCTTCAGTGCATCAGCCTTCAGTGCATCAGGCCT
This sequence comes from Paraburkholderia sp. LEh10, assembly GCF_017814945.1. GTDB lineage: Bacteria > Pseudomonadota > Gammaproteobacteria > Burkholderiales > Burkholderiaceae > Paraburkholderia. The sequence goes on from NZ_JAGIPX010000009.1 coordinate 141,047, forward strand.
CAGTGCATCAGCCTTCAGTGCATCAGGCCTTCAGTGCATCAGCCTTCAGTGCATCAGGCCTCAGTGAATCAGCCCTCAGTGCATCACCCTTTACGCCGCCTCGACAATCTTCCTTGCGTCAGCAAGGCCCAGCGGCTTGCGCATCGCTTCGCCAAGCAGCCCTATCTGTCTTTCGCGATTGCAGCCGAGCGCCGCGACGAGCCTGCCTTTCTCGCCGAGCAGCGCGATGAATTCAAAGGTATCGGGCTTGCCCGTGAAAATCGTTTCGTCCCGGTGCCGCGCGTGGCCGAGATAGTCGAAGGTCTTGCCATAGTGATAGGTCCAGAAGAACGGCACGAGCGGTTCCGCTGCGGGCAAGCCCAGCATCGCGTGCGCGGCGATGCGCGCATGCTGTTGCGCGACGCGCCAGTGCTCGATGCGCACGCGCCCGCCGCCCAGCGCCTGTAGTTCGAAGCGGGCGATGTCGCCTGCTGCATAGAGCCCGTCGGCCACGCGCATCGACGCATCGACGTCGACGCTGCCATCGCCATTGCGCGTCACGCCTGCGATGAAGCCCGTCGCGGGCGTCACGCCCATGCCCGCCACGACGAAGTCGCACGCCACGGTATCGCCGTTATCGAGCGTCACGCGCAATGCGCCGTCCGCCGTGCCCGGTGCGACCGCGTTCGCGCGGTGTCCCATGCGAAAGCGCACGCCATGCGCTTCATGAAGCCGCATGAACAACCGGCCGGGTTCGACGCCGAACTGCTTTTCGAACGGTACGCTGCCCGGCGAAACCACCGTCACGCGCAGCTTGCGCTCGCGCAACGCCGAGGCCACTTCGAGGCCGATGAAGCTCGCGCCCAGCACGAGCGCATGCTCGCCTTGCTCAGCCATGTTGACGAGACGCCGTGCGTCGTCGCGATTGCGCAAGAGCCGGATACGCGCCTTCACGCTGTCGGCATCGGCGCCTTGCAACGCCGGCCGCTTCGGTACGCCGCCCGTCGCGACGAGCGCCGCATCGTAGCGAATCGACGGCGCGCTGCCGATATCGATGCGCCGCTGGCGCGCATCGAGCGTCGCGACCTCGGCCTGGATGAACTCGATCGCGTGCGTCGCGAAGAAATCGTCGGGTAGAAGGGGAGGGATCGCGTCCGGCGGCATCTCGCCGGACGGCACGAATTTGCTCAGCACCGTGCGGTCGTAAGGCGTGCGCGGCTCGTGATCGATCAGCACCACGCGTCCTGCGAAGCCCGCTTCGCGCAGCGCCGCGCACGCTGCGGCGCCCGCCGCGCCTGCGCCGACGATGGCGAAGGTGCGGCTGTCGGCGGCCTTCGCGTGCGCCCGTTCCGGCGGCTGCGGCGTGCTGCTGACGAGCACGTCGTCATGCTCGATGCGCGTGGCGTAGCGGGTCAACGGAAGCAGCGCGGGCGGCTCGATGATCGCGCCACTCGCGACGTCGAACGTCGCCTTGTGCCATGGACACACCAGCCGTCCGTTGCATAGCGCGCCCTGTTCGAGCGGCCCGCCTGCATGCGGACACTCCGCGCCGAACGCATGAACGGCGTTCCCGCAGCGGATCAGCAGAATCGGCGTGCCGTTCGCGTCGATGCGCTTCATGCCGTTGTCAGCGAGATCGGGGAACCGGGCAACCTTTTGCATTGTCGTGTCTGTAGCCATTGTTTTCCTCGTCTGGAGCGGCCGCGCTGCGACTGCGGCGCGCGCAGCTTCGCGCTCACGCAGGGTCATTCATGTAAGGCACGCAAGCGCCATGCCGTCCGACCCGCGAAGACGGGCAAGCGGTGTTTCGGGTGCGCGAAAACACCGAAGCACCGCGCGTACGCGAAACACGAAGGCGGCCAAGCGGTGTTTCGGGTGCAAGCACCGCGCGCACGCGCAACACGGCCAAGCACGCGAAGCACCGAAGCACCGAAGCACCGAAGTACCGAAGCACCGAAGTACCGAAGCACACCGAAGCACCGAAGCACCGAAACACCGAAACACCGAAACACCGAAACACCGAAACAACCGAAACACCGAAACACCGAAACACCACGCGTACGCGAAACACCGCGCACGCGAAACACGTTGTCACGCAAGCGGGCACGCAACCTCGTGGGCACAGCGCTTGCATGGCCGTTCGCACACGCACGCAACTGTCGGTGGCGCGCGTACAAATGCCCGGCCTCGCCCGGCTCGTCATGGAGGAGCGTATGAACGATATCGGCCACGATCCCTTGCGGCGCGCCGCGCCCGCTGCGTGGTACATCAACAGCGGACTGCGTCTGTCCGACGAGGAACCCGACGCCGAATCCGGGCCGCGGCGCTATGCGCTCGTGCCCGCGCTCGAACGTTATGTGGCGGGCGTGCGCTATCACGACGAAGACGCGGCGGGCCGCGCCGCCACGCTCGACGCGCTGCGTGCGCGGGGCATGGACTGGCTGCCGCTGCCGGGGCGCGGCGAAACGGCGACGCGCTGGCGCGGACTTGCGGCCGTGGCGGCGTGCGATCTGTCGCTGGTGAAGCTCTACGAAGGGCACACCGACGCGCTCGCGATCCTCGCCGAGTTGCAGCGCGCCGAACTCGCGGACGATGGCAACTGGGCCGTATGGGCCGCCGAGCCGCCCGATCGCAAGCTGATTGCGCATGCGGCGGGCGGCGACGCGTTGACGCTCGAAGGCGCCAAGCCGTGGTGCTCGGGCGCGCCGCATGTATCGCATGCGTTGGTTACGGCGTGGCGCGACGGCGAGCCAGTGTTGGCTGCCGTCGAACTGTCGCAGCCTTCCATCGCGATCGATGCGAGCGGGTGGCAGGCCGTCGGCATGCGCGCGACGGCCACGAGCGAGGTGCGCTTCGACGGCGCGCGCGCCGTGCAGATCGGCGAAAGCGGCGCGTATCTGTCGCGTGCGGGTTTCTGGCACGGCGGCGCGGGCATCGCGGCATGCTGGTACGGCTGCGCGGCGGCCCTCGCGGCGATCTTGCGCAGCAGCGTCAAGCGGCACGCCGAGCCGCATGCGTGCGCGCATCTGGGCGCCGCCGACGCTGAACTGTCCTCCGTCGCCGCGCTGTTGCGCGAGACGGCCGCGTGGATCGACGAACATCCGCGTGACGACGCGCGGCAGTGCGCGTTGCGCGTGCGCGTCGCCGTCGAGCAGGCGGCCGGGCAGGTGATGGAACACGTATCGCGCGCTCTGGGCGCCGTGCCGTTCTGCACGGATGACTGGTTTGCGCACGCGATCGCCGATCTGCCCGTGTTCTTGCGCCAAAGCCATGCCGAGCGCGACGAGTGTGCGCTGGGACTGACGCTCGTCGATGGCGACGACGCCCGCGAGCCATGGAATCTGGGGCGCGTGTGATACGCCCGCGTGCGATGCGCCCGCGTGTGATACGCCCGCGTGTCATGCGCCCGCGTGCGATGCGCCTGCGTGTCATGCGCCCGCGTGCGATGCGCCTGCGTGTGATACGCCCGCATGTCATGCGCCCGCGTGCGATACGCCCGCATGTCATGCGCCCGCGTGCGATACGCCCGCGTGTGCTGCTCCCGTCACGCTCGCGCTGAGTCCGGCATCTCCGCACGACAACAAAAAGGACGCGCATGTCATTTTCCGCCGCCTGGTTCGACGACCTGTACCGTCAGGACGACGACCCCTGGAACTACCGCGATAGCTGGTACGAGCGCCGCAAGCGTCATCTGATGATCGCGGCGCTGCCGCGCGAGCGCTACCGGCTCGGCTTCGAGCCCGCGTGCTCGAACGGGGAACTGTCGGCGCTGCTCGCGCAGCGTTGCGAGCGGCTGCGGGTATGCGACATCAGCGCGTTTGCAGTGCGTCTTGCGCGCGAGCGTCTTGGCGAAGCGCGCAACGTCATCGTCGAAAAGCGTGCGATTCCGCAAGAATGGCCCGACGCGTGCTTCGACCTGATCGTGATCGGCGAGCTGTGCTACTACCTGTCGCGCGAGGCGACGGCCGAACTCGCGCAGCGCGCGTGCGCATCGCTGACGGGCGACGGCGCGCTCGTCGCGTGCCATTGGCGTCACCCGTTCGAAGGCAAGCTGCAGACGGCCGACGAAGTGCACGCCACGTTCGGCGCGCTGCCCGCGCTGACCCATCTCGTGCAACACGCGGAGCACGATCTGCTGCTGGACGTGTGGTCGAAGGAAGTCTGCTCGATTGCGCAGCGCGAGGGGCTCGCATGATCGGCATCGTGATTCCCGCGCACAACGAAGAAGAACTGCTCGCCGATTGCCTGCAGGCCGCGCGCATGGCGGCCGCGCATCCGGCGTTGCGCGGTGAGACGGTCAGGATCGTGGTCGCGCTCGATAGCTGCACGGACCGCTCGGCGTCGATTGCGCGCTGCTTCGATACACACGCGCTGATGCTCGAAGCACGCAATGTCGGCAAGGCGAGGGCGGCGGGCGCGGCGGCGCTGGTTGCGCAAGGCGTGCGCTGGCTCGCGTTCACCGATGCGGACAGCCGCGTCGCGGCCGACTGGCTCGTCGCGCAACTGGCGCTGGGCGCGGAGGCGGTGTGCGGTCCCGTCATCATCGAAGACTGGCGTCAGCATGACGCACTGACCCGCGACGCGTTCTATCGCGCGTATCTGAACGCCGACGGGCACCGGCACGTGCATGGCGCGAACCTCGGCGTGTCGACGCTTGCGTATTGCCGCGCGGGAGGATTTCCGCCGCTTGCGTGCAGCGAGGATGTCGCGCTCGTCGGGTTGCTCGTCGAGACGGGCGCGCGGATCGCGTGGAGCGCGGCGCCGCGCGTCGTGACGAGCGCGCGCCTTGCGTCTAGGGTGCGCGGCGGCTTCGGCGACACGCTGGCGGCGCTCGGCAGGCGGTAAGCGGACGTTAAGCAGGCGATAAGCAGGCGATCAGCGGACGTTAAGCAGGCGTCAAGCAGTCGTCAAGCAGGCGTCAAGCAGGCGTCAAGCACGCGTCAAGCACGCGTCAACTGGCGGGCGTTAAGCCCGCGAGGCGGTCGGGATGCGAGCCGCTCAGTTCCGGTCGCTCGAATTCGCCGCGTAGCAGGCCAAAAACATATCCGCCGACGACTCCGCGACTTTCTTCTGCTCGTCCGTCGTCAGCGGCGGCTGACCCATCGTCACCTGCGGCCAGAACGCGAAGCCTTTCACGAGCCCTTGAAGCTGCTGCGCGGCAAATGCCGGGTCGCGGGTCTGGAGGCGGCCATCGGCAGCGGCCGCGCGTATCCACACGGTCAAACCTTCTTCGCGCTCGCCGATGCGCGCCACCATGTCGCGTGCCCGTTCCGGCGAATGAATGCCCGCCGCGATCGCGACGCGCGCGAGCGACATGAACGCGTCGTCGTTCAACAGGCGCAGCTTCTGCGTGAGCAACGCGAGCAACTGCGGGCGCAGCGGCTGATCCGCGCGATAACCGGGCGCTTCGCCCCCCGCGCTCGCGTCCCAGAGTTGCTGGAGAATCGCCGCGAACAGCGCATCCTTGCTGGGGAAATGGTTGTAGACGGTGCGCTTGGACACGCTCGCGCGCGCCGCGATGCGGTCCATGCTGGTGGCGTCGAAACCCGACGCGCGAAATTCGTCGATGGCCGCTTCGATCACGGCCGCGCGCTTGCGATCGGTCAGACGGGAAAGGGGCGTGCTCTCATCCATGCGTTAATTTTACACTGGATGGTTTACTTTTCGAGACAATAAACTACACTGTGCAGTCTACCTTCAACGTGACGGCTCGCATGAAATCGATCATCGGCAACATCAGTCAGGTCTTGGGCATCGCGGCCGCGCAGCGCGGGCGCGTGCTGTCCCGCACGTCGCCGCAGCACGACGGCGAGCGTTTTCGCAACGTGAAGCCGCGCCCGGCGGAAGGTCTCGGCAAGACCTTGCGCATTATGTGGAACGTGCTGGTCAACAAGCCGGACGGCACGGCGCCGTCGGGTGCGCTGCCCGTCGATGCGCTGACGCGCGCGGACCTCGACGCCGCGCCTGACGGGAGCCTGTTCCGGCTCGGCCATTCGACGCTGCTGTTCAAGCTGCGCGGCCAGTTCTGGCTGACCGATCCTGTTTTCGCGGAGCGCGCGTCGCCGTTCAGGCGGATGGGACCGAAGCGCTTTCATGCGCCGCCCATCGCGCGCGAGGCGCTGCCGCCGCTGCGCGGCGTGATCCTGTCGCACGACCACTACGACCATCTGGACCGCGAGACGGTGCTCGCGCTCGCTGGGACGACGGGCGTGTTCCTGACGCCGCTCGGGGTCGGCGACCGGCTGATCGCGTGGGGCATCGATGCGTCGAAGGTGAGGCAGTTCGACTGGTGGCAAGGCGTCGAGATCGACGGCGTGCAGTTCACGGCCACTCCCGCGCAGCATTTCTCCGGGCGCAGCCTGTTCGATGGCAACAGTACGCTGTGGGCGTCGTGGGTGATCGTCGATGGCGACCTGCGCGTGTTTTTCAGCGGCGACACAGGGTATTTCGACGGTTTCAGGACGATCGGCGAGCGGCTCGGCCCGTTCGACGTGACGTTCGTGGAGACGGGCGCCTACGATGCGCAATGGCCGTACGTCCACATGCAGCCCGACGAAACCGTGCAGGCGCACATCGATCTGCGCGGACGCTGGCTCGTGCCGATCCACAACGGCACATTCGATCTGGCGATGCACCGCTGGCAGGAACCGTTCGAGCGCGTCGTCGGACTGGCGGCCGCACACGGCGTCGCGCTTGCGACGCCGCGCATGGGCGAGCGGCTGAGCCTCGCGTCGCCGCACCGGGGCGAGCGCTGGTGGCGCGACGTGACGGAGGCCGTCGATGCGCCGAAGTTCGCGCGCCGCCGCGCATCGTGCCGGCCAGCGGGGCAGGGCAACGGGTGAGGCTGACGGCTGAATGGGCTGCCGTTGCGGAGAATGGCGCGCATGCAACCTCACGCGAACCGCGTTAAGGTATCCCGTCGCCGCGCACTCTCCACGGCAAAACGTTGCGCTTTCAAAAACCGGCCGATGCGAACCCACGGAGCCTGATCAGATGAGCGAAACCACGCAGTTCTGGATGGTCGAGGGCGCACCGACGCCCGTCGGCCCGTTTTCCCACGCCACGGAATCGGGCGGCTGGGTGTTCGTCACAGGCCAGATGCCGACGTCGCCCGACGACGACGCCGCGCCGCTGCCCGAAGGCGTCGCCGCGCAGACGAAGCGCGTGATGGAGAACCTCGTGCTGGTGCTCAAGGGCATCGGCCTGAGCCTCGAACACGTCGTCTCCGCGCGCATCTTCCTGACGGAATTCAAGCGCGATTACGCAGCGATGAATGCTGTCTACGCCGCGCATTTTCCGCCGGGACGTCTGCCCGCGCGCACCTGCGTGGGCGTCACGGGACTCGCGCGCGACGCGCTCGTCGAAATCGACTTCATCGCGCGCCGTCCGGGTTGACGCGCTGGCGTCGCCGTCGAGAAAGCCGATGCGATACCCGGTCGAACTTGCCGCGCGCCGCGGCTTTATGCGGCGCGCGATGATGCTGCCGCTCGCCATGTCGATGCCGTCACTCGTCGCCGCTCAGCAAAATTCGCCGCCGCGCATGGAGCGGCGCGCGATCCCATCGACGGGCGAAGCGTTGCCCATCGTCGGCTGCGGGACGTGGCGCACGTTTGATGTCGGCGACGACGCGAGCGGCCAGGCGCGCCTCGCGGAGGTGCTGAACGTCCTCTTCGCGGCGGGCGGATCGGCAATCGATTCGTCGCCGATGTACGGCTCGTCGGAAGCCGTCGCGGGCACGCTGCTCACGCGGCTCGGCGCGCACGGCAAGGCATTCGTCGCGACCAAGGTCTGGACCCAGGGGCGCGAAGCGGGCATCGCGCAAATGGAAGGGTCGATGCGCCGCCTGCAACAGCCGCGCATCGATCTGATGCAGGTACACAACCTCGTCGACTGGCGCACGCAGCTTGCAACGCTGCGCGACTGGAAAGCGCGTGGGCGCATCCGCTACATCGGCATTACGCACTACACGTCGAGTGCTTTCGATCAAGTCGCGAGCGTGATGCGCAGCGAGAAGCCCGACTTCGTGCAGATCAACTACGCCGCCGACGACCGCGACGCCGAACAGCGCATCCTGCCGCTCGCGCGTGATCTCGGCATCGGCGTCGTGATCAATCAGCCGTTCGGCGGCGGCGGGCTGCTGTCGCGCGTCGGCAAGCAGCCGCTGCCCGCGTGGGCAGCCGAGATCGGCTGCGCGACATGGGCGCAGGTGCTGCTCAAATTCGTGCTCGCGCAACCGGCCGTGACGGTCGTGATTCCCGGCACGGGACGCCCCGAATACATGGCCGATAACGTGCGCGCCGGCGTCGGGCCGTATCCGGACAAGGCGATGTGCTCGCGCATCGTGGAAGCCGTCGGCGGCTGAGCCAGTGCGTCGTGCGCGCAACCGGCGAACCGCGCAAAGGCCTGGCAACGCGACACCTCATGAAGCGGACGACGCGGACGCTTTCAGCAAGACGGGATCGCTGCGATAGGTGTCCGGGAACATCTTTTTCAGGTAATCGATCTTCGGCAGGTCGTTGATCATGATGTACGGCGACTCCGGATGCAGCACGAGGTAATTCTGGTGGTACTGCTCGGCCGGATAGAAGCCCTTGAAGTCCTCGACCTTCGTGACGATCGGCGCGGAGAACACTTTCGCGCCGCTCAGCTGCGCGATATAGGCCTGCGCGATGCTGCGCTGTTCGGCGTTCTGCGGGAACACGGCGGAGCGGTATTGCGTACCGTGATCCGGGCCCTGGTAGTTCAGTTGCGTCGGGTTGTGCGCGACGGAGAAGAAAATCTGCAGCAGGCGGCCGTATGTAACTTGCGTCGGGTCATAGGTGATCTGCACCGATTCCGCGTGCCCCGTGTCGCCGCCGCTGACGGTCTCGTACTGCGCGGTGCTGGCCGCGCCGCCCGTGTAGCCCGACGCGACCTGCTTCACACCCTTCACATGCTCGTACACGCCCTGAACGCCCCAGAAGCAGCCGCCCGCGAAGACGGCCGTTTCCGTGTGCGCGCTGCCTGCTTTTTCGTCCTGTGCGGGCGGCGGAATTTTCACAGCCTGTTCCGCCAGCGCGCCGTGCTGCCACACGAGCGCGCCCGCGCCGAGCGCGACGAGCGCCGCGATTCTGCCCGCTGACGTGCGGGTCCAGCCGAATGCGCCTGCGATGAGTTTCTTGTCCACGGTGGTAGTTCCTCGAATCAAAGAAGAGTGATATCGGTCAGCCGAAGGTGAACGCGTAGGCCTCGACGCCCGGATCGAGAAATTCGATCGCGAAGGTGTGGTCGGTCACGTCGCCCGTCTGACGCACGAGCTGATACAGCCGCTGCCCTGTGACGACACCCGAGCCGTCGGCGCTCACGTCGGTGCCGTGCGCGTTGCCGGGCGCGGCGCCGTCGATGCTGACGCGAAAGCGCACCGGCTTGCCGTTCGCGCCGGGACCGAGCACCAGATGCAGGTCGCGCGCATGAAAGCGATAGACGATGCTGCCGTTCGGCGCGGTGAGCGTCGCGTGCTCGGCGCCCACTTTCCACGTGCCCGCGAGGCCCCAGTCGTTGACATCGGGATGGGTCGGCGCGGCATACGTATGCACGCGGTTCTCGGCTTCGCCGCCCGGCGACGCGAAGTTCTCGGCGCGCGCGTAGCCGAGATAGGTTTCCGGCGACCGCATGTCGTTGCCGTCGGCGGCCGCCTCGACGCCGCCCGCGTGCTGCGTGAGACCCGTCGCCACTTTTGCGGCCTCCGCATGTCCCGCTTCCGCCAGCAGTTGCTGGATGACCTTTTCCGACTGCTCGTATTCGCCTTCGCCGAAATGATGGTGGCGAATCCGGCCCTGCGCATCGACGAAGTAGTGCGCCGGCCAGTACTGGTTGTCGAACGCGCGCCAGATCGCGTAGTTGTTGTCGATCGCGACCGGGTAGTCGACGCCGAGATCGTGTGTGGCCTTCTTCACGTTGTCGATATTGCGCTCGAAGGCGAACTCCGGCGCGTGCACGCCGATCACGACGAGACCCATGTCACGGTACTTCTGCGACCACGCTTTCACATACGGCAGCGTGCGCAGGCAGTTGATGCACGAGTAGGTCCAGAAATCGACGAGCACGACCTTGCCGCGCAACTGCTCAGCCGTGAGCGGGGGTGAGTTCAACCATTGGACGGCGCCCGCCAGCGGCGGCAGCGTGCCTTCGACGGGCAGCGCCGCAGCCGCGCTCGACGCGCGCATCATCGCGCCTTCGGCGGGCGCTGCGTTCGTGTCGGCGTGACGCGTATCGGCGGCCTGCGTCATCGCCGGGGCGTTCGCGGACAGCGTCGCGCCGCCCGTGCCTTTGGAAGGCGACAGCGTGTCGACGAGCCGCTGCTCGATGCCGCTCGTCGCCACCGTCGAGACCTTCGCGAGCACGCCCGTATCGAAACCGAGCGCGATCGCGGCGACGCCCGCCAGCATCGCGACGCCGATGCCGCGCCGCACCCATTCGCCCGCGCCGAGCGAGCGCTTCATCGCGGCGAAGACCTTGCCGCCGATCAGCAGCGCGACGGCGAGCGAGGTCGCCGCGCCCGCCGCGTAAGCGAGCAGCAGCAGCGTCGTGCCGGCGCTCGCGCCGCGCAGCGCCGCGCCCGTCAGCACGAGGCCGAGGATCGGGCCCGCGCAAGGCGCCCACAGCAGGCCCGTCGCGATGCCGAGCACGAACGACGCGCCGACGCGCCGCAGCGGACCTTGCGCCGCGCCGTCCGCCTGCGCGAGCGCGGACAGCCGGTTGCCCGCGCTGACGAGCGGGTGCATCAGCCGGTCGGCGAAGCGCGGCATCAGGAGCGTCACGCCGAATACGGCGAGCAGCACGATCGCGAGCCAGCGGCCATACTGGTTCGCCTGGGTGACCCAGCCGCCGCCGACGGCCGCGAGCGTCGCGACGAGTGCGAAGGTGAGCGCCATGCCCGCGAGCAGCGGCAGGCCGCTGCGCACGAACGGCTGGTCGGCGCGCGCGAAAACGAAGGGCAGCACGGGCAGGATGCACGGACTCAGGATCGTGAGCGCGCCGCCGAGATAAGCGAGGACGATGAGGAGCATGATGGTTTGCGTGGTTGTTTGTGCGAATCGGGAAAGCGTCGGGCCGACGCGTCAGACGGCGCGCGGCGTGAAGGTCATCGCGAGGCCGTTCATGCAGTAGCGCAGGCCTGTGGGCTTCGGGCCGTCGTCGAATACGTGACCCAGGTGGCCGCCGCAGCGGCGGCAGTGGACTTCCGTGCGCAGCATGCCCCACGAAGCGTCTTCGCGCGTCGCGACGGCGTGATCGAGCGGCGCCCAGAAGCTCGGCCAGCCCGTGTGACTGTCGAACTTTGTTTGCGACGAGAAGAGTTCGAGCTTGCAACCCGCGCACGCGAACACGCCGCTGCGGTGCTCGTCGTTCAGCGGGCTGCTGAACGGGCGCTCGGTGCCTTCCTCGCGCAGCACGTGGTATTGCGCGGGCGTGAGAAGCTCACGCCATTGCGCATCCGGATGCGTGACCTCGAAGCGCTCGGGCACGCCGCTCGCCGCGTCCGGCGCGCCTGCTGCGAATGCGCGCCAGTGCGCGAGCGCGGCCAGCGCGGCGAGCGCGCCGCCACCCGACAACAGAAACCCCCTGCGGCTTTTCATCGTGTGCTCCTTCGTGCTGCTCGATTGAACATGGCTGTAGCGTAAGTCCGCCGAGGTATCCGGGTCCTCACGGAAACTTAAATTAATTGTGATAACCCGGACGCTGAAAATTCTGCACAATGCTTGGGTCGGTTCGCATGCACGTGTCGCCTGCGCACTGGCTTCAGAGCGGTGAACGTTGCATTGCAGCGTTTATTCCTCGTTTATTCGTGATTCCCGCCCGCTGCTGCGTTTGCTGGCAGCGGGGTCCAGCGGACCTTCGCGGCCGCGCCCATACCAGCGAGCAGATGGACCATCCGAAGCGCGTACTGATCGTCGAAGACGATGTCGATATAGCGAATGTGCTCAGCCTGCATCTGCGGGACGAGCGCTACGAGGTCGTTCACAGCGCCGACGGCAACGAAGGGCTGCGGCTGCTCGAACAGGGCAACTGGGACGCGCTGATCCTCGATCTGATGCTGCCGGGCGTGGACGGCCTCGAGATTTGCCGGCGCGCCCGCGCGATGGCGCGCTATACGCCGATCATCATCACGAGCGCGCGTTCAAGCGAAGTGCACCGGATACTCGGGCTCGAACTCGGCGCGGACGACTATCTCGCGAAGCCGTTTTCCGTGCTCGAACTGGTTGCGCGCGTGAAGGCGCTGTTGCGGCGCGCCGATGCAATGGCGAAGGACGCGCGCATGGAGGCGGGCAGTCTGAACCTTGCGGGTCTCTTCATCGATCCGCTGACGCGCGAGGCAAGCGTCGACGGCAAGCGGATCGAACTGACGCCGCGCGAGTTCGATCTGCTGTATTTCTTCGCGAGCCGTCCGGGCAAGGTGTTTTCGCGGATGGATCTGCTCAACGCAGTATGGGGCTATCAGCACGAGGGCTACGAGCATACCGTGAATACGCACATCAACCGGCTGCGCGCAAAGATCGAAGCCGACCCGGCGCAGCCTGCGCGCATTCTGACCGTGTGGGGACGCGGCTACAAGTTCGTCGCCGATCCGGCGGCGCACGACGGAGACGCGCTGTGAACCTGTCCTTGACGCAGCGGCTGTCGCTGGTGTTTTCCGTGCTGCTGCTCGCGTGCTGCGGCGCGTCGGCATGGCTGCAGATCCGTTCGAGCGATCTGCACGAGAAGGAAGTGATACAAAGCCTGTCACGCGATCTGGCGACGCATATCGCGCGCAACCCGGCGCTCTCGGACGACACCGGCGACGGCTCGCGCAAGAGCGCGCTGCGGCAGATCTTCAGCCAGCTGATGGTCGTCAATCCGAGCGTCGAAGTGTACCTGCTGGATCAGGACGGACATATCGAAGGCGACGATGCGCCCGCAGGTCATCTGAAGCGGATGCAGGTCGACGTGCGCCCGGTTCAGCAGTTCATCGCGGGCGAGCCGCTGCCGATACTCGGCGATGATCCGCGCAGCGTCGACGGCCGCAAGGTGTTCAGCGCCGCGCTGCTCCCGCGCGCGGGCAACCGGCCGCTCGAATACCTGTACGTCGTGCTGCAAGGCGAGGCGCACGACGAGCTCGCGGCGCGCGTCGCGGCAAGCTCGGTGTTGCGCACGACGTTGTGGTCGATGGGACTCGTCGCGCTGCTCGGTCTCGTCGCGGGTCTGATGGCGTTCGGGCTGATCACGAGGCCGTTGCGCCGTTTGACGGAGGCGATGCGCAAATTCGACGCGAACGGCGAGCCGCAGGCGCAGCCTCCCGTGACGGGTTTCACGGGCACGGGCTCACGTACCGCGCGCGTGCGTTCGCGCGACGAGATCGCGGCGCTCGAATCGACGTTCGCGCAGATGGCCGACCGCATTGGCCAGCAATGGCGCGCGCTGACGAAGCAGGACCAGGAACGGCGCGAACTCGTCGCGAACATTTCGCACGATCTGCGCACGCCGTTGACGTCGCTGCACGGCTATCTGGAAACGCTGTCGATGAAGTCGGATTCGCTGAGCGACGTCGAGCGCAAGCGCTATCTCGCGATTGCGCTCGCGCAGAGCATGAAGGTGGGGCGGCTCGCGCAGTCGCTGTTCGAGCTCGCGCGGCTGGAGCACGGCAACGTGCAACTCGCGCTGGAAGACTTCTCGCTGGTCGATCTGGTGCAGGACGTGTTCCAGAAGTTCGAGCTGTCCGCGGAAGCGCGCCATGTCCAGTTGCGCGCGGGCATCGCGCCGCGTCTGCCGAACGTGACGGCCGATCTCGGCATGATCGAGCGCGTGCTCACCAATCTGCTCGACAACGCGATCCGGCACACACCCGATGACGGCACCGTCGACGTCGACCTCGCGGTTCGCGACGGCAAGGTATCGGTGACCGTTAGCGATACGGGGCCGGGCATGTCGGCGGAAGTGCGCGCGGGGCTGTTCCAGCGCGCGTTTTCGTCAGGCGGCGCGCATCGCGGCGGGCTGGGGCTGCTGATCGTCCAGCGCATGCTGCAGTTGCACGGCAGCCAGATCCGGCTCGTCGAGCGGGAAGGAGTGGGGACCTCGTTTTGCTTCGAGCTGCATCCCGCGGGAAGTGTGCAGAAAGGTGGGCGTGTGACGGCATCGGTGGGGTGAGCGCGGGCTGAGCTTCCGTGTGAGCGCCAACGCGTCGCGCGATGCCGGAGGCGTTGCACCCGCAAGCCACGGCAATCCGTGAGCAATCCTGTCGTCGGCAGTTGGCAGGCGCCGTCGAGTCGCGCCGGGAACGGGCGACTCGTCCAAACGCAAAGGCGCACGACATGCGATGGGCACCGCGAGAAACCCTCGCGCACACCGCACGAATGTCATCAACGGCCGTTACGATGACGCGCAATGTAACGCTTCGATATCGCGGATGCCCGGTCGCGCAAACGTTCAACTCGACGTACCCCAGCGGCACACTCGCCGCGCATCGCCGTAAATCCCGCGAAAAACGCCCAAAACAAATGGCCGTTTCAACCAGCCGACAAATGCTGCGCGGCCCGTGCCCGTCACCGGTCGAAATTTTCTGAAACACTGCTTGAAAAGATGGGGGACTCTAATCGTTAAAGATGCGGTCATCCCCGGCCGTTATCAGCGTGTAGACCTCGGAAGATCATTTTTTGACGCGCGCGATTCAGCTAGACTGCTGTTCCTTCAGATGAATGAATCGTTGCGCGTGACTCGCAAGCGACCGAACGCTGCTTCCCTCGCATGTGCCAGCCGGTGCACACGGATTCCGAGCGCATCCCGCGCCGATCCGACGCCGCCCTGGCGTGCGCTTGGGAATGCATGGGTTATGGATCGCGAAAGGACAGACGAAATGCGGTGGTACGACTCATATGTCTGGTGGCGGCGCTCGCGTGCTGGATTCACGCGCGCAGCTATCCGCCCGAAGCGTTTCGTTGACTCAGTCATCTTTTTTGTTTTCGGCTGCCTGCTGCTCACGCAGGCATCGGCAGGTGAAAACGTGCTTCGCGTGCTCGCATGGCCCGGCTATGCCGACGCCGACGTCGTGAAGCAATTCGAAGCGCGCTACCACGCGAAGGTCGAAGTCACGCTGGTCGATTCCGACGAAGCGCTCTGGGACAAGATGCATCAGGGCGCGCAACCGCAGTTCGACGTGCTCGCGGCGAATACGGCTGAAATCCAGCGCTACGGGCACGACAATCTGCTCGCGCCGCTCGACCTCGCGAGCCTGCCGAACACCCGCCGTCAGCTGCCGCGCTTTCGCGCGCTGTCTTCCATCGACGGGATCACGCGTCATGGCACCGTCTACGCGATCCCGTTCACGTACTCGACGATGGGTCTCATCTATGACCGCAAGCAGGTGAGCGGCGTCCCGCATTCGATGAACGAACTGTGGAATCCGCGCTATCGCGGCAAGGTGCTCGACTACAACAGCGCGCAGCACAATTTCTCGTTCACCGCGCTGGCGCTCGGCTATCCGGACCCGTTCAGGCTCAACGGCGCGCAGATCCAGACGATCACGCGCAAGCTGATCGACCTGCGGCGCAACCTGCTGACCTACTACAACCTGCCCGAAGAAGCCGCCGCGTTCTTCGTGCAGCACAAGGCCGCGCTGATGTTCGGCAACTACGGCACGCAGCAGGTCGAGTTGCTGCGCCGCGCGGGCGCCGACGTCGGCTACGTGATTCCCGACGAAGGCGTGCTCGCGTGGCTCGACTGCTGGTCGATGACGAGCGCCGCGGCAAACCGGCCACTTGCGCTCGCGTGGATCAACTACATGCTCGAGCCTGACGTCAGCCGGCTGCTGACGCAGCGCCAGGGGCTCGCGAACACGCTCAGCGAATCGCCCGGCAACACGGAAAAGAGCCATATCGTCTGGATCCATCCCGTCGAAGACATCCAGAAACGCGAGCTGCTGTGGAGCAGGATCGTGTCCGGCGACCGCCCGGAGCGCTTCTGATGATGCGCCCCGGCCTTACGTTCAAGCTTTCGGTGCTGCTCGCGCTGATCGGCGTGCTCGCGTCGGGCACGACGGGCTACTACGCGTATCGCGCGAACCGCACGATGCTCGTGCATGAAGCGGAGCACAGTCTGCTGACGTCGACGGAACTGCTCGGGCAGCGCTTCACGGCGGCCATCAACGATATCGCCGCCGATGCGCTGGTGCTCTCGACGATGCCGTCGGCCGCGAACGTCGCGGCAACCGACGACGGCACGTCGCCGCAGAACCCGATGCGCGACCGGCTCGCACAGGTGTTCGCGAGCTTCATCACGCAACATCCCGAGTATCTGCAGTTGAGGCTGATCGCGCGCAATCACTATGGGCTGGAGCTGATCCGTCTCGACCGCGAATCGGGCGGCGGCGTGCGCGTGCAGGAGAGCGCGTTGCAGGAAAAAGGCCAGTTCGCGTATGTGTTCGACACGCTCGCGCTGCCGCCGGGACGCATCTACGTTTCCCCCATCACCGTCAACCATGAGCACGGCGCGCACGCGGCAGAAGGCAAGCCGACGCTGCGGGTCGGCACGCCCGTGGCCGACGCGCGCGGCGACGTGGTCGGCGTGATCGTCATCGACGTCGATCTCGCGAGCCTGCTGCGGCTCTCGCAGGCCGACCTGCCGTCCGACTATCAGGTCTATCTCGCGAACGAGTGGGGCGATTTTCTCGTGCATCCCGATCCGGCGCAGACCTTCGGCTTCGACAAGGGCCGGCGAGTCTTCATGCAGGACAGTTTCGCCGCGACCCGGCCGCTTTTCGAGCAGTCGACGGCACCCGTGCTGATGAATGGGCTCACGCAGCCGAACGAAGCGGACGGCCATGTGTTGACCTTCGTGCGCCGGCCATTCGGTGAATCGCAAGGCAACCGCTTCATCGTGCTCGGACTCGCGAAGCCGCTGCACAATGTGCTCGTCGGCGCGAACATGCTGGGCGACAGCATCGTGCGCATGGTGCTAATCTTCAGCGCGTTCGCGATCCTGCTGGCGATTCTCTTCGCCCGCGCGCTGACGCGCCCGCTGCATACGCTCGCGGACGCCGCCACGCATTTCTTCTCCGAGCACACGATGGTCGCGTTGCCGCTCAAGCGCACGGACGAAATCGGCGTGCTCGCGCGCTGCTTCGAACGCATGCGCCGCGAGATCCGCGTGCAGATGGACGAGCTGCACAGCAAGCAGCACGAGCTTGCGCACCTCGCGAGCCACGATGCGCTCACGGGTCTGCCGAACCGGATGCTCTTCATGCAGAAGCTGCAGGAAGCGATCGACGTCGCGAAGATGAGCGGCGAGCGCCTCGCCGTGCTGTTCATCGACCTCGACCGCTTCAAGCAGATCAACGATCAATACGGTCATTCCGTCGGCGACGATGTGCTCGCGATCGTCGCGCGGCGCCTGCAGCATGTGCTGTACAGCGGCGACATGGTCGCGCGGCTGGGCGGCGACGAGTTCATCGTGCTCGTCAAAGGCGAGCGCTCCGCCGATGCGGCGCCCGCGATCGCCGCGCGCATCGTGCGCACGCTCGACGACGAAGTGATGATCGACGACCAGCCGATGACGGTCGGCGCGAGCATCGGCATCAGCCAGTTCCCGGCGGACGGCGACTCGGCCGAAGCGCTTCTGCTCAACGCGGACGCTGCGATGTACGCGGCGAAATCGGTCGGCTCGGGCGCATGGCTTTCGTACAGCGAGCTGATCGCGATGCAGCGCGCGCGGGACGGGCGCGACACGTGTCGATTCGATAGCGAGCCCGAGAAAGTCGAGCCCGCCGCGGATGGCGCCGACGCGATCGCATAGCGCATAACAGGGCTCTCCCCAGCGGCATGCTTCTTGCAGGAGCTTGCACGTCACAGCGGAAAGGAGAACCCGATGACCTTGGCCATTTATCTGATCGGCTGGCTGATTTTCATTGGCGGTGTGTCGTGGGCACTCGTCAGCATGCACGTCGCGCAACACTACGTCGCGATCGTCGCCGTCATCCTGCTTGGCATCGGCGTGGTCACGGGCGCGACCCGCGCGCGCGGCCGCGACCGCTCTTGATAGCGTCCGGCGCGCGACACAGGCGCGGCGGCAAGGCACTTTGCACGCGCCGCCGTGACATTTCCCGACATAGTTTTTGAACTGACTTGGCGGGCTGGTTCTTCTACGATTTGATCCGTCGCCACGCTGCATTCGCAAGTGGCCCGAACCGTGAAGGACACCGCCGTGAACATCCGCTCGCAATTCTTCTCCTCGTTTTCTGGTCTGCTGAATCGTTCGGCATCGACGCTCGCGCGTGGCGTATCGCGCCGCGTCGCCGTCGCGGCGGCAGCCGCCGTGGTCGGCGCGGGCGCGTCGCTCGTCAGCGTGCCCGCGTGGGCCGGCTGGTACGGGCACGGCACGGCGTACACGTCGCGCGGCGAATATAGCGGCGCGCACGGCGGCTATTGCAGCGGCGGCACCTGCAATCACGCGGGCGGCGTGGCGGGTCCCTACGGCGGTGTGGCGACCAACTCGGGCAGCGTCACGCGCACGGCGCCTGGCCAGTTCTCCAATTCGGGCACGGCCTACGGTCCGAACGGCCGCTCGGTCGCGCATTCGGGCGACACCAGCTGCGCGGGCGGCACGTGCTCGCACACGGGCTCGATGACGGGCTCCGATGGCCGGACGGCTTCGACGTCGGGCTCGGTGACGCGCGACGGCGCTGGCCAGTACTCGTCGTCGGGCTCGGTGACGACGGGCAACGGCAACACCTACAACCATGCGGCATCGACGAATTGCGGCGGCTGGACCTGCTCACGCTCGGGCACGGTGACGGGCAGCAACGGCGGCACGGTCACGCATTCGGGCAGCGCGACGAGCGTCGCGCCTGGCGTCGTGGTGACGTCGGGCAGCGCGACGGGCACGCACGGCAACACCGTGACGACGAGCGGCACGGTCGTGCACGGCGGCACGGTCACGACGGGTGGTACGACCGTCGTGACGGGCACCACGACAACGGTGGGTGCGGCCGTCGTCGTGCCGCCGCCGCCGACTTCGACGGTGGTCGTCGCTGCGCCCGTGCCCGCGCCGGTGGTGGTCGCGCCCCCGCCGCCCCCGCCCGCAGTCGTCGTCGCACCGGCTCCCGTGGTCGTGCCGGCTCCCGTCGTCGTGCCGCCGCCCCCGCCGCATGTCGTGGTCGTCGCGCCGCCGCCGCCCCCGCATGTCGTGTATGTCGCGCCGAAACCGCGCGTCGCTGTCTGGGTTCCGGGACATTGGATCGGCCGTGTATGGGTGCCCGCACACTGGGCGTAAGCGGGCATCAAAGCCAGGCAGTGAGGTTCGAAAGCACGAACGGCGCGGTGAGCGCCGTTCGTGCTTCTGCTTCTGGCGAACGAAACGAAACGGAACCAACGGAGCGAGGCGAAGCGGACAGGACGTGCGATCCGCCGCGCTTCACGCCGCGTCCGTCTTCCCGTCAGGCAATGGGTTCGATGCCTCACTCAATGCCATTGGATGGCGGCTCCGGCAGCGCCAGGTGCGATCCAGACAAACCCTGATTGCTGCGTCAAAAGCGTCGCTGATATCGTGCGCAGGACG
Organism: Paraburkholderia sp. LEh10; assembly: GCF_017814945.1. Classification (GTDB taxonomy): domain Bacteria; phylum Pseudomonadota; class Gammaproteobacteria; order Burkholderiales; family Burkholderiaceae; genus Paraburkholderia. Next base: position 160,586 of record NZ_JAGIPX010000009.1, read on the forward strand.
TGTGGAAGCGCTTCCACCCGAAGACTTCCATCCCGTCTTACCGTGGTGTCTCATCGACGAATCCAACCATCAAACGAGAGGAGGTCCCGTGGCACACGATGCAGTGGCACCCGGCAGCAGTCCGCAAAGCGATCCCTTCACGCCGTCTGCCGATTCGGTGCTCTGGCGCAAGGACTTTCTGCTCGGCGCGGCGACGGCCTCGTATCAGATCGAAGGCGCCGTCAACGAGGACGGCCGCTTGCCGTCGATCTGGGACACCTTCTCGGCCACGCCCGGCAAAGTGCTCGCGGGCGACACGGGCGAGGTGGCCTGCGATCACTATCATCGCTGGGAGAGCGATGTCGAGCTGCTCGCGCGGCTGAACTTCGAGGCATACCGTCTGTCGGTCGCGTGGCCCCGCGTGATGGACGAAGCGGGGCGTCCGAACCGCAAGGGCCTCGAGTTCTACAAGCGGCTGCTCGGCAGACTGAAGGAGAAGGGGCTGAAAACCTTCGTCACGCTCTACCATTGGGACTTGCCGCAGCATCTCGAAGATCGCGGCGGGTGGCTCAATCGCGAGACTGTCTATCGCTTCGCCGATTACGCGGACCTGATGAGCCGCGAACTGTCGGGGCATGTCGATGCCTGGATGACACTCAACGAGCCGTGGTGCTCGGCGTTCCTCGGCTATGGCAACGGCCATCATGCGCCGGGGCATTCGAATCTGCGTTACGCGACGCAGGCAATGCATCATCTGCTGCTCGCGCATGGGCACGCGACCGAGGTGCTGCGCACGAATGATCCGGCGTCGCTCAAGGGCATCGTCGCGAACGTCGGGCGCGGCACGGCCGCTTCGTCGAGCGAGGCCGACGAGCGCGCCGCGCATCTGTTCGAGGTCCAGCACAACGCGTGGATTCTCGATCCGCTGTTCAACGGCGAGTACCCCGCCGACTTGTGGACATTGTGGCCAGGCGCCGAGCCGCTCGTGCTCGAAGGCGATCTCGCCGCGATCGCGGCGCCGCTCGACTTCCTCGGCATCAATTATTATTTCCGCACCAACGTGAAGAGCGACGGCGCGCACGGCTTCATCGACGTGCCGCTGCCCGACGTCGAACGCACACAGATGGGCTGGGAAGTGTACCCGGACGGCCTGCGCGATCTGCTGACGGGCTTTCATCGCGCGTACCCGAACCTGCCGCCCATCTACATCACCGAGAATGGCATGGCGTCGGACGACAAGGTGCAGGACGGCCGCGTCGAGGACACGCAGCGCATCGCGTTCCTGAAGCGCCATCTCGCCGCCGTCGATGAGGCCGTCAAGCAGGGCGTCGATATTCGCGGCTACTTCGTGTGGTCGCTGCTCGACAACTTCGAGTGGGCGTTCGGCTACGAACGGCGCTTCGGTGTCGTGCATGTCGACTACGCCACGCAGCAACGCACCGTCAAGCGCAGCGGCGAGCTGGTCGCGAAGTTCATCGAGCAACGCAAAAGCAGAAACTGACACGCGCAAACGACAAGCTGGTTTGCAGTCGACCTGACAGATCGGGCATCGAGCCTGAAGGAGACGGAATGAACAGCAAAAAACAGTGGGTGTTGAAAAGCGGTATCGCACTGGCATTGGCCATCACGGGTGTCATCGCGCGCGCTGAACCATTGAAGGCCAACGTGATTCACTGGTGGACGTCGGGCGGCGAATCGGCGGCGATCCGCCAGTTCGCCGACGCGTACAACCAGGCGGGCGGTCAATGGATCGACAACGCCGTGGCGGGTGCGGACCAGGCGCGCGCGACCGCGATCAACCGCATTGTCGGCGGCGATCCACCCACGGCTGCGCAGTTCAATACGTCGAAGCAGTTCCATGACCTGATCGATCAGGGCCTGCTCAACAACGTCGATGCCGTCGCCGCGAAAGAGAACTGGGCGGCCATTTTCCCTCAATCGATACTCGACAGCATCAGGGTCAACGGTCATTACTATGCGGCGCCCGTCGATATCCACATGCCCGCCTGGTTCTTCTATTCGAAGCCGGTGTTCGCGAAGGCGGGCATCGCGGGCGATCCGAAGAGCTACGGCGAATTCCTCTCCGATCTCGACAAGCTGAAGAACGCGGGCGTGATACCCCTCGCGCTGGGCGGCCAGCCGTGGCAGGAGAAGATCACGTTCGATGCCGTGTTCGCCGATGTCGGCGGGCCGGATCTGTATCTGAAGGTGTATCGCGACCGCGACGCGAACGCGGTGAATTCCGACGCGTTCAAGAAGGTGCTCGTCGCGTTCAAGAAGCTGCACGACTATGTCGATCCCGGCTCGCCCGGGCGCAACTGGAACGACGCAACGGCGCTCGTGATCTCCGGCAAGGCCGGCGTGCAGATCATGGGCGACTGGGCGAAGGGCGAGTTCTCGGCGGCGAAGCAGGCGCCCGGCAAGGACTTCGGCTGCTTCCCCGGCTTCGGTCCGCGCTCGCCTTATCTGGTGGCGGGCGACGTGTTCGTGTTTCCGAAGACGGACAACGCGAATACGATCAAGGCGCAGAACCTGCTCGCGACCGTGATGACCTCGCCGCAGGCGCAGGTCGCGTTCAGCGCGAAGAAAGGCTCGATTCCGATCCGGCCCGATGTGGACGTGAACCAGCTCGACATCTGCGCGAAGGAGGGCATCGCGATCATGAAGGACAAGTCGCGCCAGCTGCCGAACCCGGAAATGCTCGTGTCGCCCGACGTGCAGGGCGCATTGACGGACGTCATCACGAACTTCTGGAACAAGAACCAGTCGGCCGACGATGCGCAAAAGGCCTTTGCCAGCGCATTGAAGGGCTAGGGCGCGCGATGGGGACGCTCAAGTCGCCCGCGTTGCCCGACATGACGGCGAACCCGCGACCCGCTGCGAGGACGCGCGGGCGGCCATTGCGCAAGCGCTGGCCGCCCGCCGCATGGATCGCGCTGATTCCGATGATGCTGACGGTGATCTTCGCGTACCTCGGCACGATGCTATGGACGGCGCGCGTGTCGCTCAGCAACTCGCGCACGTTCCCGTCGAACGACTTCGTCGGCCTCACGCAATACGTGCGGCTCTTTCATAACGACCGCTGGCTGGTGTCGCTGCAGCACATCGTCATTTATGGCGCGTGCTTCATCGCCGCGTGTCTTGTGATCGGCATGCTGCTTGCCATCTTCATCGATCAGCGCGTGATGGCGGAAGGCGCGCTGCGCACGGTGTTCCTGTATCCGTATGCGATGTCGTTCGTCGCGACGGGCCTCGTGTGGCAATGGATGCTCAATCCGCAGCTCGGCGCGCAGTCGCTGCTGCACAAGATGGGCTTCGCCCATGCGCGCTTCGACTGGATCGTCGATCAGGACTGGGTGATCTATACGATCGTGATCGCGACTGTGTGGCAGGCATCGGGCCTCGTGATGGCCGTGATGCTCGCGGGCCTGCGCGGCATCGACGACGAATTGTGGAAGGCCGCGCGCATCGACGGCATTCCGCGCTGGCGCGTCTATGCGAGCATCGTGATACCGATGCTCGGCCCGTCGATATCGACGGCGTTCGTGCTGCTGTTCGTCGCGGTGGTGAAGCTGTACGATGCCGTCGTCGCGATGACCCAGGGCGGCCCGGGCACCGCGAGCGAAGTGCCCGCGAAGTTCATCATGGACTACCTGTTCGGCCGCGCCAATATCGGGCTCGCGTCGGCCGCCTCGATCGTGCTGCTGGCCACCGTGCTCGCGATCCTCGCGCCGTTCCTGTATGCCCGCAGCCGCGCCGCATCGCGCAAGGAGGTGTGATGAGCACGGCGTTGCAGCCTCCCGTTCCGTCCGCCGACAGGCCGCGCCGCCGCCCGAGGCGCGGCAAGCGCATGTCTGCCGCGCGTCTCGGCGTATATGGCTTTCTGATCATCGCCGCGCTGTTCTTCCTGATGCCGCTGTACGTGATGCTCGTCACGTCGGTGAAGCCGATGGACGAGATCCGCCTCGGCAATCTGCTCGCGCTGCCGACGCACTTCACGCTGCAACCGTGGGGCGACGCGTGGCAGTCGGCGTGCACGGGGCTCGACTGCAACGGCATCCGCGTGGGATTCTGGAACTCGGTGCGCATCGTCGTGCCGAGCACGGTGTTCTCGATCGCGATCGGCGCGATCAACGGCTATGCGCTGTCGTTCTGGCGGCCGCGCGGCGCGGGCCTGTTGTTCGGCGTGCTGCTGCTCGGCGCGTTCATTCCGTATCAGGTGATGATCTATCCGATGGTGCGCGTGCTCGCGAGCGTGCATCTGTTCAGCTCGCTGCCCGGCATCGTGATCATTCATACGATCTTCGGCATGCCCGTGATGACGCTGCTGTTCCGCAACTATTACGCGGGCATTCCGCTGGAACTGTTCAAGGCGGCGCGCATCGACGGCGGCGGCTTCTGGCGCATCTTCTTTCACCTGATGCTGCCGATGTCGGTGCCCATCATCGTCGTCGCGATGATCCTGCAGGTGACGAACATCTGGAACGACTACCTGCTCGGCCTCGTGTTCGCGGGCACGAAAAACCTGCCGATGACGGTGCAATTGAACAACATCATCAACACGACGACGGGCGAGAAGATCTACAACGTCAACATGGCGGCGACGATCCTGACATCGGTCGTGCCGCTCGCGGTGTACTTCATTTCGGGTCGCTGGTTCGTGCGCGGCATCGCGTCGGGCGCGGTGAAGGGTTGAGGGAACGACATGGCAACTGCACCGAACATCGCAAACGTCGCGGTCCGCGACCTGAAGATCCAGCTCGGCGCGAACACGGTGATCGACGCGCTCGATCTCGACGTGCGCGCGGGCGAATTCGTCGTGCTGCTCGGCCCGTCGGGCTGCGGCAAGTCGACGTTGCTGCACAGCATCGCCGGGCTGATCGACGTGACGGAAGGCAGCATCGAAATCGGCGGCGAGGACATGACGTGGGCCGATCCGAAGGACCGGCGCGTCGCGCTCGTGTTCCAGTCGTATGCGCTGTATCCGACGATGAACGTCGAGCGCAATCTGTCGTTCGCGCTGCGCATCAACGGCACGCCGAAGGCGGAGATCGAGCGGCGCGTCGCGCGCGCGTCCGACATGCTGCAACTCGGCCCGCTGCTCAAGCGCAAGCCCGCGCAACTGTCGGGCGGACAGCGGCAACGCGTGGCGATCGGCCGCGCGATCGTCCGTGAAGCCGACGTGTTCCTGTTCGACGAGCCGCTGTCGAATCTCGACGCGAAGCTGCGCACCGAACTGCGCCGCGAACTCAAGCAACTGCATCAGCGCCTCGGCGTGACGATGATCTACGTGACGCACGACCAGGCCGAAGCAATGACGCTTGCCACGCGGATGGCCGTGATGAAGAGCGGCGTGATCCAGCAGTTCGGCACGCCTGCAGAAGTCTACGCGCGGCCCGCGAACCTGTTCGTCGCATCCTTCCTCGGCTCGCCCGCGATGAACCTCCTGAACGGCACGCTGCTTGCGCAGGGAGGCAGTGTGCGCTTCACGGGCGCGCAGCTCGATCTCGACGTGTCGCGCTATGCGTTCGCCGCGCAGCCCGAGATGGGCAAACCGTGCGTGCTCGGCATGCGGCCCGAGGACGTGCGCGTGCGCATCGGTGCGGACTCGAATCAACGCGGGCAAGTGTCGCTTGTCGAACCGATGGGCAACCACCGGGTTATCTGGCTCGATTATCATGGCACCCAGATAGCGTCGATCGATCAGGAGAAGACGCCCGTCGCCGTCGGCGATTCGGTCGCGTTCACGATCGACGGCGCACACCTATCGCTGTTCGACGAGGCAGGCGGCGCGCGCCTCTGAGCAGCACGCGCAACCAACCAAGCGGACGGAGACACCGTGGCGACCCTCAAAGATGTTGCGCAACGCGCGGGCGTGGGGCTCTCGACAGCCTCGCGCGCCATTTCCGGCAAAGGACCCGTGTCGGCCGATGCGGCCGCGCGCGTGAAGGCCGCGATTGCGGAACTGAACTTCCGGCCGTCTTCCATCGGCCGCGCGATGGCCACGCAGCAGCTCGGCATCATCGGGCTGTTCGTGCCGACGTTTTTCGGCTCGTATTACGGCACGATCCTCAAGCAGACGGATCTGGAGCTGCGTGCCGTGCATCGTCATGTGGTCGTGGCGACGGGCTGCGGAGAACTGACGCCGCGCGAGCAGGCGCTCGAAGCCGTGCGCTTTCTGATCGGACGCGATTGCGACGGCGTCGTCGTCATCAGCCACGATCTGCATGACGAAGACCTCGACCAGCTGCACCAGATGCACCCGAAGATGGTGTTCCTGAACCGTGCATTCGGGCAGCTTCCCGACGCGTCGTTCTGCGCGGACCACCGGCGCGGCGGCGAATTGGCGGCGGCGACGTTGCTGGCGCACGGGCACCGGCGGATCGCCGTCATTTCCGGGCCGTTCACGGCGTCCGACAACGTGGAGCGGCTCGATGGCTTCTTCGATGAACTCGCGCGCCACGGCATTGCGCGCGACACGGTGCCGCTGATCGAATCGGATTTCTCCCCCGAGGGCGGCTATGCGGCGACCTGCCAACTGCTCGATTCGAAGGTGCCGTTCACGGGGCTCTTCTGCGCGAACGACACGATGGCCGTCAGCGCGCTCGCGCGTTTCCAGCAGGTGGGCATTTCAGTGCCGGGCGATGTATCCGTGATCGGCTACGACGACGACTATTCGGCCGCGTATGCGGCGCCCGCCTTGACGTCGGTGCATATTCCGACGGCCGAGCTCACGCAGAACGCGGTGCGCTGGCTCATCAACCAGTGCTACGGAACAAAGTGGGAGATCTTTCGCGAGTATCCCGTGACGGTGACGATGCGCGCATCGGTGGGGCACGTGAAAGCGGCGTAAAAGAGGGACGCGCGGCGCCATCGAGCCGATCAACTGAATTAGCATGAGGGCTCACCAGGAGTTCTCATGCAGCCACCGCCTCTCGACAATCCCTTTCTCGAATCGCTCGCGGTCGAACTGACCGAGTGGAAAAGCGGCTACGCCGAATTCACGATGCCGATCCGGCCCGCGACGCTCAACCGCCAGCGCGTGCTGCAAGGCGGCGCGATCGCCACGCTGCTCGACGCGGCGGCCGGCTACTCGGGCGTCTACAGCGAAGGCGATCCGATTCACGCGTTCACGCTGTCGCTCACGATCAGCTACCTCGACAAGGGGCTCGGCGAGAACGTCATCAGCAAGGGCTTTCTCGAGCGAAAAGGCCGCTCCGTGTTCTTCGCGCGCGCCGAAGCCTGGGTCGATCACAAGATCCTGATCGCCAGCGCGCAGGGCGTGTTCAAGTACGCCTGAGCACCATACCCGCCGTGTTCCGCGAAGCGGCGCCGATCCCGGCCGATCGTTCGCCGATCGTCAGCGATGATGAAGCCATGTGCGCTGTGACCGGTAACATCGCGACACATTTTCGCGGCGCGCGACGGTGCATGGCCCAGGAAAGGTTGCGCGCAATCGGCTAAGATCGATGTTTCACCAGCCCATTCCGGGCCGCGCACCGTGCGAGGTCCGGCGTCTTCCCACTATCAGGAATACAGCATGGTCACATCCAGCAGCTACACCGATACCCGCCTGTTGATCAACAACGAGTGGTGCGACGCCGCCAGCGGCAAGACGCTCGACGTCATCAATCCCGCAACGGGCAAGCCGATCGGCAAGGTTGCGCACGCGGGCAAAGCCGACCTGGACCGCGCGCTGGAAGCCGCGCAGAAGGGCTTCGAAGCGTGGCGCAAGATTCCCGCCAACGAGCGCGCGGCGACGATGCGCAAGGCCGCCGCGCTGGTGCGCGAGCGCGCCGACAGCATTGCGCGCCTGATGACGCAGGAGCAGGGCAAGCCGTTCGCGGAGGCGCGCGTCGAGTTGCTGTCGGCTGCCGACATCATCGAATGGTTCGCCGACGAAGGCCGCCGCGTGTATGGCCGCGTCGTGCCGTCGCGCAACCTGAACGCCCAGTCGCTCGTCATCAAGGAACCGATCGGTCCTGTCGCGGCATTTACGCCGTGGAACTTCCCCGTCAATCAGGTCGTGCGCAAGCTGAGCGCGGCGCTCGCAAGCGGTTGCTCGTTCCTCGTGAAGGCGCCGGAAGAAACCCCGGCGTCGCCGGCAGCGCTGCTGCACGCGTTCGTCGAAGCGGGCGTGCCCGCTGGCACGGTCGGCCTCGTATTCGGCGACCCCGCTGAGATTTCGAGCTACCTGATTCCGCACCCGGTCATCCGCAAGGTCACGTTCACGGGCTCGACGCCCGTCGGCAAGCAACTGGCGGCACTCGCCGGCCAGCACATGAAGCGCGCGACGATGGAACTCGGCGGCCACGCGCCCGTGATCGTTGCGGAAGACGCGGACGTCGCGCTCGCAGTCAAGGCAGCGGGGGGCGCGAAATTCCGCAACGCGGGCCAGGTGTGCATCTCGCCGACGCGCTTTCTCGTGCATAACAGCATCAAGGAAGAATTTGCGGCGGCGCTGGTCAAGCACGCGGAAGGCCTGAAGGTCGGCGACGGTCTCGCCGATGGCACGCAGCTCGGGCCGCTCGCGAATGCTCGCCGTCTGACGGCGATGGCGAAGGTGGTCGAAGATGCGCGCGCAACGGGCGCGAAGGTCGCGACGGGCGGCGAGCGCATCGGCTCTGAAGGCAACTTCTTCGCGCCGACCGTGCTGACGGACGTGCCGCTCGAAGCCGACGTGTTCAACAACGAGCCGTTCGGCCCGGTTGCCGCGCTTCGCGGCTTCGACAAGATCGAAGACGCAATCGCCGAAGCCAATCGTCTGCCGTTCGGACTCGCCGGTTATGCGTTCACGAAGTCGTTCCGCAACGTGCACCTGCTGTCGCAGAACCTCGAAGTCGGCATGCTGTGGATCAACCAGCCCGCGACGCCGACGCCGGAAATGCCGTTCGGCGGCGTGAAGGATTCGGGTTATGGCTCGGAAGGCGGACCGGAAGCAATGGAAGCGTACCTCGTGACGAAGGCCGTCACCGTGATGGCTGTATAAGCGCGACGCATAAGCCACACGCAATAAGCGCGACCCAGGCGCGCTTCGAAGCGCCGCCCGCTGCAACGGCGGGCGGCTATCACTGTTTGTTGAATGGGAACGGCGAACGCGCGAAGGGCGCGTTCGTCGGACGAATCGAAAGCTGTCAGTAAAATTCCCGATTGGTCACATCGTCGTGCGCTTCTAGCATGGCGATCGATGCAGCACGTCCTGCTTTGCTGCATCGCCAGGCTGGCTGCCGCGCGAACTGTCTGTTGCGCGTGCCGAAGCCGCGTTTCAAATGCGGTTGCACGGCCTCGTTCTACTACTCGCTGCACTCCCGGCGCATGCAGCAATCCTCGAAATGCTCCACGAAGCGCGCGTGAAAAGAAAAACGACAACGCACGGCGCAGCGGCTGTGGCACGCCCGTTTGTCGAGTCGAACGTGTCGAACGGCAGCGCGCGAATCTCGAGACCGTCTTTGCGCCTGTGCGTTCATCACGCGTCACTGGAGAGTTTCGATGATCTTTCACGCGTCCATTCCCACGCAAAATCCTGAGCGCGTCGCGCGCACGCTAGCCGAACTGTGGGGCGGTTTTGCCGCGCCGTTTTCGCCTTTCGAGGGCGCCTGGATGGCGGTGGCGTGCGACGAGCGCGGCACGATCATCGAGACCTATCCGAGCGACCTGACCCTCACGCCCGGCGACGAGCGCGAGCCGCTCGCCTCGACGACATCCGCACGCCCGCAATACAGCGGCTATCACATGGCCGTTGCGACGCCGCTATCGGAGCAACAGGTCATCGCGATTGGCGAGCGCGAAGGTTGGCGCGCGGTGCGCTGCACGCGCGGCGACAATTTCTTCGATGTGATCGAGCTGTGGATCGAGAACAGCACGCTGATCGAACTGCTGACGCCCGAGATGCAGGCGCAGTATCTCGGCTTTGCGACGCCCGAGAACTTCCGCGCGATGGCGGCGCAGGTCCAGCAACCCGCTTCTGTTGCCGCACCGCAATGACTACACTGCGTTGAGTGCCATCACCGGGGTGCGCGATGACTCAGGCAGCCAGATTTCCCGCGTCGGTTGCGACGTTCAAAAGCGAGCATGGCTTTTCGATCACGGTCGCGAGGTTGCGCGGCCTGCTCGCTGACAAGGGCATGACGATCTTCGTCGATATCGACCAGTCCGAGGCCGCCGCGCAGGTCGGCATGACGCTGCGGCCGACGCGGCTCATCGTGTTCGGCAATCCCAAAGGCGGCACGCCCGTCATGGAGGCGAATCCGCACGCGGGATTGCTGTTGCCGTTGAAGGCCCTCGTATGGGAAGACCAGGCGCGCGCGACCTGGCTCGCCATCGACGACATCACGCAAGCGCTCGTCGGTGGTTATGGGCTGGACGCGCCGCTCGTCGAGCCGCTTGCGAAAGCGAAGGCGCTGATCCAGATGGCGGCGGCGCGCGATCCCGTGTGACGGGCAGCGCCCGTGCTTCGTCGCGCAAGCTTGCGGGTCGCATCGATCAGTGTCGCGAAGCCACGCGCATGACGCGCGCAAGGCCGAACGTCACGCAGATGCCGTCGTGTTCCATCCGTGCGCCTAGCGGTTGACCGCGCCTGACCCGATCGCCACTGCCAGCAGCGCTTCGAGCCCGTCCGCGCTGGCAAGCCCCGTAATCGAGCCGACCTTGCGTCCGCTGCCGTCATAGGCGACGGTGAACGGCAACGCGCCGCGCGTATCGCCTTCGCGCAGCATCGTCGCGATGCCGCCCATGCCCGCGAGATAGAGCGGGTAGTTCATCCCATAGTCTTTTGCGAACGCGCGCACGGCGGGCGCTTCGTCGAGGGCCACGCCGACGAACTGCGCGCTGCCGCGGTACTTCTCCTGCAGCGCGACGAACTCGGGCACTTCCGTGCGACACGGTCCGCACCACGGCGCCCAAAAATTGACGACGAGCGCATGTCCCCGATAACGGTCGAGCGATTCGAGCTTGCCGTCGAGCGGCTGCAATTGCGTCTGATAGATGGCAGCGGGCGTCGCGGGCGCGGCCGCGAACGCGGGCGCGGCGAGCAGGCAAACGGCTGCAACGCACGCCGCGAGTGTTGTGACGAATTTCATGTCCGACGAAATCTCCGTGGCTTCTGTAAAAGATCGCCGAGCATACGAGCGCGAGCGCATGCGGCCAATGCTCGCGCGATTCGACTTCCTGCCCGATCGGCTCATCGTTCGCCGTTTGACGCCGCGAACCGCGATCGACGCGGCACCCAAAAAAGGAAAAAGACGGAGGTGCAATAGAAAAAGATGCATAGGCCGCCGCGCGTTCCGACGAGCGCAGCGCGTTATCTCGACGCCTGCTCGCCTTGCGTATCGCGGTCCCATGTCTTCAGGCACTTGCCGAGAAATTGCGCGAAGCCATCGGCGGGCGGCGACAGCGAACGGTCCACGGGCCGATAGATGCACACCTCGCGAATCGTCTCGGGATCGACGACGCGCCGCATCGCGAGACCGAACGTCTGCGCAAGCGGCTTCACATAGGCAGGCGCGAGCGTGACGGCGAGCCCCTGCGCGGCGAGACCGAAGGCCGTCGTCACGTTGTCGACCACTTCGACGGGCGCGATCCGCGCATCGGAAGGCTGATCGGCGAGCATTTGCGCGACGCTCGCTTCATGATCGCGGCCCGTCGCGATGATGGGCGTGCCGCGCAGGTCCTGCCAGCGCAGACGCCGGCGGCGCGCGAGCGGATGACTGGCCGCGCACCACAGCACCCACGGGCTTCTGAAAACCGCTTCGCGCTGCACGCGGTCGCCCGTCGCGCGATCGGGGCCGACGGCGAGATCGACGTCGCCGCTCGCGACGCGCTCCACCAGTCGCTCGACATCCGTGTCCACGACGCGCACCACGACCTTCGGTTTTTGCGCCGCATAGCCCGCGATTGCATACGGCATCGCCGTGCTCGCCAGCACGAGCGGCGCGCCGACGCGCACGATGCCCGCCGCGCGGTTGCGGATATCGCTTGCCGTCTGCTCGGCGGCGCGCACATGCCGCAGCACGGATTCCGCCGATGGGAGAAAATCGCGGCCTGCCGAGGACAGGCTCACGCGCCGCGTCGTCCGGTCGAATAGACGAAAGCCGAGTTCGCGCTCCAGTTCCGCGAGCAACTGGCTGACAGCGGACGACGTCAGCCCCAGCCGTTGCGCCGCTGCGGCAATGCCGTTCTGATCGACAATCGCGAGAAACGCCTCGAATTGGCGTATGGTGACGCGTGTGAGGGCCATCGTCGGATTCTAAAGCTAAACTTACGAATCATCCAAAATCGATTGATTGTGACGGGACGGGCTTTTCGCCGACACTGGTCCCCACGCGTTCATGCCTTCACGACCGCTCGCAGTTTCACGCATCTGAACACCGATAGAGACACAGCCATGTTCGAACACATACCCGCCTATCCCGGCGACCCGATCCTGAGCCTCAACGAGGACTTCCAGCGCGATCCGCGCACGAACAAGGTCAACCTGAGCATCGGCATCTACTTCGACGAAAACGGCACGCTGCCCGTGATGTCGGCCGTGCGCGAAGCCGAGGCCGCCGTCGTCGCGCAAGGCACGCCGCGCTCGTATCTGCCGATGTCGGGCCTGCCGCAGTACCGCGACGCCGCGCAGGCGCTGGTGTTCGGCGCCAGCAGCGAGGCGCGCGCCGCGGGCCGCATCGCGACGGTGCAGACGGTCGGCGGCTCGGGCGCGCTGAAGGTCGGCGCGGATTTCCTGAAGCGCCACTTCGCGGGCTCGCAGGTGTGGCTGAGCGATCCGAGCTGGGAAAACCATCGCGTCGTATTCGAAGCGGCGGGGCATACCGTCAACACGTATCCGTACTACGACGACGCGACGGGCGGGCTGCGCTTCGAAGCGATGCGCGACACGATCGACGCATTGCCTGAACGCAGCATCGTGCTGCTGCATGCGTGCTGCCACAATCCGACGGGCGTCGATCTGACCGTCGAGCAATGGCGCGAACTCTTGCCCGTGCTGCAGCGACGCAAGCTGATCGCGTTCGTCGACATGGCTTACCAGGGCTTCGGCGACGGTCTCGAAGAAGATGCCGCGTGCGTGCGCATGCTCGCCGCGTCCGATGTGCCGCTGATCGTCGCGAATTCGTTCTCGAAGAACTTCTCGCTCTATGGCGAGCGCTGCGGCGCGCTCAGCGTGGTTTGCAAGGACGCGGCCGAAGCGCAGCGCGTGCTCGGCCAGCTGACCTTCACGATCCGCGCGAACTACAGCAATCCGCCGATGCACGGCGCGCGCCTCGTCGCGGGCGTGCTCGGCGACGCGAAGCTGCGGGCGTCGTGGGACGACGAGTTGCGCGTGATGCGCGATCGCATACATGAGATGCGCCATGCGATTCACGAAGGTCTCGCCGGCCGCGTCGATGAAGTGATGCGCGCGCGCTATGTGGCGCAGGTCGGCATGTTCACGTACACGGGTCTGTCGGCGGAGCAGGTCGAAACGCTGCGCGTCGAGCATGGCATCTATCTGCTGCGCTCGGGACGCATGTGCGTCGCCGGCCTGAATCGCGGCAACGTCGCGTATGTGGCGTCGGCGATCGCGGCCGTCGCGGGATCCGGCGCGCGCGCATAAGGAGAGCGGCATGGAGGAGCGAGACACGCAAGCCGCGCCGCCGATGCATCCCGACGAGTGGCTGGCGCGCGTTCAATTGGCCGCCTGCTATCGCGTCTTCGATATGCTGGGATGGACCGAGCTGATCTACAACCACATCACCGTGCGTCTGCCCGAAGGCTTGACGGGCGGAGCGAAGCAGTTCCTGATCAATCCGTTCGGCCTGAATTACAGTGAAGTGACCGCCCGCAATCTCGTGAAGATCGATGCGCAAGGGCGCATTCTGGACGGCTCGACGTATCCTGTGAACCCCGCGGGATTCACGGTGCACGCAGCGCTGCATCAAGGCATACCCGATGCACATTGCGTGATGCATACGCATACGACGGCGGGCGTCGCTGTCGCATGCTCGGAGGACGGCTTGCAGCAGACGAACTTCTACAGCGCGCAGTTGCACGAGCGCGTCGCGTATCACGACTTCGAGGGCATCACGATTCATGCTGAAGAAGGGCCGCGCCTCGTCGAGCATATCGGCGACCGGCAGGCGGTGATCCTGCGCAATCACGGACTGCTCGCGTGGGGCGAGACATTGCCGCAGACCTTCGCGATCCTGTGGACGCTCAATCGCGCGTGCGAGATCCAGGTGGCGACGTTCGCGATGGGCCGCCCGCGCTACGTGCCGCAAGCGATCGCCGAACAGTGCTCGCGCGATGCACTGCAATTCGACGCGCGCTACGGCGCGGGGCAGGACGTCTTCGACGCGCTGGTGCGCAAGGTCGATCGAATCGACGCGAGTTACAAGGACTGACTACGGGGACGACGAACCATGAAGGTATGCATTTACGGCGCGGGTGCGATCGGCGGATGGATGGGCGTGAAGCTCGCGCAGGCGGGCTGCGAGGTGAGCGTGGTGGCGCGCGGCGCGACGCTCGATGCGTTGCGTGAACATGGGTTGCGCCTCGTCGAGAACGGCGTGACGCACGCGGTCAGCGTGCAGGCGAGCGACAGGCCCGAAGCGCTCGGCGCGCAGGATCTTGTGATCGTCGCGGTGAAAGCGCCTGGCATGGCGGCCGTCGCACAGCGTAGCGGGCCGCTGCTCGGCAAGGACACGCTGGTGCTGACGGCGATGAACGGCGTGCCGTGGTGGTTCTGCGACGGGCTGCATGGCGAGTTCGCGGGCGCACGTCTCGCGTCCGTCGATCCCGATGGCTCGATTGCCGCCGCGATTCCGGCTGAGCGCACGCTGGGCTGCGTCGTGCACGCGAGCTGCCGCGTCGATGCGCCGGGCGTCGTCGCACATCATCAGGGGCGCGGACTGATCGTCGGCGAAGCGCAGGGACATCCGAGCGAGCGCGTGAAATCGCTCGTCGAACTGCTCGTCAAGGCGGGCTTCGATGCAAGCGCATCCGGGCAGATCCAGCGCGATGTCTGGTACAAGCTGTGGGGCAACATGACGATGAACCCGGTGAGCGCGATCACGGGCGCCACCACGGACAAGATTCTCAGCGACCCGCTCGCCCGCGACTTCGTCACGCGTGTGATGCTGGAGGCGAAAGAGATCGGCGCGCGCTTCGGCATTCCGATCGAGCAGGCGCCCGAGGATCGCCACGCCGTCACGCTGAAGCTCGGTGCGATGCGCACGTCGATGCTGCAGGACGTCGAGGCGGGCAAGGCCGTCGAGCTCGATGCGCTGGTGGGCGCCGTGTGCGAGCTCGGCGCGCTGACGGGTGTCGCGACGCCGTACGCGAATGCGCTGTTCGGGCTCGCGCGTCTGCATGCGCGCGCACGCGGGTTGTATCCTCAGGCCTGAACACACGTTTTCAACTTCCCTGCACTGTGCGTCAAAGCATGAAATTTACCGATCTGTCGTCGCCTGCATTTTTCGAAAACCCCTATCCGTTCTACGACAACATCCGCCGCGCGGGCGCATTCGTGCCGCTCGCGCCGAACGTGATGCTGACAGGCCGCCATGCCGTCATCGATGCGCTGCTGCCCGACCGGCGCATGGGCAAGACGTATATGCCCAGCGTAATCGCGCGTTATGGCGAGAGCGCGCGCGAGCAGCCCGTGTTTCAGGCACTCGAGCGCACGTTCCTGATGATGAATCCGCCCGCGCACACGCGCCTGCGCGCGCTGCTGATGAAGGCGTTCAACGCGCGGCAGATCGAGACGCTGCGCACGATCGCGGAAGAAACAACGGACAGCCTGATCGACGCGATGCGCGGCAAGCGCGAGGTCGATCTCGTGAGCGAGTTCGCGATGCCGCTGCCGTTGCAGATCATCTGCCGTCTGCTCGATCTGCCCGTCGAAGAAGGCAAGCGCTTCGGCGACGCCGCAAGCCTGCTCGTGTCCGCGTTCGATCTCGCGCCGCTGTCGGCCGACGCGCTCGCGCAGGCCAACCGCGCGGCGCTCGATCTCGAACAGTACTTCGGCGCAGTGGTCGCGCAACGCCGCGCAAGGCCGGGCAGCGATATCGTGTCGTCGCTGATTCAGGCGGAAGAGGGCGGCGAGCGTCTTTCAGAGGCGGAGATCGTGTCGAACGTGATCCTGTTGTTCGTCGCGGGACACGAGACCACGTCGAACATGCTCGGCAATGCGCTGATCGCGCTGCACCGGCATCCGGCGCAACTGGAGCGCCTGCGCGCCGAGCCGTCACTGGTTGCGCAGGCGGTCGCCGAGTGTGCGCGCTACGACACGGCAGTGCAGATGGTCGTGCGCACCGCGTTCGACGATATCGATGTCAATGGCCAGACGCTTGCACGCGGCTCGATCGTGTTCATGCTGCTCGGTTCGGCGAACCGCGACCCGGAGCGCTTCGAGGCGCCCGATACGCTCGATATCGAACGTGAGCCTTCCGGGCATCTGCTGACGTTCGGCGCGGGCATTCACTATTGCCTGGGCGCGCGCCTCGCGATGATGGAGCTTGAAATCGCGCTGCAAAAGCTGATGACGCGGCTGCCGCAGCTAAGGCTCACGAATCTCGATGCGCTTGCGTGGCGCAAGCGGAACAATCTGCGCGGCGTTGAAAGGCTGATCGGCGCGCTGTGATCTGACGGGGCGATGCGAAATTGCACGCGACATTGCACGCGAGATGCACGCGTGCAATCGAAACGCTCACGCCATCTCGCGTTGCCAGTGCTCCAGTTGCTCGATCGTCGTACCGGCGCCGCCGCATACGATAATCAGCACGGTCTCGAAGCGCTGCAATACTTCCGTCGGCCGGTAGGCGAGCGCCACGCTCGCGCCGCATGCTGGCTCGACCAGCACGCGATGATCGTCGACGAAGCGGCGCGACGCGTCCACGGCCTGCGCATCCGTGACCACGACGCATTCGACCGGATGCGTTTGCGTGAGCGCGAAAGCCTGTTCGCAGACCTGCTTAGCGCCAAGCGACGTCGCGACGCTCGTGATGCCCGGCAACTCGATCCGCTTGCCCGCGCGCACCGACTGCGCGAGCGACGACGCGCCTTCCGTTTCGACGGCGACGACGGGCACATCGTTCAGGCCATTGCGCCGCAAGCCTTCGATCGCACCCGCCATCAGGCCGCCGCCGCCCACGGACAACACGACGGCATCGAACTTCGCGCCCGCGCGCACGACTTCGTCGATCATCGATGCATGGCCGTGCCACAGCAGCGGGTCGTCGAACGGATGAATGAACGCGTCGTCGGGACGGGTCTGTTCGCGCGCGAATGCGTTCGCTTCCTGCCAGGTCGCGCCGTGCACGATCACGTCCGCGCCCTGCATGCGGATCAGTTCCTTCGCGCGTTCGCCCGTGCTATGCGGCACGACGACGATGACGGGCACGGACAGCGCGCGGCCCGCATAGGCGACCGCGATGCCCGCATTGCCGCCCGACGACGACACGAAACGGCGCTTGCCACGCTTCGCGTGCTCCTCGCACGCGTAGCCGATGCCGCGTATCTTGAACGAGCCGGGCGGTTGCAGCGCATCCATCTTCAGCAGCACGCGGCGGTTGAGCGTGCGGCTAAGCGGCTGGGATTCGATGAGGGGCGTGTCGATATGCAGTGTCATCGCAGTGTTGCCTGAAGCGGGTCATCGCAGGGGCATTCATGATAGCAAGCCGCGGCCGTTCGGGCTTGCAGCATGCAGCCAGAAAACAGGGCGGTTCGACGCATCGAACCGCCCGCAGCTTTTATGAGTCGGGCGTCTGCTTACTTGTGTCAGCTTACTTGCGTCCGCCTACTTGCCGGCGATCAGACTCCGGTCGCCCGTCATGCGCTCGCTGCCGCGCACCGGGCCGTCATCGAGCAGCAGCCCTTTCGTCAGCTCCAGCGCCTGACGTTCGAACAGGCGGCGGTACACGCCGTCGTCGATCCGGATCAACTGCTCATGGCTGCCTTCTTCGACGACGCGGCCCTTGTCGAGCACCAGCAACCGATCCAGCGCGCGCACCGTCGACAGCCGGTGCGCGACCACCAGCGTCGTGCGTCCGACCATCAGCCGTTCCATCGCCTGCTGGATCAGTACTTCGCTCTCGCTGTCGAGGCTCGATGTGGCTTCGTCGAAGATCAGGATCGGCGCATCGGCGAGGAACGCGCGCGCGATCGCCACCCGCTGACGCTCGCCGCCCGACAGCTTCACGCCGCGCTCGCCGACGAGCGTGTCGTAGCCAAGCGGCAGCGCGGCGATGAACTCATGCGCGCTGGCGAGCTTCGCGGCCCGCACGATGTCGTCGAACGACGCGCCTGGGCGCGCATACGCGATGTTCTCCGCGAGCGAGCGGTGGAACAGCACGGGCTCCTGCTGCACGATCGCGATCCGCTGGCGCAGCGACGCCTGCTGCACATCGGCGATGTCCTGCCCGTCGATCGTGATTCGGCCCGCGTCGATGTCGTAGAGGCGCTGGATCAGCTTGATGAACGTCGTCTTGCCCGAGCCCGAATGGCCGACGAGGCCAATCCGCTCGCCGGGCGCGATGCGCAGCGAGAAGTCGCTGTAGAGCGGCGTCCGATGCGCGCCATAGCGGAACGTCACGTTATCGAAGCGGATTTCGCCTTGCCGGATATCGATTGCGCGCGCACCCGGCTTGTCTTCGATGCCGAGCGGCTCGCGATCGAGCGCGACGAGCTCCTCCATGTCGTTGACGGAGCGTTGCAGGTTGCGCACGTGCATGCCGACATCGCGCAGATAGCCCTGCAGCACGAAGAACGTGGTCAGCGCATACGTGATGTCGCCGACGCTCGCTTCGTCGCGCAGCCACAGCAGCAGCGCCGAGCCGACAATGGCCGCCTGCATCAGCGCGAGCATGCCGCCCTGCACGCCGCCGTTGGTCGTGCCGCGCTGCCACGTGCGGCGCGTGCGCGCGCGCCATTTGGCGATCACCCGCTCGAGCCGCGCTTCTTCGCGCTCTTCCGCGCCGAACGCCTTGACGACGGCATTGCAGCTGACGGCGTCGGCGAGCGCGCCGCCCATGCGCGTGTCCCACAGGTTGCCCAGGCGCGCTGCGGGCGCGACATAGCCGAGCGACAGCGTGACCGTCACGGCAACGTACAGCAGCGAGCCCACTCCGACCACGGCGCCCATCACGGGCCAATGAATGCCGAGCAGCACGGTCGAGCCGGCGAGCATCACCAGCGACGGCAGCAGCGCGATCAGCAACGTGTCGTTGAGCAGGTCGAGCGCCCAGATGCCGCGGGTGACCTTGCGCACGGTCGAACCGGCGAAGCTGTTCGCGTGCCAGTCGGTCGAGAAACGCTGCACGCGATGAAACGCGTCAGCGCAGATCGCGCTCATCATTTTCAGCGTCATCACGATGATGCTGCGATAGACGAGTTGCCGCAGCACGGTGCCGCCGATGCCGAGCGCGACCAGCGTGAAGAACGCGGCGAGCGCCGCGTGCGAAGCGTACGAGGTGGCCGCGCTGCCGCCCGCGCCTGCCGACGTGAGCGCATCGACGAGCCGGCCCGCGAACATGGGTGTCAGCACATCGGCGAACGCGGCCATCAGCGCGAACGCCGCGATGCCGGCAACGCGCACGGGCTGCCTGTGCCAGTGATTGAAAGTGAAGCCGAGAACGCTTCTGAACGCTTGCGCGCCAAAGTCGGTTTTTTTGCTAGCCATGTGTCGCAGCGTGCGGCGCGAAGCGGCGCAGCGCTATCCAGTCAGATGATTCGAGGGCAGACGGCCAGTGCGCGCCAATGTGCGGCGGCGACGAAGAAAACTGGTTGTCTAGTAAAGGCGCGGGCCGCTCTGTGCCGGCGCGGACGGCGACCTAGCTCCGGGAGCTGATGACGCGTCGAGACACTCCGCGAGAGAAAGCGATGCACGTTATGTGCATTGAACGCCTCCCTTGGGTGATTGAGTGAATGAGGTGCTGCGGCTTGAAGATGATGCGTGAACGGATTGTAGCAAGAAAGCTTGCGTCACGTGAGCGTGTGTGTGCCTTTGACCGGACGTGAAGTGTTGGTTTTGTGCATGGTTCGCCGCGCGATCGCCGCGCATCGCAGCCCGGCATGCGCGTGCCGGATACAATGCGGCAGCGCTGAATACTCCAACTTCGCTTGCCACGCCTGGCTCAACCTGATTCGACCTCAATTCATGTCCAGTTCCACTCGGGCCTTTCTGCTCGGCCCGCTGCTCAAAGGGGTGTCCCGCTCGTTTTATTTGACGCTGCGCATTCTGCCTGCGGGCATGCGCGACCCGGTCGGCCTTGCGTATCTGCTCGCGCGCGCCGCGGACACGATCGCCGATACCGCGCTGATTCCGCCCGGGCAGCGCCTCGCGTTGCTGCTCGCGCTGCGCGAGCAGGTCAACGGCGCGACGGACGACGGCCGGCTTGCACGGCGCCTTGCCGGCGAGGTGGCGGGCCAGCAGACGCAATCGGACGAAAAGGTGCTGCTCGAATCGATTGCACCCGCACTGGACGTGCTGTCGCAACTGGACGAATCCGACCGCGCGGCCGTGCGCGAAATCGTGACGACGCTGACGACGGGCATGGAGTTCGATTTGCGCACCTTTCCCGATGAGCGTTCGGGCCGCATCGTCGCGCTGCGCGAATGGGACGAGCTGGACCGCTACACGTATCTGGTGGCGGGCTGCGTCGGCGAGTTCTGGACGAAGATGACGTATGCGCATCTGCCCGGCACGCTGAAGGACGACGCCGCGACGATGCTCGAGCGCGGCGTGCGTTTCGGCAAGGCACTGCAGATGACCAACGTGCTGCGCGACTGCGGCAAGGATCTGCGCATCGGGCGCTGCTATCTGCCGTCCGCGATGCTCGATCGCTTCGGGCTGACGCCGCAGGCGTTGCTGGAGCCGGGCGCATCGAAGCGCGCGCAACCATTGATGCATGAGCTCGTGCGCAAGTCGCTCGGGCATTTTCGCGCGGCGCTCGACTATACGCTCGTGATTCCGCGCTTCTCGCTGCGCTTGCGGCTCGCATGCGTATGGCCGATCGTGATCGGCCTCGAAACGCTGCTTCTGCTCGTCGACAACGCGCATTGGCTGGAGCCGCAGAAGGTGTCGAAGATCCGGCGCAATGCGGTGTACGGCATCATCGCGCGCTCGGTGCCCGTCGCGCTGTCGGATGCGCGGCTGCGCGAATGGATCGAACAGCTGATCGGCGATATCGAAGCGCGGCTCGCCATTGCCCGAAGCACATGAAGCGAACGAAGCGCATGGAGCGCATGAAGCACTTGATGCGCTCGATGCGCTTGAACTCGCCCGGCATCATTCCCGTTTGTTCATACCGCGGTCGAGCGCCTATGATGAACTTCGCACAACCCGCAGCACAGGGCGGCATCGGCCGCAACGGACCATGACCGACATCGTCAACTGGCACGCTCACGTGTATTTCGATCAGGCGACGCGCGACGCCGCATGGTCGCTGCGCGAGGCCATCGACGCGCGCTTTGGCGGCAGGCTCGAAATGGGGCGTTTTCACGAGCGCCCCGTCGGTCCGCATCCGATGTGGTCGTACCAGCTCGCGTTCGGCCGCGAGCTGTTCGCGGAGCTGTTCGAATGGCTCGTGCTGAACCACGGCGCGCTCGATGTCTTCATTCATCCGAACACGGGCAACGCGCTGCGCGATCATCGCGACTCCGCGGCGTGGATCGGGCGTGCTTATCCATTGAATCTCGCCGCGCTGGGCGGATAGGCCGCCTTCGCCGCCCGTGCGCTGCACGAACGCGCGCGCGCCGCGCGGAGGGCTGCGTCATGACGATGACCAATGCGGTGTCGGGCACCAACGTCCATGAAGTGGCGGACGGCATCTACCGGATCAACACGCCCATCTTCTTTGCGAATGGGGACGGCTTCTCCTTCAACCAGTATCTGATCGCCGACGACGCGCCGCTGCTGTTTCACACAGGTCCGCGCAAGATGTTCGCGCTCGTGCGCGAAGCGGTGGCGTCCGTGTTGCCGCCCGAGCGGCTGCGTCATATTGCGTTTTCGCACGTCGAGGCGGACGAGTGCGGTTCGTTGAACGAATGGCTCGCAATCGCGCCGGATGCGCAGCCGCTGTGCGGATCGATTGCCAAGCTCGTCTCCATCGACGATCTCGCCGACCGGCCCGCGCGCGGTCTCGAAGACGGCGAGGCTGTCGAGCTCGGCCGCCACCGGCTGCGCTGGCTCGCGACGCCGCATGTGCCGCACGCGTGGGAATGCGGGATGTTGATCGACGATACGACGCGCACGCTGCTGTGCGGCGATCTGTTCACGCAAGGCGGCGCCGATCTGCCCGCGATCACGGATGCGGACATCCTCGGCCCCAGCGAGGCCTTTCGTCGAAGCCTCGACTATTACTCGCACACGCAACACGGCGACATGATGCTGGAGAGGCTTGCCGCACTCGAACCGCTCACGCTCGCCTGCATGCACGGCAGCGCGTGGCAAGGCGACTGCGCGGCGCTGATCCGCGCGCTGGCGCAATCGCTGCACGAATGAGTGTCCATTGCGTGAGCACTGCGGCGCGCAGGCGACGCGTCGCCGCAGTGCAGCAGGATTTTTTTTCGCCGATGACGTCGATTTCCGTTGCCGCCGCCCGTCGTCAAGATAAGCGGACATGTCGTCCGCTATGTGCCAGCAAGGACGACGACGATGACCTTGAAGCTCTACGCCCACCCGTTTTCTTCGTATTGCCAGAAGGCGCTCATCGCGCTGTATGAGAACGGCACGCCGTTCGAGTACCGCAGGCTCGACGAACCCGGCGCGATGGAAGAACTCTGTGCGCGCTGGCCGATGAAGCGCTTTCCGCTGCTCGTCGACGAAGGCCGCACGATCGCCGAGGCGAGCATCATCATCGAGCATCTGGGGCTCTTTCATCCCGGCCCCGTGCGGCTCGTGCCGCACGATCCACGCGCCGCGCTCGAAGTGCGCAGCATGGACCGTTTCTTCGACAACTACCTCGCGACGCCGCAGCAGAAAATCGTCTTCGACACGTTCCGCAGCGAGGGCGAGCACGATACGCGTGGCGTCGCCGACGCGCGCACGCAGCTCGAAACCTCGTACGCGTGGCTCGACAACGTGATGAAAGACCGCGAGTGGGCGGCGGGCGACGGCTTCAGCCTCGCCGACTGCGCCGCCGCACCGTTCCTGTTCTACGCGGACTGGACGCACGGGATCGACCCGCAGTTCGAACATGTGCTCGCGTACCGCAGGCGTCTTTTGAAGCGGCCATCGTTCGCGCGCGCCGTCGATGAAGCGCGGCCGTACCGGCACCTGTTTCCGCTCGGCGCGCCGGATCGCGACTGAGCGTCCACGACCGTTTTCAGCGGCCGCCCCGGCGTCGCGAGAATGGCGCGGCGCCGGGCACCCTGTTCCGAAGGCTCTTCAATGGAGGCCGATCATGTCTTCTGCTTCTTCCCTCATGCCCGCCGCCGAACTCGCAACGCGCAACGGCAGGCATTTTCCGAACGAAAGCGTCGAGTACCGGCGCGCGCGGGACGCGCTGCTCGCCGAGGAAATCGAGCTGCGCCGCCATATCGAGCGCGTTGCCGAGCAGCGCCGCGCGCTCCCGCAGGGCGGCGAAGTGACGGGCGACTACCGTTTCGCTGGCGAAGCGGGTCCTGTCGATTTCGCCGGGCTGTTCGGCGACAAGGACACGCTCGTCATTTATAGCTATATGTTCGGGCCGCAGCGCGAGCGGCCGTGTCCCATGTGCACGTCGTTACTGAGCGCGTGGGACGGCGAAGCGCGCGACATCGGGCAACGCATCGCGCTCGCCGTGGTCGCGCGCTCGCCGATCGAACGGCTCGTTGCGTTCAAAAAGGAGCGCGGCTGGCGAGACCTGAAGCTGTATTCGGACGTCAACGGCGAGTACAGCCGCGACTTCGGCGCGATCGGCGAAGACGGCGGCGACGAGCCGGCATTCCAGGTGTTCACGCGCCGCGACGGCACGATCCGGCATTTCTACGCAGCGGAGATGGGCTTTCAGACGGCCGACCCAGGGCAGGACCCGCGCGGCGCGCCCGATCTGATGCCGATGTGGACGATCTTCGACATGACGCCCGAGGGGCGCGATCCGCATTGGTATCCGAAGCTCGATTACACGCGCTGACGTGCGTGCGCGAGGGTTGGGCGCGGGCGGTGTCGTGCGTGTCGGGTATGCGCTGCTGTGGGGCACGCGCGCGCAGCCTGACCGCGTGCGCTCAGGCCGCGTGAGCGCGGCGCGCTGTTGGTGTTGCCGTGGGTCGGCGTGTCGCTGCGCGACTCAGTCCGCGAGGCGCTTGTCGGCGAGCGCGCGTTCGCAATCGCCGAATACGGCCAGCACGAGCCGGGCTTGTGCGTCGAGTTCGTCGGTGTCGAGAATTTCCTCGACGGCGTCGCGTGCCCAATCCGCTTCGACGAACGACGCGTGCCGCTGCGCGATGTCGAGCGCGATTGCCGACAGCTTCGCGACGCACAGCCAGTCCGCGGTTCGGTTATGCCGGTCGAGCCACTTGTGCGCGGCCTCCACGTGGAAGGACGGCGTGGGCCAGGCCTCGTTCAGATACCAGGCCCCGAGGCTTCCGCAGGTGAGCCAGCACAGCAGCTCGACCCGGTCGCGTTGGTTCAGAAGATGGCGTACATCACTCATGGCGACGCTCGCAAAGGTTACGGATAGGACGTAAGTTCCGCGTAGCAAAGCTCAAACCCGTGTGTACGACAATAACACGAGGTTGTGCCATGCACGACAGGGTTTAACCGGATGCGGGCGCATCGCGTCATATCGAGCGTGCGATGGCGGGCGGTCGCAAGCGCCGGGCGGCGCTGACGGGCGCGATGCGGCGGCGCGCGTTCAGCGTGTGCAGGCGCCGCGCGTGGCGGCCATCTTCGCGGCGGCGGTATTGCCGGATGTCTTGGCGGGTGGATGGCTGGATTTATCGCTGGCAGTTTGGGCCGGCGCGTCGAGCAGGATCGTCTGGCCGTGGCGCAGGACCGTGAACGCGTCGTCGGGCAGGTTGGCGGCGCGGGCCGCTTCGGCGAGTTTTTGCGGCGGTTCGTCGAGCGGCTCGTCCGTCAGTTCGAACGTGCCCCAGTGAATGCCGATCGCTTTTTTCGCGTGCACGTCCTCGAATATCTGCACGGCCTGCTGCGGGTCCACGTGCGGCGGCCCCATGAACCAGCGCGGCTCATATCCGCCGATCGGAATCAGCGCGAGATCGAAGCAGCCGAACGCCGCGCCGATCCGCTTGAAGTCGTCCGAGTAGCCGGTGTCGCCCGCGAAGTAGACGGCATACGGATGCCGGGCGCCCGCGGGCGTCTTCACGACCCAGCCGCCCCAGAGCGTCTCGTTGCGGTCGGCGAGGCTGCGCGCGGACCAGTGCGTCGCGGGCACGAACCAGATGTCGAGCCCCGCCGCGCGCGTTTGGTCGCCCCAGTCGAGTTCCTGCGCGTTCGTGATGCCTTTGTTCGCGAGCCAGTCCTTGATGCCGAGTGGCACGAGAAAGACCGGCGGCCCGCCCGGCTGTGCGTTGAGCGCCTGCACGCTCGCCGTGTCCAGATGGTCGTAGTGGTTGTGCGAAATCAGCACGACGTCGATGTGCGGCAACTGATCGGGCGTGAGGGCGGGCGGCATGCGCCGCTTCGGGCCGGCGAACGCGACGGGCGACGCGCGCCCGGAAAAGACCGGGTCGGTCAGGATGTTGACGCCGCCAATCTGCAGCAACGTGCTGGCGTGGCCGATCCACGTCATCGCGTTTTCGCTGCGGTTCGCGCTGATCCAGCCGACGTCCGGGTGATCGACGGGAAACGCGTAGCCGTTCGCGGGCGGCGGCGGCAGACCGTGGATCAGACGGTTCCAGCGCCATTTCAGGAACGATCCGCGCACGAGCGGCCCATCGTCGTTTTCGAATCCGCTGTCGGCGCGCGGGGCGTGGTGAATGCCGCTCGCGGCGAGCCGCTCGGGCGTCGGATCGTTCTGCTGCGCGCTGGCGCCGCAGCTTGCCGCCGTGGCGCTGATGGCGAGAGCGGCGAGCAGTAAGCGGACACGCAACGGAAGTGGCATCGAGAGCAAAATGAGAGTCGGGACGTCAGCAAAGCGTACAGCGAGCGGTGTGTCCGTGCAGTCTGGGCGCAGCGCCGGCAGCCGGGTTCATCGTCGCGCCATGTGCCGCGCGCAATGTCGAATCGCGCGCGGCAGTGTTCAACGGTCGCGCCCGGATCGAGCCGCGTGCAGGAAAAATTGTGCGTGCAGTGAAACAGACAGATGAAATGAAGTGCGTTCTCGCCGAATAAAGGTCGCCTAAAGCAGCCCGCTTCCTGCAATTTTTTGCCTCGAAGCCCATTCGACCGGCCCGTTTCGAACCGTCAAAAAGCAAAATAAGGCAAAATTCGGGGCATTCGCGTCGGCCGTGGCGCCGCCGGCGGCATTTCCCAACCTTTCTCGACCAAGAGCAAAGCGATGAGTACCAAGCAACCTACGATCATCTACACCCTGACCGACGAAGCCCCGCTGCTCGCGACGAGTGCCTTTCTGCCGATCATCCGTACGTTCACCGCGCCGGCTGGCGTCAATGTCGAGACCAGCGACATTTCCGTGGCGGCCCGCATCCTCGGCGAGTTCGCCGAATTCCTGACGGACGAGCAGCGCGTGCCGGACAACCTGGCCGAGCTGGGCCGTCTCACGCAGGACGCGGACACGAACATCATCAAGCTGCCGAACATTTCGGCGTCGGTGTTCCAGCTGGTCAGCGCGATCAAGGAGCTGCAGTCGAAGGGCTACAAAGTGCCGGATTATCCGGAAGACCCGAAGACCGACGAAGAAAAAGCGATCCAGAAGCGTTACTCGAAGTGTCTCGGCAGCGCGGTGAACCCGGTGCTGCGCGAAGGCAACTCGGACCGCCGCGCGCCCGCCGCCGTCAAGAACTACGCGAAGAAGCACCCGCACAGCATGGGCGAGTGGAGCATGGCGTCGCGCACGCACGTCGCGCACATGAAGCATGGCGACTTCTACCACGGCGAAAAGTCGATCACGAACGACAAGGCGCGTGAAGTCCGCATGGAACTCGTCACGAAACGCGGCGAGACGATCGTGCTGAAGCCGAAGGTCGCGCTGCAGGATGGCGAGATCGTCGACAGCATGTTCATGAGCAAGAAGGCGCTCGTCGCGTTCTACGAAGACCAGATGGAAGATGCGCGCAAGACGGGCGTGATGCTGTCGCTGCACGTGAAGGCGACGATGATGAAGGTCTCGCACCCGATCGTCTTCGGCCACGCCGTCAAGGTGTTCTACAAGGATGCGTTCGCGAAGCACCAGAAGCTGTTCGACGAACTGGGCGTGAACGTCAACAACGGCCTCGTCGATCTGTACACGAAGATCGAAGCGCTGCCGGAATCGAAGCGCGAAGAAGTGATCCGCGACATGCACGCGTGCCACGAGCACCGTCCGGCGCTGGCGATGGTCGATTCGGCGAAGGGCATCTCGAACCTGCACGCGCCGAACGACGTGATCGTCGACGCATCGATGCCCGCGATGATCCGCGCAGGCGGCAAGATGTGGGGCGCCGACGGCCGTCCCGCCGATACGAAGTGCCTGATTCCCGAGAGCACGTTCGCGCGCATCTACCAGGAAATCATCAACTTCTGCAAGACCAACGGCGCGTTCGATCCGAAGACGATGGGCACGGTGCCGAACGTCGGCCTGATGGCGCAAAAGGCCGAAGAGTACGGCTCGCATGACAAGACGTTCGAGATTCCGGAAGACGGCGAAGCGCGCATCGTCGACAACGCGACGGGCGAAGTGCTGAGCGGGCTCACGCAGCAGGTCGAGCAGGGGGACATCTGGCGCATGTGCCTCGTGAAGGACGCGCCGATCCGCGACTGGGTCAAGCTCGCCGTCACGCGTGCGCGCAACTCGGGCATGCCGGCCGTGTTCTGGCTCGACCCGTACCGTCCGCACGAAAACGAGCTGATCAAGAAGGTCGAGACGTATCTGAAGGACCACGACACGTCGGGTCTCGAGATCCAGATCATGTCGCAGGTCCGCGCGATGCGTTTCTCGCTGGAGCGGGTGATCCGCGGTCTGGACACGATCTCGGTGACGGGCAACATCCTGCGCGACTACCTGACCGACCTGTTCCCGATCATGGAACTGGGCACGTCCGCGAAGATGCTGTCGATCGTTCCGCTGATGGCGGGCGGCGGCATGTACGAAACGGGCGCGGGCGGCTCGGCGCCGAAGCACGTGAAGCAGCTGGTCGAAGAAAACCACCTGCGCTGGGATTCGCTGGGCGAGTTCCTCGCGCTGGCCGTGTCGCTGGAAGAGCTGGGCATCAAGTCGGGCAACGGCAAGGCGAAGGTGCTCGCGAGAACGCTCGATGCCGCCACCGGCAAGCTGCTCGACAACAACAAGAGCCCCTCGCCGAAGACGGGCGAGCTCGACAACCGCGGCAGCCAGTTCTACCTCGCGATGTACTGGGCGCAGGAACTGGCCGCGCAGAAGGACGACGCGGAGCTTGCCGCGAAGTTCTCGCCGCTCGCGAAGGTGCTGTCGGACAACGAGAAGACGATCGTCGGCGAACTGTCGGACGTGCAGGGCAAGGCAGTGGAGATCGGCGGCTACTACCTGCCGGACTTCGCGAAGCTGGAGACGGTGATGCGTCCGAGCAAGACGTTCAACGCCGCGCTGGCCGCCGTGACGGCCTGACCCTGAACGCCGTGGCGCAGTAAGCGAAGCCCGCGCATTTCGATGCGCGGGCTTTTTCAATGGGCCGATGGATTGCCGTCGAACGAACGCGTGAACACCACTCACAATCGCATGCGCGCCCAGCATCAGGCGTTCTTCGCGTCGCTCTTTTTCTCGCGGCTCGCTGACCAGATTCTGCTTTTCCTCGTCCCGCTCGTCGTGTTTCAGACCACGCAAAAGGCGACGTCGTCCGGCATCGCGTTCTTTATCGAGGCTTTCCCGCGCTATATCGTGTTCCCCGTGTGCGGCGCGCTGTGCGATCGGATGTCGCCCGTCACGGTGTTGCGCGCGAGTCAGCGTTATCGCGCGCTCGCCTGCGCGGCCGGGATGGCGGGCTTTGCCGCACTCGGCGGGATCGGCTGGCTGATCGCGCTGTCCGCCGTGTGCGGCGCGCTGACGAGCCAGGGGCTCGTCGCGCGCGAAGTGCTGTTGCCGCAGAGCTTCGTGTCGGAGCGCTTCGAAAAGGTGCTGTCGTATGCGCAGATCGCCGACCAGGTCGGCGTCGTGCTCGGGCCGATGCTCGCCGGTTTGCTGCTCGGCTGGTGGCGCTGGGAGATCGTCGTCGGCGTCGCGGCGCTGCTGTTTTTTGCCGCCGACGGCGCGACGCTGCTCTGGCAGCGCGCGAGCCGCTTCGAATGGACGATGCGCGGACACGAGCCGGTGAACTGGCTCGCGCCCGTGAAGACGGCGCTTGCGCATGTCGCGCGTCTGCCGGGCCTCGGCAGGCTGGTCGCGCTCGCCGCCGCGGAAAATCTGGTGATCGGCGTGACGCTCGCCACGTCGGCCGCGATGGTGACGGGACTGCATGGCCGGCGGGATGCGTTCTATGCGTGCGTGCAAACGGCGGGCGCGATAGCGACGATCGCGATTCTGCTCGTGATCGCCAGAGTGCGGATTGCGCGCAACGCATTGGGGCTCGTGTCGTTTGTCGCGATCTTCGCGGGTGGGCTGATCGCGGGTCTGAGCCCGTCCGTGTGGGGCTATGTCGCGGGCTTCCTGCTGATCGTCGGCTTCGACAAGATGTTCAGCATCTACATCCGCAGCGTGCGCCAGGCGATCATTCCCGCCGGGGATTACGGCAAGACGCTCGGCGTCGTCATCATGCTCAACAACCTGACGCAGCCGCTCGCGGGGCTGCTGGTCGGGCTGTTTTCGGGCAATGGGCGCATCGGCGCGGTGGTCGTCGCGATTTCGCTCGGCATGGGCGCGCTCGGGGCCGTGGCCGTACTGGCGAGCGGGCTTCGCCGAAGCGGTGCGCCGCGCGTCGCGCGGTTGGGCGACCGCTCGCCGGACAGCGTCGAATGACGTTGGCACAATGAACCGTTCGCCACCGGCGAGGAGCGGGATCGACATGGAACGGGACGACGACCTGCAGCACTTCGAAGCGCATGGCGCCGCGCCGCTTCCCGAAGCGGACGAAGAGGGCTTCGTGGACAACGAGGGCGCGCGCATCGCGTGGTCCGTTTATGGCGCGCGCCAGCCCGCGATGGGCCAGCCCGTGATGGGCCAGCCCACTATGGGCCAGCCCACTATGGGCCAGCCCGTCGTACTGCTGCATGGCGGCCTCGGACATCGCGGCAACTGGGGCTATCAGGTGCCCGCGCTCGTTGCCGCGGGCTACGGAGCGATCCTGATCGACAGCCGCGGACACGGCCGCAGCACGCGCGACACTCGCCCCTACAGCTACGACCTGATGGCCTCCGACGTCCTCGCCGTGCTCGATGCGCTTCATGTGCAACGGGCCGCGTTCGTGGGCTGGAGCGATGGCGCGTGCACCGCGTTGATCCTTGGCCGGCGCGTGCCCGAACGCGTCGCCGGCGTGTTCTTTTTCGCGTGCAACATGGACCCCGGCGGCGCAAAGGCATTCGTGCCGACGCCCGTGATCGACGCGTGCTTCAGGCGGCATCGCGACGACTACCAGGCGCTCTCTTCAACGCCCGGCGATTTCGACGCGTTCGTCGCCGCCGTCAGCGAGATGCAGCGCACGCAGCCCACCTACACCGCCGATGATCTCGCGCAGATCGTTGTGCGCGTCACCGTGGCGATCGGCGAGCACGACGAGTTCATCAAGCGCGAACACGCCGACTATCTCGCGCGAACCATCCCGGACGCCGAACTGATCGTCTTGCCGAACGTCAGCCATTTCGCGCCGCTGCAAAGGCCGGCGCTGTTCAACGGCGTGATCGAGCGGTTCGTCGGGACCCTCTTTGAAGCGGGGTAGCGCGCGCCTGTATGCGCTTACTCGTGCTTCTCGCCGCCGTTCGCTTCCATCTTCGCGCCTGCCTTCGCGCCCATCTTCGCGCCCATCTTCGCGCCCACCTTTTCGGCGCTGGCCGCTTTCTGGTCCTCTTCCCATCCGCCGCCGAGCGCGAGGAACAGGTTCACCTGATCGATCGCCACCTGGCTCTCGGCAGCCGCGACCTGCGAAGCAACGGTCGTCAGCGTGCGCGTCGCGTCGAGGTCGTCGATGAACGACCCGCGTCCGGCAACATACAGCCGGTGCGTTTCGTCGGCCGACTGCACGGCCGATTTGTACGCGGTGCGCAACGCATCGGCGCGGGTCGTATCGGACGCGTAGGTCGAGAGGCTCGTCTGCGTTTCGCGCAGCGCGTTCAGCACGACGCCGTCGAAGTGCGCGAGCGCGCCGCTCGTTGCGGCTTGCGTCTGATGCACGCGCGCGCGCTCGCCGTTGATCGGAAAGGTCCAGCTGATCAGCGGACCGAACGCCCAGCGGTTGGTCGCCGGGCCGAACAGGTCGGCGGCGAGGCCGACCGAGCCCGCCGACGCGCCGATGCTCACGGACGGATACAGCGCAGCCGTTGCGACGCCGATGCGCGCCGTCGATGCCGCCAGCTGCCGTTCGGCCTGCCGCACGTCCGGGCGGCGCTTGAGCAGCGCGGCGCCGTCGCCGACGGGAATCGGCTGCTTCAGATGCGGCAGCTTGCTGCAGGCGAGGGCGGCGGGCGGTAATTCGGACGGCGCGCGTGCAAGCAGCATCGCGAGCCGGTATTGCGCCGCCTGGCGGCGCGCGACGAAGCGCGGGATATCGGCGGCGAGCGTATCGGCCTGCGTCTGTCCACGCGTGACGTCCGGCTGGTTGCCCCGGCCCGCGTCGCGCAGCCGCTGCGTGAGCTTGACCCGTTGCCGTTGCAACGACAGCGACTGCTGCGCAATCGCGAGTTCGTCAGCCGCCGCGCACGACTCGACATAGGCACGCACGACATCGGCCACGACCGTGACGCGCGCAAGGTCGCTGGCGGCCTCGACGGCTTCGTCGTCGGCCTTCGCCGCTTCGACGCCGCGCCGCAGCTTGCCGAACAGATCGATTTCGTACGAAACGCTCAGGTCGAGCGCGCCTTCGTTGACGACGGGGATCTTCTCCGTCAGCAGATACTGTTCGGCCGATTCCTGCGCGCGCTGGAACGCCGCCGACGTCTTGCCGGAAAAGCCGCCCTGTTCGCTGGCGAACTCGACCTCCGCGCGCGAGCGCGCGAGATTGGCCGCGGCGACGCGCAGATCGGTGTTGGATGCGAGCGCTTCCATCACCAGCTGATCGAGCACGGGGTCGTCGTACAGACGCCACCATTTCGACGGCACGGGCTGCTGCGTGACGGGCGCTGCGTCCGCGCCGTCGATCGCGCCGTTCGCGTATGGCGCGTTGACCATCGCGTTCTCGGGCAGCCTGTAGTTGGGGCCGACCGTCGTGCAGGCGTTCAGCGCGACGACGAGAGGCAATAGCGCGGGCAACAGCGCGGGCAACAGCGTCCCGCCGACGCGCGCTGCCGTGATGGACGGGATGCGCTTCATCGCGATGCGCCCGATGCGGGCCCGGTGGCGAGCGACGATGCGCCGCCCGCGCGAGGCGCGCCCGTCGCGGATGCGCCCGCGCCGGCGGACGCCGCTGACGCCGACGCAGCCCGCATTCCCGAAGCCGGATTCGAAGCCGGCGTTTCCGAAGCCGCATTCGAAGCCGCATTCGAAGCCGAACGGCGCCCGATCGACGGCCCCATGCCGGCCACCGACACCGTCGCCGTACGGCCCGCGATCATCCGGAAGTCGGCGGGAATCTCGTCGAGCGCGACGCGCACGGGAATGCGCTGCGCAAGACGCACCCAGCTGAATGCGGGGTTCACGTTCGGCAGCAGGTTCTGGCTTTGCTGGCGGTCGCGGTCTTCGATCGCGGCGACGATGCTCTGCACGTGACCGCGCAGCACGCCCGGCTCGCCCATCACCTTGATGTCGACGGGCTGGCCGATGTCGATGCCGCGCAGCTTGGTCTCCTCGAAGTAGCCGTCGACGCGGAACGAATGCATGTCCACCACCGACAGCACCGCGCGTCCCGCCGACACGAACTCGCCGACGCGCGGCGCGCGATCGTTCAGATAGCCGTCGACGGGACTCACGATCACCGTGCGCTGCAGGTTCAGGCGCGCGGTATCGATCGCGACTTCGGCATCGGCGAGCGCGGCGGCCGCCGTCTCGACGCGCGAGTGCGTTTCCTCGACGGCTTCGCGCGCGACGAGGTTGCCGAGCGTGCGGTTGCGGGCATCTTCGCGGCGCGCCTGGTCGAGCGTCGCGCGGCGCTGCTGCGCGGTGGCTTGCGCGTTGCGCAGCGCGAGCGTGTAGCGCGCCTGGTCGATCACGAACAGCACTTCGCCGCGCTTGACCTGCTGGTTGTCGAGGACGTTCACTTCGGTGATGAGCCCCGACACGTCGGGCGCGACCTGGATGACGTCGGCGCGCACGTGGCCGTCGCGCGTCCACGGCGCGAACATGTAGTAGTCGACCACCTTCCATAGCACGACCGCTGCGATCACGACGACGACGAGTGTGAGCAGGATCTGCCCGACGGAGAACCAGGTTTTCTTCACGTTATGAACCGGTGCGAAACGATGACGACAAGCCCCAGCACCAGTACATAAATGCCGAGATCGAAAATGGAACGGTGCCAGACGAAGCGGTAAAAGCCCACGCGCGCGAGCATGGTGCGGATCGCCAGATTCACCAGATAGGCGATCAGCATCAGGACCAGCACGGCCGGCACGAACACGCCGAGGATGTCGATTTCGCCGATCATGTGCGTCGACAGAATAAGTAAGGTTGACGGGGCATCACGCAGTCTCCTCCTTGAGCGGCGGGTTGCCGCCTGACGCGCTGCGCGGCGGCGCGAGCGACAGGCGCATGCCGACGAGCGCATGCAGCGTGTCGCGCAGCCAGCGTTCGCCGGACAGCGCGGGCGCCCGTCGTTCGCCCGCGCCCTGCAACTGTGCCTGCACCTCTCCCTGCGCCGGGGCTGTTCCTGGCTGCCCCGGCTGCGTGCCGCCTTGCGCCCGCTCGATACTGCGCGTCGTCACCTGTGCGACAGCGGCATCGATCGTATCGATCAGCGCGGGCGGCACGGGCTGGCGATTGCGCCGCGTAATGCATTGCTCGAAATACTGCCGCACACCCGCCAGCACGTCATCGATGGGCCCATGCAAGTCGCTTGTCAGCTTGCGGCGTGTGCGCCGCAAGTCCAGCGCGTTCAACGCGACGCGGAAGTCGCGAAAGCTTTCGATCGACGGATGGCGATGAGAATCGGTTGCGGCCTGGCGCGGCAGCAGTTGCATCAACCGGTCGAGCATGCGCGAGTACAGATCGCGCTGGTCCTCGATCGCGGCCGTCGACGCGCTCGTCACGACATCGGCCCATGCCGAGCGCGTCAGGCGCGCGGCCGCGAGTTCGGCGCCGAACGGCCGCGTCGCGAGCGTCCAGATGAAGGCGAACAGCAGGCCCGCGACGCCCGCGAGATTGCTGTTGATAAACACGAAGAAGTCGGCGTCGTAGGCGCTCTGGATGCTGATGAACGTGGCCGTGTTGACGGCGACGAGCATCGTCACGAGATTGAACTGCGGGCGCGGAATCAGCGTGCCGATGATCAGGAACGGACCGGCGAAGATCAGCACGAGCATCGCGAAGTCGTGCACATGCGGCAGCACGACGAACACGTAGAGGCCCGCCAGCACGACGCTCGCGCAGGTCGACAGGAAGAACTTGAAGACCGCGGGCGCGGGTTCGTCGAGCGCCGCGAAGAAGCAGCACGACACGGCCGCGAGCGTCACCGCGCCTGCTCCGTCGTTCCAGCCGGATGTGATCCATAGCCCGCACGCCACCATGATCGCGCCGACGGCCGACGCCGTCGAAAACAGCATCATCCCGCGATCGAAAAAGCGCTCGGTGCCGCCCAACCGCCAGTGACGAAAGCGCGGGCGCCACAGGGCCGTCTCGTGGACGATGGCCGCGCGCAGGCAGCGGATGTCCTGCCAGACGTCGATGACCTGCCCAAGCCGCCAGAGCGCGTTCGACAGCAACGCGCCGCCCCAGTCAGCGAGCGCTTCGGCAGGCGGGCGCAGCGCGGCGGCGCGCTCGTGCAGCGCTTGCGCCTCGAGGTCCGGCTCGTCCGCGTGTTTCGCTTCGAGCGCGGGCGACCTGATCCACTTCGCGACGTCCGCGAGCAGCGCTTCGACCTCGGGGGGATGCGCGCCGCGCTCGCGCATCAGTTCGATCAAAGGATCGGCCATCGACGAAATCAGCGGCAGGAAGATCTGCATGCGCCCCTGCAACGCGCGCGCGCGGCGCACGATGTCGGGGCGGGTGTGGTCGTACGTCAGTTGGCTCAGCAGGATTTCCAGCCCGTTGACGGTCGCGGCGAGCCGCTGCCGCGCGGCCGAAATGGGCGCGCCCGCGATGCGGCCCGACAGCGTTTCGCTCGCGTAGAACGCGGCGTCGCGGAACCAGGCGTCAGTGCGTTCGATCAGCGTCGGCGCGAGGCGGCTCGGAAACACGACGCTGCCCACGGTGCTCGCGACCACGATGCCGAGCAGAATCTCTTCCGTGCGCGTGATGGCGAGATCGAAGACGGCGGTTGGATTGGTGACGGCGGGCAGCGCGATCAGCGGCAGCGAGTAGCCCGCGAGCAGGAACACATAGCTGCGCGCGGAGCGGTCGTTCATCGACAGATAGAGCAGGGTGCCCGTCCACAGCGCGACGATCGCGCTGAACAGAAACGGCGACTCGACGAACGGCGGCACGATCAGCACCGCGCCCGCCGCGCCGAGGGCGGTGCCGAGCGCGCGGTACAGCGCCTTCGAGCGCGTCGCGCCGACGAACGGGTTCGAGACGATATAGACGGACGCCATCGCCCAGTAAGGGCGCGGCAATTCGAGCGCAAGGCCGATATACAGCGCGATCATCGCGGCCGCGAACGTCTTGGCGGAAAACAGCCAGTCGCGGGCTGAAGGATAGACCATGGCGGTTATGCGTCGCTCATGTCTTGCGCCGGCTGTCCGATCCCGCCGGGATGGAGCGGACAGGCGCGCCGGACGCCCCCTTGCTGCCGGGCGCAACCGTCGCATCCAGCGATGCGTTGAACGCGTTGAGCACGCGCAGCGTCGTTTCCAGATCCTCGCGGCTCACGCCTTTGAGCACGCGCGCGCGCAGTTCCATCAGCCGCTCTTCCATGCGCGCGGTGACGGCGCGGCCTTCGTCCGTCAGCGTGATGGTCTTGGCGCGTTTGTCGTCGGGGTCTTCGTCGCGGCGCACGAGTCCCGCCGCGCACAGCTGATCGAGCAGGCGCACGAGCGACGGCCCTTCGATGCCGACGTGTTCCGCGAGCGTCACCTGGCGCACGGCCTCGCCCAGACGGTTGGCCGCGAGGAGCGGCCCCGCGCAGGCCTCGGAAACGTTATACGCGGACAGCACGCTATGGCTCGTGCGGCGCCAGCGGCGCGCGGCGAGAACCAGCGTGCTGCTGACCGAGCGGCGCAGAAGGTGGAGATTAGCCATGGGGCGGGATTGTATGTCGGTTTTGGTTCGTTAGCATCCTATCGACCTGGACTTTTTAAGGGAATGCTTCAAAATTTTCTTTCGGTATGTTTTGGAGGGTGAGCGCCCTCAAAGGCTGCGAAGGGCAGCGATGGGGAAGCAAAGCGGACCGCGGTGAAGCAGCTTGAGGCAGGGATGTTGCGGGAGCTTGACGGATCGAGAACTGACTGGCGAGCGCGGCCCGAAGTGTGGGATATGAGTCGAATGAGCCCGATCGCAACGCGAGTTCGCCGGCCTGTCGCGAAACGGCTGCGCGGGACGCGATCGACGGCCGCTTGCGCGTGAGATCAGCGCTTCGGGGAGATCATTCTTCGCACCGAACGTCCTGCTTCCGGACGACGATGATCACCGGGTAGGTGCCCCGTTCGAGCTCAACGCGGGCGACGACGGCCATCGTCGTGCTGTCGATATCGTCGTACACGCTGACTTTTTCATTGCGCAGGTTGGTGACGCCCATGCACGCCGACGTGCGGCCCTCGTCGGAGATCTGGCAGTGAAGCTCGTTGTCCGCCAGGTAGCGGAATTTGTCTCTGTCGGGCGTCGCCAGGTATTCACGAAAGCTCTGCATCGATCCGCCGACGCCCGTCACATACCCAATCGCGCACTGCTGGGCGCCGCTGCCGCCGCCCCCTGCGGTGTCGGCCAGCGCGGCCGTGCTGGTGGCGAGGCTCGCGGCGGCGATAGCCGCCGCGAAGGTCGATGCAAGAAGGTTGATCATCGCGCAGTTCAATGCTGTCGGATCGAAGTGCTGGATTGTAATGGCATCTCGCGCAACGGGTCGGTAAACGGAGCACGCGCGCCTTCACGTGGACGATAACGCTTCGTGCCACGTCGGGCGAAACTTCTGCACGGCAGGCGACATGTACGTCTTCCTGCGATAGAAGAGCCTCAGCCTGCTTTCGAATATCGCCGTCTCATAGGGAAGAGCGACGAGATCGCGGCCCGCATAGGTCTGGAGCATCGGCTCCGTGGATTCACGCCTCGCGCCCGTCAGCCCGCAACTGATCCTGTGCTTCATTGCCGAGAAGGCATTGGGGTTGCCGAAGTCATATTGAAACGCTGTCGTGAGCAATCGAACTATCGAAGTGGTTATCGGGAATGGCGTCGCGACCATCTGGCTGAACAGCCGGCCGTGCGTGACGCTCTCAATGAAATCGTGATTGGAGAACTTGATGAGGCATTGACGGAACTCGGCGCGAATGACGATTATCCGTGCCGTCGTGCCGTCGTGCCGTCGTGCCGTCGTGCCGTCGTGCCGTCGTGCTGGCGGGTCGCGGAAAGGCATTCTGCGCGGGCGCCGGGTGCGGCGACGGAAGTGATCGCCGTGTCGTGCGGGCGTCACGCAATGTCAGGAAACGCTGCGTACGGCGCAATGGGCTGCGCCCGCTCGATCAAACGAGGCGGGCCCAAGCCCTATCTTTACGGCGCCCGGATTTGTCGCGCCGAGCAGCAGAGACTGTCGAGGTTAGCGAAACGCCTATTCTCCGCCAAAGTAAATCTGGCGCAGCTCGTCGCCGGAAGCCGGACGTGTCGTTGCGCGTGACCCCGACGAAGATGAGCCCGAAGAAGTGCCCCCATAAGCTGTGGCTCCGTTGGCCGCCGACACTCGCGCCTCGGCCGCCTGAACGTCTACCGGGTAATTCGGATCTTCACCTTTCGCAGGGTCATAGCCCGCCTGTTCGAGTTGTTGCAACTCGGCACGCACCTGCGCTCGCGTTGGCGCCGCGTCGGTCTGTGAGAAGGCAG
Source organism: Paraburkholderia sp. LEh10 (assembly GCF_017814945.1). Taxonomy (GTDB): domain Bacteria; phylum Pseudomonadota; class Gammaproteobacteria; order Burkholderiales; family Burkholderiaceae; genus Paraburkholderia. The sequence goes on from NZ_JAGIPX010000009.1 coordinate 198,871, forward strand.
TGAGCGGCAGTGCCAGGGCCGACACTGCCGAGATTGCGAAAACGAGCGATTTCATGATGAGCTCCTTTTGATGTCCGTGCCACCGTAGGCGTGCTGCCGGCCCGCGACATCCATGCTGACAAACTTCTAACGCTGATATGCCGGCCCAGGCCCGATGAGATGCGCAACGCAGTGCGCTATTGAACGCACCGGCATTAACAAGACGATCAGGAACGCGGACAACGTAACGGCTTGTCAGCAAGCTCCTGGGCGAAACAGATGTGGTGAATTCTTAAGGCCACACCTGACTTACGCGTGGCTTTCGGTGTGCGTGCAGAGCGCACGAGGGAGTCACGCAAGGTGATACGACGCAAGTCCGCTTTCTATTCCCGAGTTTATGTTTTTTCTCGTTCGGGCCAGGCATTCCGCGATGAATGCAGTTTCGGCAACATTTGAACGGCAGGTAGCCGGCGGCCGCGAAGTACTCGTATAGGGCAACCGGACGCGTACTCAGTTTTAGTGTGCGCGGTGGCTTGAATCATTGTGCTGCGACGGCCTTACGCGTCATGTTTTTGCCAGCCTTGGCAGGCCACTGTGATCGGATCCCAGCGGACGATACGGGAGAGCACAGGAAGCCATTCAGCGACAGCCCTTTTCGTGAGGCTGTCAAATGATCCCACTGCGGCGTAGTGCCCAAAAAAAACGCCGCGGGCATTCAGCCCACGGCGCCATTTCGTGGCGCTACGGCGAAAACAGCACGCCGTAGCCCGACAGCACGCTTACATTTCCACGGTGTCGGCGACTTCCTTGAAGTCCTCGATCTGGTCGAAGTTCATGTATTGATAGATCTTGTCGCCGTTGGCGTTGATCACGCCGATGTCGGCCATGTACTCGGCTTTGGTCGGGATCTTGCCCAGGCGTGAGCAGATCGCCGCCAGTTCCGCCGAGCCGAGGTACACGTTCGTGTTCTTGCCCAGGCGGTTCGGGAAGTTGCGGGTCGACGTCGACATGACCGTCGCGCCTTCGCGCACCTGTGCCTGGTTGCCCATGCACAGCGAGCAGCCCGGCATTTCGGTACGGGCACCCGCGGTGCCGAACACGCCGTAGTGACCTTCTTCCGTCAGCTGCTTCTGGTCCATCTTGGTCGGCGGGGCCACCCACAGCTTGACCGGGATGTCGCGCTTACCTTCCAGCAGCTTCGACGCGGCGCGGAAGTGGCCGATGTTGGTCATGCACGAGCCGATGAACACCTCGTCGATCTTGGCGCCCGCAACGTCCGACAGCGTCTTCACGTCGTCGGGATCATTCGGGCAGGCCACGATTGGCTCGTGGATGTCGGCGAGATCGATCTCGATGACGGCTGCGTACTCGGCGTCGGCATCGGGCGACAGCAGTTGCGGGTCGGCCAGCCACTGCTCCATCGCCTTGATGCGGCGCTGCAGGCTGCGCGGGTCCTGGTAGCCTTGGGCGATCATCCACTTCAGCAGCGTGATGTTGCTGTTGAGGTATTCGATGATCGGTTCCTTGTTCAGGTGGACCGTGCAACCGGCGGCCGAACGCTCGGCGGAAGCATCCGACAATTCGAACGCCTGCTCGACCTTCAGATCGGGCAGGCCTTCGATTTCGAGAATGCGGCCCGAGAAGATGTTCTTCTTGCCCTGCTTGGCGACCGTCAGCATGCCTTGCTTGATCGCGTACAGCGGAATTGCGTTGACGAGATCACGCAGGGTCACACCCGGCTGCATCTTGCCCTTGAAGCGGACCAGCACCGACTCCGGCATGTCGAGCGGCATCGTGGCCGTGGCGGCCGCGAAGGCGACCAGACCCGAACCGGCCGGGAAGCTGATGCCGATCGGGAAGCGGGTGTGCGAGTCACCGCCCGTGCCCACGGTGTCGGGCAGCAGCATGCGGTTCAGCCACGAGTGGATCACGCCATCGCCCGGGCGCAGCGCGATGCCGCCACGGGTGCTGATGAAGTTCGGCAGCGTCTGGTGAGTCTTCACGTCCACCGGCTTTGGATAGGCGGCCGTGTGGCAGAACGACTGCATCACGAGGTCGGCCGAGAAGCCCAGGCATGCCAGGTCCTTCAGCTCGTCGCGGGTCATGGGACCCGTGGTGTCCTGCGAGCCGACCGAGGTCATCCTCGGTTCGCAGTACGTGCCCGGTCGCACGCCCTGGCCTTCCGGCAGGCCGCAGGCGCGGCCGACCATCTTCTGGGCCAGCGAGAAGCCCTTGCCGCTGTCGGCCGGCTGCTGCGGCAGGCGGAACAGCGTCGACGGCGCGAGGCCCAGCGCTTCACGTGCCTTGGCCGTCAGTCCGCGGCCGATGATGAGGGGAATGCGGCCGCCGGCGCGCACTTCATCGAACAGCACGTCGGACTTGACCTGGAACTCGGCGATCACTTCGCCGTTCTTCAGAGCCTTGCCTTCGTATGGGCGCAGTTCGACCACGTCGCCCATTTCCATCTTCGACACGTCGAGTTCGATCGGCAGCGCGCCGGCGTCTTCCATCGTGTTGTAGAAGATGGGGGCGATCTTGCCGCCCAGACACACGCCGCCAAAACGCTTGTTCGGAATGAAGGGGATGTCTTCACCCGTGAACCACAGCACCGAATTGGTGGCCGACTTGCGCGAGGAGCCGGTGCCGACCACGTCGCCCACATACGCGACCAGGTGGCCCTTTTCCTTCAGCGACTCGATGAACCCGACGGGACCACGCTTGCCGTCCTCTTCCGGCGTAATGCCGGGACGCGCGTTCTTCAGCATCGCCAGTGCGTGCAGCGGAATGTCCGGGCGGGTGGTGGCGTCGGGGGCCGGCGACAGGTCGTCGGTGTTCGTTTCGCCTGTCACCTTGAAGACGGTGATGGTCAGGCTTTGCGGCACTTCCGGACGGCTCGTGAACCATTCGGCGTCGGCCCAGCTTTGCATCACCGCGCGGGCGTTGGCGTTGCCCTTGTCGGCCAGGTCCTTGACGTCGTGGAACTGGTCGAACATCAGCAGGGTTTTCTTCAGCGCGTCGGCGGCCACGGCGCCGACTTCGGCGTCCGACAGCAGCTCGATCAGCGGGGCGATGTTGTAGCCGCCGAGCATCGTGCCGAGCAGTTCGGTGGCGCGCTCGCGCGAGATCAGCGCGCAGGCGGTCTGGCCTTTGGCCACGGCGGCGAGGAAGCCCGCCTTCACGCGGGCGGCTTCGTCCACGCCTGCGGGCACGCGGTTGGTGATCAGGTCGAGCAGGGTCTGCTCTTCGCCTGCGGGCGGCTTCGTCAGCAGTTCCACCAGATCGGCGGTCTGCTGAGCCGTCAGCGGTAGGGGAGGAATGCCGAGCGCGGCGCGTGCGGCTACATGAGCGCGAAAGTTTTCAAGCATGGGAGACCTGCTGGTATTACGTTTCAGGGGAGGGCTTTTCAGGCACGCCGAAGCTGTTCCGGCCACTGCTTTGATCGCGATTCTAATTGTAATGCCCTGCTACGTCAAATGTCTTATGTCTTATATAAGAGTTGACCGCCCCGTTCGAGGCCGCCGTGAACGCTGCACCAGCACGAAAGCGGTCATCCCGAAACGGCGTTTGGGATGACATCATGACGTTCAGGCGCCGTTCATTTCCCTGTGCGCAGCGACGATCTCGGCTTCATCCCCGGGCATGTCCTTGTCCTTCTGCATGTCGGCCGTGGGCTTGCGGGATGTGGTCGGAGATCTGCAGCGAGTTAGCGTTGGGCTGCTGGAAGATGATGATCTGCACCGCCTTCTTGCCGTCCATGCTCGCGCGCAGCGCATACTCCGACGCGCCCATTTCGACGCGCGAGACATCGCCGAGATGCGTGACGGCGCCATCGGGCGAAGTCTTCACGATGATGCGGCGGAATTCTTTCTCCGACTTGAGCGCCCTTGCGCGTTCACGCTCAGTTGCAGCGGGACGTTGCTGGTCATCGGCGCGCCGCCGACGATGCCGGCGGCGACCTGCACGTTCTGCTCGCGAATCGCCTTGACGACATCGCTGGCCGTCAGGTTCTGGCTCGCCACCCTGGTCGGGTCGAGCAACACCCGCATTGAATAATCGCCCGAGCCCCACAGCACCACTTCGCCGACGCCGGGTACCTGCGCGAAGCGGTCCTTGATGTTGATCAGCGCATAGTTGCGCAGGTAGGTGAGGTCGTAGCGATCGTTCGGCGACACGAGGTTCACGCCCATCGTGAGCGTGGGCGACGACTTGACCGTGGTCACGCCCAGACGCTGCACGTCTTCGGGAAGACGCGGCAGCGCCTGCGACACACGGTTCTGCACGAGTTGTTGCGCCTTGTCCGGATCGGTGCCGAGCCTGAACGTGACAGTTGTCGTCATGTTGCCGTCGCTGTTGGCCTGCGACTGCATGTACAACATGTTCTCGACACCGTTGATCTGCTCCTCGACGGGAGAGGCCACCGTCTCGGCGATCACCTTCGGATTCGCGCCGGGATACTGCGCGCGGATCACGACGGAAGGCGGCACCACTTCGGGATACTCGGCCGTGGGCAGCTTCGTGAGCGCGATCAGACCCGCGAGCAGGATGACCACGGACAGCACGGCCGCGAAGATGGGCCGGTCGATAAAGAACCTGGATATGTTCATGATGAGCCTCTTGCCTGTGAGGCAGCCGGTTTCGCCGCATCGGCCATGTCGACGAGATGTGGCTTTATGGTGTCGTAGCGGCGCGCGCACATCAGTCCGTTGACGACGATGCGCTCGCCTGGCCCGAGGCCCGCGTCTGGCACGCGCAGGTTGCCGCGTCTGAGCTTGCGTGACATCAATTGGATTCCTTAATAAATGTCGATGATTGAGATGACGGTTTGCGCGCTGCTACGAGCCACGCAGCGTTGGAGGAAGTATGGATCTCGCCTTCGATAAAGCCGGCTTCAGTGGTTTCTTTGTCGCGTCGAAAGCGCCAACGCCGGACGCTTCGCGCGTGTCAGACCGTGACCGGTTCTTCAGACGAAGCCGGTGCGTGCAAGCCGTCCGCGTGCAATGGATCGCATCGCGCGAAGCTGTTCATGGTCCCGTCGATGGGTGCGCATCTGTCATTCAGGCGCGACGGCGCGCGAGTGGTGTGACGCAAATTCTCTTCTTTTAATCAGGCGTCTTCGCCGACAGTTTTGTCTGGAATTTGCGTTTGTTTTACTGCACGTGGGTGCACGGTCGCCTTCGAGGGTGGAAATCCCTTCGAGGCTTTTTCAGTTGCCGAAGTAAGTCGAATGCGGCCCGGTGGGACCGGCTGCCACACGATTTCCCGAGTGACTAGCACCGTTGGCGACCGAGCCATAGCCACTTGCGTCGCCATTCTGAATAGCGACCTTCGCTTCGGCAGCCTGAATGTTCTGCGGATAGTCATCCGGATTGGCCGTCGCCGGGTTGTATCCTGCCTTCTCCAGCTGCACGAGCTCCGCGCGAACCTGTGCGCGTGTGACCCCACTGTTCGGTTGGGCGAACGATACGACGGGAGCAACGATGATTGCAGCGAGTGCCACGGCCCTGATGAACGACTTCACGATTTACCTCCAGAATCTTGCTTTCGGTTATCACGGTGTTCCGTAACCATCAAAAAGATTCTAGCGATCGCCAGATACAGGGTAAACGCCTACATTGCCAATTTTATTTTGCGGGATTTAAGACAATGCGACACCCAGCGGATCTTTCAAATGCGATGCGCAAACCGCGTGGCGAGCGCGGCCCTGAAACGGGCGGCGATCTTGGCGAAACCCGCTCCGGTGGGATGCAGTTCGTTGGCCCAGTCGCCTGGCGCGAGCGTGCCTTGCGTCTCGACCAGCACCATGTTGTGGGTAGGCTCGCTGGCCAGCCGCTGCAGCATCGCGCGGAACTGGGCGAGGATTGTCTTGACGATCAGCGCGCCGGGCGCAAGGCCTGACCAGCCACGATCGACGAGAGACGGACGCAGCCACGGTCCCGCGAGATGGCAGGCCGCGATGCCCGTGGGAATTGCAAAGTCGTACGCGTGCACGAAGATCGGCGCGTGAGGCGCGCACTGGTCGCGGATGCGGATCAGGTCGAGATAGGCGCTCTCGACCACACCGAAGATGTCGCCGAGGCGCTGGATGTTGACGCCCAGCGCAGAATCGTTGCCGACGGCGCTCGCGTCGTTGAGCCAGAAGCGGAACTGGTCGCCGACGACATCGTTGCCGCCGCCGGAAAAGAGCAGGGCTTCGATGGGGCCATTGGCGGGATCCTGTAACTGGGCAATGAGGCGGTTGCGCTTGGTCACGCCTAGCAGCGTCGTGGTCGCGTCGCTGTAGTGCGCCAGCTTGAGGATCATCGGAGCGGGTTCGCCCGCAGTCCTCAGCGCCTGCAACACGTCCGTGGGGTGAAGCGGATCCGGCAGCGGGTAGTCGAACCAGGAATCGCCGTCGCCGACGAGGATGAGCGGCGCGGGAGCGCTGGCGCCCCGGGCATGCAGCGCTTTCGCCCGTTGCACGTCGTGCTGGTGCGCCTTGATGCGCGCCTTCAGATCCTGCTGGATCTGCTCCTGCCAGCTCTCATAGTGGTTGTTCGCCGGACCTGTCATGGTTTCTCCGTTGCGCCTGCAGGGAGTGCGCCGGTGCGCGCGCGTTCAGGGAGTCATTGTACTTTCGCCGTCGCCTTTGTCCGGGGGAACGTGTGAGAAAGCAGGAGGACCCGTCGGGGCAACGCGCGCATTGGCGGCTGGCATTTGCACGCGGCTGTGCGGACGCATCGCCGATGGCGAACTGCTGCGTCATCAGATCAGAGGCCACATCGCGCCCTAACGGCTTATGGCTGCTTCGAGTATTCCGTGCCCGGCCTCGACACGTAGCCGCAGCGCTATGACGTCAGCAAACCGCGGATCGGCGGCGTGTAGCAAGCAGCATCGATCGGGGCAATGCCACTAAACTATTAGTGTCGGCATCGTCCGCAGAGATGTCCATCATGGCAATCGAATTCAAGGTTTCCAACTACGCGCTCGTCGAAAGGGCGACATATGTCACTGTCGACGGCGCCAGGCATGCAATCGTGCGTGCGGATGCCTGGTTCGACCCGCTCGAAACTGCGAACGCGCCTGCGCCGGGTGGCAAATCGCTGTCGGTCGCACCGGGAAGCGTCATCAAGGACAGGGGTAAATTTTACGGCGCCAGAACGGTCAAGCTTTCTCCCCATCCGAACCAGCCGGCCTGTCGCGTAGCGGTGCACAGGGCGATTTACTACCCCGCGGATCAGGTCACACTCACCGCCGTCACCAGGAAGAAGCATCGCCCGAGCAGTTCGGCGCATCGCAAAAGCCGTCGAGGCAAGGTTGGCGTGGGCGGCATGCGCACCGGGTCGCACGGCTGACAGCGCGCGGGCCGGGTCGCAGCTTCTCTAAACGGTACGCAACCCTGACGGCTCGTGAAGCAGGGCGCTAGAAACCGACGCCCACGCCCACACCCACACCGCCACCGAAGCTGCCACCGCCGACGCCGACGCCAATGCTGGGACCTGGCGCGTAATAGCCTGGACCGTCTCCGTAAGCCGGGTAGCCGTTGTACGGCTGGGGGACGGCACATCCCGCAACGCCCGCGGCCAGAGCCAGTATGCCGAACAGTCTCATCATGATCGCCCTCCCGCGCATCGGTCGCATAGCAAGAATTTTAGTCCGCAGCGGTGAGTCCGGCGCAAAGCCTATCCGCTTGCGCAACTGATGTCAGATACAGAAACGCGGGCGCCGACGACCTCGATCATGCAGATGCAGCAGAACGTTGCGCCGTTTCGTGCAGGCGTCGCGTCGAGCGAGCCAAGGCCGCCGCACGGTTCCAAGCGGGCAGTTCGATGCGGACCTGCCAGCATTAAGCGAGGCAGCATTAGCCGTGCCGCGACGAAATGATCGTTCGAGTCTCTGGGCGAAGCCATCGAACGTGAAGCGCCGAAAGCGGAGGTATTCGATATAACTGTGGCCCGCTATCGGGCGTCCCCGCTAGCGAGCCAGTGCCTTAAAGCGAGGCGTGCGCGCTCAGAGCGCTGCTCAGACCGGATACTTCTTTACAGCATACGGGCTGTGCGCCTGAAGCCGCCCATCAGGGACGGTTGTACATTGCGTTCCACTCCGCTTTCGATACGGCCGGGCGTCCCGCCTCTGACGAACCATTCATACCACTACCGTAACCGCTGGCTGCGCCGTTTTGCGCGGCCACCTTGGCTTCGGCAGCCTGGATGTCGGCGGGGTAGGACGGGTCTTCGCCGCGAGCCGGGTTATATCCAGCCTTCTCGATCTGGATCAGTTCGGCACGCACTTGCGCACGCGTGACGGCGCATTCGACTGCGCGAACGACACAGCCGGAGCAACGAGTGCGGCGGCAACGACGACAGCTTGAATAAGGGATTTCATGGCGACTACCTCCAGACCTTGTCTTGTCCAGCTACGAACGGACCTGTTCGTAATCCAGTGACCACAGTCTAGGTAAGCAGGCTCGTAAGATTAAGGCACGGTTCTGGAGGAGATTGTTGTTGAATGTGGGAAACCCGGGGAATGGTGACGTCATGGAGAATCGGCCAGATGTATATGAAAGTCCGCGTCGAAGGGATTTAATCCCTACCGTGCAGTTGACCGCGCGGGAGAGACAGTCGATTTCCGGCTCGCCCCAGGCGCGATCTCGCTGCGGCCAACGCAACGAAAGCGATCAGGAGTCGAGGCCTGTTCGCGAAGCAGTTCGGCACTCCAAATTATGCAGCGCAAGGCGGCTTCTGCCCGATGAACATGGCCGCGGGCATGATCTATACGATGGGCGGTTCGTTCTGGGAGTTCGGCGGGCTCGATCTCGACCGCGCGAAGGAATCTGACAAACGTTTACCGCTTTTAAATTCTCAAAAATTGCATCGGCATGCTGATGGTGTTAAAAATTGCCGACGGCGTTTATACGTACAACGAATTAGAGTTATTTTTGAATGGATCCGCGGCTGCTGGAGTACTACAACCATGAATTGATCTATATGCGGAACTCGCGGGGGAGTTCGCGCAACAGCATCCCAAGATCGCCGCGCGCCTAGGCATGCAGGCGGGCGAAGTGGGGGATCCGTATGCAGAACGCCTCGATGATGCGTTCGACACATAGTGCGACAGGGTCGCCGCCATTCCATCGGGATTCCGGGCTTCGCGAATCAGATGCGGTGCTGCGGCAAGCCGTGCGTGCGACGGCAGCGGCCCCTGCCCGATCTCCCTGACGTCATGGCCCGTGAGACTCGCGATGTAGAACGTGAACTTCTCGTGACCGGGACGATCGAGTCCGGCTGTCGCCTGCGCCGTTGCCCACGCCCGGTAGAAGATCGTGAAATAGCGGTGATGGAATAGATCCAGGAAGCGGCTGAGCGTCGGATCGTGCCGCAACTCCTCGCGCTCCCGTGCGATCTCTGTCACGTGGATGGGCAACGGACCGTTGGGACCGAGCATGCCCAGCCCGAAGAGCCGGGCTTTCAGACGCCCGTGCTCCACGGCCACGCGGGCAATCTCGCTGGGCGCGAACGCCAGGTACGGCAACTGGCCCAGCCGGAACGGTTCGGTCTGCGGAAGCGAATGCCCGCACCCATTCGATCAGGCGCAGCAGTTGCGTGCCCTGTGGCGTAAAACGCAGGTACTCCCTCAGATCGAGCGGTCCGATCACGATGCGGAACTTGCACTGCCGGTCCGGAATATGGTCCCCGAGCATCGCGTTCACGCCCATTGTGGAAGACGCGCCGGGCAAACCCAGCCGGCTTTGCCTCTGCAAAGGCCGCTCCATCCAGTTAAATACGTACTCCTCAATGCGCACGGGCACGCGAAAATCGTTGGCGAGGAGATACGGTGGGAACTGGAACTGCAGATCAGGCCGCAGAGCGCGTCGCCCGCCGTGCTCGAAGGTGAGCAGCAGCTTGGCTGGTCGGGATGGCTGGGCGAGTCGCCAACCCATGTGCCCGTGACAGGCATGCGCTTCGAGCCCGAAGGCTACGCGGCGCAACTGAAGCGGATGCTGAAGCCCGACTGATGAAGGATATGGCGTGAGCAGGAACACAAAAACTTCGCAGAACGCGGCGAAGACGGTTGCCGTTCATGGCTGGATGAGTCCTGTCAGCGACGAGGCGCCATGCGGCGTGGACCTTGAATACGACCCGGAGTTCGTGGTGCTGGGCGCGAAGGTCGTCTGGCAGTGGGTGGAAAACCCGTACTGGCAGGTGTTCACCGGCGAAACGTACCTGCAGACCGAGCCGCCGGTCGACCCGTCGAGCCTGACGCGCTGGCGCAAGCGGCTAGACGAAGCCGGCATTGAAGAGCTGCTGGCCGAGACGATTGAAGCGGCAAAGCGCGCAGGCGTGGTCAAGGCCTTGAGTGTGAAGCGCGTGATTGTAGACACGACAGTCATGCAAAAGGCGATTGCCCATCCAACTGACCTGCCGTGGAATTTTCGGACCAGCTGAAACTTGAGAGAATGGCTTCCAACGGAGAAAGGAAGTCATGAAGAAGAGCCGGTTCACC